>NZ_JBICBL010000002.1:0-425334 GCF_043089925.1 Streptomyces sp. NPDC013457
AGGCTCCCAGTAGACGACTGGGTTGATAGGCCGGATGTGGAAGCCCAGTAATGGGTGGAGCTGACCGGTACTAATAGGCCGAGGGCTTGTCCTCAGTTGCTCGCGTCCACTGTGTTAGTTCTGAAGTAACGAACACGCCCCCCTATTGGTCAGGGGCGCGGCGGTTCAACTTCATAGTGTTTCGGTGGTCATAGCGTTAGGGAAACGCCCGGTTACATTCCGAACCCGGAAGCTAAGCCTTTCAGCGCCGATGGTACTGCAGGGGGGACCCTGTGGGAGAGTAGGACGCCGCCGAACAATTTTTAGCCTCAACCCCTGGACCTGGTCCGGGGGTTGAGGCATTTTTGCGATCGATTGCTTTTGGCCAAGAGTTGACCGGGTCATGACATTTCTAGATCATTGTGTCACCCTTCGTGGCGCACTCCGAACCCGGGCGGCTCCGCCAGGTGGCTCGGGTTCCCCCCACCCACAACGCAGTGGCAAGGAGGAGCGACATGAAGTACACCCCCACACTGAGTGGATTGGCCGCGCTGGTGATCGCGGCCGGCATCGGTGCGTCCACATCGGCGTACGCCGACACCACCGCCGACCTCAAGGTCGACGGCGTCATCGTCGTCGCGGGCAACACCTGCAGCTGGACCAATGCGAGCAGCAGCGCCAACCCGCCGAGCGCGCTCACCGTCGACCGGGCCACGATCAACAAGCCGGGCGGCAACCTGGCCTGCGGCGGGGGCATCACCGCCTCGCTCAACAACAACCCGGCCTTCACCTTCGACGATGCCGCCGGAACGGCGACGACCGACGCCATCGACATCACCGGGAAGCAGTCGTTCGTCTCCTGCCGCTACAAGGCGACGAACATCGTCTGGAATCGTGACGCGGATACCAGGAAATATCTCAACCGGCCGTTCACGGCGAGCAAGGTCTCGGGCTCGTTCCTCTGCCCGGGCTCCTTCAGTGCGGCGGCCGGGGAGGCGTCTGTCGTGTTCCGTTGATCCGGTGAACGAACGGTGGCCGGTCGCTGTGCGCTACAGGCGGCCGGCCGCCTTGAGGGCCAGATACGCGTCCGCCAGGGCCGGCGCGAGGTTCTCCGGGGTGGCGTCGACGACCGTGACGCCGTGGCGGCGGAGCTGGTCCGCGGTGCGGTGGCGCTGGGTCTGAGCCTGGGTGGCTGCTGCCGCCTCGTACACGGCGTCGATCGTGCCGCGGCCGGCGGCCATGTGGTCGGTGTACGGGTCGGCGACGGAGGCCACGAGGACGGTGTGGCGCTGGGTGAGCTGCGGGAGGACCGGGAGGAGGCCCTCCTCGATCGGGGCGGCGTCGAGGCTGGTCAGCAGGACGAGGAGCGAGCGGCGCGGGGCCCGGGCCAGGGCCGTCGCCGCGAGCCCGCGGGCGTCCGTCTCCACGAGTTCGGGCTCGACGGTGGCCAGTGCGTTCACCACGGCCGGCAGGACGTCGCCTGCGGAACGGCCCTGTACCTGGGTGCGGAGACGGCGGTCGTAGGCCAGGAGGTCGACGCGGTCGCCGGCGCGTGAGGCGAGGGCCGTGAGGAGAAGGGCCGCGTCCATCGAGGCGTCGAGACGGGGTACGTCTCCGACGCGGCCGGCCGACGTGCGACCGGTGTCGAGGACGATCAGGATGTGACGGTCGCGCTCGGGGCGCCAGGTGCGGACAGCGACGGTGGTCTGGCGTGCGGTGGCCCGCCAGTCGATGGAGCGTGTGTCGTCGCCCGGGACGTACTCGCGGAGGCTGTCGAACTCCGTTCCCTCGCCGCGGGTGAGGACGCTGGTGCGGCCGTCGAGCTCGCGGAGGCGGGCCAGCCGCGACGGCAGGTGCTTGCGGCTGGTGAACGGCGGCAGGACGCGGACCGTCCACGGCACGGTGTGGTTGCCCTGGCGGGCGGCCAGGCCGAGCGGGCCGTACGAGCGGACGGTGACGCGTGCGGCGTGGCGGTCGCCTCGGCGGGTGGGGCGGAGCGCTGTGGTGAGGGCCCGGCGTTCGCCCGCTGGGACGGTCAACTTCCTTCGGGAGGCGGCCTGTTCGGTGCCGGGAAGCCAGCTGCTGGGGGGCCAGGCGTCGCGGAGGTGGGCGCGGAGGCGCCGACGGGACGGGTTGGTGACGGTGAGTTGTACGTCGGCGCCGTCACCCAGTCGAACTGTTGTGTCACCACTTCGGGTGAACTGAAGCTTTCGCACTGGCGCGGCCATCGCGTAGTCGCACAGAATTGCGAGTGAGAGCGGCGCGTTCACTGCGAGCATCCCCGTCCAACTGGGGGCGAGGATGCCTACGGGGAGCGATCCCAGGGCGGCGAGCAGCGCGGTTCGTCCGGTGAGGGCCATGGGGCGCCGTTCTCAGCGGGGTACGGGGACGTGGGCGAGGATCGAGTTGATGACGGAGTCGGCGGTGACGCCCTCCATCTCGGCCTCGGGGCGCAGTTGGACGCGGTGGCGGAGAGTGGGGAGCGCGAGGGCCTTCACGTCGTCCGGGGTGACGTAGTCCCGGCCGGTGAGCCAGGCCCAGGCGCGGGCGGTCGAGAGCAGGGCGGTGGCGCCTCGGGGAGAGACGCCGAGGGTGAGTGAGGGGGATTCACGGGTGGCACGACAGATATCGACGACGTAGCCGGCGATCTCGGGGGAGACCGAGGTCTTGGCGACGGCATCGCGGGCGGCCTCGAGTTCGGCGGGGCCGGCGACCGGGCGGACTCCGGCGGCTTTGAGATCGCGGGGGTCGAAGCCGTTCGCGTGCCGGGTCAGGACGTTGATCTCGTCCGCGCGGGAGGGCAGCGGGACCGTCAGCTTGAGCAGGAAGCGGTCGAGTTGAGCCTCGGGGAGTGGATAGGTGCCCTCGTATTCGACGGGGTTCTGGGTGGCGGCGACGAGGAACGGGTCGGGCAGGGGACGGGGGGTTCCGTCGACGGTGACCTGACGTTCCTCCATCGCTTCCAGGAGGGAGGACTGGGTCTTGGGGGGTGTGCGGTTGATCTCGTCGGCGAGCAGCAGGTTGGTGAAGACCGGGCCCGGCTGGAAGGAGAACTCCGCGGTGCGGGCGTCGTAGACGAGTGAGCCGGTGACGTCGCTCGGCATCAGATCGGGGGTGAACTGGACTCGCTTGGTGTCGAGTTCGAGCGTGGCCGCGAGCGCGCGGACCAGCAGCGTCTTGGCGACGCCGGGGACGCCTTCGAGGAGGACGTGGCCCCGGCAGAGGAGGGCGACGACGAGTCCGGTGACGGCGGGGTCCTGGCCGACCACCGCCTTCGCGATCTCGGTGCGCAGGGCCTCCAGGGAGGCGCGGGCGCTGTCCGAGTTCGTGGCGGTCTCGGGGGTCGGGGCGCTCATGAGGTGCGTACCTCTCTTTCGAGGGCGTCGAGTTGGTCAGCCAGGCGGATGAGAGCGGCGTCGTCGGTGGGAGCCGGGCCGAAGAGAAGGTCCCTGGCGTCCGCGGTGGTTCCGGAGAGCCGGGCCGAGAGCGCGGGGAGCAGGGTCTCGGGCGCGTGGGCGTCCTGGGAAGCGACGCCGAGGAGAGGGGCGATCCGGGTGCGGGTCGCGGTGCGCAGGACGGTGGCGGCGCGGTCGCGCGCGTTGCCCTTGCGGTAGAGGCGGGCGCGGCCCTCGGTGGCTTCGGAGGCGCGGACGGCCACAGGGAGGGGTTCGGTGACCAGCGGGCCAAGACGTCGGCCTCGCCAGACGGCGGCGAGGACGGCGGCAAGGGCGAGTTGGAGTGTGCCCCAGAGCCAGCCCGAGGGGACGAGCGAGAGGAAGCCGTCGGTGGTGCTCTCGGGGGTCTCGCCCTCGGTGGCGGATGCATCGGAGAGAGAGGGGAGGTACCAGACGAGATGAGGGCGGGAGCCGAGGAGGTGCAGGGCGAGCGAGGCGTTGCCCTGCTGGTCGAGACGCTCGTTGAAGAGGATGTCGGGGGAGCCGAGGAGGACGGTGTCACCGCCGCCCGGGGTCGGGAGGACGACCAGGGTGGGCAGGCCGCCTCCGGGGTAGCAGGCGGTCGCGTCGCTGACGTCCGTGGTGTATCGCTCGCCGCCGAGGTCGACGGGGCCGGCGCTGACGGCGGCGGGGAGGGCGCAGGCGGGTTCTCGGCTCGTCACCGACGTGCTGGGGGCGGCGGTGACGCCGGGGGCCAGGGTGTCGAGCGAGGGGTGGCCGGCGCCGACGAGGACGGTGCGGCCGTCGGAGGCGCTCATTGCCTGGCGCAGCGTGGACTGCTGATGGCCGGTCAGCAGGTCCGGGGTCGTGACCAGGAGGGTGCTGTCGCCTCCGGTGGCGGCGGTCACCTCGTCGAGGGTCGTGACCACCTGGAGGGTGACGCCCTGTGCCTTGAGGATCTCGGCGACTGCGCGGCTGCCGTTGGGGTCGGCGGAGCGGGGATCGAGGTGGCCGTGGTGGTCGGTGGAGCGCACGGCCGCGAGGAGGACGCCGCCGATGACGACCAGTCCGAGAATGAGGAGGACGACGCGGGCCCGCCCCCATATCTGGCGGGGGCGGAGCGAGGTCGAGGTGGCGCTCGTCGGCGGCCGGCTCATTCGGGGGCTCCCGCGGCAGCGGCGTCGAGGGTCGGCCTGGTCCGCTCCAGGGCGCTGTCGAGTGCCTCGACGCGGCGGTACGCGGACTCGTCGGCGGTGCGGCCGCCGTATGTGACGTCGTCGAAGGAGCGGGCCGCGGCGCGGAGTTCGTCGGCGTGCGCGGGCAGACTGCGTGCCGCTTCGGCGGCTGCCTCGTCCGCCGTGCGTCCGGGGCGGGGGTCGAGGAGGGTGCGCTCCTCGAGGGAGCGGACGATCGCCCGCATCCGCTCCTGGAGGGCCTGGTTCCAGTGGCCGGCGGCGGCGTGCCGGGCGGCGGCCGTCCGGTGTTCGTCGGCGGTGCGGGGGCCGTCGTCGAAGAGGGAGTCGCCGCCGGTGGAGGAGCCGGGCTGCGGGGTACCGAGCCGCCACCAGAGCGCACCGACCAGGGCGAGCGCGACCACGACGATGGCGAGAAGCCCGAGCAGGCCGCCCGGGGTTGCCCCGGAGGCGGCGTCGAAGAGCCCGCCGACCCACTTCAGGAAGCGGTCGACGCCCCGTTCGAGCAGGCTCGGGTCGTTTTCGTGGTACATCGGCTTGGACAGTTCCCGCTCCGCCGCCTCCCGGGCGGGGACGCGGGGTACGTCCACCGGTACGTCGTCGGCGCCGCGTAGCGGCAGCCGCGCCGTGGTCGTGCCCCCCGTGTGGATCACCCCGTCAGCCTCCGGTGGCGGGGTCGCCGGGGGCGGGTCCGTAGCCGGGGACACCGGCGGCGCGGGCGAGTTCGAGGTCCAGGGCCTCGCGACGGATGCGCTGGTCGATGTAGAGGAGGACGGTCACCCCGGCCGAGATCGGGTAGGCGATCGCGTTGGTGATGACGCCTCCGATGCCGGTGACGATCAGGAACGTCCAGCCGAATTCGGGGGTGGAACCCGAGACCAGGCCGCTGAATCCCTGGCCGTCGGCGGCGATCCCGATGATCGCGAACGGGATCGCGATGATCATCGCCATGATGAAGAGCAGCAGCTGTGTGAGCAGCGTGATGCCGAAGATGCGCCACCAGGAGCCCTGGACGAGCTTCGCCGAGCGCTTCAGGGAGGCCACGATGCCCTGTCGCTCCAGCATCAGGGCCGGGGAGGCAAGGCTGAAGCGGACCATCAGCCAGACGACCGCCACCAGGCCGCCGAGCGCGCCGAGGGCGACGAGCGCGCCGCCGGCCTCGTCACCGAGCAGGGTGCCGGGCAGCAGCGCGACGAGCATGACGGCCGCGCCGATCAGGGGCAGCAGCAGGGTGAGCCCGAGCAGCTGGAGCAGCCGGGGGCGGGCTTCCCGCCACGCGGCACCGATGGAGACCGGCCGCCCGAGGACGGCGCGGCTGATGACCACCGTGAGCAAGGCGGCGCTCACGAGGGTGGCCATCAGAAGGATGAGGATTGCCGGAACGGAGGCGATGAGGCTCGTCTGCAGCGTGTCGCCGAGCTGGGCCATGGCCTCGCTCGGGCTCGCGTCCGGGTTGATCTCGGGCGGCGTCGGAACGAGGTAGCGCTGGGCGAGGATGTCGGCGACCTGGGAGACCACCGCGACGGTGACCGTGATCGTCAGGACCGTGCGCCAGTAGGTGCGCATCGTCGACACCGCGCCGTCGAGGATCTCGCCCAGGCCCAGGGGGCGCAGGGGGATCACTCCGGGCTTGGCGGCCGGCGGCTTGCCCCAGTTCCCGTGCGGCGGGTGGCCGCCCCAGTTCTGGGCCGGTCCGGGGGCGGGCGGTCCGCCCTGTCCCGGGACGGGGGCGGTCGGCGGGGACCACTGGCCGGCGGGCGGCTGGTCCTTGGACCACTGGGGGGCGGAGCCGTTCGCGTCACCGGGCGTGGTGGGCCGGGGGACCCCGGAACCGTCCTGGCCGTCGGAGGGAGCAGATCCGGGCGAGGTCCAGCCCGGAGTGTCGTTCACGGTCGTCCACCTCGAGGAATGGTCGCGGGGCCGGCTCGGACAGCCGGCGCGGTCTCAGTGGCCGATCCCCGTGCGGGGTGGCGGGCCGTGAGTCATCGTGCCACGAGGGGCCCGCCGGTGGGCCGGGGCCGCTACCACCTTCTGACCTTTGGTTCTCGGCGGGGCGGGGCGCAGAAGGGGCGGATGACCGCTCAGTACCGCAAACCGTGCGCGGAACCCGCGCTTCACCGGTGGTGAGGGGGCGGGGCCGGGTTCGGTCATGGGCCAGGGACGGGTGCTCGGGGTACGGTTCAGGACGGCCGACGGGGGCTACGGGTCCATGTCCGACATCAGCGCCCACGCACAGGGGCGACGTGCGGTGGACGATCACCGACGTTGCCGCTGGTCGGTGAGGTATCTCACCAGCCGCCTTGAGACTGATACGGAAATGGGA
This sequence comes from Streptomyces sp. NPDC013457, assembly GCF_043089925.1. NCBI lineage: Bacteria > Bacillati > Actinomycetota > Actinomycetes > Kitasatosporales > Streptomycetaceae > Streptomyces > Streptomyces sp. NPDC013457. The sequence continues at coordinate 6,891 of NZ_JBICBL010000002.1, forward strand.
TGATGTCGATATGAAGGGACGCGTTCTCGTCGTCGACGACGACACCGCACTGGCCGAGATGCTCGGCATCGTGCTGCGGGGTGAAGGGTTCGAGCCGTCGTTCGTCGCGGACGGTGACAAGGCGCTCGCGGCATTCCGCGAGGCCAAGCCGGACCTGGTGCTGCTGGACCTGATGCTGCCCGGCAGGGACGGCATCGAGGTGTGCCGGCTGATCAGGGCCGAGTCCGGCGTGCCCATTGTCATGCTGACCGCCAAGAGCGACACCGTCGACGTGGTGGTGGGTCTCGAGTCCGGGGCCGACGACTACATCGTCAAGCCGTTCAAGCCGAAGGAGCTCGTCGCCCGTATCCGGGCGCGGCTGCGGAGGTCGGAGGAGCCCGCGCCCGAGCAGCTCGCCATCGGCGACCTGGTCATCGACGTGGCCGGTCACTCGGTGAAGCGGGACGGGCAGTCCATCGCCCTCACGCCGCTCGAGTTCGACCTGCTGGTCGCCCTGGCCCGTAAGCCGTGGCAGGTGTTCACCCGTGAGGTCCTGCTCGAGCAGGTCTGGGGCTACCGGCACGCTGCCGACACCCGGCTGGTGAACGTGCACGTCCAGCGGCTGCGCTCGAAGGTCGAGAAGGACCCGGAGCGGCCGGAGATCGTGGTGACCGTCCGCGGCGTCGGGTACAAGGCGGGGCCGAGCTGACATGAGCGTTGGCAGTACTGCTCCGAAGCCCGGGGACCCGGGAGTCCGGTCGGGGCGGGCTGCCGGACCGGGACGGGGGGGCTCGCGATTCGGCCGTCTGCTTCACAGCCGTACGCCGGGTGGGTCGGCCCTCCGGCTCCTCGCCCGATGGATGCGGCGTCCGCTGCTCCCCGCCGTACGGCTGTGGCGGCGGAACATCCAGCTCCGCGTCGTCGCGGGCACCCTGCTGATGTCGCTCGGCGTCGTGCTGCTGCTCGGCCTGGTCGTCATCGGCCAGGTGCGTAACGGCCTCCTCGACGCCAAGGAGAGGGCCGCCCAGAGCCAGGCCGCCGGCGGGTTCTCCGCCGCCCAGGACAGGGCGGCGACCACGCCGTCCGGTCCGGGCGGGCAGGACGGCGGGCGCGCGGGTTCCTCGCTGACCTGGCGTTCCACGCTGGTCGAGCAGCTCGCCAGTGGTGGCCAGAGCGCGTTCAACGTGGTCGCGCTCTCCATGGAGGACTCCGACGGGCCCGCGAGCCGTGGCGCTCGCGCCTCCGGCGAGGTCAATCCGGACACCAGCATCCCCGGCGACCTGCGGCACTCCGTCGCGCAGGGCGCGGGCACGTTCCAGAAGTACACGCGGATCCACTACACGAACGGCAAGGAAGCCGAGTCCGCGCTGGTGATCGGCAAGCGGCTCAACGACGCCGAGGGCACCCAGTACGAGCTGTACTACCTCTTCCCGCTGGCGCAGGAGGAGGACTCCCTGACCCTGGTCAAGGGCACCCTGGCGACCGCCGGGCTCTTCGTGGTCGTCCTGCTCGGGGCCATCGCCTGGCTCGTCGTCCGCCAGGTCGTCACCCCCGTGCGGATGGCCGCCGGGGTGGCCGAGCGGCTCTCCGCGGGCCGCCTCCAGGAGCGGATGAAGGTCACCGGCGAGGACGACATCGCCCGGCTCGGTGAGGCCTTCAACAAGATGGCGCAGAACCTCCAGCTCAAGATCCAGCAGCTGGAGGAGCTGTCGCGGATGCAGCGGCGGTTCGTCTCGGACGTGTCGCACGAGCTGCGTACGCCGCTGACGACGGTCCGGATGGCGGCCGACGTCATCCATGAGGCCCGCGTCGACTTCGATCCCGTCACGGCGCGCTCCGCCGAGCTTCTCGGCGACCAGCTGGACCGTTTCGAGTCGCTGCTCGCCGATCTTCTGGAGATCAGCCGCTTCGACGCGGGGGCGGCGGCCCTGGAGGCCGAGCCGATAGACCTGCGCCAGGTGGTACGGCGGGTGATCGGCGGTGCCGAGCCGCTCGCCGAGCGCAAGGGCGGCCGGATCGTCGTCGTCGGCGACGAGCAGCCGGTCGTGGCCGAGGCCGACGCCCGGCGGGTCGAGCGGGTGCTGCGCAATCTGGTGGTCAACGCGGTCGAGCACGGCGAGGGCCGGGACGTGATCGTCAAGCTGGCCGCGGCCGGCGGGGCCGTCGCGGTGGCCGTGCGGGACTACGGGGTGGGACTCAAGCCGGGCGAGGCGACCCGGGTGTTCAACCGGTTCTGGCGGGCTGACCCGGCACGCGCGCGTACCACCGGCGGGACGGGCCTCGGCCTGTCGATCGCGGTGGAGGACGCGCGGCTGCACGGCGGCTGGCTCCAGGCCTGGGGCGAGCCCGGTGGCGGCTCGCAGTTCCGGCTCACCCTGCCGCGCACCGCGGACGAGCCGCTGCGCGGATCCCCGATCCCCCTGGAGCCGGAGGACTCGCGGCGCAACCGTGAGCAGGCTCAGGTCCGGACCCCCGCCCAGGGGCGGACCGAAGGGCGCGCGGGGGACGGCGACCGGCGTCAGGTGGCGCTGCCGGTGCAGCCCGCGGGGGACCGCCCCGCCCTGTCCGTACCGCCGCGGATGCCGCCGGCGCCGCGGGCCACGGCGGATCCGACGGCGCTGCCGGGCAGTGGCGCCCGGGTCGTCGCGCGGGCGACGACCGAGGCGGACAGCAGTAGCGAGGCGAGGGCGTCGACGCACGCCGAGGGGGAGGACGGGACACGTGGGTGCTGACTTCCGAGGAGAGCGGAAGGCGGCCGTCGACAGCGGGGCGGCCGCTGCCGCGCGCTCGTCCGCCCGCCCGGTGCGGACGAGCCTGCTGCTGGCGTGCGGAGGGCTGCTGGTGGCCGGCTGCGCGACGATGCCCGACAGCGGGGACGTCCAGCAGGTGAAGGCGTCCAATCCGGGCGACTCGCAGGTCCGGGTCTACGCCGTGCAGCCGCGGGAGAACGCGCGGCCCGACGAGATCGTCGACGGCTTCCTGGAGGCGATGACCAGCGACGATCCGGGTTTCGCCACGGCCAGGAAGTATCTGACGAACCAGGCGGCGCGGGCCTGGAAGCCGGAGCAGAGCATCACCGTGCTGACGACCGCGCCGGACCGTGAGCAGGCGGACCGGCTCGCCGACGCGGAGAACGAGGGCCGGTCCTATCCGATCCGCGGCCGGCAGATCGCGACCGTGGACGCCCGGCACGCCTACCAGCCGAGGAACCCGGCCGAGTACAAGGACTTCATCCACGTCGTGCAGCAGCCCGCCGCGGACGGCAAGGGCAGGGAGTGGCGCATCGACCACCTGCCGTCCGGGCTCGTGCTCAGCGAGGCCGACTTCCAGCGCAACTACCGCTCCGTCAACACGTACTACTTCGCCTCGGGGGAGGACTGGGTCGTCGCCGACCCGGTGTACATCCGGCAGCGGCAGGACCCGGTGACCCGGATGGATCCGGTGACCCAGACCGTGAAGGCGCTCCTGGAGGGGCCGACGAACTGGTTGAAGCCGGCCGTCGATTCACGGTTCCCGTCCGGTACGGAGCTGAAGGAGGGCGTCACCACGCTCGCGACGGACGACCAGTCCACCCTGAAGGTGCCGCTCAACGCCAAGGCCGACCGGGTGGGCGGGGAGGTGTGCCGGCGGATGGCGGCACAGCTGCTCTTCACGCTCGGTGATCTGACGTCCGTACGGGTCGAGCAGGTGGAGCTGCAGCGGGGTTCCGACGGCGGGCGGCTGTGCGTGCTCTCCAAGGCGCAGGCCGAGGAGTTCGCGCCCGTGCGCGACTCGGGCCTGGCGGAGAACCCGTTCTTCGTCGACGAACACGGCTCGCTGAAGACGTTGCCGGTCGGCGGCAAGGAGGACGCGCAGGCGGACGTGACGCCGGGGCCGTTCGGCAAGGGCGCGACGCCGCTGCGGTCGGTCGCGGTCGACCGGGACGAGAGCCGTGCGGCCGGGGTCGGCAAGGACGGGCGTGAGCTGCGCGTGGCATCGATCCTCACCGACCACGAGCTGCGCCCGGCGCTGGTGACCAGTACCGCGGCCAGGCCTGAGGACCGGCTGTCCGCGCCGAGCTGGGACGGGCGCGGCGACCTGTGGGTCGCGGACCGCAACCCGGTGAAGCCGCGGCTGTGGATGGTGCCGGACGGCGAGGGCACGCCCGTGGAGGTACGGGCTCCCTGGCTGACGGACGGCGCGCGCGTCCAGTCGCTGCGGGTCTCGGCCGACGGTGTGCGGATGGCCCTGGTCCTGAAGGAGAAGGACGGCAGCACCGCGCTGAAGATCGGGCGCGTGGAGCGCGAGGCCGACGGGGCGGGGGCGACCGTGTCGGTCGCGGACCTGCAGCCGGTGGCGCCGCGCATGGAGGCCGTGACGGCCGTGTCCTGGGCCGGTCCGAGCAGGCTCGTGGTGGTCGGCAAGGAGGCCGGCGGGGTCCAGCAGGTCCGGTACGTCCAGACGGACGGGGCGACCTCGGCGACCTCGGTGCTGCCGGGGGTCAACGGGGTGAGGGCGGTGGCCGCGCCGAACGACGACAAGGCCCCGGTGGTGGCCGACTCCGGCAACGACGGCATCGTGCGGCTCGTGCCGGGCGCGAACTGGCAGCGACTGGTCAAGGTCGCGGGTTCCGCGCCGGTCTACCCGGGGTAGCCGACCACCCGGGTGATCCCGGGGAAGCCGCTGCGTGCCGTCCGGGCCGCCCGTTGTCCACAGGAGGCCGGGGCCGCTGTCCACAGGGGTGGCCGGGCCGGTCGGTCAGGAGGACAGTGGAGCCATGCGGGGGTGGTGGCGCGAGATCGCCGGACTGGTGCTGCCGGTCGCCTGCGGAGGCTGCGGCAGGCCGCGTACGGAGTTGTGCCCGTCCTGCCGGGCGGAGCTGACCGGACGGGGGCCGCGCCGGGTCCGTCCGCTCCCCGAGCCGGCCGGGCTGCCGAGGGTGCATGCCGCCGCTCCGTACGCCGGCGCCGTGCGTTCCGTGCTGCTCGCGCACAAGGAACGCGGCGCGCTCTCCCTGGCCGGGCCACTCGGGTCCGCGCTCGCGGGCGCCGTGGAAGCCGCTGTCGGGCACTGTGACGGCCCGGGGGCGCTCCCCCTTCTCCTTGTACCGGTGCCCTCGTCCCGTCGCTCGGTGCGGGCACGTGGCCACGATCCGACCCGCCGCATCGCGCTGGCCGCCGCAGGCCGGTTGCGCCGTCGGGGGCGGGCCGCCCGGGTGATTCCCGTGCTGCGTCAGCGCCGCGGAGTCGCGGACCAGTCGGGGCTCTCCGCCCACGCGCGGCGCGCCAACCTGGCCGGGGCGCTGGAGATCGTGGCGGGGGGTGTGCGGCTCGTCGAGCGCGGGCAGGTGGTGCTGGTGGACGATCTGATGACGACGGGCGCCTCTCTGGCGGAGGCGGCGCGGGCACTCGGCGCCGCACACCCGCCGTTCATCTCGAGCTCGGGCGGCGGCGGAACGGAGAGCCGATTCGTACGGCCCGCGGCCGCGGTGGTCGCCTGTTCGACGTCGTCGTTCGATATAAACCGGAACCGACTGGTGAGTTGCATCGTTGCAGGTGATGAGAGGTGAAAACACCCGTACGGAGGTATGTGGCTGCAGCGGGTGCCGACACCCGACCGAACGAGCTATGTTCGGTTGTGAGGAACGGCGAATGCTACGCCTCACCGAATGCACGGGTGCGCCTACAGGACAGGAGTTCAGGGCGAATTAACCTCAGATTGGTGGGGTGGGGATCTCCCCGGCTGGGGAGGAGGAGGTGAACGTCGCCAAGTCCGAGACTCCGGCATTCACCGGAGTCTGGTGCAAAGGGAGAAGCTCAGCGGCCTAGGAGCCGATCTGAGCGATCCGGGAACGGAGTTCTGCGTGGACATCGTCGTCAAGGGCCGCAAGACCGAGGTGCCCGAGCGGTTCCGCAAGCACGTGGCCGAGAAGCTGAAGCTGGAGAAGATCCAGAAGCTCGACGGCAAGGTGATCAGCCTCGACGTCGAGGTGTCCAAGGAGCACAACCCGCGGCAGGCCGACCGGTCCGACCGTGTGGAGATCACCGTCCATTCCCGAGGCCCGGTCATCCGGGCGGAAGCGGCGGCAGGCGACCCGTACGCAGCACTCGACCTCGCCCACGGCAAGCTCGAGGCGCGACTGCGCAAGCAGCACGACAAGCGGTACACGCGCCGCGGCAACGGCAGGCTGTCCGCGGCCGAGGTGGCCGACGTGGTGCCGGGCGTGGCCCAGCTCAACGGGAACGGCCAGCTGGTCGCCGACGAGACCGGTGAAGTGCCCACCACGATGATGGGCTCGATCGAAGTGCAGGGCGAAGGCCCCCTGGTGGTCCGGGAGAAGACGCACAGGGCCGCCCCGATGACCCTCGACCAGGCGCTCTACGAGATGGAGCTCGTCGGTCACGACTTCTATCTGTTCGTCGACTCCGACACGAAGCAGCCGAGTGTCGTCTACCGGCGGCACGCGTACGACTACGGCGTCATCCATCTGGAGAGCGACCCGCTCGCCGAGGGTGGCGGCGCCGGTGGTGCCCTCGGCGGCTGACCCACAGCCGCAGGACCACACCCATATCTGTCCGTCACGGTGCCCCTGGAGCGCCCCATGCGCCCCCAGGGGCACCCCCGTGCTCCCACGGGATCACCGCGTCGTCGCCCGGGCATGAAATCATGGCGTGCACGCCAACCTCTGGTTCAAGAGCAGAGGTTGAAGGACCGAACACGAATTCAGGCCACGGCCTTCAGGGGGAGGAACGATGGCGGACAGCTTCGGGCCGGTGCACAGCGGGCGGGAGTCCGATGGCGCGGCCATCCCCGAGGGATCGGAATCGGACAGCGGGGAGTCCCGCAAAGAGCCGATCCGGGTCCTCGTGGTGGACGACCATGCCCTCTTCCGTCGGGGCCTGGAGATCGTCCTCGCCCAGGAGGAGGACATCCAGGTCGTCGGAGAGGCGGGCGACGGTGCCGAAGCCGTCGACAAGGCAGCGGATTTGTTGCCCGACATCGTCCTGATGGATGTCCGGATGCCGAAGCGGGGTGGCATCGAGGCGTGCACCTCCATCAAGGAGGTGGCTCCCAGTGCGAAGATCATCATGCTGACGATCAGCGACGAGGAAGCCGATCTCTACGACGCGATCAAAGCGGGGGCGACCGGATATCTCCTGAAGGAGATTTCCACCGACGAGGTCGCGACCGCGATTCGCGCGGTGGCCGACGGGCAGTCGCAGATCAGCCCCTCGATGGCGTCCAAGCTCCTCACCGAATTCAAGTCGATGATCCAGCGCACGGACGAGCGCCGGCTCGTCCCGGCGCCGCGGCTGACCGACCGCGAGCTGGAGGTCCTCAAGCTCGTCGCGACCGGGATGAACAACCGGGACATCGCGAAGGAGCTGTTCATCTCGGAGAACACGGTCAAGAACCACGTGCGGAACATCCTGGAGAAGCTGCAGTTGCACTCCAGGATGGAGGCCGTCGTCTATGCGATGCGGGAGAAGATCCTCGAGATCAGGTGAGGGCTTCGGCCAGGGCGGGGGTCAGGTCCGGGCGGTTGGTGCGTTCGATCCGTACGGCGTCGCAGCCCACCCATTCGGCCGCCTCGCGCAGGGCCTGCGCCATCGGGCCGACCGCCTTGGGGGTGTCCAGCGACACCTGGCGGGCCACCAGCGTGCTGCCCTCGCGCGCCGGGTCGACCCGGCCCAGCAGCTTGCCGCCCGCAAGCAGCGGCATCGCGAAGTAGCCGTGCACGCGCTTCTGCTTCGGCACGTACGCCTCCAGGCGGTGCGTGAAGCCGAAGATCCGCTCCGTCCGCGCCCGCTCCCAGATCAGCGAGTCGAACGGCGACAGAAGCGTCGTACGGTGCCTGCCCCGCGGCTCGCTCGCCAGCGCCGCCGGATCCGCCCAGGCCGGCTTGGACCAGCCCGCCACCGCGACCGGGACGAGGCCTGACGCCTCCACGACCCTGTCGAACTGCTCGGTCTTCAGCCGGTGGTAGTCGGCGATGTCCGCGCGCGTGCCCACGCCCAGCGCCTCACCCGCCTGCCGCACCAGGCGCCGGAGGCACTCGGTGTCGTCCAGGTCGTCGTGGAGCACGGCGCCCGGGATCGCCCGCTCGGCCAGGTCGTAGACCCGCTTCCAGCCGCGCCGCTCGGTGCACACCACCTCGCCGTACATCAGCGCCCGCTCGACGGCGACCTTCGACTCTGACCAGTCCCACCACTCGCCCTTGTTCTTCGCGCCGCCGAGCTCCGTCGCGGTCTGCGGCCCCTCGGTCCGCAGCTGCTTGATCACCGCGTCGTACGCACCGTCCGGGAGGTGGTGGTACCACTGCGGGCGGGAGCGGTAGGCGCGGCGCCGGAAGGCGAAGAGCGGCCACTCCTCGACGGGCAGGATGCAGGCCGCGTGCGACCAGTACTCGAAGGCGTGGCCGTCGGTCCAGTACGCCTTCTCGACCGTCGTACGGCCCACGGCGCCCAGCCGGGCGTACGGAATCAGCTCGTGCGAGCGCGCCAGGACGGAGATCGTGTCGAGCTGCACCTGGCCCAGGTGGCGCAGGACGCCCCGCACTCCCGCGCGGCGGTCGGGGGCGCCCAGGAATCCCTGGGCGCGCAGGGCGATCCGGCGGGCTTCGTCCGCGGACAGTTCGGCGACGGGCGGCGGCACAGTGGTCATGATCCGCACCCTAGAGGGCGGCACCGACAGCCGGGGCTCGGACCGCACAGCTCCGGACAGTTCCGGGCGGGCCAGGGCCGGAAGAGGCCGGCGATCAGGCCTCGGGACGGGCGGCCGGCAGGTAGGGCACGGGGCCGGGGAGGCCCAGGTCCGAGGGGAGCAGGGCGCCGATCCAGCTGTCCCGGAGGGTGCCCTTGTTCGGCAGCGCGGCCCGCAGGACGCCCTCGACCCGGAACCCGGCCTTCTCGACCGTCGCCCGCGAGCCGGTGTTGCCGATCTCGGCCCGCCACTCCACGCGCGTACAGGCCAGGTCGGTGAAGGCCCAGCGGGCCAGGGCGAGGACGGCCTCCGTCATGTAGCCGCGGCCCCGGTGCTCCTTGGCCGTCCAGAAGCCGACCTCCCAGCACCCGGCGCGCGGGTGGTGCAGCGCCACGGCGGCCACGATCGGGCCGCCCTCCCGGAGCCGTACGGCGAACGAGTACTCGGTGTCGTCGCGCCAGCCGTCCGGGACGACGCGGTTCAGGAAGAACTCGGCGTCCTGGATCCCGTACGGCGACGGCACCGTCGTCCAGCGCTGGATGTCCGGGTCCTGGCAGATGGCGTGGACCTCGGCGGCGTCCTCCGGGCCGAACAGGCCGAGGGTGAGGCGTTCCGTGGTCAGTGTCGTCGGCTCCATGGTCGGAATTCTGGCGTCCGGACCGTGATGAGTCGAACACTTTTCGCATCCCGGAAGTCCAGGCTTCGGAGCGGAAACTTCCGGATGCGGGAAACCCAGACCCGCAAACGATCGCTTTTCGGGCCCGGCGGCACCTTCGGAGCGTCTCGTGCGTTCTCATTCCGGGCAGCGGTGACGCTCCGGCCCTTCGGGCCTCCCGGCGCGGCGGCGGTCTCGCTTACGATGGCCGTTGCGGTGGGGACCACCTGCCGTGCCCGCGCCCGAGTCCATCACACGACCCAGTGCCAGGCCCGACCGGCAAGGAGACCAGCCTCAGTGTCCGTCTTCAACAAGCTCATGCGTGCAGGCGAAGGCAAGATCCTGCGCAAACTGCACCGCATCGCGGACCAGGTCAACTCCATCGAAGAGGACTTCGTCAACCTCTCCGACGCCGAGTTGCGGGCGCTCACCGATGAGTACAAGCAGCGGTACGCCGACGGTGAGAGCCTCGACGACCTGCTCCCCGAGGCCTTCGCGACCGTCCGCGAGGCCGCCAAGCGCGTCCTCGGCCAGCGTCACTACGACGTGCAGCTGATGGGCGGCGCCGCCCTCCACCTCGGCTACGTGGCCGAGATGAAGACCGGTGAGGGCAAGACCCTCGTCGGCACGCTCCCCGCGTACCTGAACGCGCTGTCCGGCAAGGGCGTGCACCTCATCACGGTGAACGACTACCTGGCCGAGCGCGACTCCGAGATGATGGGTCGCGTCCACAAGTTCCTGGGCCTGCAGGTCGGCTGCATCCTGGCCAACATGACGCCGGCCCAGCGTCGCCAGCAGTACGCCTGCGACATCACGTACGGCACGAACAACGAGTTCGGCTTCGACTACCTGCGCGACAACATGGCGTGGTCCAAGGACGAGCTCGTCCAGCGCGGCCACAACTTCGCCTGTGTCGACGAGGTCGACTCCATCCTGGTCGACGAGGCCCGTACGCCGCTGATCATCTCCGGCCCGGCCGACCAGGCCACCAAGTGGTACGGCGACTTCGCCAAGCTGGTCACCCGCCTCTCCCGCGGCGAGGCCGGCAACCCGCTCAAGGGCATCGAGGAGACCGGCGACTACGAGGTCGACGAGAAGAAGCGGACCGTCGGCATCCACGAGTCCGGCGTCGCCAAGGTCGAGGACTGGCTGGGCATCGACAACCTCTACGAGTCGGTGAACACCCCGCTCGTCGGGTACCTGAACAACGCCATCAAGGCCAAGGAACTGTTCAAGAAGGACAAGGACTACGTCGTCATGGACGGCGAAGTCATGATCGTCGACGAGCACACCGGCCGTATCCTCGCCGGCCGCCGCTACAACGAGGGCATGCACCAGGCGATCGAGGCGAAGGAAGGGGTGGACATCAAGGACGAGAACCAGACGCTCGCCACGATCACCCTGCAGAACTTCTTCCGCCTCTACGACAAGCTCTCCGGCATGACCGGTACGGCCATGACCGAGGCCGCCGAGTTCCACCAGATCTACAAGCTGGGCGTCGTCCCGATCCCGACGAACAGGCCGATGATCCGCAAGGACCAGTCGGACCTGATCTACCGGACCGAGGTCGCCAAGTTCGCCGCCGTCGTCGACGACATCGCGGAGAAGCACGAGAAGGGCCAGCCGATCCTCGTCGGTACGACGTCGGTCGAGAAGTCCGAGTACCTCTCGCAGCAGCTCTCCAAGCGCGGCATCCAGCACGAGGTGCTCAACGCCAAGCAGCACGACCGTGAGGCGACGATCGTCGCCCAGGCCGGCCGCAAGGGTGCCGTCACCGTCGCCACGAACATGGCCGGCCGAGGCACCGACATCAAGCTCGGCGGCAACCCGGACGACCTCGCCGAGGCGGAGCTGCGCCAGGCCGGCCTGGACCCGGTCGAGCACGTCGAGGAGTGGGCCGCGGCCCTCCCCGGCGCCCTGGAGCGTGCCGAGAAGGCCGTGAAGGCGGAGTTCGAAGAGGTCAAGGAGCTCGGCGGGCTGTACGTGCTCGGCACCGAGCGCCACGAGTCGCGCCGGATCGACAACCAGCTGCGCGGCCGTTCCGGCCGTCAGGGCGACCCGGGCGAGTCCCGCTTCTACCTCTCCCTCGGCGACGACCTGATGCGCCTGTTCAAGGCCCAGATGGTCGAGCGCGTCATGGCCATGGCCAACGTGCCGGACGACGTGCCGATCGAGAACAAGATGGTCACGCGCGCCATCGCCTCCGCGCAGTCCCAGGTCGAGACCCAGAACTTCGAGACGCGTAAGAACGTCCTGAAGTACGACGAGGTCCTCAACCGCCAGCGTGAGGTCATCTACGGCGAGCGCCGCCGTGTCCTGGAGGGCGAGGACCTGCACGAGCAGATCCAGCACTTCATGGACGACACGATCGACGACTACATCCGCCAGGAGACCGCCGAGGGCTTCGCGGAGGAGTGGGACCTCGACCGGCTCTGGAACGCGTTCAAGCAGCTCTACCCGGTGAAGGTGACCGTGGACGAGCTGGAGGACGCGGCCGGCGACCGCGCGGGCATCACGGCCGAGTTCATCGCCGAGTCCGTCAAGGACGACATCCACGAGCAGTACGACGCACGGGAGAAGTCGCTCGGCTCGGACATCATGCGTGAGCTGGAGCGCCGCGTGGTCCTCTCCGTGCTCGACCGCAAGTGGCGCGAGCACCTCTACGAGATGGACTACCTCCAGGAGGGCATCGGTCTGCGCGCGATGGCGCAGAAGGACCCCCTGGTCGAGTACCAGCGCGAGGGCTTCGACATGTTCACCGCGATGATGGAGGGCATCAAGGAGGAGTCCGTCGGCTACCTGTTCAACCTGGAGGTCCAGGTCGAGCAGCAGGTCGAGGAGGTCCCGGTGCAGGACGCGGCTCCCTCCCTCACCAAGGACGCGGTGCCGGCTCCGGCCGGACGTCCGGAGATCCGCGCCAAGGGCCTGGAGGCCCCGCAGCGGCCGGACCGTCTGCACTTCACCGCGCCCAAGGTGGACGGTGACGGCAGCGTCGTCGAGGGCGACTTCGTCAGCGAGGACGCCGCGGGCGGCGGCGACGGGCTGACGCGCGCGGAGCGTCGCAAGGCGCAGAAGAGCAGCGGCGGGCGTCGCCGCAAGAAGTAACCCCCGGTGGGGGAGGAGGGGCCGGACACCTGGTGAGGTGGCCGGCCCCTTCGTCATGGCCGGGGGCGCTCATCGGCCGGCGGGCCGGAGCGGGGCGGGCACGCGCGCGTGGAGGCCGTCCAGCTCGACGGCGGCGCAGCGCCAGCGGCGGTCGGCGCCGAGTTCGAGGCGGAAGGCCATGGCGCGCACGCCCCGGTCGGTGGCGATGCTGGCGAACGCCTCCAGGGCGTCCTGAGCGGGCTGGGCCCGGCAGCTGCGGAGTACGGGGCGGATGCCGGGACCCCCGAAGGGGGTCGTGGGGGCGAGCTGGACCAGCTGCTCGTACGCCTCTCCCACGGTCTGGCCCAGCATCCAGTGCACGGGCCGCTGACCGCTCAGGACGAGCAGCAGGCGCTCGGCGAAGTGGGCGTGGGTCGGGAGCACGCGCGGAGCCGTACGGGCGGGTGGGGACGCCGTCCCGGGGCGTGAGCCGGCGGCGCCGCGGGGGCGGGTTCCGGCGGGGCCGCGGGGGGCGGAGCGGGGGCGGGGGGTCCGGGGGCGGGTCGTGGCCATGGTCGTGGCTTCGGGCGTACGCGTCGTCGTGGCGATGTCCATGAGTGGTCCCCGATCCCTCGCGTCCGGTGCTCTACCGGGCGGTAACTTCTGTTGGGGATCTTGTACGGGGACGGCTCGCGGCCTCGCAAGGCGGCGGGGGCGTCCGCGCGGCCGTCCGGCGGATTCACCTATCAGAGTGAGGGAGCGGCCCTCCGGGTCTTCCGGCGCGGGGTGCGGGGATGCCTCCGGTGGACCGACGAGACGGCCTCCTGGGGACCCCGAAGGGGGACTCCGCACGTATCCTGAGGGCGTTTCCGACTACGAAAGCGGCCAGCCATGCGCGTGTACGTCCCCCTGACCCTCCCCGGTCTCGCACAGGCGCACAAGGCGGGCGAACTGGGCCCCGGCCCGCTGACCGCCTATGCCGTGACCCCCGCGCTGCGCGAGTGGTACGTCTCCGACGACATCGAGGAGCTCGAGTACGCGGCGCTGAGCCGGGCCGCGGCCGCGTCGCTGCGGCAGCTCGCCGGGGACCCGTCGGCCGCGCGCCGCCGGATCGTCGTCGCCGTCGACGTGCCGGACAAGGACGCGGTCGTGGACCCGGACCGCGGGCTGGACGCGAGCTCGCTGGGCGAGGTCCGCGTCGCCGGAGCCGTACCGCTGGCCAAGGCGGCCGCCGTGCACGCCGACGCGGACGACGCGGAGGCGGACGTCTCGGCGGCGGCGGACGCGCTGGGCGCGGCGGACCAGGGCGACGACGACGCGCAGTTCACGGTGGACGGGGCCGAGGACCACGAGCTGCTCTGGTTCGGGGTCCAGGAGATCCCGGGGCTGCTGGGCTGAGACCGGAGGCCGGGGGGCCGGGGCCGGGGGCCAGGGGGGCGGGGCTGCGGGCCGGGGCCCGAGCCGAGGGCTCTGTCGGTGCGGGCCGGTACCGTCTTGGCATGGGGAAGCACGGGAAGCACCTGGTCTGGGACTGGAACGGCACGCTGCTCGACGACATCGAGGCGGTCATCGGCGCGACGAACGCGGCCTTCGCCGAGCTGGGGCTCGAACCGATCACGCTGGCGCGGTACCGGGACCTGTACACCGTTCCCGTGCCGAAGTTCTACGAACGGCTGATGGGGCGGCTGCCCACGGAGGCCGAGTGGGTGCTGATGGACGGCGCCTTCCACCGGCACTACTGGCAGCGGGCCGAGGCGTGCGTGCTGACGGCCGGGGCGGCGGAGTTGCTGGCCGCGCGGCAGGAGTCCGGGTTCACGCAGTCGCTGCTCTCGCTGGCGCCGCACGCGGAGCTGGTCCCGCTGGTGCGGAGGCACGGGATCGAGCCGCGGTTCGTACGGGTGGACGGGCGGATCGGGTCGTCCACGGAGGGGAAGTCGGCGCACATGGTGCGGCATCTGGCGGCGCTCACGGGCGTTCCCCCGGAGCGGGTCGTCGTCATCGGTGACGCGGCCGATGACGCGCGGGCGGCGGCGCACGTGGGGGCGCGGGCGGTCCTGTACACCGGGGGGTCGCACAGCCGGGCGTCGCTGGAGGCGGCGGGGGTGCCGGTGGTGGACTCGCTGGCGGAGGCGGTCGCGGTGGCGGAGGAGCTTGTGTAGGGGGCGGGTGTGGGGCGGGTGCGGGCCGGTGGGGGTGCGCCCGGCCTTCGGCCGGGCTGATTGCTCCCACCCGCACCACCCGTACCACTGAGCGGTCGTCTGCGGGCCTCCCCGTGGGTGGTCGACCGCCGTCGGCGGCCGCGGGCCGGTGGGGGCCGCGTCTGCCCGACCAGGGAGACGGTCGTCTGCGGGCCTCCCTGTGGGTGGTCGACCGCCGTCGGCGCCCCCGGGCCGGTGGGGGCCGTCGGCCCGACCACTGAGAGCTCGTCTGCGGGCCTCCGCCGTCGGGCGGTCGCGGGCCGCTGGGAGGTCGGATCGGCCTTCGGTCGGGCCGGCGGTCAGGTCGTCTCGCGGAGGACCTTCAGGAACTCCCGCATCCAGGCCGGGTGGTCCGGCCAGGCCCGGGAGGAGATCAGGGTGCCGTCCACCACCGCCTCCGTGTCCTGGAACGTGGCGCCCGCCGCCTGCATGTCCAGTTCGAGCGCGGGGTACGACGTGACCCTGCGGCCCTCCAGGCCGCCGATCGCCGCCGTCAGGAGCGGGCCGTGGCAGATCTGGGCCACCGGCTTGTCCGCGTCGAAGAAGGACTTCAGGATCTTGCGGAGCTCCGGGTCGTTGCGGAGGTACTCCGGCGCCCGGCCGCCCGGGATCACCACGGCCACGTAGTCGCCCGGGTCCACCTCCGAGAACGCCAGGTCCGCGGGCCAGCTGTACCCGGGCTTCTCGGTGTACGTGTCGTAACCCGGCTCGAAGTCGTGCACCACGAACCGCAGCTGCTTGCGCGCCGGGGCCGCGATATGGACCTCGTACCCCTCCTCGAGGAGCCGCTGGTAGGGGTACATGACCTCCAGCGACTCCGCCGCGTCCCCGGTCACGATCAAGATCTTTGCCATGGTGACTCCCGGATCTCGGATCTCGGCTCCCTGCCACAGGACACTGTGTCGCTGTCCATAACGTCAAACTTCCACCCCCTCTTTTGTACACATACGGACCATGACGATCGGGGGGGCGGGAGCGATAGGCTTTTCCCGTGATCAGCGCGATACGCCGAGGGGGCAGCGAAGCCCCCGGCCATCGCCCGGAGCGCCACGGCGTCCGGGCGGACATGGCGTTCGCCGATTCTCCCGTCCTGGGCACGGCGCCAGAAATGGCCGATAACGGCTCGGACATCTCTCATCGCGGCATAACGTCGACTCCGACCGGTAACACCGCGTCGTGGCGTTGTGTCCTTTCTTCCACCGACGTCACGCAACGGCGCGCGACAGGAGCCAGAGGACATGCAGACCAAGCTGGACGAAGCCAAGGCCGAGCTGCTCGCACGGGCCGCCCGGGTAGCTGAGACCGGCCCGGTCGGGGGGCAACTTCCGACGGGGCCCGAGGACGGAAAGCGCCCGGACGGGGACACCGTGCTCGACTACCTCCAGCGCTACTACCTGCACACCGCGCCCGAGGACCTCACCGACCGGGACCCGGTGGACGTCTTCGGCGCCGCTCTCTCGCACTACCGGCTCGCGGAGACCCGCCCCCAGGGCACCGCGAACGTCCGCGTCCACACCCCGACGGTCGAGGAGAACGGCTGGACCTGCAGCCACTCCGTCGTCGAGGTCGTCACCGACGACATGCCCTTCCTCGTCGACTCCGTGACGAACGAGCTGTCCCGCCAGGGCCGCGGCATCCACGTCGTGATCCACCCGCAGGTCCTCGTCCGCCGTGACCTGACCGGCAAGCTCATCGAGGTCCTGACCACCGAGCCCAAGGGCGATCTGCCCCACGACGCGCTCGTCGAGTCCTGGATCCACGTCGAGATCGACCGCGAGACCGACCGCGCCGACCTCAAGCAGATCACCACCGACCTGCTCCGCGTCCTGAACGACGTCCGCGAGACCGTCGAGGACTGGGAGAAGATGCGCGACGCGGCGCTGCGCATCGCCGAGGAGCTCCCCGGCGAGCCCACCGCCGACGACCTGCGTCCCACCGAGGTCGAAGAGGCCCGCGAGCTGCTGCGCTGGCTCGCCGCCGACCACTTCACCTTCCTCGGCTACCGCGAGTACGAGCTGGTCAACGGGGACGCGCTGGCCGCCGTCCCGGGCACCGGCCTCGGCGTCCTGCGCTCCGACCCGCAGCACGGCGGCGACGAGGTGCACCACGCCCCCGTCTCGTCCTCCTTCAGCCGGCTGCCCGCCGACGCCCGCGCCAAGGCGCGCGAGCACAAGCTGCTGATCCTCACCAAGGCCAACAGCCGCTCCACCGTGCACCGCCCCTCGTACCTCGACTACGTGGGCGTGAAGAAGTTCGACGCCGACGGCAACGTGGTGGGCGAGCGGCGCTTCCTCGGCCTGTTCTCCTCGGCCGCGTACACCGAGTCCGTCCGTCGGGTTCCGGTCATCAGCCGCAAGGTCCAGGAGGTCCTGGACGGCGCCGGCTTCTCGCCGAACAGCCACGACGGCCGCGACCTGCTCCAGATCCTGGAGACGTACCCCCGCGACGAGCTCTTCCAGACGCCGCCCGACGAGCTGCGCGAGATCGTCACCAGCGTCCTGTACCTGCAGGAACGGCGCCGGCTGCGGCTCTACCTGCGCCAGGAGGAGTACGGCCGGTTCTACTCGGCCCTCGTCTACCTGCCGCGCGACCGCTTCAACACGACGGTCCGCGAGCGGCTGACCGACATCCTCAAGGAAGAGCTCCAGGGCACCAGCGTCGACTTCACGCTGATGAGCACCGAGTCGGTGCTCACCCGGCTGCACTTCGTCGTCCGTGTCGCCCCCGGCACGGAGCTGACGCAGCTCACCGACGCCGACCGGGAGCGCGTCGAGGCGCGGCTCGTCGAGGCCGCCCGCTCCTGGGCCGACGGCTTCGCCGAGGCGCTCAACGCCGAGACCGGCGAGGAGCGCGCCGCCGAGCTGCTGCGCAAGTACGGCAACGCCTTCCCCGAGGGCTACAAGGCCGACCACTCGCCGCGCGCCGCCGTGGCCGACCTGGTCCACCTGGAGCAGCTGCGCCACTCCGGCAAGGAGTTCGCGCTCTCGCTGTACGAGCCCGTCGGCGCCCGTCCCGGCGAGCGGCGCTTCAAGATCTACAAGTCCGGCGACCAGATCTCCCTCTCCGCCGTGCTGCCGGTGCTCAACCGGCTCGGCGTCGAGGTCATCGACGAGCGTCCGTACGAGCTGCGCTGCTCCGACCGCACGCACGCCTGGGTCTACGACTTCGGTATGCGCATGCCCGCCCCGACCGCCAACGGCGCCTCGTTCAGCGACGACGCCCGTGAGCGGTTCCAGGAGGCGTTCGCCGCGACCTGGACCGGAGACGCCGAGAACGACGGCTTCAACTCGCTGGTCCTGAGCGCCGGGCTGACCTGGCGCCAGGCCATGGTGCTGCGCGCCTACGCGAAGTACCTGCGCCAGGCGGGCGCGACGTTCAGCCAGGACTACATGGAGGACACCCTCCGTAACAACGTCCACACCACCCGGCTGCTCGTCTCGCTCTTCGAGGCCCGGATGGCGCCGGAGCGCCAGCGCGCCGGCGTCGAGCTGATCGACGCGCTCCTGGAGGAGCTGGACGCCGCCCTCGACCAGGTCGCGAGCCTGGACGAGGACCGCATCCTGCGCTCCTTCCTCACCGTCATCAAGGCGACCCTGCGGACCAATTTCTTCCAGAACAACGAGGACGGCGGGCCGCACTCGTACGTCTCGATGAAGTTCGACCCGCAGGCCATCCCCGACCTCCCCGCGCCCCGTCCGGCGTACGAGATCTGGGTGTACTCCCCGCGTGTCGAGGGCGTCCACCTGCGGTTCGGCAAGGTCGCCCGAGGCGGCCTGCGCTGGTCCGACCGGCGTGAGGACTTCCGTACCGAGATCCTCGGCCTGGTCAAGGCGCAGATGGTGAAGAACACCGTCATCGTGCCCGTCGGCGCCAAGGGCGGCTTCGTCGCCAAGCAGCTCCCGGACCCGTCCGTGGACCGCGACGCCTGGCTGGCCGAGGGCATCGCCAGCTACCGGACCTTCATCTCGGCGCTGCTCGACATCACCGACAACCTGGTCGCGGGCGAGGTCGTCCCGCCGACCGACGTCGTCCGCCACGACGAGGACGACACCTACCTCGTCGTCGCCGCCGACAAGGGCACCGCGACCTTCTCCGACATCGCCAACGAGGTCGCCGTCTCCTACGGCTTCTGGCTCGGCGACGCCTTCGCCTCCGGCGGCTCGGCGGGCTACGACCACAAGGGCATGGGCATCACCGCCCGCGGCGCCTGGGAGTCCGTCAAGCGCCACTTCCGCGAGCTGGGCCACGACACCCAGACCGAGGACTTCACCGTCGTCGGTGTCGGCGACATGTCCGGCGACGTCTTCGGCAACGGCATGCTGCTCTCCGAGCACATCCGTCTCGTCGCGGCCTTCGACCACCGCCACATCTTCATCGACCCGACCCCGGACGCGGCCGTCTCGTACGCCGAGCGGCGCCGTCTCTTCGAGCTGCCCCGCAGCTCCTGGGCCGACTACAACACCGAGCTCCTCTCCGCGGGCGGCGGCATCCACCCCCGTACCGCGAAGTCGATCCCGGTCAACGCGCAGATGCGCGCGGCCCTCGGCATCGAGGCCGGCGTCACCAAGCTGACCCCGGCCGAGCTGATGCAGGCGATCCTCCACTCGCCCGTCGACCTGCTGTGGAACGGCGGCATCGGTACGTACGTCAAGGCGTCCACCGAGTCGAACGCGGACGTCGGCGACAAGGCGAACGACGCCATCCGCGTCAACGGCGAGGCCCTGCGGGTCAAGGTCGTCGGCGAGGGCGGCAACCTGGGTCTGACCCAGCTCGGCCGTATCGAGTTCGCCCGCAAGGGCGGCCCGGAGGGCGAGGGCGGCAAGGTCAACACCGACGCGATCGACAACAGCGCCGGTGTGGACACCTCCGACCACGAGGTCAACATCAAGATCCTGCTCAACGGGCTCGTCACCGACGGCGACATGACCGTGAAGCAGCGCAACAAGATCCTCGCCGAGATGACCGACGAGGTCGGTGGGCTCGTCCTGCGCAACAACTACGCGCAGAACGTCGCCCTGGCCAACGCGGTCGCCCAGTCGCCGTCCCTGCTCCACGCCCACCAGCGCTTCATGCGCCGCCTGGGCCGTGACGGCGCCCTGGACCGCTCGCTCGAGTTCCTGCCCAACGACCGGCAGATCCGCGAGCTGCTCAACAACGGCAAGGGGCTGAGCCAGCCGGAGATCGCGGTCCTCCTCGCGTACACCAAGATCACGGTGGCCGACGAGCTGATCGGCACCGAGCTGCCGGACGACCCGTACCTGTGCGGACTGCTCCACGCGTACTTCCCGACGCAGCTGCGCGAGAAGTTCACGGAAGCGGTGGACAGCCACCCGCTGCGCCGCGAGATCATCACCACGGTCCTGGTCAACGACACCGTCAACACCGGTGGCTCGACCTTCCTGCACCGTCTCCGCGAGGAGACCGGCGCGTCGATCGAGGAGATCGTCCGCGCGCAGACCGCCGCCCGCGCCATCTTCCGGCTGGGCGAGGTCTGGGACGCCGTCGAGGCCCTCGACAACCGGGTGCCGGCCGAGATCCAGACCCAGATGCGGCTGCACTCCCGCCGACTGGTCGAGCGCGGAACGCGCTGGCTGCTCGGCAACCGGCCGCAGCCGCTCCAGCTCGCCGAGACGATCGAGTTCTTCGCCGAGCGTGTGGAGGAGGTCTGGGGCGAGCTGCCGCAGCTGCTGCGCGGCGCGGACCTGGAGTGGTACCAGTCGATCCTGGAGGAGCTGACCTCCATGGGCGTGCCGGAGGAGCTCGCCCTGCGGGTCGCCGGCTTCTCCTCCGCCTTCCCGACGCTCGACATCGTCGCGATCGCGGACCGCACGGCCAAGGAGCCGATGGCGGTCGCCGAGGTCTACTACGACCTGGCCGACCGGCTGCGGATCACCCAGCTCATGGACCGCATCATCGAGCTGCCGCGCGCCGACCGGTGGCAGTCGATGGCCCGCGCCTCCATCCGCGAGGACCTGTTCGCCGCGCACGCCGCCCTCACGGCCGACGTGCTCGCGGCGGGCAACGGGACCTCGACGCCGGAGGAGCGGTTCAAGGCCTGGGAGGAGAAGAACGCGGCCATCCTGGGCCGGGCGCGCACCACGCTGGAGGAGATCCAGGGCTCGGAGACCTTCGACCTGGCGAACCTGTCGGTGGCGATGAGGACGATGCGTCAGCTGCTGCGCGCGCACAGCTAGCCGTCGTCTGCCGAACACAGGTGAAGGGCCCCGCCGGTCGTCCGGCGGGGCCCTTCGCTCATGAATCCTGGGAGCGCGACTGCGAGGTCGGCGGCGGTGCAGCCCGCGTCGTCGAGGCCCACAGCCGGCGCGCGGCCAGCAGGGCGCAGGCGAGCAGCAGCCCGTTGCGCACCACCATGACGGCGACGCCCGGGAAGGATCCGGCGACCACGTCGTCGTAGAGGACCGGGTAGGCGAGCGAGCTCAGCCCGGCCGCAGGCAGGAGCAGCAGCGCGACGGGCCGCATCACGGTCCGGCGCGAGGTCAGGCAGACGGCGGCGAGGCCGAGCAGCCAGATCAGGTACTGCGGGCTGATCACCCGGCTCGTGACGGTGAAGAGCAGGACGGCGGCGAGCGCCGCGTCCAGCGGGGTCGCCTCCGTCCAGGTGCGTGCCCGCAGCCGCCAGACCAGCAGCCAGACGAAGGCGAGGACGGTCAGGAGCAGCGCGACCCGGCCCACGGTGGAGACGTACGGGCCCACGTACTCGAAGGCGCCGTACCGGTACTGGGCCCGGCCCGGCCAGACGCCGGCCGACTGCGCGAGCGCGAGCGCGGTACCGCCCACCGACTCGATCTGGACGCCTCGGCTGCCCTGCTGGCGCAGGAAGCCGAGCGAGTCCGAGAAGAAGAGCGCGAGGGTCACGAGGAGCACGGCGGCCGTGGCGGCGGCGGAGGTCCAGGCGTCGCGGGTGGTACGGCCCCGGGGCGTGCCGATCAGGGTGAGCGCCGGCCACACCTTGACGAGCGCGCCCAGCCCGGCGAGGACGCCGCCGAGCACCCCGCCGAGGCGGGGGACGGCCGGCGTGCGGGAGGTCAGCGCGAGCAGGCCGAGGACGGCGAGGGCGGTGACCTGGACGTCGTACCGGGCCAGCGGGATGTGCAGGAGCAGCGGGAGTCCGCAGACCCAGATCCAGACGCCGTGGGTGACGCGGCGGCTGTCGGCGCGGGCGAGGGCGAGTGTGACGGCGGCGTCGGCGAGGAGGGTGAGGGCGACGAAGGCCTGGAAGTAGGTGAGCCAGGGCAGCAGGCCCGGGGACATGATCACCAGGCCGGCGCCGGGCGGGTACTGCCAGGTCACGTCGTTCAGGGGGAAGGTTCCGTGGCCGAACTGCCGGAACCAGTGGTGGTAGAGGACGTACACCTCGCGGCCGACCCCGCCGACGCCCAGGGCGTCGCGCGCCAGGAGCAGCAGCATGCCGGCGCGGGTGAGGGTCCAGACGACGGTGAGGGCGAGGGCGGGACCGCGGCCCACGTTGACGAAGCTGGCCGAGGTGAAGGTGTCCGAGTCGAAGGGGGAGCCGGTGAGGGAGGGGGGTGGCGGGGCGCAGGTGGCCTTGACGCCCGTGCCGGAGCTCCGTCCGGCCTCCGGGTCGGAGTTCAGCCCGGAGGCCGGGGCGGCGTCCGGGTCGGGCGGGGGCGGCGGGGTGCGGTCGCGATGCGTCGTCATCGAACCGCACTCTATTGCTGTCTGGGTGGATTTCAGATCTTTTGTCAGCCCTTCTTGGTGAACGCCTCGTACGCCGCCACCACCTCCTTGGCCGGACCGTCCATCCGCAGCGTGCCCGCCTCCAGCCACAGCGCCCGGTCGCAGGTCTGGGTGATGGTGGAGTTGGAGTGGGAGACCAGGAAGACGGTGCCCGCCTCGGCCCGCAGCTCGTCGATCCGCTCCTGGCTGCGGCGGCGGAACCGGGCGTCGCCCGTGGACAGCGCCTCGTCGATCAGCAGGACGTCGTGGCTCTTGGCCGCCGCGATGGAGAAGCGGAGCCGGGCGCCCATGCCGGAGGAGTACGTCCGCATCGGCAGCGAGATGAAGTCGCCCTTGTCGTTGATCCCGGAGAAGTCGACGATGTCGTCGTAGCGTTCGTCGACCTCCGCACGCGTCATGCCCATCGCGAGCCCGCCCAGGATCACGTTCCGCTCACCGGTCAGGTCGTTCATCAGGGCCGCGTTCACCCCGAGGAGGGAGGGCTGGCCGCGGGTGTAGATCCTGCCCCGGTTGACCGGCAGCAGACCCGCGACGGCCTTGAGGAGGGTGGACTTCCCCGATCCGTTCGAACCGATCAGGCCGATCGCCTCGCCTCGGTACGCGGCGAAGCTGACGCCCTTCACCGCGTGGACCGTGCGGGCGCCGGGGGCGGTGCGGCGGGTGAAGATCCGGTTGAGCGCGGAGGTGGCGCTGCCCTTGCCGGTACGGGCGCCGTTGACGGTGTACATGATGTGGACGTCGTCGGCGACGACGGTGGGGATGCGCTCGGACGGCGCCGGGGCCGGTGCCGGGGCCGAGGTGGGGGCCGGGGTGGGAGCCGCCGCCGGTGTCGGGGCCTGGCTCGGGGGCGGGGTCGTCGTCAGGGTCTGTTCAGCCACGGCCGTACGTCTCCTCTGCCTTCCAGAAGTAGATGAACCCGCCCACGAAGGCCACCAGCGCCCAGCCGGCGCCGAGCGCCCAGATGTGCGGCGGCAGACGGTCGGCGGTGAAGCTCTCGATCAGCGCGAACCGCATCAGGTCGATGTAGACGCTCGCCGGGTTGCACTGCAGGACGGTGATCGCCAGGTCGGGGATCCGGCCGCTCCGCGCCAGATGGTCGAGGGACCACATGACCCCGGAGGCGTACATCCAGGTGCGGAGCAGGAACGGCATCAGCTGCGCGAGGTCCGGCGTGCGGGCGGCGAGCCGTGCCATGACGAGCGCGACCCCGGCGTTGAAGAGCGCCTGGAGGAAGAGCGCGGGCACGGCGAGCAGCCAGCTCGCCCGGGGGAACTCGCCGAAGCAGAACAGGATCCCGACGAGCGCGCCGAGTGAGAGCACGAGCTGCTGGAGCTGTTGCAGCGCCAGGGCCAGCGGGAGGCTCGCGCGGGGGAAGTGCAGAGCCCGGACGAGTCCCAGGTTCCCGCTGATCGCCCGGGTGCCGGTCATGATCGACTGGGAGGTGAAGGTCCAGACGAAGACGCCGGTGATCAGGAACGGCACGTAGTCGGGGATGCCCTCCTGGACGTTCATCAGGATGCCGAAGATCAGGTAGTAGACCGCCGCGTTCAGCAGCGGGGTCATCACCTGCCAGAGCTGGCCGAGCTTCGCGTGGCTGTACTGGGCCGTCAGCCGGGCGGTCGCGAACGCGGAGATGAAGGCGCGGCGCGACCAGAGCTGTCCGGCGTACGCGTGGAGTGTCGGGCGGGCGCCGCTGACCGACAGACCGTGACGCAGGGCGAGCGCGCGCAGGTCCTCCGGGACCCGGGAGTCGGGTTTCGTGAGCGTCTCGGTGGTCACGAGGTCGCTTTCGACGAGGGGGCGGGGCAGGCTGACGACGGAACGGGTCCGTATCGTCGCTACGGCGAGAGTAGGACGTTCGCACGTCGCAACGCAACCGTTTCGTCGTGACGTGCAGGCGGACGGTTGGTTAGGATCCGCCCATGACGACACGCCCCGGATCCCCCCGCCGCGCCCCCGCGGGAGCCGCCGTGCTCCGGGAGGACGTGACCGAGGCCATCCGCGCCGCCGTCTTCGAGGAGCTGGCCGCCGTCGGCTTCGCCCGTATGTCCATCGAGGGCATCGCGCGGCGCGCGGGCGTCGGCAAGACCGCCGTCTACCGCCGCTGGAAGTCGAAGCTCTCGCTCGTCCTGGACCTCCTCGGCGCGTTCGCCACGCAGGGGCTGCCGGCGCCGTCGACCGGTTCGCTGTACGGGGACGTGCGCGCGCTCCTGGAGGTCGGCTCGCACGCCCTGCGTCACCCCGTGGCCTCCCAGGTCATCCCGGACCTGCTGGTGGAGGCCGCCAGGCAGCCGGAGATCGCCGACGCGATCAAGGCCGCCCTGCTCGACGGCCAGCAGGGCGTCGTCGCGCAGATCGTCCGCGAGGCCGTGTCACGCGGCGAACTGCCGGACGGCACGGACCCGGAGCGCGCCCTCGACCTGATCGTCGGGCCGCTCTACTGGCGGCTCGTGGTGGTGCGCGGTGAGCTGCCGAAGGGGTACGTCGACGACCTCGCGCGCTCGGCGGTGGCGGCGCTCACGGCGTAGGGCGGCTCCTGGGCTCACGGCGCAGGGGCCGCTTCTGGGCTCGCGGCGTGGCGCCCGCTGCCCGGCTCGTCCGCGTAGCCGCCGCCACGCGGCTCACCGCGCAGTGCCGGCCGCTCGGCCGCCGGGCTACTTGACCGCCCCCGCCATCACCCCCGAGACGAACTGCCGCTGGAAGGCGAAGAAGACCGCCAGCGGGATCACCATCGACAGGAACGCGCCCGGTGCGAGCACGTCGATGTTGTTGCCGAACTGCCGTACCTGCTGCTGCAGCGCCACCGTGATCGGCGGCGACTCGGAGTCCGCGAAGATCAGCGCGATCAGCATGTCGTTCCAGACCCACAGGAACTGGAAGATGCCGAGGGAGGCGATTGCCGGCCCGCCGAGCGGCAGGACCACCCGGGTGAAGAGCCGGATCTCGCCCGCCCCGTCCAGCCGGGCCGCTTCGAGCAGCTCCTTCGGGATCTCCGCGAAGAAGTTCCGCAGCAGGAAGATCGCGAAGGGCAGTCCGAACGCCGTGTGGAAGAGGACGACCCCGAGCGTCGTCTCGAAGACGCCGATGGCGCCGAAGAGCTTCGACACGGGTACGAGCGCGACCTGTACCGGCACCACGAGCAGCCCGACGACCACCAGGAACCACCAGTCGCGGCCGGGGAAGTCCAGCCAGGCGAAGGCGTATCCGGCGAGCGAGCCGATGACGAGGACCAGGAGCGTGGCCGGAACGGTGATCTGGATCGTGGAGACGAGGGACCGGGTGATGGTCTCGTTGGAGAGAAGGGCCGAATAGTTCTCGACGGTCAGCTGGGCAGGGGAGGCGAAGACCTGCCACCAGCCGCTCTCGCTGATGTCGGTGGGGCTGCGGAGCGAGGAGAGCAGCAGTCCGACGGTCGGCATCAGCCAGAAGAGGCCGACGAGGACGAGGAAGATCCGCATCGTGCCGCCCGCCGCCCGCGCGGCCAGCCGGGCGCCGAGCGGGGGCGCCGGGCGCGCCGCGGGCGGGGTGCCCGGCCGGACCCCGCCCCGGGCGGCGGCCGACCGAGCCCCGCCCCGGGCCGCACCCTGGGCCTTGCCCCGGACCCCGCCCTGGGCCTCGCCCTGGACCCCGCCCCGGGCCTCGCCCTGGGCCCCGCCCCGGGCCGCACCCCGCGCCTCGCCCTGGACCCCGCCCCGGGCCTCGCCCCGGACCTCGTCCCCGGCGGCGTCCGGGGGCTTGCCGTTCTCGTTCGTCGCCGTCACCTGCGCGCCTCCCTTCGCATCCGGCGGATGTTGAACGCCATCACCGGGATCACCAGCAGGAGCAGCAGGACGGCGATCGCGGAGCCGATCCCGAGATCCGCGTCCGTGCCGAAGGACGAGCGGTACAGCTGGAGCGCCAGCACGTTCGCGTCGTCCTGCGCCGAGCCCGGCGCGATGATGAAGACCAGGTCGAAGATCTTCAGCACGTTGATCATCAGGGTGACGAGGACGACGGCGAGGACCGGAGCGAGCAGCGGGACGGTGATGCGGCGGAAGACCTGCCACTCGTTCGCCCCGTCGACGCGCGCCGCCTCCATCAGCTCCCGTGGCACGCTCGCCAGACCGGCCGCGATCAGGACCATCGCGAACCCGGCCCACATCCACACGTAACTGCCGATGACCGCCGGGGTGACGAGCGAAGGTCCCAGCCACTCCACGCCGTTGTACTGCTCGCGGAAGTTGCTCGCGGGCAGCCGCAGCAGCGCGCCGTCCGCGAAGGCGGGGAGCGTGAACGAGCCGTCGGCCGCCGCCCGTGTCGTGGCCACCACCGTCCCGTCCTTCACCGCCTCGATCCGCAGTCCCCTGAGGCCGACCTCCTTGGGGTCCACGATGTTCGGCTTCCCGCCTCCGCCCTTGGTGAAGTCCAGCCACGCGGTCCCGGTGATCCCGCCGTCCCGCGACGGCGGCGGCTCGTGCGCCGGGCGGGCGTCCTTCGGCATCTGCGCCGGCGCGACCCCGATCAGCGGGAGCCGCGCGGGCTCTCCCGCGTGGACCGGGCTCTCGGTGACGTACGCCCCGTCGCCCGCCGCCTCCAGCGGGTGGACCGGCAGCGGGCGCGCCCGCGGGAAGCCGGAGGACTCGGCGAAGGTGTCGTGGACGCCGACCCAGACGGCGTTGGCGACACCGCGGTCGGGATCCTGCTCGTACACCAGCCGGAAGATGATCCCGGCGGCCAGCATCGAGATCGCCATGGGCATGAAGACGATCAGCTTGAACGCCGTGCCCCAGCGGACCCGTTCGGTGAGCACCGCGAAGATCAGCCCGAGGGCGGTCGCCACGGCCGGGGCGACGACCGCCCAGATCGCGTTGTTCCGGACGGCCGTGAGGATGGTGTCGTCGGTGAAGAGGGCGATGTAGTTGTCGAGTCCGGCGAAGGAGTCCCCGGACGTGTCGAAGAACGAACGCTGGACGGAGTACCCGATGGGGTAGACGACGAGCGCGCCGAGCAGGACCAGCGCGGGGAGGAGGAACCCCGCCGCGACGGTCCTGCGCGTGCCCGTGACCGTGGGGGCCGTGGAGGCCCCGGGCGCCTTGGCAGCCCTGGACGCGGACGTCACGGCGTCAGTTCTTGTACGCCTTGGCCGCGTCGACCTCCAGGCGCGCCTGGGTCCCCGCGATGTCCTTCGGGTTCTTCAGGAAGTCCTGCAGCGCCTTCCACTCGCCCTTGCCGGGCGTGCCGCCGAAGGACTGCGGCATCTGGTCCGACATGTCGAAGCGGAAGTCGTCCCCCGACTCCAGGAGCGCCTTGGCGATCTCGCGCTGGACGTCGTTCGGGTACGCGCCCGGGTCCATGTTCTTGTTCGGCGAGAGGAAGCCGCCCGCGCCCGCCCAGATCGTGGCCGCGTCGGGGGAGGCGAGGAAGGTCAGCAACGCCTGCGCGCCCTTGGTGTCCTTCAGGGCCACCGCCGCGTCGCCGCCGGTGACGACCGGCGACGACGGGCCGACCGCCGGGAAGGGGAAGACCTTCGCGTCCGTACCGATCTTCGCACTGGTCTGCGCGATGTTGACGGCCGAGAAGTCGCCCTCGAAGACCATCGCACCCTTGGGCTGGTCGCCGCCGGTGAAGGTCTGGGTGACGGAGGCAGGGAACTCCGTCTGCAGCGCGCCGGACGCGCCGCCCGCGATCAGCTCGGGCTTGCCGAACAGCTCGGCGAGGGTGCTGAGCGCCTGGGTGACGGACGCGTCGGTCCACTTGATCTCGTGCTTGGCGAGCTGGTCGTACTTGGCGGGGCCCGCCTGGGAGAGGTAGACGTTCTCGAACCAGTCGGTGAGCGTCCAGCCGTCCGCGCCGCCGACGGAGACCGGAGTGACGCCGGAGGCCGAGATCGTCTCCGCGGTGGTCAGGAACTCCTTCCAGGTCTTGGGCTCGGTGGCGCCCGCGTTCTCGAAGGCGGCGTTGTTGTACCAGACCAGGGACTTGTTGGCGGCCTTGAAGTACACGCCGTACTGCGTGCCGTCGACGGCGCCGAGGTCCCGCCAGCCCTTGGAGTAGTTCGCGGCGAGCTGCGCCTGGGCGTCGGGGCCGACCGGCTTCAGCCACTTCTGGGCGGCGGCCTGCTGGATCGCGCCGACCTGGGGGAGCATCGCGACGTCGGGCGGGGAGCCGCCGGCGATCTTCGTGCCGAGGAAGTTCACGATCGGGTCCTGTGCGGGCACGAAGGTGACGGTGGCGCCGGTGCGCTTCTCGAACTCCTTCAGGACCTTGGTGAAGTTCTCCTGCTCCGGGCCCGTCCAGACGGCGGCGACCTCGATCTTCTCGCCCTTGAGGGAGGGCAGTCCCAACGAGCCGCTCGACGTGGCCGGCGGGCCGGGTTCCTTGGTTCCCTCCCCCGTGTCCTCGCCGCCGCCACAGCCGGCGAGCGCGAGTGCGAGGGTGAGCGCGGTGACCGTGACGACGGCCGGTGCGGCCCTGCGTGTACGAAGAGTTGTACGCATTTCTGCCCCGTCTCTCCTGTGCGCGGTGCGTGTCCCGTGCGCTCAGGTCTACGCCGGGGGCACTCGCCCCGCAATACCGCCTTCCGCGGCAAGTGGGCGATCGTGATCGGCTCGTGACGTCCCGTCAGGAGCGGGTCGCGGGCGTGAGTGGGGAGATCGGACCGGCCTCCAGGGAGCGTGCGGCACGGTCGAGAGCGCTGGCGAGGAGGGCCAGATCGGTCGGTCCGTTGCCGAGTTCGCGGACGGGTCTGCGGGTGGGCGGGTCGCCCATCCGCTCCCACTCCAGCGGCACGACGGTCGGGCGGAGGGTCGCCGTACGCGGGATGCGGCCGGTGACCCGGCCGGACTGGAACGGGGTGACGCGGCCGTCCGGGTGGCCGAGCCGTCCCCGGCCGGGCGCGGGATCGTCCGGACCCGGCGCGACGGGCGGTGCGTCGAGCACGATCCGCAGGCGACCACCGGGGCCGTGGGCCAGCTCGGTGTCCGCCGTCCGGTCGGGGCGCGCGGAGGTCGCGACCAGGTGCACCCCGAGGCGCGCGCCCCCGCGCGCCACGGCTTCGAGCGCCCGTACGACGGACCCGGCGGCGGGCCGCCCGGGCGAGCCGAGCGCGGGCGCGACGAGCGCGTCGAAGTCGTCGACGAGCACGACGAGCCGGGGCAGCGCGGCGGCCTCGTCACCCGCCCGCGGATCGTGCTCCCGCCCGGGGCGCGGGACGAGACCGGCGACCGGGCGCCCGGCTTCCTCGGCGGCGGCGGACCGGACGACACGCCCGCTGGGGCGGTACGTGAGGTCCTCGGCGCCCGCGCCGGTGCGGGACGTCCGCCCGCTCGGCAGGTACGTGAGGTCGTCGGCGCCCGTGCGGGGCGTTCGCCCGCCGGGCCGGTCGCCGGGGGTGCCGTCGCCGGTGCGTGAGGTCCGGCCGCTGGGGCGGTGGGCGAGGTCCTCGGCGCCCGAGCCGGTGGTCCGCTCCACGGCGTTTCGGTCGGGGGCGGTCCGGTCCGGGGTGGTCCTGTCCGGGGTGTCCGAGCCCGGGCGGTCGCCGACCAGGCCCTCGCCCGTGCGCAGGGTGCGGCCGCTGGGACGGTCGGCGAGGTCGGCGGCGCGGGCGTCGGGGGTCCGGGCGTCGGGGATGCGGGCCGCCGCGCGGGCGCCATGGGGCATCGTCTCCGCCGCGCTCGGGCCACGCTGGCCGATCATGCGCGCCGCCGCCTGACGGTCGGCGAAGTGCCCGTCGCCCAGGATCTCCGCCCGGCGCTTCAGCTCCGCGCCCAGCGCCTGGGCGAACTCCCGCATCCGTACCGGGTCGGAGGCGACCAGGTGCTCCGTGACGTGCGGCAGCTCCGTGCACGCCGAGAGACCCTCGCCGCGCTCACCGCCCGCGCCGTCGACGAGGAGCAGCCCCAGCCGGTCCGGGCGGCCGCCGGCGGCGAGCGACGCCGCGATCGAGCGCAGCAGCTCCGTGCGCCCGCTGCCCGCGGGCCCCTCGATGAGCAGATGAGGGCCTTCCTCCGTGAGGTCGACCGAGACCGGTCCGCGCGGCCCGGCCCCCAGGACGGCCGTCCCGTCGCCCGCCGCCGCCCACCGCGCCAGCAGCGAGGCGGGCGTGGCCCGGGCGAGGCCCAGCTCGTCGAGGAGCCGGGCGGAGCGGGGCAGCGCCGTCGCCGCCGTCCGTCCGTGGGTGGCGGGGGCGTCCGTACGCAGGGGTGCGACCGCCCGCCCGAACCGCTCGGCCCAGGCGACCGACACCGCGTCCACCACGCCGACGGTCCCGTGACCCGCGGCCCGGCCCCCCGCCGTACGCAGCAGCCGCAGTGCCGTCGCCACGTCACCGCTCAGCAGGGCGACCGCCCCGCACTCGCGGAAGGCGAGGGAGGCCGCGCACGCGCTCTCGTACGTCGCCGCCACCGGAGAGACCGGCGACGCGGCCGGCGCCTCGGCCAGACAGATCAGATGGATGCCGGCGGCCGCCCCCGCCCCGGCGAGCCGCGCGGTCGTCTCGCGCAGCGCCGCCGACCCGGGGTCGCCGTCCACGACCACGACCGTGACCGGTCCTTCGTACCGCGCGGCGGCCTCCGTGACCGCCGCGCGGTCCGCGCTCGGCCAGCCGGGTCCGAGCGGGCCGTCGTCGAGCCGCCGCGTGAGCTCCGCCGTACGGGCGTGGGCCTGGTCGCGGTCGTACGCGAGGAGCAGGCGGCAGTCCTGGCCGTGCGCCGGGCGCAGATGCGGGAGCCAGCCGAGCCAGCCCCAGGCCCGGCGCCGCTCCTCCAGGGAGCGGCTCCGGTCCGCGCTGATCAGCACGATCTCCAGATCGGCGGGGGAGTGCAGGGCGGCGAGCTGGGCGACCACGGAGCGCGCGAGGCCGGCCAGCCGGTCGCCGGGGCCCGCGAGCCCCAGGGAACCGGCCTCGCGCAGCCCTACGGTGACCGGCACCCCGGACAGCTCGGCGCGGTCGGTCGTGCCGAGGCGGACGACGAGGGCTTCGGGATGGTCCTGGCCGCGCTCCCAGAGCCGCGGGCCGGGGCCGAGGGCGGTGAGCAGCACGGCGGCCGGGTCGGGCCAGGTCTCGGGGCTCGGCGCGGGACCGGCGGCGTGCTCGGCACCGAACGCGGCACCGAACGCGGCTCCCGATCCGGACGCGGTGTCGACCTCCGGGCCGAGGCCGGCGCCCGGGACCGGCTGGTCCTCCCTGGCACCGGCGAACCGGCGCGCCCATGCTCCTATGCCCCGCTTGCCCCGCGAGGGGGCGGCCTGGCGCGGGGTCTGCCGGGTCCTGCTGTGCGCCTCGACCTCCGAGCCCTCGCCGTCAGGCGACTCCTCGGCACGCGCGTGTGCGGGCAGGCCGCCGTGCGTCGCGTCGGCGGAGAGGGAGAAGGCGCCGCCGAGAGCCGTGCCGGGGCCGGAACCGGCGCCCGGCCCCCTTCCGCCGGCACCCGGGTCCGTACGCGTCCCGTGGAGCGCGGGTCCGGATCCTGATCCGGCGGCGGAGCCGGAGGCGGTCTCCCGCCCGTC
This sequence comes from Streptomyces sp. NPDC013457, assembly GCF_043089925.1. NCBI lineage: Bacteria > Bacillati > Actinomycetota > Actinomycetes > Kitasatosporales > Streptomycetaceae > Streptomyces > Streptomyces sp. NPDC013457. The sequence continues at coordinate 38,694 of NZ_JBICBL010000002.1, forward strand.
CGGGCTCCCCGTCCCGAGGTTCACCCGCAGGTGGCCCTCGCCGTCCGGGGTCGTCGGCAGGGAGTCCGTACCGGGGTCGCCCGGGCCCGTCAGGCGGAGGGCCGACTCGCCGAGGCGCAGCAGCGCGCCGGGCGCAAGCCGGACGGGGCGGTCGCCGACCGCCACGCCGTCCAGCGTCGTCCCGTTCGTGGAGCCGAGGTCCGCAACCGTGACCCGGCCGTCGTCCCCGACCGTGACCGTGCAGTGCACCCGGGAGACGTCCGGGTCGTCGAGCGGTACGTCGGCGTCCAGGGAGCGGCCGATTCCGACCGGGCCGCGGTGCAGCAGGTGCACACCGCCCGCGTCGGGCCCCGAGACCACGTGGAGCCGGGCCGAGGCGGCCTCGTCCGGCCGGTCGTCCTCGCCGGGGACGTGGAGCGTCAGCACGGCCCCGTCGACCAGCGGGGGCTCGCCGAGCGAGCAGCGCCGTGCGTCGAGCCGCTCCCGGCCCGCGTAGAGCACGGTCGAACCGGAGAGGGAGGTGTCGGGCCCGGAGACGGCCGCGGCCAGATTGGAGGCCACGGCGGCCAGCGCCGTCCCCGCCGGAGCGGTGACGAGCACGTCGCAGGCGCGCCCGGCGCCGTGGCCGGCGTGCGGCACGAGGACGGTCAGCCGGATCTGCATCGCCGTCAGCGGTCCCTTCTGCGCGTGGTGCCCGGCAGGGGGACCGCCCGGTGCCTCCCCCCACCCGGCACGGACACGTCGTCCGGTACAGGTCGGCACGGCGCGGGGGCTCCCGACCCCTCGACGCGCGTGCTGTGTGCATCCTCGCACCTGCCGCTGACAACCCGCCCGCGGGTCGCCTCGAAGTGATCTTGAATGGTCGGCTGTGGACCTAAAAGTGCCTGGTTGAGTACGCCTTCCGATCTCCGCGGCAACCACCCGTGCGCCATGAGCGTCTTGTTTTCGGACAAGTCCGGCGCGGGAATCAGCCGTCTGGTGATCGACCCCCGACCCGTTCGGCGGCACTAAAGTGGGTCGGACACCCGGACGGGTCACAACAGACGACAGGGACCCCGGGACCCCCAGGACCACGATCAGCAGGGAGCGCGTGACGTGCGGCCAATCGGCAGCAAGTACCTGCTCGAGGAGCCGCTCGGACGCGGCGCCACGGGCACCGTCTGGCGAGCCCGCCAGAGGGAGGCCGCGGGCGCCGAGGCGGCCGTGCAGGGCCAGCCCGGCGAGACCGTGGCGATCAAGGTCCTCAAGGAGGAGCTGGCCAACGACGCGGACATCGTGATGCGCTTCCTGCGCGAGCGGTCCGTGCTGCTCCGGCTCACCCACCCCAACATCGTGCGCACCCGCGACCTGGTCGTCGAGGGCGATGTCCTGGCGCTGGTCATGGACCTCGTCGAGGGCCCGGACCTGCACCGCTACATCCGCGAGAACGGTCCGCTCACCCCGGTCGCCGCCGCGCTCCTCACGGCCCAGATCGCCGACGCGCTCGCCGCCAGCCATGCGGACGGCGTCGTCCACCGCGACCTCAAGCCCGCCAACGTGCTGCTCGCCGAGCAGGGCGGCCAGATGCACCCGATGCTGACCGACTTCGGGATCGCACGCCTCGCCGACTCCCCGGGCCTGACCCGTACGCACGAGTTCGTCGGCACCCCCGCGTACGTCGCGCCGGAGTCCGCCGAGGGCCGTCCGCAGACCTCCGCCGTGGACATCTACGGCGCGGGCATCCTGCTGTACGAGCTGGTCACCGGCCGTCCCCCGTTCGCCGGTGGCACGGCCCTCGAAGTGCTGCACCGCCACCTCAGCGAGGAGCCGCGGCGCCCCTCGACCGTCCCGGGCCCGCTCTGGACGGTCATAGAGCGCTGCCTGAGCAAGGACCCCGAGCGGCGCCCCAGCGCCCAGAACCTGGCCCGCGGACTGCGCGCGGTCGCGGCGGGCATCGGCGTGCACGCCACACCCGCGCAGATCGAGGCCGCCGACGGCGTCGGCGCGCTGCTCGCCCCCGACCCGGCGCCCGCGCCGGTCCCGGAGGCGCCCGGCGCCGCGGATCCGACCCAGGTGCTGCCCAGCGGCGCGGGCTCCCACTTCGACCCCGCCGCGCCGACCAGCGTCATGCCGACGAGCGGTCCGCCCGGTGGCATGAACGGCGGCGCCGACCCGACCGCCGTGATGCCTCCCGTACCGCCGCAGCCGCCGCAGGGCGCGCCGGGCGAGGAGCAGCCGCACCCCTGGCAGAACCAGCTGCGCGCGGCCCGCGACCGCAACGAGCAGACGCAGGTCCAGTACCTGGACCCGAGCGAGGACCCGCTGCGCCGCCGTCCGCAGCGCCAGCCGCAGCACCCGCAGCGACCGCAGGGGGCTCCGCAGCAGTACCAGCAGCCCCAGCAGCAGCCCCGGTACCAGCAGCAGCCGCCGCAGCAGCAGTACGCGCCCCAGCAGCCCCAGCAGCAGTACGCGCCGCCGCAGCAGGCGTACAACCCGCCGCAGCAGCGCCCGCAGGCCCCGCAGCCGCCGGCTCCCCGTGAGCCGAGGCCGCCGCGCCAGCGCGGCGCCAACCCCATGCGGATCCCCGGGCTCGGCTGTCTGAAGGGCTGTCTCTTCTCGGTCCTGCTCTTCGTGGTCGCGGGCTGGCTCATCTGGGAGCTGACCCCGCTCCAGAGCTGGATCGCCGAGGGGAAGGGCTACTGGGAGGCGCTCGGCGACGGGATCTCGTCCTTCACCGACTGGGTCTCGGAGCTCGCCGACTCGGGCTCCGGCTCCGGGAGTGGTACTACTACCGGCGGTACGGGGCAGTAGTACTGCCGATTTATCGACTTCCGAGGGGTGATTTCCCTTCGGAAGTGTCGACCGGCGGCTGCGGACGCGTAACTTTGACGCGTCCGCCAGCCGCTGAGGGAGCAGTCTTGGCACGGAATATCGGCAGCCGCTACACGGCCCACCAGATCCTCGGTCGGGGCAGCGCCGGCACGGTGTGGCTCGGCGAGGGCCCCGAGGGCCCCGTCGCCATCAAGCTGCTGCGCGAGGACCTGGCCTCGGACCAGGAGCTCGTCGGCCGCTTCGTCCAGGAGCGCACCGCCCTCCTCGGCCTCGACCACCCCCGGGTGGTCTCCGTCCGCGACCTCGTCGTCGACGGCAACGACCTGGCCCTCGTCATGGACCTGGTCCGCGGCACGGACCTGCGCACCCGCCTCGACCGCGAGCGCAGGCTCGCCCCCGAGGCGGCCGTCGCGATCATCGCCGACGTCGCCGACGGACTCGCCGCCGCGCACGCCGCCGGAGTCGTCCACCGGGACGTCAAGCCGGAGAACATCCTGCTCGACATGGAGGGGCCGCTCGGCCCCGCCGGCGCCCACCCGGCGCTCCTCACCGACTTCGGGGTCGCCAAGCTCATCGACACCCCGGGCCGCACCAAGGCGACCCGGATCATCGGTACGCCGGACTACCTGGCTCCGGAGATCGTCGAGGGCCTGCCGCCGCGCGCCGCGGTCGACATCTACGCCCTCGCGACCGTCCTGTACGAGCTCCTGGCAGGCTTCACGCCCTTCGGCGGCGGTCACCCGGGCGCCGTGCTGCGCCGCCACGTCACCGAGACGGTCGTCCCGCTGCCGGGCATCCCCGAGGAGCTGTGGCAGCTGATCGTCCAGTGCCTGGCCAAGGCCCCGGCTTCCCGGCTGCGCGCCTCCGAGCTGGCCAGCCGGCTGCGCGAGTGCCTGCCGCTGCTGGCCGGACTGCCCCCGCTGGACGTGGACGAGCCCGACGACGCGGAGCAGCAGGCGCCGGAGCAGCGCGAGGAGGACCCGTACCCCACGGGGGCCGCGGGTGCCGCCCCGCGCCGGGCCGCCGTTCCTCTGGTCCCCGGCGCCACCCCCGATTCCAACCGGGACACCCACACCTCCATGCGCGTCCCCGCCCCCGACGAGCTCGCGGGCGGCCCCCTGGGCACCGCCCGGGCCCCGCGCTCGGCGAGCGCCCGGCGACCCGGCTCGGCCCGCCACAAGGCCGGGACGGTCCGCAAGCGCCGGATCACCCTCTCGATCGCGGCGGTCGTCGTCGCGGGCGCGCTGGGCGTGGGCGGGTACCTGGCGGCCGCCGAGGACGGCGACGTACCGCCGCAGGACTCGAAGACGTCGACGGAGCCGTAGCGGCCCCCGCCGCCGCTCCCCGCCACCCCGCCGCCGCTCCCCGCCGCTCGTCACGGGCGACCGGCGGGCCCTGGCATTTGCGGTGAGCCGTTACGCTGGGACGCGTGGCAGTCGTCGATGTATCCGAAGAGCTGAAGTCCCTCTCCTCGACCATGGGGTCGATCGAGGCCGTACTGGACCTCGAACAGATGAGGGCAGACATCGCCGTGCTCGAAGAGCAGGCCGCGGCCCCGTCCCTCTGGGACGACCCGGAGGCGGCGCAGAAGATCACCAGCAAGCTTTCGCACCTCCAGGCCGAGGTCCGCAAGGCCGAGGCCCTGCGCGGCCGGATCGACGACCTCGGGGTGCTCTTCGAGCTCGCCGAGGAGATGGACGACCCGGACACGCGCGCCGAGGCGGAGACGGAGCTGGTCGCCGTCCGCAAGGCGCTGGACGAGATGGAGGTCCGTACGCTCCTCTCCGGCGAGTACGACGAGCGCGAGGCGCTGGTCAACATCCGCGCCGAGGCGGGCGGCGTCGACGCGGCCGACTTCGCGGAGCAGCTCCAGCGCATGTACCTGCGCTGGGCCGAGCGGCACGGTTACGGCACGGAGGTCTACGAGACCTCGTACGCGGAAGAGGCCGGCATCAAGTCGACCACGTTCGTGGTCAAGGCGCCGTACGCGTACGGCACGCTCTCGGTCGAGCAGGGCACGCACCGCCTGGTCCGCATCTCCCCGTTCGACAACCAGGGCCGTCGCCAGACGTCGTTCGCGGGCGTCGAGATCCTGCCGGTCGTCGAGCAGTCCGACCACGTCGAGATCGACGAGTCCGAGCTGCGCGTGGACGTCTACCGCGCCTCGGGCCCCGGTGGCCAGGGCGTCAACACGACCGACTCGGCGGTGCGCATCACGCACCTCCCGACGGGCATCGTCGTCTCCTGCCAGAACGAGCGCTCCCAGATCCAGAACAAGGCGAGCGCCATGAACGTCCTCCAGGCCAAGCTCCTCGAGCGCCAGCGCCAGGAGGAGCGCGCCAGGATGGACGCCCTGAAGGGCGACGGCGGCAGCTCCTGGGGCAACCAGATGCGTTCGTACGTCCTGCACCCGTACCAGATGGTCAAGGACCTCCGTACGGAGTTCGAGGTCGGCAACCCGCAGTCGGTCCTGGACGGCGAGATCGACGGTTTCCTCGAGGCCGGCATCCGCTGGCGCAAGCAGCAGGAGAAGTAACCCGCACGCCGCTTCACGGCGAGGGGCCCCGTACGCACGCGTACGGGGCCCCTCGCCGTACGCGCCGCCTCTGACGCGGCGCCATCCGGGCCGTGACGCGGCTGCGTTGGACCGCGCGGCGGGCGCGTACGGCGAGAGGTGACGGGAGTTGGGGCCTGAACTCCCTCACAGGGCCCTCCGGACATTCGCGGGCGCAAGCGGAAACGGGGTTTGCGGGGCGCTTTGTCGACAAGGGAACTGGCCTTGGGGAGAAGGTAGTTCCACGTTTACGTCACAGTTGCATCCCCGCATGGCGGGCAACCCGTGATCTTTCGGGCATCGCACGCGCAACGACCTTGACGCGTACTCGGAAACTCGGAAGGGTGGCACGCGGCATGCGTATCTATGGGGCGTGTGTGACCGGGGGCTGGTTGAGTGATCACGCCGCCCCCGTGCCCGTGGCCCCGAGCGCTGCTCCATGACGAGATTGAGCTACTGGGGGTAGCAGGCACATGACGAAGAAGACGCGGGTCCGTTTCGCGCGGATAGCCGCCGGTGCGGTAATCGCCGCCGGTGCGTCCCTGACCGCCGCGGGCGCCGCTCAGGCTGTGGGTGTGGAGCTGAACATCGGCGTCCAGGCCGAACTGCCGGAGGCCGACCCGACCTGCATCCCGGGTACGCCGGGCTGTGAGGTCGACCCCACGACGGACCCGACCACGGACCCGACGACGGATCCCACCACGGACCCGACGACGGACCCCACGACGGACCCGACCACGGACCCGACGACGGATCCCACCACGGACCCGACGACGGACCCGACCACCGACCCGACGACGGACCCCACCACGGACCCGACGACGGACCCGACGACGCAGCCCACCAAGCCGCCGAAGCCGACCGAGCCGACGCCGACCACCCCGGGTGAGACGCCCGCGCCGACCACGCCGGGTGACGACGGTTCGGACGACGCCGGCACCTGCACCGTCGACCTCGACGGCGCCGAGTGCGTCAACAACCCGGACACCGACAACGCCGGCTCGCAGCCCGTCGAGCAGGGCAAGGCCAAGGAGGAGCTGGCCGAGACCGGCGCCGCCGAGACCTCGTTCCTGATCATCGGTGCCGCGACCATGATCGCCGGCGGCATCGGCTTCCGGATGCTCCCGCGTCTGGTCGGCGGTGGCCGCGCCGCCGTCTGAGCGGTTCGGTGACCGTCAGGTCGTAGAAGCATGAAGAAGAGGGCCGGGGGGCGTACCCCCGGCCCTCATTCGTCTCCGGCTCGTATGCGGAGCCGCGGGAGCCCTACGCGCTCTGCAGTGCGGCGAGCAGCGCCACCATCGCCACCAGGGCGACCACGAGCGCCAGCAGCATCGCCGGGGTCAGGCCCGACGACGGGTCGAGGCGTTCCCGGTTCGCGCGGCAGACGGGGCAGCGGCCCTCCGCGACGGGGGCCGCGCAATTGGCGCACACCAGTCGGTCATACGTCATGCGCTCTCCTCCTCCCGCACTCGGGTCCACACCAAGGACAACGCCCGGTGGTACCCGCGCGTTCCCCCTACCACTCTGCCAGTTCCGAGGCGTTTCGGCGCGCCCCGTCGGATTACACCCGGATCGCATCGCTTCCGCCCCGAAGGGCGAAAAGGATAAAGCACGCAAGCCGGGACCGCGACTGCGCACCCCATCTCCGGTCGCGTAAGGTCGCGCACACCTACTCCCGGCCGACCGTGGTGCATCCGTGATCCGATTCGACAACGTCTCCAAGTCCTATCCGAAGCAGAACCGCCCCGCGCTCCGGGATGTATCCCTGGAGATCGAGAAGGGGGAGTTCGTCTTCCTCGTCGGTTCCTCCGGCTCCGGAAAGTCGACTTTTCTCCGGCTGATCCTGCGCGAGGAGCGCTGCAGCCATGGCCAGGTGCACGTCCTCGGCAAGGACCTCGCCCGGCTGTCCAACTGGAAGGTGCCCCACATGCGGCGCCAGCTCGGAACCGTCTTCCAGGACTTCCGGCTGCTGCCCAACAAGACCGTGGCCGAGAACGTCGCCTTCGCCCAGGAGGTCATCGGCAAGCCGCGCGGCGAGATCCGCAAGGCCGTGCCCCAGGTCCTCGACCTCGTCGGCCTCGGCGGCAAGGAGGACCGGATGCCCGGCGAGCTCTCCGGCGGTGAGCAGCAGCGCGTCGCCATCGCCCGCGCCTTCGTCAACCGCCCGATGCTGCTGATCGCCGACGAGCCCACCGGCAACCTCGACCCGCAGACCTCCGTCGGCATCATGAAGCTGCTCGACCGCATCAACAGGACAGGGACCACCGTCGTCATGGCGACCCACGACCAGAACATCGTCGACCAGATGCGCAAGCGCGTCATCGAGCTCGAAAAGGGCCGCCTCGTCCGCGACCAGGCGCGCGGCGTCTACGGATACCAGCACTGAGCAGGTAGGGGATAGAACACCATGCGCGCTCAGTTCGTGCTCTCCGAGATCGGCGTCGGTCTCCGGCGCAATCTCACGATGACCTTCGCCGTCATCGTCTCCGTGGCCCTCTCGCTCGCCCTGTTCGGCGGTGCGCTGCTCATGCGCGAGCAGGTCAGCACGATGAAGGACTACTGGTACGACAAGGTCAACGTCTCCATCTTCCTCTGCAACAAGAACGACGCGGCCACCTCCACCAAGTGCGCCAAGGGCGCGGTGACCGCGCAGCAGAAGGAGCAGATCGAGGCCGATCTGAAGAAGATGGACATCGTCGAGACCGTGCACCACGAGTCCACCGACGAGGCCTACAAGCACTACAAGGAGCAGTACAGCGACACCGCCATCGCGTCGGTCATCACGCCCGACCAGATGCAGGAGTCGTTCCGGGTCAAGCTGGACGACCCGGAGAAGTACAAGGTCGTCGCCACGGCCTTCGCCGGGCGGGACGGCGTCGAGTCCGTCCAGGACCAGCGCGGCATCCTGCAGAACCTCTTCGACCTGATGAACGGCATGAACGTCGCCGCGCTCGGCGTCATGGCGCTGATGCTGGTCATCGCGCTGATGCTGATCGTCAACACGGTGCGCGTCTCGGCCTTCAGCCGACGGCGGGAGACCGGCATCATGCGGCTGGTCGGCGCCTCCAGCTTCTACATCCAGATGCCGTTCATCATGGAGGCGGCCTTCGCCGGCCTCCTCGGCGGCGCCGTCGCCTGCATCATGCTCCTGGTCGGCCGGTACTTCCTCATCGACCACGGCATCGCGCTCGCCGAGAAGATGCAGCTCGTCAACTTCATCGGCTGGGACGCCGTCCTCTCGGTGCTGCCGCTCGTCCTCGTCATCGGTCTGCTGATGCCGTCCCTTGCGGCCTTCGTCGCGCTGCGCAAGTACCTCAAGGTGTGAGAAGAGACCCCTGAGTGCCCCGGGCGCCGTACGGCCAACCACCGTACGGCGCCTTTCGCTTGTCCTAGAGTGGGCGCCATGTCGGCCGTCGACCCGGGGTCCCGCCCCGACCTCTGTCTCCGGCCCCGCGGAGTTCTCCGCGGGGCTGCCCTGACGCTGGTCTTCGCCGGAGTGCTCGCCACGGCCGCGGCCACCGGCTCCCTGCCACGGCAGGAGGCCGCCTCCGTGAAGCGCGCCCCACAGGCCGCCGCGCACGACACCGTCGACCCCGCCGACCTCTCCCGCGCCGCGGCCGAGGCGATGGCCGACGGCAAGTCCGGCCAGCAGGCCGCCGAGGAGTTCGTCAGCCGCAGCGGCGACCGCTGGGGCGCGGTCTACGGCCCCGCCGAGTTCGAGGAGTTCGAGCAGGCCCTCGACGGCTCGTACACCGGCGTCGGACTCTCGGCGCGGAAGGCGGACAGCGGCCGCATCGAGATCAGCCGTGTCCAGGCCGGAGGACCGGCCGCCCTGGCCGGGCTGCGCACCGGCGACCGGCTCGTCGCCGTCGACGGCCGCGACACCACGGCCCTGTCCGTCTCCGAGGTCGTCTCCCTGCTGCGCGGCGACGGCGCCCCGGCCGGCTCCACCGTCGCCCTCGGCGTCGAGCGCGGCCGCTCCGCCTGGACACAGACCCTCACCCGGGCCCGGCTCGCCACCGACGACGTCACCGTGCGCCGCCTCGACGACGGGACGGTACTGATCAAGGTGACGGCCTTCACCAAGGGTGCGGGCGAGCGGGTACGGAACGCGGTGCGGCGCGCCCCGGCCGGCGCCGGAGTCCTCCTCGACCTGCGGGGCAACGCCGGCGGACTGGTCGCCGAGGCCACCGTCGCCGCCTCCGCGTTCCTCGACGGCGGACTCGTCGCCACGTACGACGTCGACGGCGAGCAGCGCGCTCTGTACGCGCAGAGCGGCGGCGACACCCGGCGGCCGGTGGTGGCGCTGGTCGACGGGGGCACGATGAGCGCCGCCGAGCTGCTCACCGGCGCGCTGAAGGACCGCGGCCGGGCCGTCACCGTCGGCTCGCGCACCTTCGGCAAGGGCTCGGTGCAGATGCCGAGCACGCTGCCGGACGGCTCCGTCGCCGAGCTGACCGTCGGCCACTACCGCACTCCCTCGGGCCACGGCGTGGACGGCCTGGGCATCACACCCGACCTGGTGGTCGCCGACACCACGGGCGAGCGGGCCGAGAAGCGGGCGAGGACGGTATTGAGTGGCCTCGGAGGGGGCTCGTAGTGCGAAAATGGCCGCACTATGGCAAAGGGACTCGTGAACGTGCAGGGCAAGCCTGCGAAGAAGAAGGACCCCGACAAGGGTCCTGAGCGCAAGATCATCGCGCAGAACAAGAAGGCGCGCCACGACTACCACATCATCGACACCTACGAGTGCGGTGTGGTGCTCATGGGCACCGAGGTGAAGTCGCTCCGGATGGGCCGGGCGTCGCTGGTGGACGGCTTCGTGCAGATCGACGGGCACGAGGCGTGGCTGCACAACATCCATGTGCCCGAGTACATGCAGGGCAGCTGGACCAACCACTCGGCGAAGCGGAAGCGCAAGCTGCTCCTGCACCGCGCCGAGATCGACAAGCTGGAGGCGAAGTCCCAGGAGACGGGTCACACGATCGTGCCCCTCGCCCTGTACTTCCTGAAGGGACGCGTCAAGGTCGAGATCGCGCTCGCCAAGGGCAAGAAGGAGTACGACAAGCGGCAGACGTTGCGGGAGAAGCAGGACACCCGCGAGACGAACCGGGCGATCGCGGCGGCGAAGCGCCGCCAGCGGGCGGCGGCCGTCTAGCCGACGCCGGCGGCCGCGCGGACCCCGTCCGGCCAGGGCCCCTTAATGCGCTGGCAACCGTACGCGGTCGTCACGTACCATGGGACCCGCACCTCACAGCGGGTGCACGTTTGAAAAATCAACATGGGGATGATCGGTTTCGACAGCGGATGTCGAAGCAGGGGAAGCGTGTCGAGGAAGCGGCAATGATCTCGTAAACCATATGTCGCAACCAATAATCGCCAACTCCAAGAGCGATAACTCCCGCTTCGCCCTCGCTGCCTAATTTTAGGTAACGAGCAGAAGCCTCTGTGAGGAGCGTCAGCCCGGGGATGGTCCCGACCCGGATCCTGACGTCATCAAGGGATCTAAACCTCTAGCCCCGGTCACGGGGGCCTGAGGGAAATCAAACAGTGACTGAGCCCGTCGGAGACTTGTCCGCGTGATCTCCGGGGCTGAGAAACTCCTAGCGGACTGCACACGGAGAAGCCCTGATTCTGCACCGTTGGACGCGGGTTCGATTCCCGCCATCTCCACTCATCCCATGTGGGCAGAGGCCCGGCAGTCGTCACGACGACCGCCGGGCCTCCGTCATTCCCCGGGCCTCCCTCATTCCGCGGGCAGTCTCGCCCGCGAGGGCCAGCGCCGCGGCGCCCGCCGGGATCAGGAACGCGTACACCGTCGACGGGGCGTGCTCCGCCGCCCAGCCGCCGGTCGCCGAGCCGACCGCGACACCGGCGAGCAGGGCGGTCACCGCGAGCGTCATGCCCTCGTTGAGTCGGCCCGACGGGGTCAGACGCTGGACCAGGGCCATGCCCGTGACCATCGTCGGCGCGGTCGCCATGCCCGCCACCAGCAGCCCGGCCGCCAGGGCGAGCAGGGAGCCGGTCGCGGCGCCCAGGAACGGCATCGCCATCAGACAGGTCATCGCCACGAGGCAGGTGCGCAGCCGGCCCGAGCGTCCGGTACGGCCGTAGACCAGCCCCGCCGCACAGGAGCCGGCGGCCTGCAGGGCCAGGATCGGTCCGGCTGCGGGCCCGTCCACGTGCGCGAGCGTCACGACCTCCATCGCACCGAAGACCGCGCCCATGGTGAGGAAGACGCCGAGCAGCGGCCGCGTGCCGGACCCGCGCAGGAGGGAGCCGGGCGCGGTGGCGGAGCGGGGCGTGGCCGGGGGCTCGGTGGAGCGCTGCGCGGTGAAGACCAGCACTCCGGTGAGCAGCAGGACGGCGCCGGTCAGCGTGCCCGCCTCCGGGAAGAGCGCCGTGCACAGGAAGGCGGCCAGGACCGGGCCCAGCATGAAGCACAGCTCGTCGACGGCCTGCTCGAAGGCGTTGGCCGTGTGCAGGGCGGAGGGCTCGTGGCGCAGGAGATGGGCCCAGCGGGCCCGGGACATCCCGCCCGTGTTGGGGCTGGTCGCGGTTGCCGCGTACGCGACGAACAGCGTCCATTCCGGAGCCCGGTGGTGCACGCACAGCAGCAGGGCCAGCGAGCCGAGCGCGGCCAGCGCCGCGGCCGGGACGGCGACCCGCCTCTGCCCGTGCCGGTCGACGAGCCGCGCGGTCCAGGGGGCGACGACCGCGGTGGCGGCCATGCCGGTCGCGGTGACGGCTCCGGCGAGCGCGTACGAGCCGTACGCCCCCGCGATCATGATCACCGCGCTCACGGCGAGCATCCCCATCGGGAGCCGCGCGACGAGGTTCCCGAGGGTGAACGCGCGGGCGCCGGGAACGGCGAAGAGCCGCCGGTACGAGCCGGAGGCAGGGGTGGCGGCCGGGGCGGGGGCGGAGCTGAGGGGCGTGGCGGCGGGGGCGGGGGCGGAGCTGAGGGGCGTGGCGGCGGGGCTCTTCGGCTCGCGGTAGCGCGGGGCGAGCGCCGGGCCCGCCGGGGTGAGCATGAGGTCGTGATGTGGCATGCGTTCAGCCTCCGGGGAGCCCCCGGCCCCGGTCCAACACCTGATCCGTGGCCATTCACGCGCCCGTGTTGTTAAATGCCGGGTGGTCACTTCGTACGACATCGAGCCCCGGCTGCTGCGGGCCTTCACCGCCGTCGCCGACGAGTTGCACTTCACGCGCGCCGCCGCCCGCCTGTACGTCGCCCAGCAGGCACTCTCCCGCGACATCCGGCGGCTGGAACGGGACCTGGGCACGGACCTGTTCGTACGGACGACCCGTCAGGTCACGCTCACCCCGGACGGCACGCGGCTCCTGCCGTACGCCCGCAAGGTGCTGGCCGCCTGCGACGAACTCGCCGACGCCTTCCGGGCGGTCGCGAGGCCGCTGCTCGTCGACCTCAACAGCACCGGTCTCCCCGCCCAGGGCGACGTCATGGAGCGGGCCCGGGAACTCGCCCCCGAGCAGGAGCTGATGGCCCGCTACGAGAACGGGCTGACGTGGGCCGCCGCCGAGATCCTTGCCGGGCGCCTCGACGTGTCCTTCGGACGGTACGGCGGGCTCGACGCGTCCACGCGGAGCCGGCTCGCCTCGCAGTTCGTCCGGTACGAGGCGATGGCGGTCCTGCTCCCCGACGACCACCGGCTCGCGGAGCTGACGGAGGTGCCGCTGGCCGCGCTGGAGGGCGAGAGCGTCTACGCGGGCGCGGGCAACGACCGCACCCCGGAGTGGACCGACCTCGCCGCCCGGCTCTTCGCGGGGCGCGGCATCTCCGTCGCGCCGCCCGCGCCGATGGCGGTGGGAAGGGAGGAGTTCCGGCGGATCATGGCCAAACTCCGTACCCCCGTCCTCGCGGTGGTCGGCTTTCCGCCGATGGAGGGCTCCGTGCTGCGGCCCCTCGTCGAGCCCGTGCCGCTCTCCCCGGTGAGCATGGTGTGGCGCAAGGGGCTGCGGCATCCCGGCCTGGACGCGCTGCGCACCGCCGCGGCCGAGATCGGCGCGCGGGAAGGGTGGCTGGACCGGCCCGCGGACTCCTGGCTCCCGGCGGACGAACCGGGCGTGCCGGGGGAGCGGAGTCCCGTACTCACACCGGAGCCGCACGGCGGGTGAGAGCAAGGTTCCGTACCCGTCACCTTCGGCCACCGGCCCGAAACGCGGCCTGCCTAGGGTCGTGGAGCAAGAGGTCCAGAGCATCTGGACGCTCGGAACCCGAACCGTGGAGGTACGTGATGGGCGGCCGATGGATCGAACGGTGGGAGCCGGAGGACGAGACCTTCTGGCGTGACCAGGGAGAGCGGATCGCCCGGCGCAATCTCGTCTTCTCCGTCCTCTCCGAGCACATCGGGTTCTCCGTCTGGAGCCTGTGGTCGGTCATGGTCCTGTTCATGGGGCCGGAGTACGGCATCGACCCGGCGGGGAAGTTCTTCCTGATCGCGACCGCCACCTTCGTCGGCGCGCTGATCCGCGTCCCGTACACCTTCGCCGTCGCCCGCTTCGGCGGCCGGAACTGGACGGTCCTCAGCGCGCTGCTGCTCCTCCTGCCGACGGGCGTCGCCTACGCGGTGATGGAGCCGGGCACCTCGTACCAGACCTTCCTGCTGGTCGCCGCGCTCACCGGGGTGGGCGGCGGCAACTTCGCATCCTCCATGACCAACATCAACGCCTTCTTCCCGCTGCGGAAGAAGGGCTGGGCGCTCGGTCTCAACGCGGGCGGCGGCAACATCGGCGTCCCCGTCGTCCAGCTCGTCGGTCTGCTGGTCATCGGCACCGCCGGAGCCGTCCACCCGAGGATCGTCCTCGGCGTCTACATCCCGCTCGTCGTCGTCGCGGCCCTCTGCGCCGCGCTCTTCATGGACAACCTCGCCCCGGTGAAGAACGACACCGGCGCCGCGAAGGAGGCCGTCAGGTCCGGCCACACCTGGATCATGGCCTTCCTCTACATCGGCACCTTCGGTTCCTTCATCGGCTACAGCTTCGCCTTCGGGCTCGTCCTGCAGACCCAGTTCGGGCGCACCCCGCTCCAGGCCGCTTCGCTCACCTTCATCGGCCCGCTCCTCGGCTCCCTGATCCGGCCGTTCGGCGGCTCGCTCGCCGACCGGCACGGCGGCGCCCGCATCACGCTCGGGAACTTCGGCGGGATGGCCGTGGCGACCGGCGTGGTCGTCTACGCCTCCGTCATCGAGTCGCTGACCGTCTTCCTCGTCGGCTTCATCGCCCTCTTCGTCCTCAGCGGTCTCGGCAACGGCTCCACGTACAAGATGATCCCGGCGATCTTCCTCGCGCAGGGGCACCGCAAGGGGCTGTCGGGCGAGGCGGCGGAGGCGTACGGGCGCAGGCTCTCCGGGGCCGCCATGGGGCTGATCGGAGCCGTCGGCGCGCTCGGGGGGCTCGGCATCAACCTCGCCTTCCGGCAGTCGTTCCAGACCGCGGGGACCGGAACCGCTGCCTTCGTCGCCTTCCTGCTCTTCTACGCGGCCTGCATGGTCGTCACCTGGGCGGTATACCTTCGCCGGCCGGCGGCCGTCCCGGACACGGCAGAGGGCGCGGACACCGACGGCGAGACGGCGTCGCGGCTCGGATACGCCGAGGTGTGAGCGGAAATGGTCCGTAACGGCCAGGAAATACCGGCGAACCGAGCCTGTCACGGATCCACGTCAGGCTCGGTCGTCATGAACGAGCAAGAGCAGGGGCCCCTCGCGGGATTCACCGTCGGGGTCACCGCGGCCCGGCGCGCCGACGAGCTGAGCACGCTTCTCCGTCGCCGGGGCGCGGCCGTGGTCCACGGCCCGGCGCTGCGGATCGTGCCGCTGGCGGACGACACGGAACTGCTCGCCGCGACGAAGGGCATCCTCGACCACGCCCCGGACGTCGTCGTCGCCACGACGGCGATCGGCTTCCGCGGCTGGATCGAGGCGGCGGACGGCTGGGGCCACGGCGAGGCGCTCCTCGACCGTCTGCGGGGCGTGGAGCTGCTCGCCCGGGGCCCCAAGGTCAAGGGCGCGGTACGGGCGGCGGGGCTCACGGAGTCGTGGTCGCCGTCCTCCGAGTCCATGGCCGAGGTGCTCGACCGGCTCCTCGCCGAGGGGGTGACGGGGCGCCGGATCGCGATCCAGTTGCACGGGGAGCCGCTGCCGGGATTCGTGGAGGCGCTGACGGCGGGCGGCGCGGAGGTCGTCGGCGTACCGGTCTACCGGTGGATGCCGCCGGAGGACATCGGCCCCCTCGACCGGCTCCTGGACGGGATCCTGGCCGGCACCCTGGACGCGGTGACCTTCACCAGCGCGCCGGCCGCGGCCTCGCTGCTGACGCGGGCGGAGGACCGGGGAGCGCTGGACGAGCTCCTCGAAGCGCTGCGCCACGACGTGCTCGCGGTCTGCGTCGGGCCGGTGACGGCGCTGCCGCTCCAGGCGCACGGCATCGGCACGGCGCAGCCCGAGCGCTTCCGGCTCGGGCCGCTGGTGCAACTGCTCTGCCAGGAGCTGCCGTCCCGGGCCCGTGCGCTCCCGGTGGCGGGCCGCCGGATCGAGATCCGGGGGCACGCGGTCCTAGTCGACGGCTCCCTGCGGCCGGTCCCGCCGGCCGGGATGGCGCTCCTCACCACGCTGGCACGGCGCCCCGGCTGGGTCGTCTCCCGCGCCGACCTGCTGCGCGCCCTGCCGGGCGCGGGACGCGACGAGCACGCGGTGGAGACGGCGATGGCCCGGCTGCGGACGGCGCTCGGCACGCCGAAACTGATCCAGACCGTGGTCAAGCGCGGGTACCGGCTGGCCCTCGACCCCGTGGCGGACACGAAGTACGACGAGTAGGACGCCCGGCCGGTCCGCCGGGCGCGGTCACCCCGCCCGGCGGACGGCGAGCGCGCGCAGCAGGCAGACGAAGCCTGCCGTGGTCAGGACCGCGCGGACGAGGTTCCAGGCCACCCACGGAGCCTCGAAGTCCGCGCGGGCCCGCACCGGATCCGTCGCCGCGGCGAGGGCGTCGTTGAGCGGGACGTTCACCGCCGAGGTGACCGCGAAGACCGCGACGTACAGGACGAGCGCCGCGATCCCCCAGACCCGCGCCGGTGTGGCGCGCAGCTGCCAGGCGGCGACAGCCGTCAGGAGCAGCGCGCCGAAGAACGGCGTGAAGAAGACCGGGTTCTGGATCACGTCGTTGATGTTCCGCATCACCTCCACGAAGACCCGGTCGTCGCTGCGCGCGAGCGCCGGCATCACCGAGCACACGTACGCGAACCACACCCCCGCGATCAGTCCCGTCGCCACCGTCGCCGCGCCGAGTACCGCGCCGGCCGCCGTCCCACCCCTGTTGTCCGTCATGACACCCAGTCAAGCGGCCACGGCCGGACGGAACCATGGACGTGCGTCCAGCTTCCATACGCGAGCGTCCACGGCGCCACCCGACATCCCGTCCACCCGGCCGCCATTTGCCCGACCCCGTCCGCCCGTCACGCCCTCTAGCCGGACCGGAGGTTCGGGAGCACTCTGGTCGGGCGCCCGCATCCGATCGCGAGGTGGTGACAGGGGCATGACCGTACGGTTCGACTCCGGCCGCATCTGCCTTGATCTGGCCGATCAGCCGCTCGCCCATTGCCAGGCGCTCGACCGCTTCCTGCGCACCACCGGGCTCGTCCCCGCCGCCGTGCCGCTGCGCGCCCTCGACGCCGCCTGGGTCGTACGCTTCCGCGAACTGCGCGACTGCGTCGTCGAGCTGGTCCACGCCCAGCTCGACGGGCGGCGCGCCGGGCCCGCCCTGGAGCGGCTCAACGCCCTCGCCGCCGCCTCCGCGCCCCCCGCGCCGCGTGCCGTGCGCACCGAGACCGGCGGGCTCGTACGGGCCTTGAGCGTCGAACCCGACTGCCGCGCGCTGCTCGCCGCCGTCGCCCGCGACGCCGTCGACCTGCTCACGGACCCGAACGCCCGCGCGCTGCTGCGCCGTTGCGAGAGCGACGACTGCCGTCGCTGCTACCTCGACACCTCGCGCGGACGCCGCCGCCGCTGGTGCTCCAGCGAGGCGTGCGGAAACCGGGAGCGCGTTGCCCGGCATCGGGCAGCCCGGCGGGCGAAGGCCACCGTCTGAAGAAACCCGTGAAAAAGTTCGCGCGGCGTTGAGTCGAACCCGCCCGCGCTCCGTACCTCTCCACGACAGACAGGGTCTCGACCGGGAGGTTCGTGGTGCGCAAGGATGCGGCCGTGGCCGATGAACGTCCGCATCGGGCCCGGCATCGCAGCGAGGTGTCACGCCACCGACCCGACGTCCCTGACGAGGAGTTGATGCGTGCTCTCTACCGCGAACATGCCGGGCCCCTGCTCGCCTACGTACTTCGCCTCGTCGCCGGCGACCGCCAGCGTGCCGAGGACGTCGTGCAGGAGACGCTCATCCGTGCCTGGAAGAACGCCGGCCAGCTCAACCGGGCTACCGGCTCCGTCAGACCTTGGCTGGTGACGGTTGCCCGGCGCATCGTCATCGACGGCCACCGAAGCCGGCAGGCCCGGCCTCAGGAGGTCGATCCGTCACCGCTCGAGGTCCTGCCCGCGGAGGACGAGATCGACAAGGCGCTGTGGCTGATGACGCTCTCTGACGCTCTCGACGATTTGACGCCCGCCCACCGGGAAGTGTTGGTCGAGACCTACTTCAAGGGGCGTACGGTCAATGAGGCGGCCGAGACACTCGGCATACCTGCCGGGACCGTGCGTTCCCGAGTGTTCTACGCACTTCGTTCCATGAAAATCGCGCTGGAGGAGAGGGGGGTTTCGGCATGAGCAGCGGCATGACACCGCCGCACGACGCCGCGGGTGCGTACGTACTCGGCATCCTGGACGATGCCGACGCCGCCGCCTTCGAGGCGCACCTGGCGGGTTGCGAGCTCTGCGCCGCGCACGTGGAGGAGTTCGCCGGCATGGAGCCGATGCTCGCCATGCTGGCGGACGCGGGCAGCGCACCGGCCGCCTTCGGCCCGACGTCGGTCGATCCGTACGCCGACAAGGCCTTCGACGACTTCGCGCCCCGGCCGCCCGCCCCGCCCGGCCCCCGCCGCGCCCAGGGCGCCCCCGTCGCACTCCACGCCGTCGGCGCCCAGCCCGGACCCGAACTGCTCGACCGGCTCATCGACGAGGTCGGTGCCAAGCGCGCGAACCGGCGCCGCCGCTCCTTCTACCTCGTCGCGGCCGCCGCCGTGCTCGTCATCGGCGGCCCCGCCGTCGCTGTCGTCGCCACCTCCGGCGGCGAGCGGGAGAACAGAGCCGTCGAACCGCACCCGACCAGCCCGGCCGAGGACGCCTTCTTCCACCACATGGACGAGAAGATCCAGGCCACCGACCCGACGACCAAGGTCAGCGCCACCGTCGGCCTGGAGAAGAAGGGCTGGGGCACCCACACCGTCCTGGAGCTCAAGAACGTCAAGGGACCCCTGAAGTGCCGGCTGGTCGCCGTCTCCAAGAGCGGTGAGGAGGAGACCGTGACCTCCTGGGCCGTCCCGAAGTGGGGGTACGGCATCCCCGGAGCCACCATGGAGAGTGCCAAGAACCCGCTGTACGTCCACGGCGGCGCGGCGATGGACCGCAACGACATCGACCACTTCGAGGTCAGGACCTTCGACGGCGAACGCCTCGTGGAGGTCGAGGCCTGACATTCTGCCCCCCTGTGGCGTACGCTCGACGGCTGCCCAGTGCACGTCAGAAGGGGGCCTCAGTGGCCGCGCAGGAAGCCGTGGAGGCCATGGCCGCCATGGACGCCACCGATACGGTCCGGGACCGTGAGATCGGTGTCGAGCAGGAACATCTGGACAAGGTCTACCGCCGCCTCGAGGAGAAGATCCACGAGGCGGAGTTCCTGATGAACGACGCCGCCAAACGCGGCCAGGTCGGGACCCCCGGCGCGCTCGCCGAGCGGGACGCCCAGGTCTTCCGGGCCGGCGTGCACCTCAACCGGCTCAACAACGAGTTCGAGGACTTCCTCTTCGGGCGCATCGACCTGCTGTACGGCAAGGACGGCAAGAAGGGCCCCGACGGCGCGTACACCTCCGTCGAACCCGCCGAGGACGCCGTACGGCCCGACAACACGGCCGAGATCGGCGAGACCCTCCACATCGGCCGGATCGGCGTCCTCGACTCCGACTACGCGCCGCTCGTCATCGACTGGCGCGCCCCCGCCGCCGCGCCCTTCTACCGCTCCACCCCGGTCGACCCCGGCCGCGTGGTGCGCCGCCGCGTCATCCGCTCCAAGGGCCGCAAGGTCCTCGGCGTCGAGGACGACCTGATGCGCCCCGAGCTGACGGCGACCCTCGACGGGCGCGAGCTGCCGGTGATCGGCGACGGCGCCCTGATGGCCGCGCTCGGGCAGGCCCGCAGCCACACCATGCGCGACATCGTCTCCTCCATCCAGGCGGAGCAGGACCTGGTCATCCGCGCGCCCGCCGCCTCCATCACGTACGTCGAGGGCGGCCCGGGCACCGGCAAGACGGCGGTCGCCCTGCACCGGGCCGCCTACCTGCTCTACCAGGACCGGCGCCGGTACGCGGGCGGCATCCTGATCGTCTCCCCGACACCGCTGCTCGTCTCGTACACCGAGGGCGTCCTGCCCTCGCTCGGCGAGGAGGGCCAGGTCGCGATCCGCGCGCTCGGCTCGCTGGTCGACGGCGTCGAGGCCACCACGTACGACGAACCGGCCGTCGCCCGGATCAAGGGCTCCTCCCGCATGCTCGCCGTCCTGCGCAAGGCGGCCCGCGGCGCCCTGGAGACCCCGGCTCCGCAGCACCGGGCCCAGCCGACCCTGGACGAGGACGATGACGAGGCCGCCCCGGCCCCCGCGGGCACCCCGACCCGCCTCCGGGTCGTCGCCTTCGGCCGCCGGCTGGAGCTGGAGGCGGACGAGCTCCAGCGCATCCGCCACAACGTGCTCGGCGGCTCCGCGCCCGTCAACCTGCTGCGCCCGCGCGCCCGCAGGCTGCTGCTCGACGCCCTGTACGCCAAGTCCGGCTCCGCGGGCCGGCACAGCGACCCCGAGCTCGCCGCCGAGCTGCGCTCCTCCTTCGACGAGGACGTCTCCACCGAGGACTCCTTCCTCGGCTTCCTCGACGCCTGGTGGCCCGAGCTCACCCCGCGCCAGGTTCTCGGCGCGATGGCCGACGAGAAGCGCCTCGGCCGCTGGGCCCGGCGCGTCCTCAACCAGGGCGAGGTCCGGCGGCTCGCCCGCTCGCTGCGCCGCGACGGCCTCTCCGTGCACGACGTGGCGCTCCTCGACGAGCTGAACACCCTTCTGGGCGCTCCGGTCAGACCGCGGAGAAAGCGGGAGTACGACCCGCTGGACCAGCTCACGGGCCTGGAGGAGCTCATGCCCGTACGGGAGGAGACGCAGCGCGAGCGGGCCGAACGGCTGGCGGCGGAGCGCACCGAGTACGCGCACGTCATCGTCGACGAGGCCCAGGACCTCACGCCCATGCAGTGGCGGATGGTGGGACGGCGCGGCCGCACCGCCACCTGGACGGTCGTCGGCGACCCGGCGCAGTCCTCCTGGTCGACCCCGGACGAGGCCGCCGAGGCCCGCGACGAGGCGCTCGGCTCCCGCCCGCGCCGCCGTTTCGAGCTGACCGTGAACTACCGCAACCCCGCCGAGATCGCCGAACTGGCCGCCAAGGTGCTCGCCCTCGCCATGCCCGGCAAGGAGTCGCCCCGCGCGGTCCGGTCGACCGGTGTGGAGCCCCGCTTCGTGGCGGTGTCCGGCAAGGGCGATCTGGCCGGAACCGTACGGGCCGAGGCACAGCGGCTGCTCGAACGGGTGGACGGCACGGTCGGTGTCGTGGTCGCCATGAACCGCCGTGAGCAGGCCGCCGGCTGGCTCGCGGACCTCGGCGACCGGGTCGTGGCGCTGGGCTCCCTGGAGGCCAAGGGCCTGGAGTACGACGCCACCGTGGTGGCCTCGCCCGCGGAGATCGCGGACGAGTCCCCGGCCGGTCTGCGGGTCCTGTACGTGGCGCTCACCCGCGCCACGCAGCAGCTCACCGTGGTCTCCGGCGCCCGTGACGTACCGGACGCGGACGGTGTTCCGGACCTGCTCAGAGACTGATTTCAGGTCAACCTGCGTCGCAGGAATCACTTACCAGGGTGGTTTGTTAGCCTGTCTATGGCACCGGCTCGATCCAAGCCCCCGGGCCCAACCTTCGTCCCTTAGAGGGACCACTTGCCGCGAGGCGAGCATGGCGGGTCGGTGCCATCTTGTACGTACATACAGAAGAGGTCCGCGTCACCCACGGGTGATCGCGGACCTCTTCTGTTTCCCCGCAGCTTCTCGTATGGTGGAAACTACTTTCCGAAAACAAAATGACCGCATTACCTGCTACCGGCTGGTAGGTGCGACGATCGGAGGGCGCCGCCGGGCAACCAGCCGGGGCGGCGTAGCAACGAAGCTCAGGGAAAGCAGAGGAACTCGGCCATGGCAACGGCGCCCAGCGTCTCGTACTCGATGACGGTCCGGCTGGAGGTTCCCGCCAGCGGAACCGCGGTCTCCCAGCTCACCACGGCGGTGGAGTCCCACGGCGGTTCCGTCACCGGCCTCGACGTGACCGCCTCCGGCCACGAGAAGCTCCGGATCGACGTCACCATCGCCGCGACCTCGACCGCGCACGCCGACGAGATCGTCGCGCAGCTGCGCACCATCGAGGGCGTCGTCCTCGGCAAGGTCTCCGACCGTACGTTCCTGATGCACCTCGGCGGCAAGATCGAGATGGCGTCCAAGCACCCCATCCGCAACCGTGACGACCTCTCCATGATCTACACCCCGGGCGTGGCCCGGGTCTGCATGGCGATCGCCGAGAACCCCGAGGACGCCCGCCGCCTCACCATCAAGCGCAACTCCGTCGCAGTCGTGACGGACGGCTCCGCCGTACTCGGCCTCGGCAACATCGGCCCCAAGGCCGCCCTGCCCGTCATGGAGGGCAAGGCGGCCCTCTTCAAGCGCTTCGCGGGCATCGACGCCTGGCCGATCTGCCTGGACACCCAGGACAGCGACGCCATCGTCGAGATCGTCAAGGCCATCGCCCCCGGCTTCGCGGGCATCAACCTCGAGGACATCTCCGCCCCGCGCTGCTTCGAGATCGAGGCCCGGCTGCGCGAGGCCCTCGACATCCCCGTCTTCCACGACGACCAGCACGGCACCGCCATCGTCGTGCTCGCCGCGCTCACCAACGCGCTGCGTGTGGTCGGCAAGGGCATCGGAGACGTACGGGTCGTCATGTCCGGCGCGGGCGCCGCCGGTACGGCCATCCTGAAGCTCCTCATCGCCGCGGGCGTCAAGCACGCCGTCGTCGCCGACATCCACGGCGTCGTCCACGCCGGCCGTGAGGACCTCGTCGAGGCCGCGCCCGGCACCCCGCTGCGCTGGATCGCCGACAACACCAATCCCGAGGGCGTCACCGGCACCCTCAAGCAGGCCGTCGTCGGCGCCGACGTCTTCATCGGCGTGTCGGCCCCGAACGTGCTCGGCGCGGACGACGTCGCCGCCATGGCGGACGACGCGATCGTGTTCGCGCTCGCGAACCCGGACCCCGAGGTCGACCCGGCAATCGCCCGTCAGACGGCGGCCGTTGTGGCCACGGGCCGCTCCGACTTCCCGAACCAGATCAACAACGTGCTCGTCTTCCCCGGTGTCTTCCGCGGTCTGCTGGACGCCCAGTCCCGCACCGTCAACACGGAGATGATGCTCGCGGCCGCCTCCGCGCTCGCCGACGTCGTCACCGAGGACGAGCTCAACCCGAACTACATCATCCCGTCGGTCTTCAACGACAAGGTCGCCGGCGCCGTCGCGGGCGCCGTCCGCACCGCCGCCAAGGCGGCCGGCGCGGGTGCCGGCAACGGGACGAACGGGCTCTGAGAGGGCCCGGACACCATGTGCGGCGGGCCTGAACGGGGCCTGGACAGGTCCCGGGCCCGCCGCCGAAACGGCGCGTCGGAAGGCGCCGCGCCGTAGATCCGCCGTAGGGTGACGCTTCGGCTCCAAAGAGTTTCGGCGGAGTCGACGGAACGTCACCACGCCAGAGCCCGTGGCGCTTTTCGTGTGACCCCAGAGGGTGCCGGATTGGCGTTCCCGCCGCTGGTGGGGGCAGGATGCCTATTCGGGCGCGAGGGTCTGTCACCAGACCCGGGTCCGGGGACTGTCCGAGGGCCCTGGCAGCATCGGCTTCGCTGTGCCCATACATGCGGCTCCGCCGCATGGCACGCCTCACAGGCAAGAAGAACACGGGAGTAACAACATGAACCGCAGTGAGCTGGTGGCCGCCCTGGCCGACCGCGCCGAGGTGACCCGCAAGGACGCCGACGCCGTGCTGGCCGCTCTCGCCGAGACCGTCGGCGAGGTCGTCGCCAAGGGCGACGAGAAGGTCACCATCCCCGGCTTCCTGACCTTCGAGCGCACCCACCGTGCCGCTCGCACCGCTCGTAACCCGCAGACCGGCGACCCGATCAACATCCCGGCCGGCTACAGCGTGAAGGTCTCCGCGGGCTCGAAGCTCAAGGAAGCCGCCAAGGGCAAGTAAGCCTGCAGGCACACCGCCGAAGCCGCCCAGGCGGGCTTCTAGGCGACAGAGAGGGCGGCCACCCTGTCCAGGGGTGGCCGCCCTCTTGTGCGCCCGCCTGAGCGCCATACACGGGCGCGCCCGTGTGGTGGGCGCCGTCGGTACCCCGCCGTGGGGCGGGCCCGTGTGGTGGGCGCCGTCGGTACCCCGCCGTGGGGCGGGCCCGTGTGGTGGGCGCCGTCGGTACCTCGCCGTGGGGCGGGCCCGTGTGGTGGGCGCCGTCGGTACCTCGCCGTGGGGCGCGCCCGTGCGCGCGCCTGTCGGCAGCACCCGGTCGTGGGGCACGCCCGTGCGCGCGCCTGTCGGCAGCACCCGGCCGCGGCGCCCCGCCGCACCGCCCGCCCACACCGCCCGCATGTGGCGGCCCTGTGCCCGGCCGGCAGTCACGCGCCCGGCCGCGGCGCGCGCGACGAGGCCCCCGCACCCCTATGGGGGTACGGGGGCCTCGCGCCGTTCAGGCGCCACGCGTCGCGCTTCAGACGAGCGCGCTGCCCGGCAGCTCGACCTTCGCGCCCAGCTCGACGAGCTTCTCCATGAAGTTCTCGTAGCCGCGGTTGATCAGGTCGATGCCGTGGACCCGGGACGTGCCCTGGGCCGCCAGCGCCGCGATCAGGTACGAGAAGCCGCCCCGGAGGTCCGGGATGACCAGGTCGGCGCCCTGGAGCTTCGTCGGGCCCGACACGACCGCCGAGTGGAGGAAGTTCCGCTGGCCGAAGCGGCAGTCCGAGCCGCCCAGGCACTCCCGGTACAGCTGGATGTGCGCACCCATCTGGTTCAGCGCCGAGGTGAAGCCGAGCCGCGACTCGTACACCGTCTCGTGGACGATGGAGAGCCCCGCGGCCTGCGTCAGCGCCACCACCAGCGGCTGCTGCCAGTCGGTCTGGAAACCGGGGTGCACGTCCGTCTCCAGGGCGATCGCGTTGAGCGAGCCGCCCGGGTGCCAGAAGCGGATGCCCTCGTCGTCGATCTCGAAGGCGCCACCCACCTTCCGGTACGTGTTGAGGAAGGTCATCATCGACCGCTGCTGCGCGCCGCGGACGTAGATGTTGCCCTCGGTCGCCAGCGCCGCCGACGCCCAGGACGCGGCCTCGAGACGGTCCGGGAGCGCGCGGTGCGTGTAGCCGTCGAGCTTGTCGACACCGGTGATCCGGATCGTCCGGTCCGTGTCCATGGAGATGATCGCGCCCATCTTCTGCAGGACGCAGATCAGGTCCTCGATCTCGGGCTCCACGGCCGCGTTGGAGAGCTCGGTGACGCCCTCCGCCAGGACGGCGGTCAGCAGCACCTGCTCGGTCGAGCCGACCGAGGGGTACGGCAGCCGGATCTTGGTGCCGCGCAGCCGCTGCGGGGCCTCCAGGTACTGGCCGTCGGCGCGCTTCTCGATCGTGGCGCCGAACTGACGCAGCACGTCGAAGTGGAAGTCGATCGGCCGGCCGCCGATGTCGCAGCCGCCGAGGCCCGGGATGAAGGCGTGGCCGAGGCGGTGCAGCAGCGGGCCGCAGAAGAGGATCGGGATGCGCGACGAACCGGCGTGGGCATCGATGTCAGCCACGTTGGCGGACTCGACGTGCGTCGGGTCGAGGACCAGCTCGCCCGGCTCCTCGCCGGGGCGGACCGTCACCCCGTGCAGCTGGAGGAGTCCGCGGACCACGCGGACGTCACGGATGTCGGGCACATTGCGCAGCCGGCTCGGCCCGCTGCCGAGCAGGGCGGCGACCATCGCCTTGGGCACGAGGTTCTTCGCGCCGCGGACGCGGATCTCGCCCTCCAGCGGGGTTCCGCCGTGGACAAGCAGTACATCGTCTGTGCCGGTCATGAATCTCGCGTTCCGGAGAGGTCGGGCAGGGGGCCAGGGAAAAGGGTAAGGGTCATAGTCCCCCCGCTTGGAAGCCTGAGGGCCCCTCACAGATGTAATGAATTCGGCACAACACCCTCCGTTCACGCGATCTTGCGGAGTGTTACCGTCCGTTTGTCGCCCCGGACGCTCGGCGCGGCCCCTCTGAACTGCACGGGTCGCCGGTCTGTCCGTACTCTGCCGGTCGACCCCCGCGCAGGGCGAAGATGCGGGATCATGTGTCGCATGACCGAGGTGTCCTCGCTCACAGGACGGCTGCTCGTCGCCACCCCCGCCCTGGCCGACCCCAATTTCGACCGCGCGGTGGTGCTCCTCCTCGACCACGACGACGAGGGCTCCCTCGGCGTGGTCCTCAACCGGCCCACCCCGGTCGCGGTCGGCGACATCCTCGCTCCCTGGGCCGATCTGGCCGGCGAGCCGGACGTGGTATTCCAGGGCGGGCCCGTCTCCCTGGACGCGGCGCTCGGCCTCGCGGTGATCCCCGGCGACGAGGGCCCCCTCGGGTGGCGCCGGGTCTTCGG
Organism: Streptomyces sp. NPDC013457; assembly: GCF_043089925.1. Lineage (NCBI taxonomy): Bacteria > Bacillati > Actinomycetota > Actinomycetes > Kitasatosporales > Streptomycetaceae > Streptomyces > Streptomyces sp. NPDC013457. The sequence continues at coordinate 65,027 of NZ_JBICBL010000002.1, forward strand.
GGCGATCGGCCTGGTCGACCTGGAGACCCCGCCCGAACTGCTCGGGCCCGCGCTCGGCTCCCTCCGGATCTTCGCCGGCTACGCGGGCTGGGGCCCGGGCCAGCTGGAGACGGAACTGGGCGACGGTGCCTGGTATGTGGTCGAGTCCGAGCCGGGCGACGTCTCCTCCCCGCGCCCCGAGACCCTCTGGCGCGAGGTCCTCCGCCGTCAGCGGAGCGACCTCGCGATGGTGGCGACGTACCCGGACGACCCGTCGCTCAACTGACCCGGCCGGTCCCCAGTACCCTTGGTATCCATGAGCACTCTCGAGCCCGAGCGCGGGGCAGGTACGGGAACCCTCGTCGAGCCGACGCCGCAGGTGTCCCACGGTGACGGTGACCACGAGCGCTACGCCCATTACGTCCAGAAGGACAAGATCATGGCGAGCGCCCTCGACGGCACTCCCGTGGTGGCACTGTGCGGGAAGGTCTGGGTGCCGGGGCGTGACCCCAAGAAGTACCCCGTCTGTCCCATGTGCAAGGAGATCTACGAGTCCATGGGCTCCGGCGGCGGAGACAAGGACAAGGGCGGCAAGGACAAGAAGTAGGACGGTCCTGGCGGTCGGGACGGCCCCCGGCGCGCGCACTTCGGTGCGTGTGCCGGGGGCCGTCCGCGTTGGGGGGGGCTCCGGTCGCGCGTTGCACGGGGCGCTTCGGCCGGTCACAGAGTGGTTGAGACCACTTGTCCGGGCGTTGGTCCACCCCTAACCTCTCGCGTGTTGTGCAGCACGAAACGCCCGTTGCGTATGTTGCAACACCATCGGAGGGGACCCGTCATGAAGCTTCCTGCCCGAATCGCCGCCCCCGTCACCGCACTTGTGCTCGCCGCCCTCACCGCCACCGCCTGCGCCCCGCAGACCTCCGACGGCGGCGCCTCGGCGGACGACAAGACCGGCACCCTGCGCGTCTGGCTCTTCCAGGAGGTCGACAACACGCCGAAGAAGCAGGTCGTCGACGCCGCGATCGCCGCGTTCGAGAAGCGCCACTCGGGGGCGCGCGTCGAGGTCGAGTACATCCCCGTCGAGACCCGCGCCCAGCGCGTCAAGGCCGCCTTCAACGACCCGAGGTCCGCCCCCGACGTCATCGAGTACGGCAACACCGACACCGCCGGCTACGTGAAGGACGGCGGACTCGCCGACGTCAGCGCCGAGTTCGGCGCCTGGTCCGAGGCCGAGGACACCGACCCCACCGCCAGGTCCTCCGTCACCGTGGGCGGAAAGATCTACGGCGCGCCCCTCTTCGTCGGCGTCCGCGCGCTCTACTACCGCACCGACGTCTTCAAGGACCTCGGCCTCACCCCGCCAAGGACGCAGGGCGAACTGATCTCCACCGCGAAGAAGATCCGCAAGGCCAGGCCCGAGCTGTACGGGATGGCGGTCGGGGGTGCCAACACCTACGGCGCGATGCCGTTCCTCTGGGCCAACGGCGGCGAACTCGCCACTCAGGACGGCGCTGCGTACCGCGGCGCCGTCGACTCCGAGGCCGCCCGCAGGGGCATCACCTCGTACACCTCGCTCTTCGGCGACGACAACTGCCCGGCCGCCAAGTGCGCCCAGATGGGCGGCAACGCCACCGTCGCCGCCTTCGCCTCCGGCAAGGCGGCGATGGTGATCGGCGGCGACTTCGTACGCGCCGCGGTCGACGCGGGCGAGGCGAAGGGCAGGTACGCCGTCGTCCCGCTGCCCGGCCTGACGCCCGGCTCGATCGCCCCGGCGTTCGCGGGCGGCAACAACATCGGTGTGATGAAGAGCAGTTCCCACCGCACCCTCGCCGTCGACCTGATGAAGTCGCTCGCCGGCAAGGAGACGCAGGGCAAGCTCTTCGACGCCATGGGCTTCCTGCCGACCTTCACCGACGTGCGGACGCGGGCGGCGCAGAAGGAGCCCTTCGTGAAGCCGTTCACCGACACGCTCGGCGCCGGCACCAGGTTCGTCCCCGCGTCCCCCGGCTGGGCCCAGATCGACGCCTCGCTGGTGCTGCCGACGATGTTCCAGGAGATCGTCAGCGGCCGTAAGGACGTGAAGGCGGCCTCGGAGGCCGCGGCGGCCAAGATGGACGCGGCGTTCGCGGCCGCGGGCTGACCGGCATGACCCTGACCGCCACCAAGAAGGCCGGGGCGGTGGAGACGCCGCCCGCCCCGCGCGCGTCCCGCCGCCCCCGCGGCCGGTCCGGCTGGACGCCCTGGCTCTATCTGCTCCCCGCCCTCGTCGTCCTCGGCGGGCTCCTCGTCTACCCGATCTACCAGCTCGGGCTCATCTCCTTCCTGGAGTACACCCAGGCCCAGGTCAGCGGCGGCGAGCCCACCTCCTTCCAGGGCTTCGGCAACTACACCGCGCTCTTCTCCGACCCGCAGTTCTGGCAGGTCCTCCTCGCCACGATCCTGTTCGCCGCCGCCTGCGTCGTCGCCACGCTCGCCGTGGGCTGCGCGCTCGCGGTGCTCCTGACCCGCGTACGGGCCGTGCCCCGGCTCGCGCTCATGCTCGCCGCGCTCGCCGCCTGGGCCACCCCGGCGGTCACCGGCTCCACGGTCTGGGTCTTCCTCTTCGACCCCGACCACGGCCCGGTCAACCGGCTGCTCGGGCTCGGCGACTTCTCGTGGACGTACGGCCGCTACAGCGCCTTCGCCCTGGTCCTCTTCGAGGTCGTCTGGTGCTCGTTCCCGTTCGTGATGGTCACCGTCTACGCGGGAGTCAAGGCCATCCCGTCGGAGGTCCTGGAGGCCGCGGCGCTCGACGGCGCGTCGCAGTGGCGGATCTGGCGCTCGGTCATGGCGCCGATGCTCCGGCCGATCCTGGTCGTCGTCACGATCCAGTCGATCATCTGGGACTTCAAGCTCTTCACCCAGATCTACGTGATGACGGCCGGCGGCGGGATCGCCGGCCAGAACCTCGTCCTCAACGTGTACGCGTACCAGAAGGCCTTCGCCTCCTCCCAGTACAGCCTGGGTTCGGCGATCGGCGTCGTCATGCTGCTGATCCTGCTGGCGGTGACGCTGGTCTACCTCCGTCTGCTCCGCCGTCAGGGAGAGGAACTGTGACCTCCATACGCATCCGCCGCCCCGGCCGGCTCGCGGCCGAGGCCGCCGCCCTCCTCGTCGCGGCCGTGGTCGCCTTTCCCGTGTACTGGATGGTCCTCTCGGCCTTCAAGCCGGCCGGCGAGGTCCAGTCGGCGCATCCGCGGCCGTGGACCCTGTCCCCGTCCCTCGACTCCTTCCGGCGCGTCTTCGAGCAGCAGGAGTTCGGCCGGTACTTCCTCAACTCGCTGATCGTCGCCTGCGCGGTCGTCGTCGCCTCCGCGCTGATCGCCTTCCTGGCGGCGACGGCGGTGACCCGCTTCCGCTTCCGTTTCCGGACGACGCTGCTGGTCATGTTCCTGGTGGCGCAGATGGTGCCGATCGAGGCGCTGACGATCCCGCTCTTCTTCCTGATGAGGGACCTCGGCCAGCTCAACACGCTGGGCTCGCTGGTCCTGCCGCACATCGCCTTCTCGCTCCCGTTCGCGATCTGGATGCTGCGCGGCTTCGTGAAGGCCGTTCCCGAGGCGCTGGACGAGCAGGCGGCGCTCGACGGCGCGAGCCGTACGCGGTTCCTGTGGCAGATCCTCTTCCCGCTGGTCTTCCCGGGGCTCGTGGCGACGAGCGTCTTCTCGTTCATCTCGACCTGGAACGACTTCCTGTTCGCGAAGTCGTTCCTCATCAGCGACACCTCGCAGTCGACCCTCCCGATGGCGCTGCTGGTGTTCTTCAAGCCGGACGAGAACGACTGGGGCGGCATCATGGCGGGGTCGACCGTGATGACGGTCCCGGTGCTCGTCTTCTTCGTCCTCGTGCAGCGCCGCCTGGTCTCGGGACTCGGCGGGGCGGTGAAGGACTGAGCCCCCTGATCTCCGCGACCCCCTGATCTCCGTGCCCCCCTGCCCCCCTGGCCCCCTGGCCCCTGACCTTCTCGATCCCGCCGACCTCCCTGGCCTCCCCTCCCACGAGAGCCGCCTCCGAAAGGCCGATGCCATGCATGGCGACCGTCACGAGCCGCTGATCCCCGCGCCGCGCGCCCTCGACGTCCAGGCGCCGGGCGCCGGCCACGTCACGCTGGACGAGGACACCACCCTGGACGCCGGGCCCGGCACCGAGGGCGCGGCGCGCTGGCTGCGCCAGGCACTCGGCGCCGCCACCGGGCTGCCCTTCGCGCCGGGCGGCGGCCCGCGGGCGATCCGGCTGCGCGTCAGCGCCGAGGTCGAGAAGGCGTACGGCCCGGAGGGCTACCGGCTCTCGACCGACGGCTCCCGCGACCAAGGCGCCGCCGTCCTCCTGGAGGGCGGCGGCGCGGCCGGGGTGTTCTGGGGCCTCCAGACGCTCCGTCAGCTCCTCGGGCCCGACGCGTACCGGAAGGCGCCCGTCGGCCCGGCCGCCCGCGGCCGGGACCTTCCCCGTCTCACCGTCGAGGACGCCCCGCGGTTCGGGTGGCGCGGGCTCATGCTCGACGTCGCCCGGCACTTCATGCCCAAGGACGACGTCCTGCGCCAACTGGACCTGATGGCCGCGCACAAGCTCAACGTCCTCCACCTCCACCTCACCGACGACCAGGGCTGGCGCGTGGAGATCAGGCGCCACCCGCGGCTCACCGAGGTCGGCGCCTGGCGCGCCCGTACGAAGTGGGGGCACCGGGCCTCGCCGCTGTGGAACGAGACGCCGCACGGCGGGTTCTACACCCAGGACGACATCCGCGAGATCGTCGCGTACGCCGCCGAGCGCCACATCACCGTGGTCCCGGAGATCGACGTCCCGGGCCACTCGCAGGCCGCCGTCGCCGCCTACCCGGAGCTGGGCAACACCGACGTCGTCGACACGGCGGCGCTCACCGTCTGGGACACCTGGGGCGTCAACCCGAACGTCCTCGCGCCCACCGAGGCGACCCTTCGCTTCTACGAGGGCGTCTTCGAGGAGGTCCTGGAACTCTTCCCGTCGACCTTCGTGCACATCGGCGGCGACGAGTGCCCGAAGGACCAGTGGAAGGCGTCCCCGACGGCCCAGGCCCGGATCAAGGAGCTGGGGCTTGCCGACGAGGACGAGCTGCAGTCCTGGTTCGTCCGCCACTTCGACCGCTGGCTCGCCGACCGGGGCCGGCGGCTGATCGGCTGGGACGAGATCCTGGAAGGGGGCCTGGCGCCGGGTGCGGCCGTGTCGTCGTGGCGGGGGTACGGGGGAGGGGTCACCGCCGCCGAGGCCGGGCACGACGTCGTGATGTGCCCCGAGCAACAGGTGTACCTGGACCACCGTCAGGCGCCGGGCGAGGACGAGCCGATGCCCATCGGGTACGTGCGGACCCTGGAGGACGTCTACCGCTTCGAGCCGCTGCCACCCGGCCTGAGCCCCGAGGCCGCCGCCCACGTCCTGGGCGCCCAGGCCAACGTCTGGACCGAGGTCATGGAGAACCGCTCCCGAGTCGACTACCAGGTCTTCCCGCGCCTCGTCGCCTTCGCCGAGGTGGCCTGGTCCGCGCTGCCCGCACCGCGGGAGCGGGACTTCGCCGGCTTCGAGGACCGGATGACCGCCCACTACCGGCGCCTGGACGCCCTCGGCGTCGGCTACCGGCCGCCCGCCGGGCCGCACCCCTGGCAGCGGCGCCCTGGCGTGCTCGGGCGGCCCCTGGAGGGAGCGCCCCCGAACGTGTGAGGCAGGTCGCGTCCCCACGTCACCCAAGAGCGGCAACACGGAAGTTACCGTCTCCGGTACGGCTTCCCGGACGGAACCGTCCTTCGCGGACCCTCGCGTCGGACGGCTCGGAAGATGTGCCAGAGTTGCCACGTCCGGGCTGTGAGCACGTACGGTACGGCCACACAGGCGTGACAGCCGGGGACGAGTCGGGGACCGCCGGGGACACCGGGAAGGGGCAGCGGGTTGACCACGCACGCACCACAGACGGCGCAGTCCGTGACGCTGCCCGCCTCGCTCGACGAGGCCGTGGCGGCACTCGCCGCCATGCCCGCCGCCGTACCGGTCGCGGGCGGCACGGACCTGATGGCCGCCGTCAACAAGGGACAGCTCAGGCCCGCCGGTCTGGTCGGCCTCGGCCGCATCAACGAGATCCGCGGCTGGCAGTACCAGGACGGCCACGCGCTCCTCGGCGCCGGTCTGACCCACGCCCGGATGGGCCGCCCCGACTTCGCGGCCCTCATCCCCGCCCTCGCCGCCGCCGCGCGCGCCGCAGGGCCGCCCCAGATCCGCAACGCCGGCACCCTCGGCGGCAACGTGGTCACCGCGGCTCCCACCGGCGACTCCCTGCCCGTCCTGGCGGCCCTGGAGGCCGACCTCGTCGTCATGGGCCCGCTCGGCACGCGCGAGATCCCCGTCTCCCATCTGCTGGCGGGCCGCGACCTGCTGGCCCCCGGCGAGCTGGTCGCGTTCGTCCGCGTACCCCTCCTGCACGCCCCGCAGGTCTTCCTCAAGGCGACCGGCCGCACCGGCCCGGCGCGCGCCACCGCCTCCGTCGCGGTCGTCCTCGACCCGGCGCGGCGCGGGGTGCGCTGCGCGGTCGGCGCGATCGCCCCGATGCCGCTGCGGCCGCTGGAGGCGGAGCACTGGATCGCCTCGCTGGTCGACTGGGACGGCGACCGGGGCCTCGCGCCGGAGGCGCTGACGGCGTTCGGCGAGTACGTGGCGGCGGCGTGCATCCCGGACCCGCCGGGCGACGAGCAGCTGCCACCGGCCGTACTGCACCTGCGGCGCACGGTCGCCGCGCTGGCTCGACGGGCACTGGGGAGGGCGCTGTCGTGAGCGAAGAACCGAACGGAAACGCGGGCGGGGGCGGCTGGGAGCCGATCCCGCAGAGCGAGGGGTACGACGGCGACGCCACGGCGTTCGTGCAGCTGCCCCCCGAGTTCATGCTCGACGGCGTCCCGCTGGAGGCGCCGGGTCACGGCTACGTACCGCCGATGATCATGCCGCTGACTCCGCTCACCCCGGCCGCGGGGACCGACCCGGCGGCCACGGGGCAGTGGGTGGTGCAGGTCCCGACGGCCGCGGAGACGACGGCTCCGGACGCGCCGGAGCAGCCCGTCGACCCGGACCCGCACGCGACGGGGCAGTGGAGCTTCGCGGAGAGCGCGGAGCCCGATCCGCACACGACCGGCCAGTGGCGCTTCGACGCGGGGGAGACGCCCGACCCCTCGCCGACCGGGCAGTGGAAGATCCCGGTGGTGACGGACGGTTCGGACACCTCGGACGAATCCGGCGAGTACACGACGTCGATGCTGGCGCAGTACGCGAGCAGCGCCCCGGCGACCCTGCCGGGCGGCGCGCAGGCGCCGTGGGCGGTCCAGGAACCGGCCACGGAGCCGACGGAGGGGGACGGAGCGGCTCCGGCCGCGGACGGCGGGCCGGAGGCGTTCACGGGCGGCCTGGAGGCCTCCGAGACCTCCGAGGCCCTGGACGCCTCCGGGGCACCCGGGGCTCTGGAGACGCACGAGGCCCTGGAGACCTACGAGGCTCTGGAGCCCCACGAGGCGCCTCAGGCCCCCGACGTCCCTCACGTCTCCGACGTCTCCGATGTCGCCGAGGTCCCTGCCGTCTCGACCGGCACCAGCACGGACAGCGACGAGCACCCGCACATCTCGTACGTCCTGCGGGTGAACGGCGCCGACCGCCCGGTGACGGAGTCCTGGATCGGCGAGTCGCTGCTCTACGTCCTGCGCGAGCGGCTCGGCCTGGCCGGTGCCAAGGACGGCTGCTCGCAGGGCGAGTGCGGCGCGTGCAACGTCCAGGTCGACGGCCGGCTCGTCGCCTCCTGCCTGGTGCCCGCCGCGACGGCCGCCGGCAGTGAGGTGCGTACGGTCGAGGGCCTGGCGACCGACGGCGAACCGTCCGACGTCCAGCGCGCCCTCGCCCGCTGCGGGGCCGTCCAGTGCGGCTTCTGCGTACCGGGCATGGCCATGACCGTGCACGACCTGCTGGAGGGGAACCACGCTCCGACCGAGCTGGAGACCCGCCAGGCGCTCTGCGGCAACCTCTGCCGCTGCTCGGGCTACCGGGGCGTGCTCGACGCCGTCCGGGAGGTCGTCGCCGAGCGCGACGCGCAGGCGGCCGCGTCGGCCGACGAACCCCGCATCCCGCACCAGATTCCCCACCCGCACGACGGAGGCACGGCGTGACCGGCGACGCGACCACCGCCACCACTCCCGCGGCGGCGCTCGACGTCGAGCAGGAGCCCGTGGCGCACGGCCTGGGAACCTCCCTCGCGTCGGCCGACTCCCGGGCCAAGACCGAGGGCACCTTCCCGTACGCCTCCGACCTGTGGGCCGAAGGCCTGCTGTGGGCGGCGATCCTGCGCTCGCCGCACCCCCACGCCCGGATCGTGTCGATCGACACGACGGCGGCGGCCGACATGCCCGGCGTGCGGGCCGTGGTGACCCACGCCGACCTGCCCGGGGCGGCGACGTACGGCCGGACCGTGGCCGACCGTCCGGTCTTCGCGGCCGAGCTCGTCCGCCACCACGGCGAGGCGATCGCCGCCGTGGCCGCGGACCACCCGGACACCGCCCGGCTCGCGGCGGCGGCGATCGCCGTCGAGTACGAGGTCCTGGAGCCGGTCACGGACCCGGAGAAGGCCTTCGCCGCGGAGGCGCTGCACCCGGACGGGAACCTGATCCGCCACATCCCGCTGCGGTTCGGCGACGCCGAGGCGACGGGCGAGGTCGTGGTAGAGGGCCTGTACCGGATCGGACGCCAGGACCCGGCCCCTATCGGAGCGGAGGCCGGACTCGCCGTCCCGCGCCCCGACGGCGGGGTCGAGATCTACACCGCCTCCACCGACCCGCACACCGACCGCGACCTGGCCGCGGCCTGCTTCGGCCTCACGCCGGACCAGGTCAAGGTCGTCGTGACGGGCGTTCCGGGGGCGACGGGCGACCGTGACGACCCGGGCTTCCAGATCCCGCTGGGCCTGCTCGCGCTCCGCACCGGCTGCCCGGTCAAGCTGACCGCCACGCGCGAGGAGTCCTTCCTCGGCCACGCCCACCGTCACCCGACGCTGCTGCGCTACCGCCACCACGCGGACGCGGAGGGCCGGCTGGTGAAGGTGGAGGCGCAGATCCTGCTGGACGCCGGTGCCTACGCGGACGCGTCCTCGGAGTCCCTCGCCGCCGCCGTCTCCTTCGCCTGCGGTCCGTACGTCGTCCCGCACGCCTTCATCGAGGGCTGGGCGGTCCGTACGAACAACCCGCCGTCCGGCCATGTGCGGGGCGAGGGAGCGATGCAGGTCTGCGCGGCGTACGAGGCACAGATGGACAAGCTGGCGGCGAAGCTGGGCGTGGACCCGGTCGACGTACGGCTGCGCAACGTCCTGGCCACCGGGGACATCCTCCCGACGGGCCAGACGGTGACGTGCCCGGCGCCGGTGGCGGAACTGCTGGCCGCCGTCCGTGACTTCCCCCTGCCGTCCCTGCCGATGGACACCCCCGAGGAGGACTGGCTGCTGCCGGGCGGGCCCGAGGGCGCGGGCGAACCGGGCGCGGTGCGCCGGGGCGTCGGCTACGCGCTCGGCATGGTGCACATGCTCGGCGCGGAGGGCGCGGACGAGGTCTCGACGGCGACGGTGAAGGTCCAGGACGGCGTGGCCACGGTCATCTGCGCCGCCGTGGACACGGGTTCGGGCTTCTCGACGCTGGCCCGCCAGATCGTCCAGGAGACGCTGGGCCTGGAGGAGGTCCACGTCGCCTCGGTCGACACCGACCAGCCGCCGGCCGGTCCGGCGACGCACGGCCGTCACACCTGGGTGTCGGGCGGGGCGGTGGAGCGCGCGGCGAAGATGGTCCGTACGCAGCTGCTGCAGCCCCTGGCGCACAAGTTCGGCATGTCGACGGAGCTGCTCCAGATCACCGACGGCAAGATCACGTCGTACGACGGTGTCCTGTCGACCACGGTCACGGAGGCGATGGACGGCAAGGAGCTCTGGGCGACCGCCCAGTGCCGGCCGCACCCGACCGAGCCCCTGGACGAGTCGGGCCAGGGCGACGCCTTCGTGGGCCTCGCCTTCTGCGCGATCCGCGCGGTGGTGGACGTCGACATCGAGCTGGGCGCGGTCCGCGTGGTGGAGATGGCCGTCGCCCAGGACGTCGGCCGCGTCCTCAACCCGGCGCAGCTGACCACCCGGATCGAGGCCGGTGTCACGCAGGGCGTCGGCGCGGCCCTCACGGAGAACCTCCGCACGGCGCGCGGCCTGCTGCGGCACCCGGACCTGACGGGCTACGCGCTCCCGACGGCCCTGGACGCCCCGGACATCCGCATCGTGAAGCTCGTCGAGGAGCGCGACGTGGTGGCCCCCTTCGGGGCGAAGGCGGCGAGCGCGGTCCCGGTGGTCACCTCCCCGGCGGCGGTGGCCTCGGCGGTCCGCGCGGCGACCGGCCGCCCGGTCAACCGCCTCCCGATCCGCCCGCAGGCGGCGGTGGGAGCGGTGACGGCGTAGGGCCGGTTCCCCTCGGCACGGGGGTCAGTCCGCGACCGCGTCCTCCGTGCCGCGCCGGGCGCCGAGGAGGGAGAGGGCGAGGATCGACGCGCGGGTGATCAGGGCGGCCAGCAGGATCGTGCCGAAGCCCTCCACGTGCATCAGCCCGATCTCGTCGCCCAGCCAGGACAGCAGCCACCAGATCAGGGCGTCCTGGACGAAGCCCGCCGCGGCGAAGGCCAGCAGAGGGAGGGCGGGGACGGGCTCGGACGGGCCGATGTGGATCAGCTGCGTCAGGACGGCGATCACGAGCCCGGCCAGCAGCGTGCCGAGTACCGCGTCAGCGGTGTCGCCTTCGAGGGTGATCCCCGGCAGCACCGCGCCGGATACGGCGGCTCCGACGAGCGCGCCCAGTCTGCGTCTCACACCGATGTCGGTCATGAGCGGACTGTGACACAGGCGGCGTGTCGGTGTGAAGATCGTATGGAGGCCGTGATCGGAACCGAACCCGGAACCACATGAGCGCCGATCCTCCTTCGCCCTCTCCTGCTCTCCTGGCGGACGCCAGGGTGAACCGCTCGTGATGCCAGGCCCAAGCACCGTCAGCTCAATTGGCTTTGCGAGTGCGGACGTTCACCGGAAGGGCGATCGGATCCGGCGCTGCGCCGTTACGCTCCGATGACCATGCAGGTGCTGGGGGACCGGAGGGGCGATGCAGGCCGGCGACGTCAAGCTGGGGAAGGTCTTCGCGAACGACCACCAGAGCGTGATCCCGATCTTCCAGAGGCCCTATGTATGGGATCAGGAGGACAATTGGGAACCCTTGTGGATGGACGTCCGGACGGCGGCGGAGGAGGTGGAGGCGGAGACAGAGCCCCAGAGCGGTACGGGGCAGTCGAAGCCGCGCACCTACTTCCTGGGCGCCGTGGTCGTACAGGAGCGGTACCGGCCGCCCCGGCGCCTCGGTTCGTCCCACATCATCGACGGCCAGCAGCGCATGACCACGCTGCAGATCCTCTTCGCGGCGGCTCGGGCTGTCGCCCACGACATTGCCGCCGACAGCGTCGTCGGGCGTTTCACGAGTCTGCTGGAGAACCGGGCGGAGACGGTTCACGAGGCGTTCCCGGACGACCGCTACAAGGTCTGGCCGCTCCCTCAGGACCGTGCGGCATTCCTCTGGGCCGTACGTGGGAGCGACGACGACGGTACGGCGCCCGCCCCCGACCACCGGCTGGTCCGTGCCCGCGTGTGGTTCGAGCAGGAGATCGGCGACTGGGCCAAGGCCGCGCCCAACCCGGCCCAGCGGCTCGACGACCTGTTCTACACGCTTCAAGAGCGCATGCAGCTCGTCGAGATCGTCCTGGACGCGGGTGACGACCCGCAGGTGATCTTCGAGGCGCTGAACCACCGTGGAGTGCGCCTCGACGCTGCGGACCTCGTGAAGAACCTCCTTTTCCAGACCGTCGAGTCGCAGGGGGAGCATCAGCACTCCGAGGAGCTGTTGATGAACGCCTGGCTGCCTCTGGATGCCGAACCCTGGCGCGGTCAGGTCACCACCGGACGCATCAGGCGGGCCCGGATCGACCTGCTCCTGGCCTATTGGCTGACTGTTCAAAAGCGTCAAGACGTCCTGGTGGAGCACCTGTTCGCCGACGTCAAGAAGTGGCTACCGGAAAGTGGCCGGCAGGCTTCGGACGTGATCCGGGACATCAGGCATTATGCCGAGACGTATCAGCGGGTTCGGGGATTGCCGCTGACCGATCCCACCGGCCGTTTGCTCGACCGCATGCAGACCATGACGACGACGCCGTGGCCGGTGCTGCTCTATCTGCACGCGACGGACGACGTACCGAACGGCCAGCGAGCGATCGCGGCCCGCGCCATCGACTCCTTTCTCATGCGGCGAGCCGTCTGCCTGATGACGACGAAGGACTACAACCGACTCTTCGTCCAGGTACTGGCCGATGCTCAGCAGAGCGATCCCGCTCGGGCCGGTCACGCCGTCGTGCGCAGCCTGCGGAATCAAACGGCCGACGCCCGGCTGTGGCCTGACGACCGGACGTTCCTTGCAGCCCTGATCGCGAACGATCTCTACCGTCGTTCCTACCGTGCCCGGTTGAAGGCTCTGCTGGTCGGACTGGAGAATCACCTGCGGACGCCGAAGACCGAGCACGCGCCGGCACTTTCCAGTGCGGACTCCCGGCTGAACATTGAGCATGTTCTGCCGCAGAAATGGGAGACGCACTGGCCGCTGAACGACGTTGACAGCGAGGAGGCCTTGAAGAAGCGACATGAGGCGGTCCATCAGCTCGGCAATCTCACGCTCACCACCACGAAGCTCAACCCGTCGTTGAGTAACCGGGAATGGCCTCACAAGAAGGACAGCCTGGGTGCTCACAGCCTTTTGCGGCTGACGACCTCGTCAGTGCTCTCCGCGCCGGAGGGGCTTCAGGACAAGTGGAGCAACGAGCGTTGGGTCGAGTGCTGGGACGAGGACCGGATTCAGCTGCGCACCTTGTGGCTTGCCCACATCGCCCTACAGGCATGGCCGAAGCCCAAGGGCGACACCGACTGACTGGGCTCGTTCTGCGCCTCACGGGCCGCGCCCGGTGGTGGGCTTCGGCTCGGCCGGGTGGCCCGGTGGTCGGGCGTTCGCCTCGGCCACCAGGGCGCTCGTCGACTGGCAAAATTGACCACCGAAGAGTTCCCGCTGTCCTTATACCTGCGGTGCGGGGCGCCACAGGTTCCTCTCTCGTATCCCTAAGCTGAGACGGGAACTGAGACGGACAGCCGGAAAGGGCGGCACCCCGACGGGGTGCCGCCCTTTCGTTCTTCCTGGTCAGACAGGTAGAGGCCGTGGCGGGAATTGAACCCGCGTAACTCGCTTTGCAGGCGAGCCCCTGAACCACTCGGGCACACGGCCGTGTTGGTGACGAGTTCGAACCTAGGGCGGGGGCGGGCGTGGCTCAAGGGATTCCCGGGGGCCGCAACACGACTGCCATACCGCGTTCACGGTGGGCGATCCGCCGCCGGTCCGCCGCCGGTCCGCCGCCGGTTCGCCGACCGGTCCGCTGACCGGTTCGGCGATGGGTCCGCTGCCCGGTCCGCTGCCCGGTCCGCTGCCGGGTCCGCCGTCCGCTCCGGCGGTCGGCCGCCGGGCCGGGCCTACGACCAAGGGACCAGGCGAGACCCTTCTCCGGACAGGGTCCATTCCGCTTTATGCCCCTTACGCTGGCTCCATGAGCGCCCTCGAACCCCGTGACGCCGACCCCGGCGTCGCTCCGGACATCTCCGCCGCCGTCCTCTCCCCGGACGGCGGTTCCGTGCTCGACCGCGAGCACCGGGCGCTCAGCATCGGCATCGTCTCCGTCGTCCTGCTCATCGCCTTCGAGGCGACCGCTGTCGGGACGGCCATGCCGGTCGCGGCGCGCGAGCTGAACGGAATCCCGCTCTACGCCTTCGCCTTCTCCGCCTACTTCACCACCAGCCTCTTCGCCATGGTCCTCTCCGGGCAGTGGTCCGACCGCGGCGGGCCCCTCGCCCCGCTCGCCGTCGGCATCAGCGCCTTCGCCGCCGGGCTGCTGCTCTCCGGGACCGCCGGCACGATGTGGCTCTTCATCGCCGGACGGGCCGTCCAGGGCCTCGGCGGCGGGCTGGTGATCGTCGCGCTGTACGTCATCGTCAGCCGCGCCTACTCCGAACAGCTACGACCCGCGATCATGGCCGCCTTCGCGGCGAGCTGGGTCATCCCGTCCGTCGTCGGTCCGCTCGCCTCCGGGACGATCACCGAGCACCTGGGCTGGCGCTGGGTCTTCGTCGGGATCCCCGTTCTCGTCGTCCCCGCCCTCGCCCTCGCCCTGCCCGCCATCCGCCGCACCGCCTCCGGTCCCGCCGACCCGGCCGCGCCCCTCCCGCCGTACGACCGCCGGCGGATCCGGCTCGCCCTCGGCATCTCGGCCGGCGCGGGGCTGCTCCAGTACGCCGGTCAGGAGCTGCGCTGGCTCTCGCTCCTCCCGGCGGTGGCGGGCGCGGCGCTGCTCGTGCCGGCGGTGCTCGGCCTGCTGCCGCGCGGAACCTACCGGGCCGCGCGGGGGCTGCCGTCGGTGGTGCTGCTGCGGGGGATCGCGGCGGGCTCCTTCATCGCCGCGGAGTCCTTCGTACCGCTCATGCTCGTCACCCAGCGGGGGATGAGCCCCACGCTCGCCGGCCTGTCGCTCGCGGTCGGCGGGGCGACCTGGGCGCTCGGGTCGTGGATCCAGTCGCGGCCGTGGACGGAGCCGTACCGCGAACGGCTCGTCGTGATCGGGATGCTGCTCGTCGCGGCGGCGATCGGCACGGCGCCGACCGTCCTGGTCGAGGCGGTCCCGGTGTGGGTGGTGGCGGTCGCGTGGGGCTACGGCTGCCTGGGCATGGGCATGGTGATCGCCTCCACGAGCGTGCTGCTCCTGAAGCTCTCCGCGCCGGAGGAGGCGGGCGCGAACTCCGCGGCGCTGCAGATCTCGGACGGTCTGTCGAACGTGCTGCTGCTCGCCGTGGGCGGCGCGGCGTTCGCGGCGCTGGGCGGAGGAGCGGTCGGCCACGCGGTCACCGCGGGCGGAGCGGGCCACCCGGTGGCCTTCGCGGCCGTCTTCCTCCCGATGGCGGCGGTGGCCCTGGCGGGGGCCTGGGTCGCGACCCGGCTGCGGGCGGCCAAGGCGGGCGTTTGACGGTGCCCGCGAGTGGGAGTGACCGTCCGGTATCACGATGACCCCACAGCTGATACCGTTTTGGTATGGCAATGAACCTGCGTCTCCGCGACGACCAGCAAGAGGCCCTCAAGCTCCGCGCTGAGGAGGAGGGCCGCAGCATGCACGCCATAGTGCTTCAGGCGATCGACCGCTACCTGGAGCAGGAGGCGGACCGTGAAGCCGTTCGCAAGCTCGGCGCCAAGTACGCGGTGCGCCATGCCGATCTGCTGAAGCGCCTGGGGGAGTAGGTGAAGTACCTGACGGTCCAGGAGGTCCTGGACCTCGCGGAGCTCGCCTGCGCGGGACAGCAGATCGCCGTGCGCGACCTGGGGCTGCTCAGTTCCGCGGTGCACCGGCCCCAGTCCCAGATGTTCGGGATCGAGGCCTACACCGACCTCTTCGAGAAGGCTGCCGGGTTGCTTCAGTCGCTCGCGGTGAACCATCCGCTGGTCGACGGCAACAAGCGCATGGCGTGGATGTGCACGGTCGTCTTCCTCGACTTCAACGGCACCGAGATGGTCGACGTGGACCAGGACGAGGCGTACAAGCTCGTCATCGACGTGGCCACCGGCGATCTGGAGGACGTCACCCTGATCGCGCGCCGGCTGCGCGGTCTGCACGAGGCGACGTGAGCTGAGTCGCACCCGGCCGGACCCCGGGGCGTTCGTACGAGGTTCCGGCCGGGCCGCCGGTAAGGTGGCCCGGTTGTCATATCTGGACGAGCGTCGAACCGGAGACCGTGACTACCACCGCCACCTCCTCCCATCACCTCTCTCCCGCCTTCCCCGGGCGGGCCCCCTGGGGCACCGCCAACAAGCTGCGAGCCTGGCAGCAGGGTGCCATGGAGAAGTACATCCAGGAGCAGCCGCGCGACTTCCTCGCGGTCGCGACGCCCGGCGCCGGAAAGACCACCTTCGCGCTGACCCTCGCGTCCTGGCTGCTGCACCACCACGTCGTGCAGCAGGTCACGGTCGTCGCCCCCACGGAGCACCTGAAGAAGCAGTGGGCGGCCGCCGCCGCACGGATAGGGATCAAGCTCGACCCCGACTACAGCGCCGGGCCGCTCAGCAAGGAGTACCACGGCGTCGCGATCACCTACGCAGGTGTCGGCGTACGCCCCATGCTCCACCGCAACCGCTGCGAGCAGCGCAAGACCCTCGTCATCCTCGACGAGATCCACCACGCCGGTGACTCGAAGTCCTGGGGCGAGGCCTGCCTGGAGGCGTTCGACCCGGCGACCCGCCGCCTCGCCCTGACCGGTACGCCCTTCCGTTCCGACACCAACCCCATCCCCTTCGTCACGTACGAGGAGGGGAACGACGGCATCCGGCGGTCGTCCGCCGACTACACCTACGGCTACGGCAACGCCCTCGGCGACGGTGTCGTCCGGCCCGTGATCTTCCTCTCCTACAGCGGCAACATGCGCTGGCGCACCAAGGCCGGCGACGAGATCGCCGCCCGCCTCGGCGAGCCCATGACCAAGGACGCCGTCTCCCAGGCCTGGCGCACCGCGCTCGACCCCCGCGGCGACTGGATGCCGAACGTCCTGCGCGCCGCGGACCAGCGCCTCACCGAGGTTCGCAAGGGCATCCCCGACGCCGGCGGCCTCGTCATCGCCTCCGACCAGGACTCCGCTCGCGCCTACGCCAAGCTCATCCGCGAGATCACCGGTACGAAGGCCACCGTCGTCCTCTCCGACGAGGCCGCCGCCTCCAAGCGGATCGACGAGTTCAGCGAGAACAACGAACGCTGGATGGTCGCCGTCCGCATGGTGTCCGAGGGCGTCGACGTCCCCCGCCTCGCCGTGGGCGTGTACGCGACGACCATCTCGACCCCGCTCTTCTTCGCCCAGGCCGTCGGACGTTTCGTACGTTCCCGCAGGCGCGGCGAGACGGCCTCCGTGTTCCTTCCCACGATCCCCAACCTCCTCGGCTTCGCCAACGAGATGGAGGTCGAGCGCGACCACGTCCTCGACAAGCCGAAGAAGGACGGCGAGGAGGACCCGTACGCCGAGTCCGAGAAGGAGATGGCGGAGGCCGAGAAGCAGCAGGACGAGGACACCGGCGAGCAGGACATGCTGCCCTTCGAGGCGCTGGAGTCCGACGCCGTCTTCGACCGCGTGCTCTACGACGGCGCCGAGTTCGGCATGCAGGCCCACCCGGGCAGCGAGGAGGAACAGGACTACCTCGGCATCCCCGGCCTCCTCGAACCCGACCAGGTGCAGCTGCTCCTCCAGAAGAGGCAGGCCCGGCAGATCGCGCACAGCCGCAAGAAGCCGGACACCGAGGCTGACCTGTTGGAGCTTCCGGCCGAGCGGCGGCCCGTCGTTTCCCACAAGGAGCTTCTTGAGCTGAGGAAACAGCTCAACACGATGGTCGGTGCGTACGTTCACCAGAGCGGCAAGCCCCATGGCGTGATCCACACCGAGCTGCGGCGGGTGTGCGGTGGCCCGCCCAGCGCGGAGGCGACCGCCGGGCAGATCCGCGAGCGGATCAAGAAGGTCCAGGAGTGGGCCACCCGGATGCGCTGAACCCGCAGACGCCGGCACTCGTACGAAGGTGAGCGGACGGGCAGCCGTGTGCCGCTCGGACGGGCCGTGCGCGCGCCGCTTCAGGACGGTCCGTGTGCCGCCGAGCGCACGGTCGTCCGCCCCTCCGGGCGGGCCCGTGTGCCGCTGAGCGGACGGTCCCGCGTCGCTCAGGACGGTCGTGCACCGCTGAGCGGACGGGACCGCACACCGCCACGCGCCGACCGGCGGTATTCAGCCGCTCGCGCCCGGATTCTGGACGAGGTCTTCCGCTGAGCGGAGTGGCTCGCTACTGTCCCCGCAATGCAAACGCCCCGTGGCAGCGCCGCCGCGGAGCGCAGCCGGTGCGCATGGCCTGCCGGCGGCCTCTGACGTGCGTCGCCGCGGGACCGGCGCCGCTGCTCTCGTTTGAAGGTCCGCCGTCACTCACTCCGAAGGAGAGGGCGTCGTGACCGCGGAAACCTCCCAGACGCTCGACCGGGGACTCAGAGTCCTCAAACTGCTCGCCGACACCGACCACGGCCTGACCGTCACCGAGTTGTCCAACCGACTCGGGGTCAACAGGACCGTCGTCTACCGTCTGCTCGCCACACTCGAACAGCACGCGCTCGTACGCCGCGACCTGGGCGGTCGCGCCCGGGTGGGCCTCGGCGTGCTCCGCCTCGGCCGCCAGGTCCATCCGCTCGTACGGGAGGCGGCGCTGCCCGCGCTGCGTTCCCTGGCCGAGGACATAGGCGCGACGGCCCATCTCACCCTCGTGGACGGGGCGGAGGCGCTGGCGGTCGCCGTCGTCGAGCCGACCTGGACCGACTACCACGTGGCCTACCGGGCCGGGTTCCGGCACCCGCTGGACCGGGGCGCGGCGGGCCGCGCCATCCTCGCGGCCCGGCAGGGCAGCCTGATCGAGCCGGGGTTCACGCTGACCCACGGCGAGCTGGAGGCGGGCGCGAGCGGTGCCGCGGCCCCGCTGGTCGGCATCACCGGCATCGAGGGCAGCGTGGGCGTCGTGATGCTCGCGGACGCGGTCCCGGAACGGGTGGGCCCGAGGGTGGTCGACGCGGCCCGCGAGGTCGCCGACGCCCTGCGCTAGGGCGCGCCCACGTCGGGGCACGCGTGCGGGGGGACGCCTCTGAGTCGGGGTGCCTCTGAGTCGGGGCGCGCCTGAGTCGGGACGCCCCTGCGTCGGGACGCGCTTGAGTCGGGGCGCGCCTGCGTGAGGACGCTCCTGGGTCAGGGCGCCTCTGCGTCAGGGCGCGCCTGAGCCGGGGCGCGCCTGCGTGAGGACGCTCCTGGGTCGGGGCGCGCCTGCGTCGGGCCGCGCCTGCGTCGGGGCGCGCCTGCGTCGGGACGCCCCTGCGTCGGGACGCGCTTGAGTCGGGGCGCGCCTGCGTGAGGACGCTCCTTGGTCAGGGCGCGCCTGCATCGGGACGCCCCTGCGTCGGGACGCCCCTGCGTCGGGGCGCGCGTGCGTGAGGACGCTCCTTGGTCAGGGCGCGCCTGAGTCGGGGCGCGCCTGCATCGGGACGCCCCTGTGTCGGGACGCCCCTGTGTCAGGGCGCTCC
Source organism: Streptomyces sp. NPDC013457 (assembly GCF_043089925.1). Lineage (NCBI taxonomy): Bacteria > Bacillati > Actinomycetota > Actinomycetes > Kitasatosporales > Streptomycetaceae > Streptomyces > Streptomyces sp. NPDC013457. The sequence goes on from NZ_JBICBL010000002.1 coordinate 84,317, forward strand.
CGCGCTCCCGCGCTAGGGCGCTAGGGTGCGCCGGGGCCTGTGCCCGCCGCGGGAGCCAGCAGCAGGTCGCCCAGTGCCGTTCTGCGGTGTGCCACCGCTCTGCCCGCCCGTGCCGTCGTGACCAGGCCCGCCCCTCGCAGCGCCGAGGCGTGGGCCGAGGCCGTCGCGTTGCTGACGCCCAGACGGCGGGCCAGCGATGTCGTCGTGTGCGGCGCGCTGAGGGCCCGGAGGAGTTCGAGGCGGGTGCGGCCCAGGACGGTCGCCAGGGACTCCTCCGTGCCAGGTGCGATGTCCGGAGTGAGCGGCAGCCCGGGGCCCGCCGCGTACGTCACGACCACCGGCCGGTCCGGCCGGTCCTGGACGAGCGGCCGGCCGGTCCAGTGGAAGGTCGGCAGGAGGACGAGGCCACGCCCTGCGAGGCGGATCTCCCGCTCGGCTGCCGGAGAGGCGGACACCGCCGGCCATTCCCAGACTCCGTCATGCAGCCGGGTGCCGGGGACCAGGACCTCCAGGGCGGCGCCGATCCCGTGCTCGGCGACCGTCAGCGCGTGCCGGGCGAACTCCGCACGGTGCTGGTCCTGCACCAGCGGCCACACCGGTGCCACGACCGTCTCGTACGCCGCCCGCTGGGCCCGGCGCAGCACACGCCCGGCGTCCTTCCCGCCCGCGTGGAGCTCGCGGATCCAGCGCGGGGCGGGACGACCGGCGTAGACCCGCTCCAGCTCGGATCGCACCAGCTCCGCCGGAGCCGCCTCCACCAGGTCCAGGCCCTCGGCCGGAGTCTCGCCGAGCACGTCGAGGAAGAGTGGGGGATCGCCGCCGGGAACGAGGTCCGCGAGCGGGGCCACGGCGTCCGGCAGGGACCGCAGCACCCGCCGTCGCCAACGGCCGTGGAGCAGCTCGCCGCCGCCCGCGAACAGCATCATGAAGGCCGCGTTCAGCTCCGGCAGAGGGGCCGGCCGGGCGGCGAACCGCACCCGGGCCAGGTCCTCGGCCGTGAACCGGATCCGTGTCAACGCCGTCGCCTCATTCCGCGCTCCCCGCAAGCCTTTCGATCACAGCCTCAACCTTCGTCCGAAGCCCCCTCCCCGCGCCAGCCTGTCCGCATGACCCCTTCCCGAGCGACCTCTCCGACCCGACGGACCGTCACCCGAGCGGGCATCCTCGCCGCCGCGCTCGCGCTCGCGCCGGGCACCGCCCGCGCCTCCGCGCCCGCCTCCGCCGCCTCCGCGCCCGACTCCGCCGCCTCCGCGCTCGCGCTTCGGCTGCCCGCGCCCACCGGCCCGTACCGGATCGGCGCCACGACCCTCCACCTCGTCGACCCCTCCCGCAACGACCCCTGGGAGCCCGCGATCGGCGTGCGGGAGGTGATGGTCACCGTCCTCCACCCCGCCCGCACGGTCCGCGGATACCCGCGCGCGCCGCAGCTGACTTCGGGCGAGGCCGAACTCTTCGCCTTCCTCGCCCACGCCGTCCACGGGCTGCCCCAGGCCGGCGTGGACTGGGCGGCCACCCGTACGCACTCCCACGTCGGCGCCCCCGTCCTGCCCGGCCGATGGCCCGTGCTGCTCTACAGCCCCGGTGGCGGCGAGGCCCGCTCCATGGGCACCTCGCTCGCGGAGGAGCTGGCCAGTCACGGCTGGGTGGTCGTCACCGTCGACCACCCCGGCGACGCCGGCCAGGTGGAGTTCCCCGGCCCGCGGCCGGGGCGTGACCGGGTGCGGCAGACGGTCCTCCTCGGACCGCCCACCGCCGAGCAGTTCCGCACGATGATCGACACCCGGCTCGCGGACCTCCGTCTCGTCCTCGACCGGCTCGAAGCCCTGGGAGGGCCCCTCGGCCGCGCGCTCGACCTGGAACGGGTCGGGATCTACGGGCACTCCGCGGGCGGCACCGCCGCCGCGCAGGCCCTCTACGACGACCCCAGGCTCGCCGCCGCCGTGAACCTGGAGGGGTATCTGGACCAGGTGGACGGCACGCTCTTCCCCGTGGCCCTTTACGGCGTCGACCGGCCGCTGCTCCTGCTCGGCACCGACGGGTACCGCGACGCCCGGCTCGACCGCTCCTGGGACGCGGTGCTCGCACGGTCCGGGGGGCGGGTCCGCCGACGGCAGCTCGACGACGCGGCGCACGGGGTGTTCACCGACTACGCGGCGCTCGTGCCCCAGCTCCAGGCCGCCGGGCTGATCGGCTCGGCCGACCGGATCCGGCTCGTCGGCGCGATCGGGGCGCGGGAGGCCGTGCGTGCCGTGCGTCACCAGGTGCGGGGGTTCTTCGGCCGTCGGGTGCCGGCGGGCGCCCAGTAGATTGGGGGCGTGCTCACCAGTCTCACGCGTACCCGTGCGCTCGCCCTCTGCGCCCTGCCCGTCGCCGCGCTCCTCGCCGCCGTCGGGCTCGCGCCGCTGCCGTACGCCATCGCCTCGCCCGGAACGACCGCCGACGTGCTCGGGTCGGTCGACGGGCGTCAGGTGATCACGATCAGCGGGGCACCCGTCCGGGACACCGAGGGCGAGCTGCTGATGACCACGATCGTGGCCACCGGACCGAGCGTCGACAACGACTTCGCCGACATCGCCGACGCCTGGTTCCGTACGGACCAGGCCGTGCTGCCGCGCGACTCCGTCTACCCGCCGGGCAAGTCGGACGCCGAGGTGGAGGAGCACAACCTGGGTGAGATGAAGGAGTCGCAGGACGCCGCCACCCTGGCCGCCCTCGGCTATCTGAAGCTCGACCCGAAGGACGTGAAGGTCACGCTCCACCTCGCCGACATCGGCGGGCCGAGCGCAGGATTCCTCTTCTCCCTCGGGATCGTCGACAAGCTCGACGGCTACGGCGCCGACGGAGACCTCACCGGCGGCCGGACCGTCGCCGGTACGGGCACGATCGAGCCGGACGGCACGGTCGGCGCCGTCGGCGGGGTGTCGCTGAAGACCCAGGCCGCGGCGCGCGACGGGGCGAGCGTCTTCCTCGTGCCCGAGGCGGAGTGCTCCGACGCCCAGGCCGAGCTGCCGGAGGGGATGCGGCTGATCCCCGTCTCGACGCTCACCGACGCCGTGGCGTCGCTCCGGGCGCTGGAGCAGGGCCAGGAAGCGAAGGTCCGGAGCTGCTGACCCGTCCGTCCTTCGCCGGTGCCTCCATCGTGCGCCAGGACGGGAAGACCATCGGCGCGAGCGTGGCCAGGAAGTAGACCCCGGCGAGCGTGAGCAGCGCGGTCACCAGACCGGTCCCCTCGACGAGCTGCCCGGCGGCGAGGCCCCCGAGCGGCGTCGCCAGGAGCACCCCCGCCGTGGTCACGCCGGAGACCCGGCTGCGCAGCCCGTCCGGGATCACCTCGTACATCACCGTCGTCAGGATCGGGTTCAGCACACCGGCCCCGAACCCGCCCGCCGCCATGGTGACGAGCAGCGGCAGCGTGGTGTCGGTGAGGGCGGCCACGGTGAACGGCGGTGCGCCGCAGAGCAGGAAGCCCGCGATGAGGACCGCCCGGCGCGGGAAGCGGTGGCCGACCGCCCCGTACGCCAGCGCTCCCAGCAGAGCGCAGCCGCCGAAGACGGAGACGAGCAGGCCGAGGGCGGCGGGGCCGCCGAGGTTCTCCCGGGCGTGGACGGGGAGCAGCACCGCGATCCAGCCCTGGCCGAGACCGTTGGTGACCATCACCATCAGGACGATGCCGAGGATCAGCCGGGACCGGAGGACGAAGGTGTAGCCCTCGCGCAGATCGGCCCGGTAGCGGGCGGGCGAGAAGGGGACCGGGTCCCGCAGCGGCGCCGCGGCCGGCAGTCCCCGGAGGCCGACGAGGATCAGCAGGGCGGAGAGCCCGAAGGTGGCGGCGTCGATGATCAGGACGGTGTCGGCGCCGAGGACCGCGACGAGCACGCCGGCGAGGGCGGCTCCGGCCATCCGGGCGCCCCGCGAGACGGCGTCGAAGAGGCTCGCGGCGCGCGAGAGCGGGGTACCGGCGTGGTCGGCGAGATCGGGGATGAGGACGGAGCGGGCGGTCTCGCCCGGAGCGTGGAAGAGGCCGGTCACGGCCATCAGCGCGCACAGCATCCAGAACTGGAGCACACCGGCGCGGTGGAGGAGCGGGATCGCGGCCAGCGCGAGGGCGCAGACGAGGTCGGAGGCGACGCTGACCCGGCGGCGGCCGATCCGGTCGACGACCGGGCCGCCGACGATCGCGGAGACGACGACGGGCAGGGCCGCGCAGAAGGCGACGAGCCCCGCCTTTCCGGGGCTGCCCGTGGTGTCGAGCGCGAACCACGGGACGCCGATGAGGGTGAGTGAATTGCCGGTGACGGAGATGGCGTTGGCGGCCAGGACGGTGGCCAGTGGAGCACGTCCCCCCGGGGTGCTCATACGGCGAGCGGTTTCCGGCAGGCGGTGGCGGGATGGGCGGGAACGGCGAGCCGGAGTCCCCACGTGACCAGTGCCCAGCCCAGTTGCGTGCGGACCGGGACGTGGGGGAGGGCTTCGGCGGCGGCCCTGTGGAGTTCGGCCGCGTCGAGGTGGTGGAGCCGGAGGTGGATGTCGGAGTGCATGGTCTCGTGGTCCCTTCTCAGTTCTCGTACTGGGGGAACGCGTGCAGGTGCATCCGTACGCGGGCGGCGCCCGGGGTGTCGGGGCCGGCGCCCTCGCTGTAGGAGCCGATCAACTCGTGGATCTTCTCGCTGAGTTCGCGCAGCCGCTCCGGCGGAAGGCGGAGGGTGAAGTCGCTCATGTCGGAGGCGCCGAGCCAGCTCTCGTCCCATTCCTGCCGGGTGCCGAGCCAGGTGTTGAGCTCCTGGGTGTGGATGGTCGCGATCTCGTGGAGGTAGACCTCGACGGCGCCCCTGACCTCGGGGTCCGGGTCGTGGTAGAGCGACTCGTCGAACGTCGTGCCCTGCACGGCCGCCTTCCACCACCGCTCCCGCCCCTTCCCGCGCGTCGGGTCGTCCTCGACGAAGCCGTGCGCCGCGAGCTGGCGGAGGTGGTAGCTGGTCGCGCCGCTGGACTCGCCGAGCCGCTCGGCGAGTTGCGAGGCGGTGGCGGGGCCGTGGTGGCGCAGGGCGCGCAGCAGCTGGATCCGGAGCGGGTGGGCCAGCCCGCGCAGCGAGCGCGGGTCGAGTGTGCGGCTCTCGGGCTTCCTGGGCTTCTCGGGCTCGGGCATGGCTCAACAGTAGAGTTGCAAAGAAAGGCTTGCAAGAGGTTCTTTGCAACTACTTCTTTGGAAGACGGTGAGGGGCAGGGAGGCGGCTACAGCGGCCCGTCCTCCGCCGCCTGTTCCACCAGCGGGATGATCCGCAGCGGTACGGGGTTCTCCATCACGATCGCCGTGGAGGCCCGCATGATCCCCTCGATGCCGACGACCCGGTCGATCACCCGCTGGAGGTCCGCGTTGGAGCGCGCCACCAGCCGGCAGAGCATGTCGCCGTGCCCCGTCGTCGTGTGCAGTTCCAGCACCTCGGGCACGGTCGCCAGGTGCTCCCGTACGTCCGGCCCCTGCCCCTGCTTGATCTCCAGCGTCGCGAACGCGGTCACCGGATAGCCGAGCGCCGCCGGATCGACCTGCGGGCCGAAGCCGCGGATCACCCCCTGCGCCTGAAGACGGTCCAGACGCGCCTGCACCGTGCCGCGCGCCACGCCCAGCCGGCGCGACGCCTCCAGCACCCCGATCCGCGGCTCGCGTGCGAGAAGCACGATCAGCCGGCCGTCCAGATGATCGATCGCCACAGAGGCCTCCTCATGGTCATCCTGTACAAGTCCCCCGGCCATACTGACCTGCGGCTGTACAGATTGCCCAGCCGCTCGGCGAACTATTGCGCAGCTTGCCGATCGGCGGGACTCTGCCGTCATGACTGAGACCATCGATCACTCCCCTTCCACGGCGCGGCAGGCCGATCCCTTCCCCGTGAAGGGAATGGACGCGGTCGTCTTCGCCGTCGGCAACGCCAAGCAGGCCGCGCACTACTACTCCACGGCCTTCGGCATGAAGCTCGTCGCCTACTCCGGACCGGAGAACGGCAGCCGCGAGACCGCCAGCTACGTCCTGACGAACGGCGCCGCCCGCTTCGTGTTCACCTCCGTCATCAAGGCCTCCACCGACTGGGGCCGCTTCCTCGTCGAGCACGTCGCCGAGCACGGTGACGGCGTCGTCGACCTGGCGATCGAGGTGCCCGACGCGCGCGCCGCGTACGCCTACGCCGTCGAGCACGGCGCCACCGGAATCACCGAGCCGTACGAGGTGAAGGACGAGAACGGCACCGTCGTCCTCGCCGCCATCGCGACGTACGGCCAGACCCGCCACACCCTCGTCGAGCGCTCCGGCTACGACGGCCCCTACCTGCCGGGCTTCGTCGCCGCCGCCCCCATCGTCGAGCCGCCGGCCAAGCGCACCTTCCAGGCCATCGACCACTGCGTCGGCAACGTCGAGCTCGGCAAGATGAACGACTGGGTCGGCTTCTACAACAAGGTCATGGGCTTCACGAACATGAAGGAGTTCGTGGGCGACGACATCGCGACCGAGTACTCGGCCCTGATGTCGAAGGTCGTCGCGGACGGCACCCTCAAGGTGAAGTTCCCGATCAACGAGCCGGCGATCGCGAAGAAGAAGTCGCAGATCGACGAGTACCTGGAGTTCTACGGCGGCGCGGGCGTCCAGCACATCGCGCTGGCCACCAACGACATCGTCGCGACGGTCCGCTCCATGCGCGCCGCCGGTGTCCAGTTCCTCGACACCCCGGACTCCTACTACGACACGCTCGGCGAGTGGGCCGGCGAGACGCGCGTGCCGGTGGAGACCCTGCGTGAGCTGAAGATCCTCGTCGACCGCGACGAGGACGGGTACCTGCTGCAGATCTTCACGAAGCCGGTCCAGGACCGTCCGACCGTCTTCTTCGAGATGATCGAGCGTCACGGCTCGATGGGATTCGGCAAGGGCAACTTCAAGGCGCTGTTCGAGGCGATCGAGCGGGAGCAGGAGAAGCGCGGGAACCTGTAGTCCGCGAAGACCGGCGGGCCCGGGCGGGTGTCTGCCCCGGGCCCGTCTCGCGCGCTCCGGCGCCCGCGGGGGAGGCGCCGGAGCGCCGCGGCCCCGTCTACCGTGTGGGCAATCCCCCCGCTGGGGCGGGACGGGGGGCACACGGGACGGTGCCCTTCCCGGGCCCAGGCTCCCGGTGCATCCTCGTCGGACAGCGCACGCCGGAGTCACAAGAAGGGGACGAAGCCCCGGCGAACTGGATGAACAGCAAGAACGGCAGACTAGGGCTCATGGACTCAGGACTTGCCGCGTTGCTGGGCGCCGCCGTCGGCTCCGCCACCACCCTCGGGGCCGCAATCGTCAACGGCCGTGCTCAGGCACGGTCCCAGCACGCGCAATGGAGTCGCCAGCATCGCCGCGACGCATACGCCGGCTACCTCAGCGCTCTCCACGACCGCGACATCGCCATGGACGCCGTCCTTGACGCGCTGCGTTCGGACCAACCCGACCTGCCCGACATCGACGAGAAGACAGGCCGCTTCATCACCCTGGCCCGCGAGGTCCACCGCGCCTGCGAAATCGTCATCCTCGAAGGGCCGGCACTTCTCGCGGAAGTCGCGGAACGCGTCACCGTCGCCTCCGGCGACCTCTCACACGTCATGCGACGGATGGCCGAGAACGCCCACGCCGGAAACACCACCCACAAGGCCGAAGACCTCGCCCTTGCCGCCGAACGAGAGCGGACCCTTTACGAAGCCGTCAAGGACTTCCGCCTCGCGGCCCGCAGCACTATCGGCAAAACCAACTGATCCAGGGACTCCGAGCCCCGGCCCCCAGGCCGTTGGGGGATTGAGGCGTTGTTCAGCCTGAAACGTTAAACGTCAAGCTAAGGGTGCGGCGCCGTCGTGGGTTCGGCCGACCCGGTCCGCCCTGCGGAACGATTGCCGGCAACGGGGGCTGTTGCAGCCGTCTGCGCCTTCGGGGGCTCCGGAGGGGCCTCGCGGAGTTCTTCCGGGAGGGTGTCCGGGGGGTCGCCCAGTTCGCGGACCGACTGCCTCGCCCTCGGTGCCAGCAGCGGCGAGAACTCCGGATTGATCCGCAGCGCCTCCGTCAGATGCCGACGCGCCGGCCCGTACTCCTCCACCGCCCGCTCGATCTCCCCCCGGTGGTACGCGAAGAGCGCGCTGCGCAGCCCCTCGTCCGTCGCCCTCCTCGCGTACTCCAGAGCCTCCTTCGGCTCCCCGGCCCGGAAGAGCGCCCACCCCAGCGCGTCCGCCATCTGCACCGACCGGTGCCCGCGCGCCCACTCCGCCCTCAGCGTCCGCACCGCCGCCGCCGCGTCGCCGTGGTCCGCCTCGAACAGGCCGAGGACGACCACCCCGCCGGGCCAGGAGCCCGACCGCAGCAGCTCGTACTGCGCGTGCGCCTCGCCGTCCAGGCCCAGCGACTCGTAGAGCTCGCCCGCCTCCAGGACGTACTCCGGCCGGGGCAGCCGCGCGAGCGCCGCCCGGTAGTCGAGCATCGCCTCGTCCGTGCGGTGCAGCGCCGCGAGCGCCCGGGCCCGTCCCGCCAGCGAGGGCCCGTGGTCCCTGACGAGACGCAGGGCCGACCCGTACTGGGTCACCGCCTCCTCCGGCTCGCCCCGCTCCCACGCCAGATCCCCGAGCCGCGCGTACGCCGCCGCCTTCTCCGCGCCGGTCTCCGCCCGCGCCACCGCGTCGAGCGCCGCCACCGCCGCGTCCTCGCGCCAGCCCCGGTTGCGGTACCCCTGCGCGACCCTCGTGCTCACCGCCGCACCCGAGTGCAGCTCCTCCAGGGCCGCAAGGGCCTGCTGGGCGGACTTGTAGTCGCCGAGCCCGTTGTACGCGTCGATCAGCACCGGGTACACCGGCCAGCGCTTCGGGGCCTTCGCGCGCACCGCCTCGCCCCAGGTCCTGGCCGTCCGCCAGTCGCCCCGCGCGTTGGCCAGGGCGCCGAGCCCCAGCTGCGCGTCGAGGTTCCCGCGCGAGGCGGGCCGTACCTCCAGGGAACGCTTCAGGGCGCGCTCGGCCCGCGGGTAGTACGTCACGTCGCCGAGCCGCACGCCCCGCTCGGTGTACGCCGCCCCGAGCACGGCCCACGACGCCTCGTCCGCCGGATGGTCCTCGAGCCACTTCTCACGGTCGCCGATCAGCGCTCCCAGGTCGGGCAGCGAGGCCTGCGCCCCGGCGTTCGCCGCGATCACCGCACGCTCCGCGGGACCGGGGGCGGGCCGCTTCCCGTCGCCGAACAGACCGGGTGCGAGATCGGGGGCGTACAGCAGCGCCGTCGCCGCGAGCACCGCACCCACCCCCGCGGCCAGGACCGCTCTCGACACGTTCTCCGTCTTCATGCCGCTCACTGTGCGCCTGTACGAAGAGCACACGAAGGACCACGACGGCGGGTTCACACCGATGGCCCCGGGTGCCAGGCTGGACGCATGGACGATCTTCTGACGCGGCTCCACGCGGACCTGCGCGCGGGTCTGCCCGCAGAGGCGCTGATCACCGACCCGGACGTCACCGCCTCCTACACCCACGACATGGCGAGCTTCTGCACGGCCGGTACCCCCGCGGCCGTCGTGCTCCCACGCACCGTCGAGCAGGTCCAGCACGTCATGCGCACCGCGACCGCGCTGCGCGTCCCGGTCGTCCCCCAGGGCGCGCGCACCGGCCTGTCCGGCGCCGCCAACGCCTCCGAGGGCTGCATCGTGCTCTCGCTGGTCAGGATGGACCGGATCCTGGAGATCAACCCGGTCGACCGGATCGCGGTCGTGGAACCCGGCGTGGTCAACGCCGTCCTGTCCCGCGCGGTCAACGAGCACGGCCTCTCCTACCCGCCGGACCCCTCCAGCTGGGAGACGTGCACCATCGGCGGGAACATCGGCACCGCGTCCGGCGGCCTGTGCTGTGTGAAGTACGGGGTGACGGCGGAGTACGTCCTCGGCCTCGACGTCGTCCTCGCCGACGGGCGGCTGCTCTCCACCGGCCGCCGCACCGCCAAGGGCGTCGCCGGATACGACCTGACCCGGCTCTTCGTCGGCTCGGAGGGCAGCCTCGGCATCATCGTCGGCGCGACCCTCGCGCTCCGCCCGCAGCCGCCCCAGCAGCTCGCGCTCGCCGCCGAGTTCCCCTCTTCGGCGGCCGCCTGCGAGGCCGTCTGCGCGATCATGGAGCGCGGCCATACGCCGTCCCTGCTGGAGCTGATGGACGGCACCACCATCCGCGCCGTCAACACGATGGCGAACATGGGGCTGCCCAACACCACCGAAGCGCTGCTCCTGTGTGCCTTCGACACCCCCGACCCCGCGGCCGATCTGGCCGCCGTGGGCGAGCTGTGCAGGGCGGCCGGGGCCACCGAGGTCGTACCGGCCGAGTCCGCGGCCGAGTCCGATCTCCTCCTCCAGGCGCGCCGGCTCTCCCTGACCGCCCTGGAGACGATCAAGTCCGCGACGATGATCGACGACGTCTGCGTACCGCGGACGAAACTGGCCGCGATGCTCGACGGGACGGCCGCCATCGCCGAGAAGTACGACCTGACCATCGGCGTCTGCGCGCACGCGGGCGACGGGAACACCCACCCCGTCGTCTGCTTCGACCACGCGGACGAGGACGAGTCGCGGCGGGCGCGGGAGTCCTTCGACGAGATCATGGCGCTCGGGCTCGAACTGGGCGGCACGATCACCGGCGAGCACGGCGTGGGCACCCTGAAGAAGGACTGGCTGGCGCAGGAGTTGGGGCCGGTGGGCGTGGAGCTGCAGCAGGGCATCAAGCGGACCTTCGACCCGCTCGGGATCCTGAACCCCGGAAAGCTCTTCTGATCTCTTCGCCGCTCCGTTCACGCCGTACCTCGCGCCGTACCTCACTCCTCACCTCACGCCTCACCGTCCTGCGACTCGTCCGACGGCCACGGGTCGTGCAGCCAGAGGTCGTCGGCGACCGAGGTGGTGGCGAGCAGCTCGGCGAGCCCGTCGTCGATACCGAGCTGCTCGGACTCGGTGCCCGGCGGGACGGCGCGCAGGGTCCGCTCCAGCCAGGCGGAGACCTGCGCGGAGGGCGCCTCCAGCAGCGCGTCGCCGTCGGGGGAGGAGAGCGCCATCAGGACGACGTCGTGGCCGTCGACCTTGGTGGGCCAGATCCGGACGTCGCCGTTGCCGCAGGGCCGGAAGACGCCCTCGACGAGCAACTCGCGGGCGAACGTCCAGTTGACGGGGTACTCCGAGCCGACGTGGAACGTGATGTGCACGGCGTACGGGTCGTCGGTGCGGTAGGCGAGCCGCGCCGGGACGGGGATGGAGCGCTCGGGCGACAGCACCAGCTTCAGCTCCAGCTCGCGCTCCACGACGGTGTTCTCGGTGTTCTGCATGGCTGACGTCCTCTCCCTGTCCGGGGCCCGGGGCGGGCCCACACGGGGAGAGAGCGCGGCGGCGGCCCGCCATTACGCGACTTCGGAGAAGTTTTTTCGGGAGTCTCGGACGGGACCGTCGGCCCGAGCGTGACGGTGAGTGGCGGGTTCTGTGGGTATGTCGCTCGAAGGCGGGTTTCTCGCGGCCTCTTTCTTCTTGTGGCGCCGTTCTTCGTTACTGTCCTCCTTGGGCCCGTGGGTCCGAGGTCGTAGAAGCGTCGTCACGGAACGGAGTCGGGGCAGTGGCTACTCCTCCTGGAGCCGGCGGGGAGGTACCGCAGGCCGGGTACTACCCGGACCCCTCCATTCCCGGATACATCCGGTACTGGAACGGGGGCGCCTGGGTGCCCGGGACGAGCAGGCCGGCCCCCCGTGAGGGTGAACTCCCGCCGGCGGCTCCGGTCTCGGCGATGCCGCCGGGTCCGGCCCTGGCCCCGAACCCCTCGCCCGCGCCCGTGGTCTCCTCGCCGGCGCCCGTCGTCTCCTCGCAGGCCCCCGTGCCCGCCGTGGAGGAGACGGGACCCGTCTTCCTCGACGAGGATCCCGCCGCGCCCGAGCCGGCCTCGGCATGGCAGGCGGACGTCTCGCGGCAGACCGGCTTCGGCGGTGACCGGGACCGCAGGGTCTCCTGGGGTGCGCCCGAGACCGAGCAGGCGGCGCAGGATCCCCGGGTCGCCGCCGCCCGCGCCGCGGACCCCGAGCCGAAGCCGGCCGGGCCGTCCGGTCCGCAGGCCCGGCTGGGCGGGATGCCGGTGACTCCGGCGTCCGCCGCCGACCCGACGGGCGGCGCGCTGCCCGGCGTACGGCAGACGAAGACGGAGGGTCAGACGCCCGTGCCGGAGGGCACGATGACGATCCGGGCGCTCCCGTCGCAGGGCGCACCGGCCTCCCCGCAGGGCGCACCGGCCTCCCCGCAGAGCGCCCAGAGCCCGCAGAACGCCCAGAGTCCGCAGGGCCCGCAAGGCACGCGTGACGCGCACATGCCGCAGGGACCGCAGGCCCTCAGGGCCCCTCAGGGAGGCGGGGCGCAGCCCGCGCAGCCCTCCCCGGCTCCCCTCCCGCACGTGCCCGGACAGCCCCAGCCCCAGGCGCAGACCCCCGGCCCCTCCCCGGCCGCCTCCGCACCCGCCCCCGTCACCGCGGGTCCCGGCGGCGGGGCCCCCTCGTGGCCCCAGCAGGTCCACCAGCTGGCGCAGCCCGCGGCGGCCCCGGCCCCGGCGGCACACCAGCAGACCCCGCAGGCGCAGCACACCCCGCAGGCCCAGCAGACCCCGCAGGCCACCGACCAGGAGCAGCCGGTCCTGCCCTGGAAGCCGCCCGTCGAGGACCCGTTCCTCCAGGCCGCCCGTGCCCAGGCCGCCGCTCGCCCGGCCGGCCTCGGCAAGCGCCTGGTAGCCCGGTTCATCGACACCCTCGTCCTCGGCGCGCTCGCCGGCGGCGCGTCCTTCCCCTTCGTCATGGCGGCGCTCGACCACATCGACGCCAAGATCGAGGCGGCCAAGCAGTCCGGTGTCACCGTCCAGGTCTGGCTCCTGGACGGCACCACCTCGCTCAACTTCGGGATCGCGCTCGGCGCCCTCCTCGTCCTCGGCGTGCTGTACGAGGCACTGCCCACGGCCAAGTGGGGCCGCACGCTCGGCAAGAAGCTCTGCGGTCTCCAGGTGCGGGACATCGAGGCGCACGAGCCGCCGACGTTCGGCGCGGCCCTGCGCCGCTGGCTCGTCTACAGCGTGCTCGGACTCCTCGTCCTCGGTGTCCTGAACGTCCTGTGGTGTCTCTTCGACCGGCCCTGGCGGCAGTGCTGGCACGACAAGGCGGCCCACACCTTCGTGGCCGGCTAGGGCGTGCCCGGGGGACCCGTACGGCGGTCCCCCGAACGGTCGGCGATCGATTGCGGGGCCCTGCCACGCGGGATGCACTGCCCCCATGAGCAACGACCAGCCGACGTCCGGCCAGCCGCCCGAGGACGACCCGTTCGTCAAGAAGCCGCAGGAGCCCTCGCCGCCGTCGGGGGGCTCTCCGTACGGGAGCGGGAGTCAGCCGCCACCCCCCGAGGGGACGCCGCCGCCGGGCGGCCCTCCTCCCGAGGGTCCGCCGCCGGGGGGTCCGCCTCCCGGAGGCCCGCCGCCCGGTTCTCCGTACGACAACATGCCGCCGCCGCCCCCGCCGTACGGCTCCCAGCCCTACGGCGGCGGGGGCGGTTACGGCGGTGTGGATCCGCTGGCGGGGATGCCGCCGCTCGCCGACTCCGGCAAGCGCATCCTCGCCCGGATCATCGACTGGCTGATCGTCGCCATCCCGCTCGCCCTCATCGGCATCCCGTTCAACGTCTACGACCGGGCCACCGACGGCGACGACTTCGGTGACACCATCACGGCGACCAGCACGGGCAGCGGTCTCGTCTTCCAGCTCATCACCATCGTGGCGTATGTCGCCTACGACACCCTGATGGTGGCGAACAGCGGCCAGACGCTCGGCAAGAAGTGGCTGAAGCTGCGCGTCGCGATGCTCAACGACGGCTCGACACCGCCGACGAACGCCTCGCTGATCCGCGCGGTCGTGCTCTGGCTGCCCACGCTGATCTGCTGCGCCTGCCTGTGGCCGCTGCTCCTGCTCATCCTGATCCTGGTCGACAAGCCCTACAAGCAGGGCCTGCACGACAAGGCGGCCAAGACCGTGGTGGTGTCGGTCCCGCAGTAGCCAGGGGGCTACGGCGCCGGCGTCACGTGCCGATCCGGGAATCGGCCCCCGCACCGACGCGGGCGGCCGGTACCCGGATCTCGTCCGTCCGGGGGAGTGGTGTCACGGGTGCCGGGGCGGCGGGCTTGCGGTGGACCGGCATCGTCACCGTGACCAGCAGCCCGACCAGCAGCCCGGCGGCGCTGATGACGACGATCCCCAGCGCGTTCGTGGTGCGGGACAGCAGCAGCAGGGCGACGGTCGAGAAGACGACGGTGGCCGAACCGTAGGCGAGCTGTGCGGCGTTCGGACGCGGCATGACGGGTTCCGTCCCTCGAAGCATCGGCTCGTCGCTCCCCCCTGGCTGGCGCCGGAGGGACCCCCGGCGAGCGACTCTACGATGCTGGATGCCCGAGCGAAACGGGTAGTAAGCGTGACCTAACCCACGGTGTGGATGCACGGGGGGCGCATGGAGTCATCGTTTCTCCCAACGACCTCTTCAGGTGCGCCCGGTTGCCGTCCGGATAACGGAAAACGACTCCTGCATAGTGCAGTTGGCCTGTTCAAGTCAAGGTCTGTCTTTTCTCTCGTAACTCCGATCGAATGTCGTCACTTGTGACGCGCGACCCCGCCCGCGGACACCCCACCCTCGGTCCGCGCGGTCGCGGGCGCCGGGGAGGAATCATCAAGTGACCAACAGACGACGGGCGATCAGAGCGTCCGCAGTCGTCGTAGCGCTCGCGGCCACCGCCGCCAGCGCATCGACCTTCGCTTTCGCCGAAGACAAGGGACCGGGCGCACCGGCCTCGATCGAGCGCCATGACCCGGCTCCGGGTGCAGGTGTCGACAAGACGGCGGTCGACCACGATCTCGAGGGACCGTACAGCAAGCAGCAGGAGCAGCAGCGCAAGGCTGCTCTCGAGCAGGTGCTGAGCGGCGAGAGCAAGGTCGAGCGCCGCGGAGGCTCCCAGGTCGTCAAGCTCGACAGCAAGAAGTACGTCGAGCTGGGTCGTGAGAAGACGGACAAGATCTTCACGATCCTCGTCGAGTTCGGCGACAAGGTGGACAACACCACCCTGGTCGACCGCGCCGACGACGAGACGGACGAGCCGAAGCCGAAGTTCGGCGGCACGCCCGGCCCGCTGCACAACCAGATAGCCCAGCCGGACCGCTCGAAGGACAACTCGACGGCCTGGCAGAAGGACTACAACCAGCAGCACTTCCAGGACCTGTACTTCGGCACCGGCAAGGACAAGAAGGGCCAGCCGAAGGAGTCCCTGAAGACGTACTACGAGAAGACCTCCTCCGGCCGGTACTCGGTCGAGGGCGGTGTCTCGGACTGGGTCAAGGTCGAGTACAACGAGGCCCGTTACGGCTCGAACTACTGCGGCAACAGCAACTGCGCCAACGTCTGGGACGCCGTCCGTGACGGTGTCACCGCCTGGACCGCGGACCAGAAGGCCAAGGGCCGCACCGACGCCCAGATCAAGGCCGACATCGCGCAGTACGACCAGTGGGACCGGTACGACTTCGACGCCGACGGCAACTTCAACGAGGCCGACGGCTACATCGACCACTTCCAGATCGTCCACGCGGGCGAGGACGAGTCGGCGGGCGGCGGCGTCCAGGGCGGCGACGCCCTGTGGGCCCACCGCTGGTACGCGTACGGCACGGACGCGGGCAAGACCGGCCCGTCGAACAACAAGTCCGGCGGCACGCAGGTCGGCAACACCGGCGTCTGGGTCGGCGACTACACGATGCAGCCCGAGAACGGCGGCCTCGGCGTCTTCGCCCACGAGTACGGTCACGACCTCGGTCTGCCCGACCTGTACGACACCTCGGGCAAGGCCGGCGCCGAGAACTCGACCGGCTTCTGGTCCCTGATGTCCTCCGGCTCCTGGCTCGGCCGGGGCAAGGACTCCATCGGCGACCTGCCCGGCGACATGAACGCCTGGGACAAGCTGCAGCTCGGCTGGCTCAACTACACCAAGGTGAGCAACGAGCAGCGCGGTACGAAGTCCACCCACAAGCTGGGCGTGGCCGAGTACAACACCAAGAACCCCCAGGCGCTCGTCGTCGAGCTGCCGAAGAAGAAGGTCACCACCGATGTCGTCGCGCCCGCCGAGGGTGCCACGCAGTGGTGGAGCGACATGGGTGACGACCTCAAGAACACCCTGACCCGTTCCGTCGACCTGACCGGCAAGTCGAAGGCCACCCTGGAGCTCAAGGGCTGGTACGACATCGAGCTGGACTACGACTACCTCTACACCGAGGTGTCCACGGACGGCGGCGCCAACTGGACCGCCCTGGACGGCACGGTGGACGGCAAGCCGCTGCCCCGCGACGCGAGCGGCGCCCCGGCGCTGACCGACGTCTCCGGTGCGTACAAGCCGCTCGTCTTCCCGCTCGACGCCTACGCGGGCAAGAAGTTCGACCTCCGCTTCCGCTACCAGACGGACGGCGGCGCCGGCGGCAAGGGCTTCGCGGCCGATGCCATCACGCTGACCGCCGACGGTGCCACCGTCTTCTCGGACAACGTCGAGAACGGTGACAACGGCTGGACGTCGAAGGGCTTCTCGCGGATCGGCAAGGGCTTCACGAAGGAGTACGAGCAGTACTACATCGCGGAGAACCGCCAGTACGTCTCGTACGACGCGACCCTCAAGGTCGGCCCGTACAACTTCGGGTTCACGGGTGACAAGGCGAGCTGGGTCGAGCACTACCCGTACCAGAACGGTCTGCTCATCTGGCAGTGGGACACGTCGCAGAAGGACAACAACACGGCCGTCCACCCCGGCCAGGGTCTGATCCTTCCGATCGACGCGCACCCGACGCCGCTGAAGAACGCCGACGGCACCCTGATGCGCAACCGCGTCCAGGCGTACGACTCGACGTTCGGCACCTACCGCACCGACGCGATCCGGCTGCACAAGGCGGGCGTGCCGGCGTGGGTGAAGTCGCAGCCCGGCGTCCCGGTCTTCGACGACCGACGGGGCACGTACTGGTACACCCAGACCGAGCGCGCCGGTGTCCAGGTAACTGACACCAACACCAAGATCGCGGTCGTCAAGGAGCCGAAGGACGGCCAGACGATGACCGTCCAGGTGGGTCCGTCGCAGAAGTAATCTGCATCGCCGCAGGTCAAAGCATGATCGGCCGTCGCCCTCTAGCGGGCGGCGGCCGATCGTGTTTAGGTGCCTCTGACCAAGTTCTTATTGACAGTAGACGCACAGGGGGAGTGGTTCCGGCATGCCCGGTGGAGGTTTCTGCAAGTTGCCAGGTGGGAGCGTCGTCGTCGCGATAGGGCTCCCGAGCCCGGCGGGCGACGGGGTCACGGTCCGCTTCCTGGTCCACGCCGCCAACCGCGCCCGCGCCCTGACCCGGCTGCGGAACCTGGGCCTGCGGGCGGTCTACCTCCGCGGCAACGCGGAGCCGCCGACGCCTGACGAGATCACCGCCGTCCTGCACCACCCGGACGGCCTCCTGTGGCGCTCCACGACGAGCACGACCCAGGAGCTGTGGCACTCGATACGGACCCTGCCCACGGCCTCCTAGGGCGTCCGGGCCGCCCGCGCCCGCGGGATGTCCTGCTAGACGACGGGCTTGCCCGTGAGCTCGACACCCGCGCCGCGCAGCTCCTCCAGGGCCCGTTCCGTCGTCTCCTTCGCGACGCCCGCCGTCAGGTCGAGGAGGACCTGCGTACGGAAGCCCTCGCGGGCCGAGTCCAGCGCCGTCGCCCGTACGCAGTGGTCCGTCGCGATGCCCACCACGTCGACCTCGGTCACCTCGTGCGCGCGCAGCCACTCGGCGAGCGCGACGCCGTTCTCGTCGCGCCCCTCGAAGCCGCTGTACGCCGCGTCGTACGCCCCCTTGTCGAAGACCGCGTCGATCGCGCCGGAGGCGACGGCGGGCGCGAAGTTCGGGTGGAAGCCCACGCCCTCCGTACCGGCGACGCAGTGCACCGGCCAGGACGTCACGTAGTCGGGGGTGTCGGAGAAGTGGTCCCCCGGGGCGACGTGGTGGTCGCGGGTGGCCACCACGTGCTGGTACGCCGCGCCCGCCGCCTCGCCGACCAGGTCGGTGATGGCGGCGGCGACATCCGCTCCCCCCGCCACCGCGAGGCTGCCGCCCTCGCAGAAGTCGTTCTGAACGTCCACGACGATCAATGCGCGGTGCATGGCGGGTGTCCTTCGGTGGGCCGGCGGGGGGAACGGTGGGGTGTCGACACGGGGAACGGCATCGAGCCTAGAGACTTCCCCCTCCCTTCGGGAGGGGGCCTCGCAGGGTGTTACACGTACTCGGTGGGCAGCACCGGCTCACCCCGGGAGAGCTGGACCGCCGACATCGGCAGCGCGGCCCGTGCCGCGAAGTGCCGCGCCCGCGCCTCCTCCAGCGGCTCCCGTGCCACCACGTCGCCGCCCTTCACCAGCTCCACGAGGAGCTGACGGTCGGCGAGCCCGGCGGGCACCGGTCCGGTGCCGAGGACCTCCGCCTCGGCCACGCCCTCCGCGTCCACCCGCCGCGCCGCCCACTTGCGGCCGCCGACCGACGCCTTGCCTCCGACCGACTTCTTCGCCACCGCCGTCAGCGGAGCCTTCGGGTCCGCCGACTGGGCGCGGGCGACCAGCTTGTAGACCATGGAGCAGGTCGGGTGGCCACTGCCGGTGACGAGCTGCGTGCCCACCCCGTACGCGTCGACCGGCGCGGCCGCCAGCGACGCGATGGCGTACTCGTCCAGGTCCGAGGTGACCACGATCTTGGTGTCCGTGGCGCCCAGCTCGTCGAGCTGCGCCCGGACCCGGTGGGCCACGAGCAGCAGGTCCCCGGAGTCGATCCGTACGGCCCCGAGCTCCGGTCCGGCCACCTCGACGGCGGTACGGACGGCCTCGGCCACGTCGTAGG
The DNA here is from genome assembly GCF_043089925.1 of Streptomyces sp. NPDC013457. Classification (NCBI taxonomy): domain Bacteria; kingdom Bacillati; phylum Actinomycetota; class Actinomycetes; order Kitasatosporales; family Streptomycetaceae; genus Streptomyces; species Streptomyces sp. NPDC013457. The sequence continues at coordinate 103,275 of NZ_JBICBL010000002.1, forward strand.
TGTCGACGAGCAGCGTCGTGCCGCGCCCCAGTGAGGTGACCTGCGCCTGGAAGGCGTCCCGCTCGCTGTCGTGCAGAAGGGTGAAGGCGTGCGCGGAGGTGCCGACGGTCGGGATGCCGTAACGGAAGCCGGCCGCGAGGTCCGAGGTGGAGTCGAAGCCGCCGACGTAGGCCGCCCGCGCCGAGGCGACGGCCGCCAGCTCGTGCGTGCGCCGGGCGCCCATCTCGATCAGCCGCCGGCCGCCGGCCGCGCCGGACATCCGGGAGGCCGCCGCCGCGATGGCCGAGTCGTGGTTGAGGACCGACAGGATCACGGTCTCCAGGAGCACGCACTCGGCGAAGGAGCCCTCCACCCGCAGGATCGGGGAGCCGGGGAAGTACACCTCGCCCTCGGGGTAGCCCCAGATGTCGCCCGAGAAGCGGTAGCCGGCCAGGTAGGCCAGCGTCGGCTCGTCGACGATGCGCTGCTCCCGCAGGAATCCGAGCACGTCCGTGTCGAAGCGGAAGTTCTCCACCGCGTCGAGGACCCGTCCGGTGCCGGCCACCACTCCGTAGCGCCGCCCCTCGGGCAGCCGGCGGGTGAAGACCTCGAAGACGGAGCGCCGCTCGGCGGTGCCGGCCCTGAGGGCCGCCTGCAGCATGGTCAGCTCGTACTGATCGGTGAAGAGCGCGGTCGACGGTACGTCCACCGGGAGCCCAAGGTCCGCAGCGTTCATGTCAGCGATGCTACCGCAGAAATCGTCACTCTGACGATTTCTCGGCTCGCGGGCTGACCCGTTTGTGCGACGCCCCACCTGAGGTGGCAGCATGGGGTAAGTGAGCGTCGCGCCTATTGAGATCGAACGCACCGAATCGGCAGAAGAGACCTTCGCCGTCGTCGAGCCCGACGTGCCGTGGGTGACTCTCGTCCACAACGATCCGGTCAATCTGATGAGCTATGTGACCTACGTCTTCCAGGCGTACTTCGGTTACTCCAAGGACAAGGCGCACAAGCTGATGCTCGACGTGCACAACAAGGGCCGCGCGGTGGTCTCCAGCGGGACGCGCGAGGAGATGGAGCGCGACGTGCAGGCGATGCACGGATACGGGCTGTGGGCGACCCTCACCCAGGACCGCGGCTGATGGCCGGACGTTTCGAGGCCCTGCCCGGCGGCGGTGCCGCCGTCGCGCTCGACGAGGTCGAGATCTCCATCCTGCGCTCCCTCGCCGTCCAGCTCATGGAGCTGATCGGGCCGGGCGACGAGCCCGTCGAGGGCGAGGACCCGCTCGCCGCGCTCTTCGCCGAGGGCCCGAGCGAGCCCCCGAGCGACCCGGCGCTCAAGCGCCTCTTCCCCGACGCCTACGGGGACGAGGACGAGGAGCTGCGCGCGGCCGCAGCCGACTTCCGCCGCTACACCGAGAACGACCTGCGGGCCCGCAAGCGGCAGGACGCCCTCGCGGTGATCCGCAGCCTCGACGGGCTCGCCTCGGACGACGAGGGCGGGGCCGTCCTCAAGCTCACCCCCGACGAGTCCCGCTCGTGGCTCGGCGCGCTCAACGACCTCCGGCTGACCATCGGGACCCGCCTGGAGGTCACCGACGAGGACGAGAGCGGCGAGCTGTACCGGCTGCCCGACGCCGATCCGCGCAAGCCGATGGTGATGGCATACCTCTGGCTCGGCGCGCTTCAGGAGTCACTCGTCGAGACGCTGATGTCCGGGGCCTGATACCCGCCGCCCCGATACCGGCCGGTAGGGCGTCGTTCGCTCAGCGGACACTCAAATCCGCATAACGAATACGTCAAAGAAGTCTTCTTACTGGTCCTCTTGAGCGGCTTTTGTCCGCTTTTTCATGTGGCGTGCGCCACATTCCCCCTCCTCGATCACTGTTTCCCCCGTGATAAATCTTCACGACCACCCGGGGACGCCACCCCTGTTCCCGGGGGCGCTTCGGCCGGCTGACCGCCGGTAGCACTCCATCCATATCCGGGGGGATCAGGACCTGATCCGCAGTCAGACGCAGTCGGCGCGGAACAGCATGGAGAAAGGCGCACCACCATGACCTCAGTGCAGGTCGACAAGCAGCACGACGGCAGTGAGGCCGCGGACTCCGCCGACGGCGAGGGTTATCACCGGGCACTCGGCGCCCGCCAGATCCAGATGATCGCGATCGGCGGCGCCATCGGCACGGGCCTCTTCCTGGGCGCGGGCAAGGGCATCTCCAAGGCGGGGCCCAGCCTGATCCTCGCGTACGCCATCGCGGGCCTCGTCATCTTCTTCATCATGCGGGCGCTCGGCGAGCTCCTCATGTACCGCCCCGTTTCCGGCTCCTTCTCGGAATACGCACGGGAGTTCATCGGCCCCTTCGCGGGCTTCGTGACCGGCTGGACGTACTGGCTCTTCTGGGTCGTCACCGGCATCACCGAAGTGACCGCCGCCTCCGAGTACATGCAGTACTGGACCAAGAACACCGACGGCGTCCTCAATCAGCCGCAATGGGTGTTCGCCCTGATCTTCACGGTCGTGCTGTTCCTCGCGAACCTGATCTCCGTCAAGCTCTTCGGCGAGCTCGAGTTCTGGTTCTCGATGGTCAAGGTCACCGCGATCGTCGGCATGATCCTCATCTGCGCCGGCATCCTCACCATCGGCTTCTCCGACGCCGGCGACACCGCTTCCATGACCCTGCTGTGGTCCGAGGGCGGCTTCTTCCCCAAGGGCATCGGCTCCACCCTGATGACCCTGCAGATGGTCATGTTCGCCTTCCTCGCCGTCGAGCTGGTCGGCGTCACCGCGGGCGAGTCCAAGGACCCGAAGACCGTCCTGCCCAAGGCCATCAACACCGTGCCGTGGCGCATCGCCGTCTTCTACGTCGGCGCGCTGATCATGATCCTGTCGGTCGTCCCGTGGACCCACTTCCAGCCGGGCGTCTCCCCGTTCGTCGCGGCCTTCGAGAAGATGGGCCTCGGCGTCGGCGCCGCGATCGTGAACTTCGTCGTCCTGACCGCCGCGCTCTCCTCCTGCAACTCGGGCATGTACTCCACCGGCCGCATGCTGCGTGACCTCGCGCTCAACGGCCAGGGTCCGAAGTTCTTCACCAAGCTCACCAAGAACGGTCTGCCGCTGGTCGGCACCTCGTTCTCGGCCGGCCTGATGATGGTGGGCGTCTGGATCAACTACCAGTGGCCCGGCGACGCCTTCAACTACGTCGTCTCCTTCGCCACCATCTCCGGCATGTGGGCCTGGATCATGATCCTGGTCTGCCAGGTCCGCTACCGCCGCAAGGCCGACCGCGGCGAGCTGCCCCAGTCGTCCTTCAAGGCGCCCGGCGGCATCTGGTGCAGCCTCTTCGCCCTCGCCTTCATCGGCATGGTCATCGTGCTGATGGGCATCGACAAGGACGCCCGGATCTCGCTCTACTGCGCGCCGCTGTGGGGCCTGATCCTCGGGGTCTCCTACCTGGTCCTGAAGGCCCGCAACCCGGAGGGCGCGGCCTTCGCCAAGCGCTCCTGACCCGGTCTGTCCAGCATTCGGGCCGCCCCGTACCACTCCTCGGTACGGGGCGGCCCCTCTGCTTATCCTGTCGGACATGCTGACCATCACCCGGGCCCTGTACGACCAGATCGTGGAACACTCCCGCGCGGACCACCCCGACGAGGCCTGCGGCGTGGTCGCGGGTCCCGTCGGCAGCGGCCGCCCCGAGCGGTTCATCCCGATGCTGAACGCGGCGCGCTCGCCCACGTTCTACGAGTTCGACTCCGCCGACCTCCTCAAGCTCTACCGCGAGATGGACGACCGGGACGAGGAGCCCGTGATCGTCTACCACTCGCACACCGCCACCGAGGCCTACCCGTCCCGTACCGACATCACGTACGCCAACGAGCCCGGCGCGCACTACGTCCTCGTCTCCACGGCCGACACCGACGGCGCGGGCCCCTTCCAGTTCCGCTCCTACCGGATCGTCGAGGGCGTCGTGACCGAGGAGGACGTGAAGGTCGTCGAGGAGTACGACGTCTGAGACACTGACGCGACCATCAGGGCGGCAGGACCCAGGAAGCCGGTGCGAATCCGGCACGGTCCCGCCACTGTGACCGGCCCCTCCGGGGGCCGGAAGCCAGGAACTGACCTGCCGCCTCTCACCACCGACTGGGGACGTGGAAATCCCCGGAGGAGGCTCGTCCGCCATGACCTGGCCCCGCCGTACCCTGCTGCCCGCCGCCGCCCTCGTCCCGCTGCTCGCCGCCTGCGCGGCCCCCGCGGAGAAGGACGCCCCCGCCGCCAAGGCCGCACCGGGGTTCCCGTACACCGTCTCCAACTGCGGTGTGAAGACGACGTACCAGGCCCCGCCGCAGCGGGCGGTCACCATGAACCAGCACGTCACCGAGGTGATGCTCGCCCTCGGCCTGGAGAAGTCCCTCGTCGGCACGGCCTACCTCGACGACCGGATCCTGCCCGCGTACAAGAAGGCGTACGAATCGGTGCCGGTCCTCGCCAAGGAGTACCCCTCCAAGGAGGCCCTGCTCGCCGCGAACCCCGACTTCGTCTACGGCGGTTACTCCACCGCCTTCGACGCGAAGGCCGGACGCGCCCGGGACGACCTGAAGGCGGCGGGCGTCAACACCCGCCTGAACATGGAGTACTGCCCCTCCGGCGCCTCCTCCCTCGCCGACCTGTACCGGGAGGTCGACGAGGTCGCCCGGACCTTCGGCGTCCCCGAGCGCGGCACGGAGTGGACGGCCGGGGCGAAGAAGACGGTCACGGCGACCGAAAAGAGGCTGAGCGGGGTCGCCCCGGTCCCGGTCTTCGTCTACGACAGCGGCGACAAGACCGCGTTCACCGCCGGAGGCAAGGGAATCGGCAACGAGCTGATCTCCCTCGCGGGCGGGCGGAACGTCTTCGCCGACCTCGACAAGCCCTTCGGGGACGCGACCTGGGAGCAGGTCGTCGCCCGCAAGCCGGAGGTGATCGTCATCTACGACTACGGCTCCACGACCGTCGAACAGAAGAAGAAGCGCCTCCTCGACGACCCGGCCCTCAAGGACGTCCCGGCGGTCAAGAACCGCCGCTTCGCCGTACTGCCGCTCTCCGACGCCGTCCTCGGCGTCCGCGTCCCCGCGGCGATCGAGAAGCTCGCCACCCAGCTCCACCCGACCCGATGACCACCACCTCGCCCCCGCCCCCGGCCGCCGGAGCTGAAGAGGACGCCGCCCCCAGGGGCCGGGCCCCTGCCGCTCCGGCGCCGGCCGGGCGCGCGCGGTTCGTGCTCGTCCTCGGGGGGCTGGTCGCCGCCCTCGCGGCAGCCGTCGTCGCCGGGGTCGCCCTCGGGTCGGTACGGATACCCGTGGGCGCGGTCGCCGAGATCCTCACCGGCCGCGCCACCCCCTCCCCGTACCGCACGATCGTGCTCGACGTCCGGCTGCCGCGCGTCCTGCTCGGCGCGGTCGTCGGCGCCGGGCTCGCCGTCGTCGGCGCCGTCCTCCAGGCCCTCGTCCGCAACCGCCTCGCCGACCCCTTCCTCCTCGGGATCTCCTCAGGAGCGTCCACCGGGGCCGTCCTCGTGCTCGTCCTCGGCGTCGGCGGCGGGATCACCACCACCGTCGCCATGCCCGCCGGGGCCTTCGCCGGCGCCCTGCTCGCCCTGGTCCTCGTCTACGCGCTCGCCCGCCGCGGCTCCACGATGACCGGCTCCCGGCTCGTCCTCGCCGGCGTCGCCGTCTCGTACATCCTCTCCGCGCTGACCACCCTGCTCCTCGTCCTCGCGGGCCGCCCCGAACACTTCCAGGAGGCGATGTTCTGGTCCCTCGGCGGCCTCGGCAGCGCCCGCTGGGACACCCTCGCCCTGCCCGCCGCCGTCCTCGTCATCGGCGTCGCCGCCCTGCTCACCCTCGCCCGCCCCCTGGACCTGCTCCTCGTCGGCGAGGAGGGCGCGACCGTCCTCGGCCTGGACACCGCCCGCTTCCGCGCCGTCGTCTTCGTCCTGGCCTCCCTCGTCACCGCCGTCATGGTCTCCGTCAGCGGAGCCGTCGGCTTCGTCGGCCTGATGGTCCCGCACGCCGCCCGCATGGCCGTCGGCGCTCCGCACCGCCGCCTCCTGCCGGTCGCCGCGCTCGGCGGCGCGCTCGCCCTGATCCTCGCCGACCTCGCCGCCCGTACCGTCGCCGCGCCCCAGGACATCCCCGTCGGCGTCCTCACCGCCCTCACCGGCGGCCCGTTCTTCCTCTGGCTCATGCGCCGCCGCGCGGAAGGGAGCCCGGTATGACCGAACTGCGCCTCCAGCGACTCTCGTACGGGACCCGACTGCGCGACGCCGACCTCACCGCCCGCCCCGGCGAGACCGTCGGGCTCGTCGGCCCCAACGGCAGCGGCAAGACCACCCTCCTGCGCTGCGTCTACGGCACCCTCACCCCCACCGCGGGCCGCGCCCTCCTCGACGGCGACGACCTGACCGCCCTCGGCCCCAGGGCGCGCGCCCGACGGATCGGAGTCGTCCCCCAGGAGGGCGCCACCGAGTTCGAGCTGACCGTCCGCGAGCTCGTCGCCCTCGGCCGCTCCCCGCACAAGCGCTTCTGGGAGGGCGACGACGCCTCCGACCTGGCCCGCGCCGAGAGCGCCCTGGCCCGGGTCGGCATCGCCGAGCTGGCCGACCGGCCGTACCCCACCCTCTCCGGCGGCGAACGCCAGCGCGCCCTCGTCGCCCGTACCCTCGTCCAGGAGCCGTCGCTGCTCGTCCTGGACGAGCCCACCAACCACCTCGACATCCGCTACCAGCTCGAAGTCCTGCGTCTCGTAAGGGACTTGGGCACCACCAACCTCCTCGCCCTGCACGACCTCAACCTCGCGGCCGCCTACTGCGACCGCCTCTACGTCCTGGAGCGCGGCCGCGTCGTCGCCGAGGGGACACCCGCCGACGTTCTCACCCCGGCCCTGTTCAGGGCGGTGTACGGCGTGGAAGCCGAGGTCATCCCGCATCCGCGGACCGGCACGCCGACCGTCTTCTACCTGCCGGGTCCGCCAGTCGAGCACCAACCGTCCGTCATGTGAGATCACATTCCGAAACCCGGACCGGGAATCGATACGATGACCGCATGGTTTCCCACGACGTGAGCGAAGTGACGACGCCGGGCAGCGCGCTGCTCGTGGCGCGACTGCACGTCGACCTGTGCCGTTTCGCCAGCGCGATGTGAGCAGGTGCGCCCACGGCGCACCCAGCAGCACCACCCCGCGCGGGGGCCGACAGCCGCGCGCCTTCCACGCCACTCCCGACTCCCGAAAACAGGAGCCCACGCCATGGCCATCGAGGTCCGCATCCCGACCATCCTCCGCACCTACACCGACGGCGAGAAGGCCGTCGAGGGCAACGGTGAGACGCTCGCCCAGCTCTTCGCCGACCTGGAGACGCGCCACGCCGGGATCGAGGCCCGCATCGTGGACAACGGCCAGCTGCGCCGCTTCGTCAACGTGTACCTCAACGACGAGGACGTCCGCTTCCTCGACGGCATCGACACCAAGCTGGCCGACGGCGACAACGTCACGATCCTGCCGGCCGTGGCCGGCGGCATGGTCTGATCCACATGCGTTACGACTCCCCGCTCGCGGCGGTCGGCAACACGCCCCTGGTCCGCCTGCCCCGGCTCTCCCCGTCGGACGACGTCCGCATCTGGGCCAAGCTGGAGGACCGCAACCCGACCGGCTCGGTCAAGGACCGCCCCGCGCTCCACATGATCGAGCAGGCCGAGAAGGACGGCCGGCTCACCCCCGGCTGCACCATCCTGGAGCCGACCAGCGGCAACACCGGGATCTCGCTGGCGATGGCGGCCAAGCTCAAGGGCTACCGCATCGTCTGCGTCATGCCGGAGAACACCAGCGAGGAGCGTCGCCAGCTGCTCGCCATGTGGGGCGCCGAGATCATCTCGTCCCCCGCGGCCGGCGGGTCGAACACGGCCGTACGGGTCGCCAAGGAGATCGCGGCGGAGAACCCCTCCTGGGTGATGCTCTACCAGTACGGGAACCCCGACAACGCGGGCGCTCACTACGCCACCACCGGCCCCGAGATCCTCGCCGACCTGCCCTCCATCACCCACTTCGTGGCGGGCCTCGGCACCACCGGCACCCTCATGGGCGTCGGCCGCTACCTGCGCGAGCACAAGCCCGACGTCAAGATCGTCGCCGCCGAGCCGCGGTACGACGACCTCGTGTACGGGCTGCGCAACCTCGACGAGGGCTTCGTCCCCGAGCTGTACGACGCCTCGGTCCTCACCACCCGCTTCTCGGTCGGCTCCGCCGACGCGGTCACCCGCACCCGGGAACTCCTCCAGCAGGAGGGCATCTTCGCCGGCGTCTCCACGGGCGCGGCGCTCCACGCGGCCATCGGCGTCGGCACGAAGGCGCTGAAGGCGGGGGAGAGCGCGGACATCGCCTTCGTCGTCGCGGACGGCGGCTGGAAGTACCTCTCGACCGGCCTCTACACGGCGGCGACGACCGAAGAGGCGATCGAGACGGTCCAGGGCCAGCTCTGGGCCTAGGCCCCGAGGCCCTCGGGCCCGTTCAGGTCGCCAGATGGCGGACCTGGTCCCATACGACCGGGTCCGCCGTCCCCACTCTGCGGCGGAACTCCGCCACCGGGACCTCCCGCAGCTCGTCCGTCTCCAGGAAGCTCGGCCTCCCCTGCGCGTCGCCCACGGACCCCGGCGGCAGCGCGATGACTCCCTGCCGCTCGTCGTGGTACCTGCTCGTGATCTTGGCGACCAGCGCGGAGTTCCTGCGCAGCGCCAGCACCAGGCAGGGCCGGTCCTTGGATCCCGGCCCGTCCTCGTAGGGCACGTCCGCCCACCAGATCTCGCCCGCACGGGGGAGCCGCGCGGGCGCCTTCGACGGTGCTTTCGCGGGCGCGCCCGGCCGCGCGGGCGGCCGCGTTCGGCCTCCCGGTGCGCGACCGCGGCCTCCCGGCGTACGGCTCCGGCCTCCCGTCGCGTCCGTACGGCCGCCGGGCCGCCGCCTGCCCGAGCGCTTCCGGCCGTCCACCACCGCCGCGACCAGCGCGATCACCACGACCGCGACGAGCGCCGGCCACCAGGACGTGTCCATAGCCCACGACGTTACCGTCCGCACGTACCCCGCGCTCTCTCGCCCCAGGTCCATCCGAACCGGTGACAGAGCCCGTGAGTTCGCCCACAACGGGCCGCCACGGAGGAGCGACGGAGCGCGACGCGCCTTACGCTCGACGCATCGCAAGACCTCCCCCGCCGCTCTCCGCCCTCGGAGGTTCACGCTCCATGAAGCTCACCGTCGTCGGCTGCTCCGGGTCGTTCCCGTCCGCGGACTCGGCCTGTTCGAGCTACCTCGTAGAGGCCGACGGCTTCCGGCTGCTCCTCGACATGGGCAACGGCGCCCTCGGCGAGCTGCAGCGCCACATCGGTCTGTACGACCTCGACGCCATCTTCCTCAGCCACCTCCACGCCGACCACTGCATCGACATGTGCGGATACTTCGTGGCCCGCTACTACCGCCACGAGGGCGGACGCTGCGACGCGATCCCGGTCTTCGCCCCGGAGGGCGCCGAACAGCGCCTGACCACGGCGTACGCCGACACCCCCTCGGACAAGTCGATGAGCGAGGTGTTCGACTTCCAGACCCTGAGGTCCGGGACCTTCGAGCTGGGCCCGTTCTCCGTCCGTACGGAGAAGGTGTGCCACCCGGTGGAGGCGTACGGCATCCGCATCGAGCACGGCGGCCGGACGCTCACGTACTCCGGCGACACGGGGGTCTGCGAATCCCTGCACCAACTCGCGGACGGTGCGGACCTCTTCCTGTGCGAGGCGTCCTTCACGCACGGCAAGGAGGACATCCCGGCCCTCCACCTCAACGGCCGCGAGGCGGGCGCGGAGGCGGCCCGCTCCTCGGTGGGCCGGCTGGTGCTCACGCACATCCCGCCGTGGACGGACGGCCGGCAGAACCTGGCGGACGCGCGGGCGGTGTACGACGGGCCGTCGGAGCTGGCGTACGCGGGCGCGGTCTACGAGGTCTGAGCACCTGAGGGGTACCGCGCGTACGGGAAGGGCCCCGGAACCGTGTCTCGGTTCCGGGGCCCTTCCGTCGTTCGGGTGAGACTCACGCCTTGGTGAGGTCCTCGATCTCCTCGTCGGACTCGCGGCCCGGGGTCGGGAGGTTGAACTTGGTGATCGCGAAGCGGAAGACGCCGTAGTAGATCGCGGCGAAGACCAGACCGATCGGAATGATCATCCAGGGCTTGGTCGCCAGGTTCCAGTTCAGCGCGTAGTCGATGAAGCCCGCGGAGAAGGTGAAGCCCGCGTGGACACCGAGCGCCCAGGTCACGGCCATCGAGATGGCGGTGAGGACCGCGTGGATCGCGTACAGCAGCGGCGCGATGAACATGAAGGTGAACTCGATCGGCTCGGTGATGCCGGTGACGAACGAGGTCAGCGCGAGGGAGAGCATCATGCCCATGACGGCCTTGCGGCGCTCGGGGCGGGCGGCGTGCGCGATGGCGAGCGCGGCGGCCGGCAGGCCGAACATCATGATCGGGAAGAAGCCGGACATGAAGATTCCGGCGCTCGGGTCACCGGCGAAGAAGCGGTTCAGGTCACCGTGGACGACCTCGCCGGCCGCGTTGGTGAAGTCACCGATCTGGAACCAGGAGACGGTGTTCACGAACTGGTGCATGCCGACCGGGATCAGCGCGCGGTTGATCAGGCCGAAGAGGCCGGCGCCACCGGCGCCGAGGCCGGTCATCCACTCGCCGAAGCTGGAGATGCCGTTGCCGATGGGCTCCCAGACCAGGCCGAAGACCACGCCGACGAGCGTGCCGACGAAGGCCATGATGATCGGGACGAGGCGGCGGCCGTTGAAGAAGCCGAGCCAGTCGACCAGCTTGGTGCGGTGGAACTTCTGCCACAGGACCGCGGAGAGCAGACCCATCAGGATGCCGCCGAGGACGCCCGGGTTGTTGTACGTCGCGGCGACGTCGACACCCTTGTTGGCCGTGGTGTTGACCACGGCGTCGGTCACCGGGAACGCCTTGAGGACGTTGCTGTAGACCAGGAAGCCCACGAGGGCGGCCAGGGCGGTGGAGCCGTCGGCCTTCTTGGCGAAGCCGATGGCCACGCCTATGCAGAACAGCAGCGGCAGGTTGGCGAAGACTGCGTCACCGGCCGTGGCGAAGACGGAGGCGACCTTGTCCCATCCGAGGCCGTCCTTGCCGAAGACGTCAGGCTGGCCGAGACGGAGCAAGATACCCGCGGCCGGCAGAACGGCGATCGGCAGCTGCAGGCTGCGACCGACCTTCTGCAGGCCCTGGAACAGGCCGGATCCGCGCTTCTTCGCGGGAGCGGCGGCCTGGGCGGTGGCCGTACTCATCAACTTCCTCCAGTAAGGCAAGGCGCCGCAGAGGTCATGAAAAGGGGGTGACGGCGGCGTCTCGTGGAACGCGGTGGACTGGACCGCGTGGTCTACACCAATGAGTGGTGTAGACCAGTTTTAGCACGTGGGACTTAGATAAGGAACCTGCGAATTCTCCGTGCCCGAGCCATAGCTGGGTGTGAACGACGGAAGGCCCCCGGACCGTGCGGTCCGGGGGCCTTCCGTCATCGCGGCAACGGGGCGAAAGCCCCGAAACACGCCGTCTCGCGCTACGCCTTGGTGGCGTCCCGGTCCATCTCCTCCCCCAGCTCGTCCGGCTCGCGGCCGGGTGTCGGGAGGTTGAACCTGGTGATCGCGAACCGGAAGATCACGTAATAGACGAGCGCGAAGCCAAGACCGATCGGAATGATCAGCCACGGCTTGGTCGCCAGGTTCCAGTTGATGACGTAGTCGATCAGACCCGCGGAGAAACTGAAGCCGTCCTTCACCCCGAGGGACCAGGTCACGGCCATCGACACACCCGTGAGGACCGCGTGGATCGCGTACAGCAGCGGGGCGATGAAGAGGAACGAGTACTCGATCGGCTCCGTGATGCCGGTGACGAACGAGGTCAGCGCGACCGACAGCATCATGCCGCCCACCTCCTTGCGCCGGCGCGGCTTGGCGCAGTGGGTGATCGCCAGGGCGGCCGCCGGAAGGGCGAACATCATGATCGGGAAGAAGCCGGTCAGGAACTGGCCGGCCTCCGGGTCGCCCGCGAGGAACATCGGGATGTCGCCGTGGACCGTCGTACCGTCCGGCCTCTCGTACGTGCCGAACTGGAACCAGATGGGCACGTTCAGGAACTGGTGCAGGCCGATCACCAGCAGCGCGCGGTTGGCGACACCGAAGATGCCCGAACCCCAGGCGCCCAGGCCCACCAGCCAGTCGCTGAAGTTCTCCAGCGCGTCGCCGATCGGCGGCCAGACCCAGAGGCTCAGGGACGCGAAGGCGATCGCGACGAAGGTCATGATGATCGGCACGAGCCGCCGGCCGTTGAAGAACCCCAGCCAGTCCACCAGTCGCACCCGGTGGTACCGCTGCCAGAACCAGGCCGCCAGCAGACCGATGACGATGCCGCCGAAGACACCCGGGTTCTGGTACGTGTACCCGGTGAAGGCCTGCTCGGGCGCGAGGCAGCCCCCCTCGATGTCCACCGTGCCCTCGGGGCAGGTCTCGGGGAACTGGCGCAGCACGTTGTAGTAGACGAGGAAGCCGACCGTCGCCGCCAGCGCGGTCGAGCCGTCCGCCTTCTTGGCCAGGCCGATCGCCACGCCGATGCAGAACAACAGGGGCAGCCCCAGATTGCCGTCGAGCAGCGCGCCGCCCGCCCCCGCCATCACCTTGGCGACGTTGTCCCAGCCCAGACCGTCGGCGCCGAAGACGTCGGGCTGGCCGAGACGGTTGAGGATGCCGGCCGCCGGGAGGACGGCGATGGGGAGCTGAAGGCTGCGTCCCATCTTCTGCAGCCCCTGGAACAGGCCGCCCCACATCGACTTCCTCGGCGCGGCCGCGGCGCTGTCCGTGCTCATCGGCGTCCTCCCTGAACCCGGAACATGCCGAGCCCTGCTGACGTTGCCACTGGTGGAGTAGGGGTGGTGTAGACCAGTTGCGATAGGCTCCCGTAGCCCGCCGAGGGCAGGCCGCCGGTGATCGTCATCATTCGGCAGAACGAGGGCACTCGCTCGCGAAGTTGGGCCAACCGTGGGTTAACGTGACAAAGCGGACCACCGGTGCGCCGGGACTCACGTTCTTTGAACAGGAACGGACAGGGAGAAAACATGGCCAGCAAGGCTGAGAAGATCGTCGCCGGGCTCGGCGGCATCGACAACATCGAAGAGGTCGAGGGCTGCATCACCCGCCTGCGCACCGAGGTCGTCGACCCCTCCAAGGTCGACGAAGCCGCCCTCAAGGCCGCCGGCGCCCACGGCGTCGTCAAGATGGGCACCGCGATCCAGGTCGTCATCGGCACCGACGCCGACCCGATCGCCGCCGACATCGAAGACATGATGTAACCAGCCCCATCGGCCGCAGGGGCCCGGTCCGGCAGGGGACCGGGCCCCTCCGCGTACGGCTACGCTCGGAACATGTCTCGTATCGACGGCCGTACCCCCGAACAGCTCCGCCCCGTCACCATCGAACGCGGATGGAGCAAGCACGCCGAGGGCTCCGTCCTCATCTCCTTCGGCGACACCAAGGTCTTCTGCACCGCCTCCGTCACCGAAGGCGTCCCTCGCTGGCGCAAGGGCAGCGGCGAAGGCTGGGTCACCGGCGAGTACTCCATGCTCCCGCGCGCCACCAACACCCGCGGCGACCGCGAATCCGTCCGCGGCAAGATCGGCGGCCGCACGCACGAGATCTCCCGCCTCATCGGCCGCTCCCTGCGCGCCGTCATCGACTACAAGGCCCTCGGCGAGAACACCATCGTCCTCGACTGCGACGTCCTCCAGGCCGACGGCGGCACCCGCACCGCCGCCATCACCGGCGCCTACGTCGCCCTCGCCGACGCCGTCACCTGGGCCCAGGGCAAGAAGCTCGTCAAGGCCGGCCGCAAGCCCCTCACCGGCACCGTCGGCGCCGTCTCCGTCGGCATCGTCGACGGCACCCCCCTCCTCGACCTCTGCTACGAGGAGGACGTCCGCGCCGAGACCGACATGAACGTCGTCTGCACCGGCGACGGCCGCTTCGTCGAGGTCCAGGGCACCGCCGAGGCCGAGCCCTTCGACCGCAAGGAGCTCAACGCCCTCCTCGACCTCGCCTCCGGCGGCTGCGCCGAACTCGCCGAGATCCAGCGCCAGGCCCTCGAAGGAACTCTGTAGGCCCCAGCGGCGTCTTCATGGACACGGGCGTACGGCAGGACCGTACGCCCGTCATCCATATCCCTCGGGGAGGACCCGTCTTGAAGCGCCGACTCGCACTCGCCATGGCCTCGGCAGCCGTACTCACCACCACCCTCGTCGGCTGCGGAGCACTCGACAAGGCGATGGACTGTGTCGCCACCGCCGACGCGATAGCCACCAGCGTCGACAAGCTCTCGCAGGCGGTCTCCAACGCCTCCAACGACCCGACGCAGCTCAACGAGGCCCTGAACGAGATATCCACGGAGCTCGGCAAGCTCCAGGACACCACCGACAACGCGGACCTCTCCAAGGCCGTCGACGACCTGACCAAGGGCGTCGAATCCGTGAAGACCGCCGTCAACAACGGCGACACCACCCCGGACATCAAGCCGGTCACCGACGCGGCCACCGAGATCGGGAAGGTCTGCACCCCGGGATAATCGGGAGCATGACCCGTCTGATCCTCGCCACCCGCAACGCCGGGAAGATCACCGAACTCCACGCGATCCTCGCCGACGCAGGCCTCACCCACGACCTCGTCGGCGCGGACGCGTACCCGGAGATCCCCGACGTCAAGGAGACCGGCGTCACCTTCGCCGAGAACGCCCTCCTCAAGGCCCACGCCCTGGCCCAGGCCACCGGCCTGCCGGCCGTCGCCGACGACTCCGGCCTCTGCGTCGACGTCCTCAACGGCGCCCCGGGCATCTTCTCGGCCCGCTGGTCCGGCACCCACGGCAACGACCGCGCCAACCTGGACCTGCTCCTGGCCCAGCTCTCCGACATCGACGACCCCCACCGAGCCGCCCACTTCGCCTGCGCGGCGGCCCTGGCCCTTCCCGACGGCACGGAACGCGTGGTCGAAGGCCAGATGCGAGGGGTGCTGCGCCACACCCCGACCGGCACGAACGGCTTCGGCTACGACCCGATCCTCCAGCCGGACGGCTACGACGTGACGTGCGCGGAACTCACCCCGGACGAGAAGAACGCGATCAGCCACCGGGGGAAGGCCTTCAGGGCGCTGGTACCGGTGGTCAGGGAGCTGCTGGGCTGAGGCGGACAGGAAGGGCGCGACACCCGGTGGGTGTCGCGCCCCTTCGAAGTGGGCCCGGTGGGACTCGAACCCACGACACACCGGACCTAAACCGGCGCCCTCTTGGCCAGCTGGGGTACGGACCCGCGGCGCCCACTGTACTGTGCTCCGGCACGGCGCTTCGAGAAGGTGCTGGTCTGGCTGTGGCAGGACGGGCACAGGTACCGGAGGTTCTCGACACGGTTGTCGAGACGGTCGCCGCTTCTGTGATCGATCTCCAGAACAAGGCGCCTGCCTTGCCAGGTGTCGCCGACTCCGCAGTCCGCGCACACGTGCGGAACGCCCAGCTCATCCAGAGCGCGACGTAGTTGAGCCGTCTTGGTGCGGGAGGCGCCCGGCTGCAGCCGGACGAGGATTGCTGCCGGTGATTTGCGGCTCCGGGATGGTGTGCCTCGCTGGTGCGCCTGCCCGACGAAGTGCTCGGCAGAGATGCCGTATGCGGCCATGCTGCGCTTCACGCGCTCCCGGCCTGCTCCGTTGGCGGGCAGACCAAGCTGCCTGAGCACCCCGGCGAGGCTCCTGGAGCATGCCACCGCGTGCGCGAGCTGATCGTGAGGCAGGCATACGGCGCTGTCGGTGCGCCTTTTGAGGAAGTGCGAGGTATCGATCCCGAACTGATCGAGCTTCTTGCGGATGTGACCGTAGGGACAGTCGCGCGGCGAGTACCCCATGAACTCGATCATCTCGCGGATGCTGCGCGACTGAGCTGCCGCCTCGGCCAGTAGTGCCCTTGTGTACGAGCGACGTGGCCGTTGTGGGAGGGCTTCTTCCTGGAAATGCGAGGTGTCGATGCCGTAGTGCCTGAGCCGTCTGACCAGGTAGCCACGTGGCCCGCTGCCCAGCGGGGCCCCCAACCTGCGCATGAGGTCGACCATGCTGGCGGATACCGCGGCGGTTCGTTCGAGCAGATCGCGGGTGTAGACGACTGCGGTCATCCTCGGCTCCTCCGCCTGCGGCCTCGGTACGTGTCCGTCACCGCATGGCAGTTGGGGCAGAGGAACCGAAGGTTCCCAAGGCGGTTGTCCCACCACTCGGCGTTGATGTGGTCCACCTCGAGCTGCAGCGGCTTGCCGTTCCACTCCGGCCCCGTGCCGCACATCGAGCAACGCTCCTCGACTCCTTCGAGGAGGAGGTGGCGACGTAGGCGTCGGCCGGGAACCCTGCCATCCTCCGGGCGGCGCAGGCGGAGCGGGCTACCCAGCGAGCCTTTGGGCCGACCTCGGCGCGTGGTGAAGTGGGTCGTATTGATCCCGAGGACGGCCACACGTCGGCTGATGTGCGTGTGGTGGCCGCCTACGGCATCGATCCCCAGGCGGCGCAGCACGTCCTGGATGCTGGTCGACACCGCCACCACCGGCTCCAGCACCTCCCGCGTCCACCTCGCCCCCTCCCGCTCGAAGTGCGACGTGTCCACCCCCAGCCTCCGCATACGGTCGCGCAGATACCGCCGCGTCCCGCTCCGTGGATCCACCCCCAGCTTCCCCAGCGCCTCCGTCAGCGTCCTCGACGCGCTCGCCGCCTCCGCGAGCCGTTCCCTCGTGTACGGACTTTCCGGCATCCTTGCCGCCCCTCCGTCCCGGCCACCTGTTCGTGGTCTCGTACGGAGTAACGAGCCGAATATCGGACGGTCACGTCATCATCCGTCCGGAATGCGGAACGGCCCGCACCGCTTCGGGAAGCGTGCGGGCCGTTCCGGGGGTGCCGGGGCCTCGGGTGGCGTGTCGCGGGGCTCAGGCCTCGATGGCCAGGTCCTTGATGATCTTGGCGACGTGGCCCGTCGCCTTCACGTTGTAGAGCGCGCGCTCCACCTTGCCGTCCTCGTCGACGATCACCGTCGAGCGGATCACGCCCGTCACCGTCTTGCCGTACAGCTTCTTCTCGCCGAAGGCGCCGTACGCCTCCAGCGTCTCCTTCGACGGGTCGCCGACCAGCGTCACCTTCAGGTGCTCCTGCTCGCGGAACTTCGCCAGCTTCTCCGGCTTGTCCGGCGACACGCCGATCACGTCGTAGCCCGCGCCCGCCAGCAGCTCCAGGTTGTCCGTGAAGTCGCAGGCCTGCTTGGTGCAGCCGGGGGTAAGCGCTGCCGGGTAGAAGTAGACGATGACCTTGCGGCCCTTGTGGTCCGCGAGCGAGACCTCGTTGCCGTCCGCGTCGGGCAGGGTGAAGGCGGGGGCGGTGTCGCCGGGCTGAAGTCGCTCGCTCATGGCTCTCCTCGGGGTGTCTGCGCGTACACGACCGAGCCTAATGGGGGCCTGAGACAGACCGCGGACCGAGAAACTGAGAGACTGTCCGTCAACGACCGATTACGACTACGGAGGCAGCGCGGTGTCGGAGGCCAGGACCCCTGCACAGATCGAGGCGGACATCGTCCGTCGGCGCGAGCAGCTTGCCGAGACTCTCGACGAGATCGGCATTCGGATGCATCCGAAGACGATCATCGGTGACGCGAAGGCGAAGGTCGCCTCCACGGTCGACCAGACCGCCGGGCGGGCGTTCGTCGCCGTGAACCGGACGGTGTCGGACGTGAAGGCACGGTTCACCCGCGAGGACGGCGCGCCCCGCTTGGAGCGCGTGGTTCCGGTGGCCCTCGTCGCCGTCGCGCTCGTCGGGCTGCTCGCGGTGTCGACGCGCAAGCGCAAGGGATGACCCCTCCCGAGTACGTCCGACACCCCCGGGCAGGTAGGTTCGAGCCGTGAGCGAGAACACCCACGACAAGCTGCCCATCCGGATGCTCCACGACCGTGTCCTGGTCCGGACCGACTCCCCGGAGGGGGAGCGGCGCTCGGGCGGCGGCATCCTCATTCCGGCGACCGCCGCCGTCGGCCGCCGGCTGGCCTGGGCCGAGGTCGTCGCGGTCGGCCAGAACGTCCGCACGGTCGAGACCGGCGACCGGGTGCTGTACGACCCGGAGGACCGTGCCGAGGTCGAGGTGCGGGGCGTCGCGTACGTCCTGATGCGGGAGCGCGACCTGCACGCGGTGGCCGCGGACCGGTTCGAGGGTTCGAAGGACACCACCGGGCTGTATCTGTAGGACTCCCGTGGGCCCCGCCCCTGGACTCCGCAGCACTCCGTGCTGAGGCCTGGTGACCGGTGTCACCAGGCCTTTCGTCTTCTCCTTGCTACCCTGGACACACCCGACGAGACGCGCCGTACCGGGCCCGCTGCACCGCAGTACGCAAAGACGACGCACCCCTGTTGTTCCGTCTCGCGGAGGTGTTCGCCGTCATGGCCTGGGTTCTTCTCATCGTCGCCGGTCTGCTCGAGGTCGGCTGGTCCATCGGCATGAAGTACACGGACGGGTTCACCCGTCTCTGGCCGAGCGTCTTCACGGGCGCCGGGATCGTCGCCTCGATGCTGCTGCTGTCGCAGGCCGCCAAGACGCTGCCGATCGGTACGGCGTACGGCGTGTGGGTCGGGATCGGCGCGGCCGGCGCGGCGGTGCTCGGCATGGTGGTGCTCGGTGAGCCGGCGACCGCCGCGCGGATCTTCTTCGTCTGTCTGCTGCTCGTGGCCGTGGTGGGGCTGAAGGCGACCTCGGGTCACTGACCCGGCGGCCGCAGGGCCGGCTGGAACGTCTCCGGCCGTGGCGGCCGTGGCGGCCCCTGTTCCGGCGCCCCCGTCCCGGTCTCCGTTCCCGTCGCTGTCGCCGTTCCCGTTCCCGTCTCCGGTCGCGGTGGCTGCTGGTCCGGCTGGATGGTCTCGGGCCGGGTCGGCGGCTCCGCCTCCTGCCGCGGCAGCTGAGGTGCCTGAGGTGCCTCGGGCGGCTCGGGCTGTCGCGGCTGCCGTGGTGCCCTCGGGCCGGCCTGGCCCAGCTGCTCCTCGTCCTCCTCCTGCCCCTCTTCGGCCGGCCCTTCCGGCTGAGGAGGATCCAGCGGCTCCAGCCACTCCTCCGCCCCCTCGCCCAGCTCGAGTTCGAAGTCGCGCGCCTCCGTCCCGGCCAGCGCCTCCCGGGTGAAGTGGCCCCAGATCTCGGCGGGCGTGCCGCCGCCGTTGATCCGGTTCTGGCCGAGCGCGCCGTACAGCGGCTTCTGCTCGCCCGTGTCGGGGTCCTGGCCCATGACCGTGACGACGGTCGCGAGGTCCGGGGTGTAGCCCGCGAACCAGGCGGCCTTGTCGTCCTCGGCGGTGCCCGTCTTGCCGGCGGCCGGGCGTCCGGCGGCCAGCGCCGCCGTTCCCGTACCGCTCTCCACGACGCTCCGCAGGACGTGCGTCGTCGTGTCGGCGGCCTCCCTGCTGACCACCTGCCGGGGGTCGGATGACGGGAGGTTCAGGTCCTGGCCGTCCTTGGTGATGCGCTCGACGAGCGTGTACGTGCCGTGGCGGCCGTGGTTGGCGAGGGTGGCGTAGGCCTCGGCCATGTCGAGTGCGCTCGCGGTGGCGGGGCCCAGCGCGATGGAGGGGGTGCCGTTGAGGTCGGGGGTGCGGGCGGGGAGGCCGAGGGCGACGGCGGTCTCCTTGACCCTCGCGGGCCCGACGTCCACGGCCATCTGCGCGTACACGGCGTTGACCGAGTCGTCGGTGGCGGTGCGGACGGTGATGGCGCCGTACGACGCGTCGTCCTCGTTGGCGGGGGCGTAGTGGGCGCCGGGCCAGCCCTCCACCGGCCGCTTGTCGGCGCCGTCGTAGTAGGTGTTCGGGGTGATCGGCTCGCCGTCCTGGGTGAGCGAGGTGTGTTCGATCGCGGCGGTGAGGACGAAGGGCTTGAAGGTGGAGCCGACCTGGTAGTCGCGCCGGGTGGCGTTGTTGACGTACTGCCGGGTGTAGTCGATGCCGCCGTACATGGCGACGACGCGGCCGGTGGACGGTTCGATCGCCGCGCCGCCGACCCGTACGTACCGGTCGACGGGGTTGTTCGCGGGGTCGATCCGGGACATGACCTTGTCGTCGACGGCGGTGACGAAGGCGTCCTGCTTCTCCCTCTCCAGGGTGGTGGTGATGCGGTAGCCGCCGCCGGCGAGGGTGTTCTCGTCGAGGACGCCGTTGGCGGTGAGGTAGTCCTCGACGGCCTGGACGATGTAGCCGCGCTGTCCGGAGAGTCCGGTGGCGGGGCGTGCGGTCTGGGGGGTGGGGAAGGAAGCGGTGGCGCGGTCGGTGCGGGAGAGCCAGCGCTCCTTGACCATGCCGTCCAGGACGTAGTTCCAGCGGGCGAGCGCGCGCGGCCGGTTCTCGGGGTGGGTGGCGACGTCGTAGGCGCTGGGGGCGTTGAGGAGCGAGGCGAGGTAGGCGCCTTCGCCGGTGTCGAGTTCGGCGGCCTCCTTGCCGTAGTAGGCGCGGGCGGCGGCCTGGATCCCGTAGGCGTTGCGGCCGAAGTAACTGGTGTTCAGGTATCCCTCGAGGATCTCGTCCTTGCTCTTCTCGCGGTTGAGCTTGATCGCGATGAAGAACTCCTTCACCTTGCGGGTGACGGTCTGTTCCTGGCCGAGGTAGTAGTTCTTGACGTACTGCTGGGTGATGGTGGAGCCGGACTGGCGGCCCTTGCCGGTGAGGGTGTTCCAGGCGGCGCGGACCATGGCCTTGGGGTCGACGGCGCGTGCGGAGGAGAAGTCGCGGTCCTCGGCGGCGAGTACGGCGTGCTGGACGGTGAGGGGGATGTGCGCGAGGCGCACGTTCTCGCGGTTGACCTCGCCGTCGCGGGCGATCTGGCTGCCGTCGCGGTAGAGGTACACGTTGGACTGGGCGGTCGCCGTGGCGTTGGCGGGCGGGATGTCGACGAGCAGGTACCCGGCGACGAACGCGGCGGCGAGCAGCAGGGTGCCGAAGAGGGCGGTGCGGAACAGCGCCCGCAGGATGCGCCGGGGGCGCGAGCGCCGTGCGCGCCCGGGGGCGCCGGGGGGCGCGGGTGGGGGTGTGGCGGGGACGGTGGGGTCCCTCGGCGTCCAGCCGGGCCGGTGTGCAGGGGCTGGCTGGTCGTCGCGCATGTCTGGAACTCCCGTACCGGATGAAGGAGGCATGGCCTTCCCCATAGTGCACGTAACGGGACAGAACCTGAGGAATGCGACTCGAAAAGGAGTCGCGGTGGCGCAGTACGCGCCACTAGGGTCGTGCGCTTTGGTGTGGTCGGTGCCAGGAGGAAGGGAGCGCGCGACATGCTGCGGCTGTACGCGACGGTGGCCGCGGGTGGCTTCCGGCGCCATGCCACGTACCGGATGGCGACGGCGGCGGGGCTGTTCACCAACACCGTCTTCGGATTCATCCTGGCGTACACCTATATGGCCCTGTGGGACGAGCGGCCCCATCTGGGCGGCTACGACATGGCGGACGCGCTCGCCTATGTGTGGATCGGCCAGGGGCTGATCGCGGTGTGCGGGATGATGGGCGGCGGCTTCGAGGACGAGCTGATCGAGCGCATCCGTACGGGTGACATCGCCGTCGACCTCTACCGGCCGGCGGACCTCCAGGCCTGGTGGTTCTCGGCCAACGCGGGCCGCTGCGCCTATCAACTGCTCGGCCGCGGGGTGGTGCCGATGGCGGTCGGGGCGCTCGCCTTCGACTTCCGGCTTCCGACGCGGCCCTCGACCTGGTTCGCGTTCCTGCTGGCGATCGCGCTGGGGGCGACGGTCGGTTTCGCGATCTGGTACCTGGTCGCGATGTCCGCGTTCTGGCTGATGGACGGTCAGGGCGTGGTGCAGGTGGCGTGGCTGGGCGGGCTGTTCTTCTCCGGGATGCTGCTGCCGCTGAACGTCTTCCCGGGCGCGCTGGGCGAGGTGGCGCGGATGCTGCCGTGGGCGTCGATGCTCCAGATCCCGGCGGACGTGTACCTGGAGCGGTACGAGGGGTGGGGACTCCTCGGGGCGTACGGCTTCCAGCTCTGCTGGGCGGTGGCGCTGCTGCTCACGGGACGGCTGGCGCAGTCGCTGGCGACGCGGAAGGTGGTGGTGCAGGGTGGGTGAGCCCAGGACGGCCGGGTGCAGCGTGGGTGAGTCCAGCACGGCCGGGTGCAGGGTGGGTGAGCCCAGCACGGCCGAGGAGCCGTCCGCGCCGCGGGAGGCCTGGCGTACGTACCGGATGGTCGCCGGGATGTGGATCCGCTCGACGATGACCTACCGCGCGTCCTTCGCCCTGACTCTCTTCACCTCCTTCTGCGTCACGTTCTTCGACTTCGTCGTCATCCTGCTGATGTTCGGTCAGGTGCGGGGCCTCGGCGGCTTCTCCTTCGCCGAGGTCGCGTTCCTGTACGGGACGGCCGGCACCTCCTTCGGGATCGCGGACCTGACGATGGGCTCGCTCCAGCGGATGGGCCGGCGGGTGCGGGACGGCTCGCTCGACCTGTTCCTGATGCGGCCGGCGCCGGTGCTCGCCCAGGTGGCGGCGGACAAGTTCGCGCTGCGGCGGCTCGGCCGGGTGGCGCAGGGGCTGTTCGTGCTGGTCTGGGCGCTGGTCGTGCTGGACGTGGAGTGGACGGCGGTGAAGGTGCTGCTCCTGCCGGTGATGGTGGTGAGCGGCGCGGTGATCTTCGCGGCGGTGATGGTGGTGGGGGCGTCGGTGCTGTTCTGGGCGCAGGACGCGGCGGAGGTGACCAACGCGTTCACGTACGGCGGCAACACGCTCCTTCAGTACCCGCCGGTGATCTTCGCGCAGGAGCTGGTGCGGGGTGTCGTGTACGTCGTACCGCTGGCGTTCGTGAGCTGGCTGCCGGCGCTGTACGTGCTGGGGCGGCCCGCTCCGGCCGGTGTGCCGTCCCCGCTGGCGTTCGCGTCGCCGCTGGTGGCGCTCGTGGCGTGCGTCCTCGCGGGCTGGGCGTGGCGCGTCGGACTCCGTTCGTATCGAAGCACAGGGAGCTGAGGCATGGCCTTCATCGAGCTGGACGGTGTGGAGAAGGTCTTCACCGTCCGCAGACGGGCGGGGCTGCTGCGCCGCGAGAAGCGTGAGGTGCGGGCGGTCGACGGGATCTCCTTCGGCGTGGAGCGCGGCGAGATGGTCGGCTACATCGGCCCGAACGGCGCGGGGAAGTCGACGACGATCAAGATGCTGACGGGCATCCTGACGCCGAGCGGGGGCCGGCTGCGGGTCGCGGGGATCGACCCGGCGCGGGAGCGGAGACGGCTCGCGCAGCGGATCGGGGTGGTGTTCGGGCAGCGGACGACGCTCTGGTGGGACCTGCCGCTGATGGACTCGTACCGGCTGATGCACCGGATGTACCGGATCCCGGACGATCGGTTCGCCGCCGATCTCGCCCGCTGCGTGGAACTGCTCGAACTGGGCGAACTGCTCGACGTCCCCGTACGGCAGCTCTCCCTCGGGCAGCGGATGCGCGGCGACATCGCGGCGGCCCTGCTGCACGACCCGGACGTGCTGTACCTGGACGAGCCGACGATCGGCCTCGACGTGGTGTCGAAGGCGCGGGTACGGGAGTTCCTGCGCGAGCTCAACGCCTCGCGCGGCACGACCGTCCTGCTGACCACCCACGACCTGACGGACATCGAGCAGCTGTGCAGGCGCGTGATGGTGATCGACCACGGGCGGCTGATGTACGACGGGGAGCTGGCGGGGCTGCACGGGATAGGTGCGAGCGAGCGCCAGCTCGTGGTGGACCTCGCGCGGGAGCTGCCGCCGATCGAGATCCCGGGCGCGCGGTTCGTACGGTCGGAGGGCGGCGGGGTGCGGCAGGTCCTCGCCTTCCCCGCCTCGGCGTCGGCGGCGCCGCTGGTGGCCGCGGTGGCGCAGGCGTACCCCCTGGTGGATCTGTCGGTGCGGGAACCGGACATCGAGGCAGTGATCGCGAAGATGTACGGGGATCGGGAACTTGAGGTGCGCCCGGGAAGTCCCTGATGTAGGGAGGTGGGGTGATGAGCGACATGAGGCGCGAGCCCGGCAGCGGGGCGGGGGGCGAGTCCGGGAGCGGGACGCCGGGCGGACCTGCGGACGGGACGCCGGGCGCGACGTCCGGCGCTTCGGCCGGGAGCGGGACGCCGGGCGGACCTGCGGACGGGACGCCGGGCGCGACGTCCGGCGCTTCGGCCGGGAGCGGGACGCCGGGCGTCCCTGCGGGCGCGGGGTCGGGCGTACCTGCGGACGCTTCGGCCGGGGGCGGGACGGGGCGCACGGCTGTGCGCGAGGCGGTGCGACGGCCGCTGGTGGCGTTCGCGTACACGGCGGCGGACGCGGAGCGGCACCGCGGGGTCCGCCGTATGAAAGCCCTCGCGACCGGCCTCCTCCTCCTGGTCGCGGTGATCTACGCCCTGGCGACCTGGGCGGAGAACGCGGGGTGGGGCGCCTGGGCCGGGTACGTGGCGGCGGCGGCGGAGGCCGGCATGGTGGGCGCGCTGGCGGACTGGTTCGCGGTGACGGCGCTGTTCCGGCGCCCCCTGGGGCTGCCGATCCCGCACACGGCGATCATCCCGACGAAGAAGGACCAGCTGGGGACGACGCTGGGCTCGTTCGTCGGCGAGAACTTCCTGTCGGCGGACGTCGTACGGGGACGGCTGCAGGCGCTGGGCATCGCGGGCCGCCTGGGGGCGTGGCTGGCGGAGCCGGACCACGCCGACAGGGTGACGCGCGAACTGTCGACGGCGCTCCGGGGTGCCCTGACGGTGCTTCGGGACGCGGACGTCCAGGCGGTGGTCGGCGAGGCGATCACGCGGCGGGCGGAGGCGGCGGAGGTCGCGCCGGGCATCGGCAAGACGCTGGAGAAGATCGTCACGGACGGGGCGCACCGCCGGGCGGTGGACCTGGTGTGCACGCGGGCGCACGACTGGCTCGTCTTCCACGCGGACTCGGTGATGGACGCGGTCCAGGGCGGTGCGCCGGGCTGGACGCCGCGGTTCGTGGACCGCAAGGTGGGCGAGCGGGTCTACAAGGAGCTGCTGCGCTTCGTCACGGAGATGCGGGACATGCCGGGGCACCCGGCGCGCGGCGCGATCGACCGCTTCCTGACGGACTTCGCGGCCGACCTCCAGGGCGACACGGAGACCAGGGCGCGGGTGGAGCGCCTGAAGGGCGAACTGCTTGCACGTCCGGAGGTGCAGGACATCATCGCCTCGGCGTGGGCGTCGGTACGCGGAATGATCATCGCGGCGGCCGAGGACGAGCGCAGCCAGCTCCGGCTGCGGGCGCGGGCGTCGCTGATCTCCCTGGGCGGCAGGCTGGTGACGGACACCCGCCTGCAGACGAAGGTCGAGGGGTGGGCGGAGGACGCGGCGGCCTATGTGGTCACGACGTACCGCACGGAGATCACGTCGCTGATCAGCGACACGGTGGCGAGCTGGGACGCGGACCAGACCTCGAAGAAGATCGAGGCGAACATCGGCCGGGACCTCCAGTTCATCCGCATCAACGGCACGGTGGTGGGCGCGCTGGCGGGCCTGCTGATCTACACGGTGAGCCACGCACTGGGCGGCTGACGTCGCCGCCTGTGGACGGCACCGGTGGCCCCGCTGTGAGTGAGGGTTCGGGGCGCACCGGTGGGCCACGCGCTGGGCGGGCCAGGGGGTAGGGGACCCGCCCGCCCAGCGCTCATGGGGAGGGCACCGTCTAGTACGCACGGGACGGGCGGGGCGTTCAACGCCCTCGTTCCTTCTCCTGTTGTCGCTCCGGCGGCCGGCCGACGGCGGACGAGTCTCCGGGGCTCAGCCCTCGCTGTTGCGGGTGACGGCCCGCTGGCTGCCGGGTTCAGCTTTTGCTGTTGCGGGTGACGGCCCAGGAGGCGCCGGCCATGGCCCCGGCGACGGAGAACACGGCGGGCCAGGCGCCGACCTTCTTCGCGAGCGGGTGCGACCCGGCGAAGGCGGCGACGTACGCCCCGGTGAGCGCGGCGGCGGCCTTCCCGCCGGCCACCTGCTGCCACTCCCGCGCGGCAAGCCCCCCGGCGGCGGCGAGCACGACGCCCCCGAGCGGCCGCTTCTTGGTCCACCGAGCGACGGCGTACCCACCGACGAGCCCGGCGGCGGCTATGGCGGGGGCGGGGATGCGGGGCATGGGAGAGCCTCTCTCACGGCTGACGGTCTAGGACTGACGAGCCTAACTTCACCCCTGACCCCTCACCCCTCACCCCTCACCCCTCACACCCGACCCCGTCCCCATCCCGGTCGAGGTGCCGCCCGTACCCGGGATCCCCACGGCGCACGGGCGCGGCGCCGGCGTCCCGGGCGGCGCTGCAGTTGGCGTAGTACGTGCTGCTGCCGCCACCTCCACTGCTGCTCCCGCCGGTGGACCCTCCGGACCCTCCGGAGCCACCGGAGTACGGCTCGCATCCCACCCCGTCCCCGTCACGGTCGAGATGGCTCCCGTACCCGGCATCACCCCGCCGCACGGGCGCTGCGCCGGCGGCACGTGCGGCGTCGCAGTTCGGATAGATGACCGGCGGCGCCACCTTCTTCGTACGGGTCGGCGTCGGCACGGACGTGGGCGTGGGGGTGGGGGTGGGGGTGGGGCTGGGCGTGACGACGGGAGCGGCGACGGTGATGCGCACGACGGCGGTGCCCCGAGCCGTTCCCGGGGAGCTCTGGGCGACCCGGTAGGTGAACTCGTCCTCGCCCACGTATCCCGCGGCCGGCGTGTAGCTGATGGAGGAGCCGTCGACCTCGGCGGTGCCATGAGCGGGCGGCGAGTCGACGGTCAGTTCGTACTCGCTCGCGTCCAGCACACTGGCAAGCGGCTTCTCGCCCCCACCGGATGCCTCGGTCGCGGTGTCGTTGCCGAGCACGTCCACGACGATCTCGGCGTCCTCGGCGCTCTCCTCGTCATCGACGAGCTTCAACACGATCCCCGGCGCAGTGGCAGTGGCACTGGCCTCCGCCGCCGCCACCCGCTTACCGTCACCAGCCCCACCACCCCCACACCCCGAGAGCACCCCGACAGCCAACGCCGCCACCCCAACGATCGCTCTGGCACGCACAACAAGCCCCACGCCATTTCCGGAGACGAAGAAGCCACCGATGCTGCCACGCCCGCGGGCGCGGTGTGATGGAATCGTGAACTTAACGTGAAGATCATTTTCTCTAAGCCCCTGGGCGGCGGCGAGGCATCGGTGCGGGCCTTTGCTCGTCGACGGGGCCCGCCCCGATGTCTTCCGGATCTCAGCGAGCCAGGATGCCCGAGAAGAAGCCCAGGTGAGGATCCTCCGGGGTGCCGACGAGCAACACGCGGTCGAGCAAGGTGTTGTTGTGCTCGCAGCTGGTCTCCGGGAGCATCACGCAGGCGTGGCAGGCGGCCAGGTTCGTTCCACCGCTGCCGGAGACCTCGGTCTCGATGCACAACGGATCCGCGGAACACCAGGAAGCCCGGCGGACAGCCGACCGGACAGCGTCGGCAAGCCTCTCGGGCTCACCTTGAGCGACCAGGCCGCCCAGACTTCCCGCGGAGTCGCTCGTGGCGGTGTAGACGAGCAGCCCCGCCATTTCCTCGTCGGCGTAGAGGCGCTCGCGGAGGGCCGCGGCCGGGTAGCCGGCGTCGAGGCTCCACTCGTTGATCAGCACGTGGGCCAGGGTGTGGAGCAGCACCATGCGAGGGGTGGCGGGAGAGGGTTGTACCTGTGTGGGGTCGGAGGCCCTTTGTTCCATCATCCGGCGGTGCGCCGTGCGTATGCGCTCGGCGCGCGCGGCCACGGCGGGAACGCTCTCCCAGACAGCCAGGTGATCCTCGCGCAGCCTGAGGAAGACGCCCTCCCCTCGAACCTCCATGGCAGGCAGCCAGTTCAGAGGCTTCGAGGAGAGCGCGGCCTCATCGCCTTCGGCAATGGAGTCCGGGTCGGTGAGCCGGGTGAACGCCTTGAGCGCGCGGACCTCGCGGAGCTTCTTGACCAGCATGGGCCCGGTGATCCCGAGGCCGTCCAGAGCCGCCGGGTTGCCGAGCGGTTTCTCACAGATGAACTGTTCCTGGCGTGACCGTTCGCGCTCGTCGTTGCCTGTGCGCAGCCGCTCGTACTCCTTGTTGCGCAGGGCTCGGTAGTGGTGGTCGAAGGAGCGTTCCTCGTCTCCGGTGGTGTCCTCCTCCTGCTCGGCGGCCAGTAGTTCGATCACCTCGTCGACAGGGACCGGGCACTCGTCCCCGAAGAGGAACTTGAGACATGTCTCGACCTCGGCGCGATCACTCAGACCTCGCAACCGGTTCCAGTACGGAGCGAGCGGGTCCGCCCGTCCGTCGCTCCACGGCGGAATGGAGAGCGCGGACTTGAGCACTGGCTGCCAGACGGTGGAAGAACCGCGTTGGAGGGTGCGCGGGGTGCGGCTGCATCCCTCCGCCGGGACAGACGTGCCGAGCCACGGGCGGGTGCCGCGACAACGCAGACCGAGGTCCTTGAGTGCGCTCCTGCGGAAGGAACCCTCCATCGACACCTCGGGCACCCCGCAGCTGCACGACACGAGGATCGAGCGGAGAGAGGCGCTTCGACCCGAGGTGCGCAGCATGAGAGTGCCGCCACACTGGCCTGCAGTGGTCGTGCCGCGCCCTGCGGCGCGGTGGACCCAGGACCAGTAAGGGAATTCGTCGAGGTGACCGGCCTCGCAGGCGATCACGAAGCGGGACGGAACCAGGTCAGTCTCGCACGTGCCGCAGACGCTCCTGCCGGGCGGAGGGTTGAATTCGCGATGCCTACGCAGTTCGTTGCAATCAGAGCAGGAATGCATGAGAGGAAAACGTCGGACCCGGATGCCGTCTCTGCTGTGCTCATCGGACGCGGGCGGCAACCTGAAGTGCTCGACCTTGAGGATGCGAGCGAGTCGACGTTCGTAGATGCGAGGCGCCTCGTCCGTGTTCCAGTTCTCATCCGCACCGTCCAGGCCGGAGACGACGAAGGACTCCTGGTCGACCGCGATCAGGGAACCGACGCCGTATGTGGTGATCGCCTGCGCGCGGCGGATCGCGCCGCGACGCGCAAGGTTGTGGAAGGGCGCTGAGTCGTTCGCGCCGGATCGGCGACGGCGCGCGGGGGGCGGGGTCATCGGGTGGCCTCCATGAAGAGGGCTGACTCGGCATCGACATCGCGCAGGCTCCACAAGGTGGGCCAGGCCTGGGCGTTCTCGGCCTCGTCGTCGTACGGCTGGAGAAGGGAGGGGATACGCCTTCCCTTCAGTGGTTCGAAGAGCAGGCCGTTGTGGATGTCGGCTTCGTCGCGCCACCACTCGAGGAACTCGTCGAAGGCACGGGAGACGGCGTTGCCCTCCTCGGGGGTGACGGTGCTGACTCGATCGATGAGGATGGGCTTGATCTCTTCGCGGATGCGGTGCTCGTACGACTCGACTCTGCCTGCTGCGTCGTTGGCGCGAGCCTCCGGGATGATGATCCGGGTCAGAGCGACGATCACCGCGTGCAGGCCGCGTTCGCGTGCGCGGGCGGAGAAGGGGGTGACCGAGGTCGACTCGACCTCGCGGTACAGCGCGGAGTGGAAGCGGAGGAAGTTCTCGTAGTGGGAGCGGTCGCGTGAGCGGGTTGCGTTGAGCATCACGGCGACGAGGCCGGGATGGGAGCGGCCGACGCGGCTGGTTGCCTGGATGTACTCGGCAGTGGTCTGCGGCTGGCCCATCACGGCCATCAGACCGAGCCGGTCCACATCGACACCGACGGCGATCATGTTGGTGGCCAGGAGGACGTCGACGACGTCGGGGTCGGGGATCGCGCGCTCGATGCCCTTGAGGCGGGCGGGGATCTCACTGGCGTCGATGCGACTGGTGAGCTCCGAGTAGTTGCCGATGGAACGCGTGGTGCTCCCCTCACGCGCCGCCAAAAGTTCCAGATACGCCACCACGTCGTCGTGGACCTGCAACTCCGCGGCGGAGAGCAGTCGGAGGCTGTTGAAATAGCCGACCAGGCTCCAGTACGCGTCACGAACGTCGTCGGAGGTCTCCGCCTGCTGCGCCCGGTGCAGCAAGGTCGCGTAGGTGCGGATGAGGAGGGTGGACTGGCTGGTGCCGGGGGCGAGGAGACCCACGTAACGGCGGCTGGCCTTGTCCTCGCGGGGGGTCTCCACGGCGAACCACGAATCCCTGGAGTCCAGGCCCGCGGGAGGGAACTGGCGGACGTCGCGATTGAAGAGACTGAGTCCCTGGTCGGCAGCGCGCCGGATGGTCGCCGTAGAGGCGATGACCTTGGGACGCTTGGCGAGCGCGTCGACCGCGGTCTCGTAGAGGCCCGTGAGTGTCCCCAAGGGCCCCGAGATGAGGTGGAGTTCGTCTTGGACGATCAGCTCGGGCGGCGGCGTGTCGTCGCTCGGGTCGTTTCGGTTGAACAGGGCTGCGGTGTCCGGACGCCAGGGCATGGAAGCGAACTTGTCGACAGTGGCGATGACCAGCGTCGGCCGGGCGTCGTACACGGCCTCGTCGATCAGATGGACCGGCAGACCGGTCGCGAAGTCGCAGCCCGTGCCCGGGCAGCGAACATGCATGCGCTTCGCAATCTCGTCCACCTTGTACGCGCGAGCGTCCAAGCGGGTGCCGCACCAAGGGCAGGCGTGCAGTTGGACCGGATTCTTTGTCGCGAGGCGCTTGTCCAGATCCTTGTGGAGTTCGTCCAGTTGGTCCCTCGCGACCTTGAGCTTGTTGGGAGTGGCCGATTCGCCGACCCACATGCCGAGGGAGAACGGCTCGGATCCCAGCTCGGACACGTCCCCGCGACGCATCCGCTCCATGGCGCAGAGCAGGATCGTGGCGCGCTCGAACTGCTGAAGGGTCAGCAGTCGCAGCGTGTACCGCATCAGTACCGTGACGCCGCCTCCGTTCGCACCGAGCCGGATCCGACGCAAGAAGGACGTGAGTGCGATCAGGCCGAGGTAGGCCTCGGTCTTGCCACCACCGGTGGGAAACCACAGGAGGTCGGAGATCTTGCGGTCGCGATGCGCAGGGTCGTCGATGCCGGCCACGCAGAGCAGGACGAAAGCGATCTGGAACGGCCGCCAGTAGCCCTTGCCCGGCTCTGGGGAGCCTTCGCGGCCGCGCTTCACCCAGGCGCTACGGGCACGCTGGTCGGCCATGGCCCGGTTGGCCAGGCGGAACGCCTTCATCAGGTCCGGCTTGCTGCGCAGCAGGTCGATGCCCTCGCGGATCCTGCCCAGCGCCTCACGGCAGGCGTCGACCTGGTCGCGCGCTGCTTTCTCGTACGCCTTGCCGACCAGGGCGTCGGCCTCGTCCTGCTTGCGCTCGATCCACCGTTCGTAGCCCGTGGCGAGCGCTTCCAGGGCAGCCAGAACCTCCGTAGCCGGGCGCTCGGCCAGACCGAGCATGGACAGGGCGGAGCTGTCGATCTCCGGATTGGAGTCGGTGAGCAGTACCTCCACGGTCGGCACGAACTCGCTTCGCACCTCGGGGACACCTGCCCGCCGCGAATCCGTCATGCCGATCGGTGGTGGCGTCCAGTCCCATTCGGCGGCACAGCCGTGTCCGACGGCGAAGGTCGGTGCATGGCGGTTCAGCAGGCGGCTGGTGGCGACCTCGGGGTCGTGCGCGACCTCGGGGGCGGGACGCTCGACGAAGGCACTGGACCCGTTGTACGCGCGGACGACGAGCCCGCACTGGAAGAGGGAGAACGCGTCCTGCAGCTCCCGCTCGCCGACCTTGTGGGTGTTGACCAGGGTCACCGTGACGGTCACCGTGCCCACTGACGGGTCGGGGCGCCGTACGTTGACCCGTAGCCCGACTCCGTCGGCCAGGTCGAACCGGAGGTCGGGCGCAGGCGTTGTCACCTCCACCGTGGTGGCCGGAAGGGTGAGTTCTTCGCGTCGCCAGTGTTCTTGCTGGTCGGAGGTGGTGCGCGCCTCTGCGCGACGAGCCGGGACGGGCTTGCCGTCCGAGTCCGTGGGACGGTAGGCGGCGGCTCTCGCACGGACCACGACGGAGTCGCTTATGGCCGGGTCGATCGCGAAGGTGATCCCCATCGAGGAGGGCCGGCGGGAGCCGGCGGCTCCGACCTCCTGGGCGGTGCCGGATTCCTCCACGTTGTCGCGGGCGCGCAGGGGGGTGACGTCCAGGCCTTGGTGCTCCGCCTCGTCCTCGGCCAGCCGCTGCTCGGCTTGCGGGTCAGCCGACCTCGGATAGAGGACACCGGCCAAGTAACGGTCGATCGGCGCGTCCTGGGTGAGGACTTCCTCCCGGTCCTGCGGAGCGGCGCCCGGTTCCGGACCCAGCAGCTCGCGGCGCAGGCCCATCAGCAGATCCTCGTCCCGGACGCGGTAATGCTCGGCGTGGCGGTTCTCCGTGTCACTCATGCGCGCTGCTCCTCGTTGTCGTCCGCCCGTCGGTACCTTCCGATTCCGGTGATCCGGGGCACCGTCCACACGCCGCGGTCACCAAGGCCTGCGTTGGCCCCGGCAGCGGTGCTGCCGGCAACGGATTCCAGGGTGTCGACGCGCAGCCCGTGGATCTCGTCGGGCCACCAGGGTTCCCACGTGCGGTTCACCTTCTGGACCTGGAACAGGTCCTGCCGGAACCGCTCCGAGACCTCGCCGATCTCCCGGCCGTTGTGCAGGAGAACGTACGGAGGGCTCTGCCACTCGCCGAGCGGCAGGTCGTGGAGCCTGCGAAGGACCACCTCGTGGCCGGGGGCGACGCGCTCCACGAGGTAGGTCTGAGTCGCCACGGCATCGGACTCGTGGCCGGGAGGGCTGTCCGTGCACACGTCACCGGCCTCGCCGACGATCCCGTACCGGTCGTACGACCGCCAACCGCCCAAGAACATGCGGCTGTTCTTCCTGGCACCGGTCCGTTTGAAGCTGGGCAGATCCGGATGATCGGTGTGATACAGGTCCTCACGGGCGCGCGTCAGGGACACGTACAGGGCGCGGGCCTCGGCCGGGAGGTCGAGATCCTCCTTGAACTGCCGCTGCAACTCGGCGACGGTCGGCGGGGCGAGGATGATCACGCGGTGGAACTCCAGCCCCTTGGACTGGTGCACCGTGGAGACCACAATGCGTTCCCTCTCCGGATCGGCCAATTCATCCGGGAACCGGCCGTCGGCGACGAGGCGCCGCAGACGATCCAGATCGAGGACGCCTCGGCCGGGCCCCCGCGCGACGCGCCGTAGTGCGGCCCACACAGCTTCCGGGTCCGCCTCGTACGGCAGAGGTATCTCCGCCAGCAGCCCTCGGAACCGGTCCTCGGAGAGCGTCGCGGACTCCGTGCGACGCAGCAGTTCGGCCACCCAGTACGGGACCGGACGGTCCTCCAGGGGCCGACGCAGGCGGTGCGCTACGCCGCGTTCGTGCAGCAGCTCCGAGACGACGAGCGCCTGACGGTTGTCGCGGGTGAGGATCGCGCATGTGTCGGGGAAGTCGCGCAGTCCTTCGAGGGTGAACGGGTCGGTGAGGGCTCCCATGCTGTTCGCCGGATCGAGGAGCAGATCGCGCATCTCCCCGTAAAGAGTGGAGGCCTCGTCGGCATCCGTGAGGTTCTGGAGGCGTGGCCCGTGTGCCAGCGCTGTCCGAGCCTCCGGGGTGGCGGCCCGGAAGTTCTGCGTCAGCTGCAGTTCCACGAGGTCGTCCGGGTACGAGGCGCGCAACCAGTCGAAGAACCGCCCCGTCTCGTCGGCACGTTCGCTCGGGTTCGTGATCTGGAAGCCGTAGACCGATTGAGCTGCGTCGCCGACCACGGTGAAGCCGCAACTTTCCTGGTAGCGATCGAGCAGTGTCTCCACGAGGTCCCGGCGGGCGCCCAGCAGATCCTGTACCTCGTCGATGACGACGTGTGCCGGAGGCACGGTGTCGCCGGCCTCCAGAGCTCCCTTCTCGACCGCACGAGCAGCGGCCTCGATCCGCTCCAGGAAGGAGACCGTGCTCCAGTCATTGTCAGGGTAGGCCTGTCGCAGCAACCCGTAGGCCCACGCGTCGAAGGTCTGAGCACGTACCCGGTGGGCGCGCTCACCGTGCCGGGCGATCCGTTCGCGAAGTTCCCTCGCCGCGGCCCGGGAGAACGTGAGCACGAGGATCTCGGAGGCTTCCAGGGCCCCCTCGGGGCCCTCGTTCGTGCACAGGGCATCGAGCCGGCGCACCAGCGTGTGAGTCTTGCCGGCGCCTGCTCCGGCGGTCACCAGGACGCGAGCGTCCCAGGGTTGCTCCACCACGGCCCGCTGCTCTTCGCTGAGCGGAGGACTGTCGAGGTAGGCGTCGGTCACGAACGGCTCCAGAGATGCTCGAACTGGGTGAAGGCGAGCTTGGTGTCGAAGTTCTCGATGTTGTCGCTGACGTTGAGGATCAGGCAGCTGTCCTTGCCGCCGTTCCGCGGGCCCCGGAGGCCGCGGCCGATCATCTGCTGGTACACGTTGGTGCTGTAGACCGGCCTGGCCACGACCACGACACGCGTGGCCGGCGCGTCGAAACCCTGGGTGAGAACACCGTAGTTGGTGAGCACACGGATGCGGCCGTTTCGGAAATTCTCGATACGGGTGCGCCGGTCCTGTGGGCTGGTGGTCGAATCGACAGCAGTGGATCGGATGCCGCGGTCGTTGAGCATGGCCGCCAGGTACTTCGCGTGGTCCACGGAGGTGGCGAAGAGCAGCGTCGGCCAATCGTCGGGTAGCTCTGCCACTTCGTCGACGATGCGGCGGCTTCGCTCGTGGTCGTCTGCGAGCCGCTGCTCGGCGGAGCGAGAGAGCATCGCCATACGGTCGGCGTGGGTCTTCTCGTCCCTGGTCAGTTCGATTTTGCCACCCTGCAGGGTGCGGTGCTCGACCTGAGCGAGCATCCCCCACTCCTGCAGGTCTCGGTACGGGTCTCCGGACGGGAAGACACCCTCGTCGAGCCGGCGGTTGCCGAATCGGTTGACCAGACGGCGGGTCTCCTCCTCGTTCGTGTTACGGAACGGGGTCGCCGTCAGCCCGATCAGGTGGCGACCGGTCTCGTACTGGGTGAGCCCCAACCGACCCAGGATCTCGGTGTACCGCTTGGAGATGGCGGTGTGCGCCTCGTCCACGATCACCAGAGCGGCCTGCCGTAGCCAGGAGTACTGGTCGGTGCCCAGGCACCGCTCCAGCTTGGCGTCGGTGGCGATGACCAGATGGGGGTGGTCGACGATGTTCCCGACCTCATTGCTGCTCCACAGCCGGCTGATCGTGAGTGGACGCTCGGCTCCCACCTTGCTCCAGACGAACTTCCAGCTCTGTGCTGCCTGTTCACACAGCTCCTCGGTCTGTGCGATCCACAGCAGGGGACCCTTGAGGTCACCGACCCGCTTGACCCAACGAATCACGGCCTCGGCCGTCACCCGGGTCTTACCAGCGCCGGTGGGAAGGGACAGCATGCCGCGCTGGGGAGCCAGCCGGTCGAGCATGGTCGAGATGCTTCGGACCAGGTCCTCCTGATATCCGTGGAGGCTCGGAAAGTCCCGGGGGCCTTCGACCGTCTCGAACGGAGGAGGGGTCGGGGTCCTCGAACCGGCGAACGCGACGGGCAGTTTCAGGTCCGAGACGAAGGCGACCGCGACCGACGAACCTGTATAGCCGACCGGTGCGTTGTGGAAGCGAGCCTGGATGTCCCGGGCATGCTGCTGGAGCACTCCGTCGCCATGTGCGTTGAACGCCATCTGTGCGATCCGACGCCCGGAC
Source organism: Streptomyces sp. NPDC013457 (assembly GCF_043089925.1). NCBI lineage: Bacteria > Bacillati > Actinomycetota > Actinomycetes > Kitasatosporales > Streptomycetaceae > Streptomyces > Streptomyces sp. NPDC013457. Next base: position 139,054 of record NZ_JBICBL010000002.1, read on the forward strand.
GGTTCCTCACCCTCGTTCGCCTGCAGCTCGGCCTCCATCAACCCCTCGGGGAGTCCGGCACGCAACGCATCCGCCCCGACCAGCAGCTCGATCTTCTCGACCACGTCCTCGGCGTCGCGTACGGCCTTCTGCGCGGCCTGCGTCGCGCTGTCCCGCGCCATACGCTCCTGGTGTTCCAGGACGGCCCGGCAACCGGCTGCTCCGAGACCGAGTCCGAGTTCCTGGTCGACCAGGATCAGCATCGACTCGGGGTCGAGCGGGACACGGATCTTTACGAGACCGTCCTGGCTGACCGCCTTCAGCGGGGTGGCGTGTGTGCCGTTGGGCGTGCGGGTGATCTCCTCCAGGTCGGCGCAGCGCTGCACCAGGCTGTTCCGGTTCCCACTGTTCAGGCGCTGGCGCAGGGCTGGGTACAGCTCGACGAGTGGCACCGGATCCCCCTCGGCGACCTCCCGGGTCTCGCGGCTGATCACGTCGGCGTAACGGAGCATGCCCCACTTCTCGACCATCAGCTCGGCGTCCTCGGCGGACGGTACGAGCAGCGCCGGCAGCTGCTCGGCACGGAGAGTCCGGTACTCGGCAGCATTGACGGCGAGAGTGATCTCGTCGTCGGGGCGGGTGTCCCAGGTGTCGCCTATCCGGCACCGGGTCAGGGACTCCTCCGGGAAGTCCGCACCGAATCGGGTCAGCATCACGTAGGTGGCACCGACGAAGGAGTCGTCCTCGCTTCGGGACACCTCGTCGAGGAGCGCGTCCCAGCGGTCGGAGGGGACCTCGTCGACCGTGGTCGGCAGCCGCAATTTGCGGGCCTTCTCGGGAGAGATGTCGGCCACGGGCAGAACGTCGCGATAGGCACCGAGTTGGGGGCCGACGGCCTCCTTCAGCGACTTGATCCCCTGCGAGGTGAAAACCACGCCGTACCTCCTCAGCATCCATCGGATGGGTGAGGTCACGGCCTGCCGGGTGTTGGTCTGTGCGCCGACCTGGCGCGTCCAGTTGTCCACCACGGCGTCGTCGGGCAGCACTCTCAGGAAGGCCGCGCGTGACTCCTCGGACAAGGCAGGGAAGATGTGGAGCGGTCCGCCGATTGCGGCACCCTCGACCCGCATACGTGCAAGCGTGGGGCGCGGTGCGCGGGTGTCCAGGCTGCGCAGGTATGCGGCGTGGACGGCTCCTCGGTATTCCTCGAACCAGGCCTCGTCCGCCTTGGGTTGCACACCACCGGACGGTCGTTCCCGCAGGCCGACCTGGGAGAAGAAGGGGGCGTCGTCGGAGTGGTACGCCGTGTCCACGGCGATGGCAGGGTCGCGCTCCGCGTCGACCACGGCACCGGGCAGCATGCAGTCCTCGACCGGCCGGAACCGTCCGTCCGCGGTCCGCACACGGAGCGTCGAGCGCGGGGTGGGCACGCGCTCCAGGACCTTGTGGGCGAGCCGACGGACCCCGGCCTGGCGGAACAGCTCCCAGAACCGTTCCCAGTCCGGGTCGCTGTAGTGGTCGAAGCCTTGGTCGAGAACGCTGACGAACCGGCCTTCGACATCGGCCTCCCGAATCCCGAGGGCGTTGAGTGCGTGTGCCAGGGAGGGGTCGTCGGCGAGCTCGTCGACCACGTACACCAAGGACTCGCGGAGTCCGCCCTGGTCGGCTCGACGGAACACCTTGCCGTGCACGGGCGGGACCAGGCCATGCTCCTCGGTGAGGACGATGTGCGCCTTGCGGGCCTCCTCGACGAAAGGGGATTGGGTATCGATCATGTCGGCGAAGATGCGGATCGCCGTGGCGGAGGCTTCAGCGGTGCCGCTCTCCACGAGGGCCTCCAGCCATTCGCGGACGTCCGCTCGCCGGTGCTTGGCGGCGCCGAGGATGTGTTCGACCTTTCCGGAACGGAGCGAATCCTCCTCGACACTCGGGTGCAGCCAGTTCGACGGACGGTCAGGGCACGCGTGCCACATCCGCAGCCAGCGGGCGAGAGCCTTGGCCTCCTTCTTCGGGTCCTTGGGGCGGGGGTGGGCCCGCAGCTCCGCCGGCCTGCGCAGAACACCGTTCTGATCGGGAAGCGAAGGGCGGTCAGCAGTGTGGTTCCAGATCTCTGCGGTCAGGAACTCGTCGGCCCAGCTGATCGCTTCCTTGGCACGGCCCGGAAGCAGCGGGAGATAGGCGGCCGGGTCCTCGGCGGGTGCGAGCTCGGGGAGTGAGTCGACGACCAACTGCGCCGCCACCCGGATCATCTCCTGATTGAAGGGAGAGGAGTCGAGCAGGTTCTGTCGGTCCTCGTTCGTCTTCCAGGCACCGTTGAGGATGCCGCTCAGCGACATCTCGTATTTGGTCGGAAAGAAGGACCAGAACTTGCCACGACCGCGGGAGCGTGGGTTGACGTACAGGCCGCTCTCGGGGTCCTTCTCCAGAGCAGGGGCGCCCCAGGCGAGGTCGAGCGAGACTCTGTCGTGGAGTTCGCCTGCGTCCGCACGGGCTGCTGGACCAGGCTCGTAGGCGATGGTGAACACTCGCCACCGCTCGGTGGTGATGGCCTTCCCGGTCCGCTCCTCGACCACCGTGTGCAGGTTGCTGGCCTGCTGGGTGGTCAGTGTTCGACGGGCAACGGGGCGGGGTCGACGGTCCTCCAGCACGACCTTGGTGACGTGCGGCGAGAAGAGCTGGAAACCGACCGGAAACTCCTCGCGGGGCTCGCCGTGGTCCTTGGCACGGCCGCCGTGCATGTCCCGGGCCAGCCGGTTGTCGGCCTTGGGCAGCAGGGGCAGGCGGACGACGGTGGTCGCCCAGGACAGTAGCTCGTGCAGGACGTGGTCGGAAGCGCGCTCGGTCTGCATGTCGAGGGGGCGGGCCATGCGCAGGACGGGCGCGTCGAACTCCGGACCGTAGCGTGCCGTCACGCCGGGCACGGCCTCTATCTGCTGGTACGACCATGCGCGGTCGAAACCGAAGCTGCCAGTGTTACTGAAGAACTCCGGTGCATCGGTCACTACAAGGACTGATTTGACTCCCACCCCGAATCGCCCGATCTGCCCTCCGCGCTTCTTCGACATGCTCATTCGAAGAATTGTTTCCGCCCCTTCCGGGGTCACCGGATTTCCCTCGTTGGCGCAGTAAAGATGAGTTTCGGTGAGGACGACATGTACGCGTCCACCGGACTCGTGCGAGATTTCGTCCGCGGCATTCTGGACGAGCTCGAAAAGCTGTCGATCGCCATATCCGCCCTGAGTGATGCGGCGCTCGCCATTGGCGTGCTCGGCCACGAGACCGGGGTCCACGGCGTAAGTCTGCAGGACGCGGGACGACTGCTCGAGAACGGTTTCGATCACGGTTGAGGACGACGACGACATTGCTTCTGCACTCCTGGGATGTCGAGGGCCGGGTGGAGCGTGGATGACGGGCCGGCTGTCGGCGAAGCCGGCCCGTGCTCGATGTGGCGTTGCGTGCACGTCGGGACGTGTTTGGGGGTGCCTGTCAGAAATACCAAGGCCGACGCCCTCCTGGGGAGAAGACGTGGGTTCCGCGGCGTGCTGTCGTCAAGCCCGGAGCGAGTCCTCGTCCGGCAGGTCCTGAACCGACTTGGCCAAGTCGGGGAAGCTGCTGAAGAAACTTTCTTCGGGCAGGTCGTACATGCGGAGGACCTCTCCCATCTCGGCCTTGTTTCTCGCCGTTTTGATCGCCAGTTCGAACGAACCTAATTCCCGGTTCGAAACCAGGAACTCACCGCAGTTCTTTTCGTCCATGAAGCGCTACACCCCTGATTGCGTTGTGTCCTGTGATTGCACAGGGGTGTACGTGAATACACGTCCCCGTGGAGTGAATTATTTCCCTCGGGCGATATGGTCCCCCGACAATTACGCTAGCGGGCGGAGTTTGCGTTGCGCCAGTCCTTCGGGCGAATTCGTTCTGCGCAAGATGTCGACCCTTTGCGTGTAGTCGGTCTCTACATGGTTTCGGTTTTGGGCGCACCTGTTCCTCGGTCGCCCGCATCCCGTATCGGGTTATACGAGCGAGATGGATTCTCCAACGTCGCCGAAGTTATCGGCGGTCACCCGAACGCGCAACCCCGAACTTCCTTTCGGTCGTGGGGAGTTGACCGTTCCGCTTTCCGGGGCGAGGCGCTTCTGGGGCTAATGGGGTCAGTTCAGGCAACTCGGACATCCATCTGGAGTGGTCGGCCCGACCAGGTTCGGTTAACTGTTGGTTGACGTGATCAGGTTCGTCAAATTAGCCTCGGTCCACGACTCCGAGGGAAGAGCAGGTGGCGCGTGGAGACAGGTGAGGAGTTCGGGCCTTGGCTTGCCCGTCAGCTCAAGCTCGCAGGGAAGACACAGGCCGAACTGGCCGAGGAGCTGAAGCTGACTCGGGCTGCGGTGTCCGCATGGATCACCGGCAGGTCGACGCCACGCCCGACCGTCATGGGGGACATCGCCAAGGCGCTCGGCACGGACCTCGGCACGGTGCACACCCGCACGACCGACACGCAGGCCGGCCTGCCGGTCACCTGGTACCACCGTCCCGGCTATCCGGACGGCGGTCGGGACCTGGGCAATGCCGCAGCCTTCGCCTTCGACGCCGACGTGCAGGTCCTCGCTCGCGAGACCTGCCAGAACAGTCTCGACGAGCGGCTCACGGAGAATGGTCGCCCCGTACGTGTCCGCTACACCTTGCACGAGTTGACCGGCGAGGCCCTGGACGCTTTCCGCGAAGCCATTCTCTGGAACGACCTCTTCCCGCACTACGCAACGGTGTCGGACACCGTCGGCAGCCAGAAGGTGGGCCGCGTCGTGGACGCCGGAGTGCGTGACATGTACGAGAAGGGTCGCCTGGTTCTGCTGCGTGTCGACGACTACAACGCTTCCGGGCTCATCGGCGACGACTACGCGGACGGCAAGTTCGCCGCGGTGGTCAGGCGCCAGCTGGAGAGCCTCAAGTCCGGTCCTGCCGCCGGTGGTTCGTACGGCCTTGGCAAGGCGACGCTGTGGGCGACCAGCGCACTTGGTCTCGTCCTCATCAACTCCACGCTCTCCGAACCCCATGAGGGGCGTACCGAGCGGCGTGTCATCGGCCGTCTCGAACTGCCCTGGCGCGAAGTCGACGGCCGGCCTTACGCAGGACCTGCCTGGTTCGGTCGCCCTGACCCTGACTCGCCCGGCGCCGAAGTCGCCCGCTCCTGGTGGGCGGACGAGGAGACCGTGGCCCGCCTGCACCTCACCCGAGAGAGCGACGAACCCGGTACTTCCTTCCTCATTGTCGGCGCACACGACGTGGCCAGTCTTGCGGACGGCTCGACCGACGCCGACGAGGAGACCGTGGAGGAGGGCAGCGAGGACACGCGCGATATCCGCCAGATGCACCGCCGTCTGGTCGAGGCGTTGGGCCGTGACTTCTGGGCCGCGATGACCGGTGGCGGTAGCAGGCTGCCCCTCCTGGACGTCTCGGTCCGTACCTTGCGCAACGGCGACGTGGTCGTGGCGGAGGAGCAGGTGGACCCGTCGGTCGAGCAACCCTCCCGGACTCGCGCGCTTCGAGCCCACTACGAGGGCACCACCGTGGACCGGCTCACCGAAGCCGGGCAGGTGGTTGCGCGGAGTGTTCCGCTGAAACTGCCGTTGTCCGGTGGTGCCAGAGGAACACTCGGTACCCATCAAGCGGTCCTGTTGGTCACCGAAGCCGCAAACGACAAGGACACACCGAAGAACCAGGTGCACTCCCTGCGTGGCAACCGCATGACCGTCAAGAAGTCCGGTGTTTCGAACCTCCCACTCGGAACCAATCCGTTCCAAGCCGTTCTCCTGGTGGGGGAGGCCGCCGGTGATTCGGCCCCCTTCGCCAAGGAGGCCGAGGAGTTTCTGCGCGCTGCGGAACCGCCCGAGCACGACCGCTGGGGGCAGACGGAGGAGCTGACCCTGCGCTGGTCGCCCTCCGCATACCGGCGGATCAACGCACTGACGAGCGAAGTCAACAATGCGGTCAGGGAACTCGTCGCACGGCCGAGACGTGGCAGCCGCGAGGGTGGTGAAGCCCTGCGGAAGGCATTGACCGTGAAGACGAAGCCCCAGGCCAAGAGGCCCTCCGGTCCGGTGGTTCCGGTACTGGACGCACTCGAGGCTTCGGTCGGCGACGGCGGGGAGTGGCAGATCACCGCGGAGGTGAGCATCCCTAGAGGCGACGAGATCGTCCCGATGGTGCCGGTCGCCCAGATGGACGTCCGCTCAGGGGGTCGTCCGAAACTGGACTGGGCGGAGCTCGTGGCCATCGAGGGCTGTGAGGTGGAGAACGGAACCCTGCGCTTCATGCCGGGCATGCGTCGCGCGAAGTTCCGAGGTTCCACCGACGTCACCAGTCACCCCGTCAGGACCACGCTGACCCGCCTCGTCGTCGAACTCCGCGCCGGTAAGGGGGAGTGAGTGAAGATCTATCCGTACAAGCGGCTCAACCGTCCTGTCGCGCTCAGGGTGACCTCCGTCTCCCTCAAGCTCGCCGACGGCACCAGGGACCGACTGGAGACCGCCGCCTACTCGACCCAGCAACAGGCCGTCGCGCTCGGCATCGCGGGCCACACGGACTGGGTGAGCGCCACAATCGGTCTTTCGGCGACACTGCCGCCCGGAGCGAACGCACCGGACGCGGCCTGGACCGACCTGCGGGTGCTCGCCGTGCTGACGGACGGCGAGACCAATGTCCGTACCTCGGCAGACCTCACACGAGATGCAGAGGACGGCCACGACTGGTCGGGCTCGATGGAGGTGCTCCGTGACGATCATCTGGGTCGGGCATCTCTCGCCGTCCACGCCGTCGGGACGGTGGACGGAGTTCGGGGTCGGTCCATCGCGGAGACCGATCGGAGCTGGGTTGTCGACGCCGTTTCCGAGGAGCCGGTTCGGGGACTCCAACTGGATGTACAGAAGGCATCGTTCAGCAGGAGCGCGAAGGAATGGCTTCGCGCCTACGCCGATGTGCCCTGGGTCGTCGACCCCTCGGCCAGAGTTCCCACCGTGTTCGTGAACACCGACGTCGAGGGGATCATCGGGCTGCTGGACAGCAGCGGCTCCGGGGTGGAAGGCAAGGTGCGTGACCTCTTGGTCGCCCAGATGGCCACCGACGTCTGGACCGCGGTGTTCCATGGTGCCATCGGCGACCTGGAGGTGGAGCCCGGCAGCGGCCCGGTCTTCCCGACCGACTGGCAGGGTGAAGTGCTGCGGGAGATGCTCCCGGACGTCGTCCCCGGCGTGCACGTCGAGGAGGCCCTCCGACAGGTCCATCGCCGTCGAACGGGCGACTCGGGCTGGGCGGAACTCCAGACGCGCATCCACTACGCGGCGGCTCGCCGCGCCGATGCCGGCAGGGCGGTCGCCTACGCAATCCGCAGTCTGGAACAGATGAACCGAGGTAGTGAGGCGTGATGGACCAACCGAACCATGTACCGGAGCGTCTGGCACTGCTCGGCACGTCCGCTGTCGATCCGTTTCTCACCGAGGAGTTGCTCACGGGCGAACAGGCACACGGCGGCATCGATCTGGCCAAGGTCGTCGAGCCACTGCCCGAGGACGACGCCAGGTGGTCGGTCGAACCGATCCGCGGCCTCGTGGAGGACGCCATGTTCGAGTTCGGGAAGGACCGCACGCGTGCCGACGCGTGGCTCGCGCCACGGCTACATGCGACCCTGCGCCTGACCCGGCGGGAGGCGGCGGACAAGCGACTGTGGAATCACCTCGCGCTCGCAGTGGCTCCCGACTACGTCGCATGGCGGCACCTGTCGGAACCTACGGCGAACAGACCCACAAGGCGTATCGCCGCGGAGCGGTTCCGTGGCCCCGCGGACCGCCAGTGTTTCTCCCGCCTCTGGTGGGCTGCCGAACTGTTCCGGAACGGTTCGGACTATGCGCCCGTCGAGGTCGCCTGCGGAAATCAGGACCTCATCCACACCGTGCTGAGGCGGGATCTGATCGACCACCGCCCCACCGCTCAGGCTCTTGTCCGTCTCCTGCAGAACGGAAAGATCACCAGTGGACGAGAGGTCAACGGGCTCAGCGTTGCGATCGACGCGGCCGGTGCGACTCTGGTCTACGACGTCCTGGCGTCGGACGTACCCAGGGATCCGGCGCCTCTGAGCCACTGGATCTCGGAGGCAGGCTCGGCGCTCCCTGTAGGGCGCCACGAACTCCCTACCGGACCCGACGAGGACCCCGTCCCGGAAGAGGCCGTGGCTGCGCTCACCGCCTACTTCACAGAGTTGTTCGAGACGGCCCCGGTCAGGGGCCGCGCGAGCGCGGACTGACCTGGTGCAGCGACCTGCCGTCGGACCGGTGGTCTAACGCACCGAAGCCTTCTTGCGAGGTACGGCGGACGAGCGCGCCGGTGCCTGATCCTCGGGACGCGGGCACCTGGCGGTGCAAGCGTCCCCCGCACCGCAACCGTGGCTGCGCAGTTTGGCCCGGTGTTCCACCGTCGCGGGCTGCCAGGGCTTCCGCAGGTCCTCCGGGTCCGGCGTGGGAAGACCGAGCGCGGCGCTCAGGAGGTGGGCGCCGAACACAGGTGGCACGGCGTTGCCCACCTGCTGGGCCTGCGCCGTACCGGACCAGGGGTAGTCCGGCGGGAAACTCTGGAGCATGCCCGCCTCGTTCATGCTGAACCGCGCGCCCTCGCGGACGACGCGCTCGTCGAGGTGTTCAAAGACCACGAAGCGGGAGATGCGGCCGGTGACGGTGGCGGCGGGCTGCTGGTCGGTCCGTACACCTCGCCGCCCGGGAATTCCGGAGCTGCCGTAGTTCGAGCGGACCAGGAACGGTGTTCGGCGACCTGGATGAGTGCCCACCGGAGCGGCGAGAACCTCACCCATCGACTTCCACGGCTTCAGAACCACGCCATCGGTTTTCGGGGGACCCGCTGCCTCCGGTGCGCTGGCCTCGGCGTCGAGGGTTGGTTGGTGCACCCCGCTCGTGGCCCGCTCGGCCCTGCGATTCCAGTCCTTCGCCTCGTACGCGAGATGCGTCGGTTCAGGAAGGAAGGGCTGACCGAGCCCTTGACGTCGGGCGATCAACACCGCGCGAGATCGCGTCTGCGGTACGCCGTACGTCTCCGTGTCTAGGACATCGACGACGACCTCGTACTTGGTGCCGTCGGGGAGGCCCGTCGTCTCCAGTACCTTCGCGTAGTGGTGCCAGAGGGCCTCGACCGCGGGGACCTGCTCCAGGACGATGACGTCGTACGGGCGCTTCTGCCGATTGTGGCTCCTCGTCGCCTGGATGGCGTACCTGAGTGGCTCGAGGACCATCGCGGTACGCGGATCGCTGAGCTTCTTCAGATCTCTGTCGATCGTCTCGTCGGAATCGCCCGCCATCAGGCGTTCGATGTATGCCTTGACCTCTTCCAGCGCCTTGCGGCCCGCGCCCTTTCCGGCCACCGAGTACGTCTGACACGGAGGACCACCGGCGAGCACGTTGATCTCCGGCGGCAGCGACTCGAAGGCGTCCCTGCGGACCGCGCTCACGTCGGCGTGCAGGGTGTCCAGCCCGGCCGCGTATCGCGTCAGGCATGCGCTCCTGTCCCACTCGATTCCGAGACTCGGGATGTCGAGAGAGTGCCCGGCGACGTCCAGCCCTCCGGGCCCCGCGAAGAGATCCAGGACAAAGGGCTTGTCGAGGATGGACTGATGTGGCGCCGCGCTGGTCATGTGGCGGAAGTCTAGCCGGCGGAGGACGCTGCCGGATCCGCGTCCAGCGCTTCGGCGATGGGCTGTCCCAGCGCCCTTGCGGCCGGCGGGGGTGCCGCATGTCCGATCAGGCGATACCCAGCCGTCTTGAGGCCGGCGGTCTTCCGTGATGGGGAAAGCCCTGCTCCGGTCCCGCCTGCTCGGCTGTGATTTTCACCACGCTGTCCCAGGTAGGCTCGAGCACGGTCAGCCGCTCAGCGATTCCTCCCCCGCCCTCGTTGTGCCTTCCGGAGTTCGACCACGGTCGCCACGCGCAGAGCCACATCCTTCGGATCCTCGTGCTCCCAGAAGCGCAGCACCTCCCACCCGGCCGAGGTCAGGTGCTCGGTCGTCTCCGCATCGCGGGTCATGTTGCGGTCGAGCTTCTGCCGCCACCACTCGGCGTTCGACTTCGGCTGCGTGGCGTGCTGCGGGCAGCCGTGCCAGAAGCAGCCGTCGATCAGGACCGCCACCTTGACCGAGGTGAAGGCCACATCCATCCGACGTCGGGCCATTCCCGGCACGGGGTACTCGATGCGGTAGCGCAGGCCGGCCGCGTGGAGCAGGCGCCGGACCGCGAGTTCGCAAGCTGTGTTCTTGCTGGCCTGTCGGCTCATCCGTGCCGAGACGGCGGGTGAGAGCGGCTTCATCGTGTTTGAGAGCGGCTTCATCGTTTTCAAGGCCTGGTGTTTCACGATCGTGGCTCGGTGTTCTGTCGACACCTGATTCGGCAAAGCCCGAGTGGAGGGTGTCACCGGGTGACAGGGGAAGACTGGTCATCGTCTTCGGCGTGCTCGATCGAGCCGTCGTGACGCGGCTCTTGTATCAATTCCACCATGGGAAGGATCCCGGCCGAGCGGGAACACCTTCGGCTCGTCCGGCCGTCAGGCCTCCGGACCCCCGTGGCAGTCCCCGTAAGCCCTCCCCGACCCGCACCAGCAGTCTGCGCCTCGGGCCGGGGGCCAGGCTGTTGCTCGGCCTCGGGCTGCCAGGGTGGTGGCGTATTGGGGGAGCAGGTCTGCGTTGGCCGGGGAGGAGGCTTCCGAGGCGGCGAAGGCTTCGTAGGAGGGGACCGTCGCCGGGACGATGCCCAGGTTGGGGGTGCCCGCCGCGGCGAGTTCTCGGAGTGAGGCTTCGATGTCCGTGAGGTGGGCGCGGTACGTGGGGTACTCGGATTCCAGTTCCGGGTACGAGGAGAGGAGCTCGTCCAGTTCCGCTTCCGGCCAGTGGAGGACCGCCACCGGGAAGGGGCGCGAGAGGGCCGTGCGGTAGGAGCCCAGTTCGCTGCGGAGGCGGGTGATCTCCGCCTGGAGTTCCGCCGGGTCCGACGAGCCCAGCGACCACAGGCGCTTCGGGTCGTGCAGCTCGTCCAGGGGGACCTCCGCCGTGTGGAGCGTGTCCGCCAGGGTGTCCCAGTCGTCGTGCGGGAGCGCCAGCATGCGGCGGACCCGGTGGCGGGTCACCAGGAGCGATCGGGTGGGGTGGGGGAGGTCCCCCGAAACGGCGGCAGGGGACAGGAGGGTTGCACCCTCCGTCGCGACCGTCTCCGCCAGTTCCAGTTCGTCGTGGGTCTCCAGCGTCTCCACCACGATCTCCCACGGCGCCGCCTCCGAGGGTGCCGAGACGCGCAGGCCCTCGATGATCGCCCGCGCCTCCGCCTCGTGGCCGTACTCCCACAGGTTCGCCGCCTTCAGGGCGCGGATCAGGTGGGGGTCCGACGGGTCCGGCGACAGCAGGTCGTCGTACAGGGCCGTCGCCGCCGCGCGGTCGCCCGCCAGTTCCAGGTGCGCCGCCGCCCGGAGGAGCAGGGCCTCCCTGTCCTCGGGGTACAGCGCGGCGGTGCGCAGCAGGCGCTCGGCTTCGGTGGCGTGGGCGGCAGGCGTGTCGGGGCGCATGCTGAACACCGTACTGCTGTACGGCCCTGGAGAGTTGGCGCGTCAGCGCTTATCGTGCCCCGCGTGCGGGACAGGGTGCGTGAGAGGGTGCCGGTCGTCGTCCAGACGCGCGGGGTGCGGAGCACGCCCGCGCGGGTGCTGTGGGTGTGCGCCGAGGCCGTCGTCACCTGCGGTGTCGTCCTCATGCTTCTCGTCGTCCACCAGCTCTGGTGGACCAACCAGCAGGCCCGTGCCCAGGCCGGTGAGCAGGTCCGGGTGCTGGAGCGGGAGTGGGCGGGATCACCGGCTGTCGTCCCTGCGCCGACCGTCACCGGGTCGCCGTCCGTCGCGCCCGACGTGCCGGCCGGGGAGACGGAAGGGGTCACCGCGGCTCCGCCGGCCGCCCCGCCGAGCGAGAGCCCGCCCTCCTCCGCGTACGCCATCATCCGCATCCCCCGCATCGGCCTCACCGCCCCCATCGCCCGCGGCGTCTCCAAGCGGTCCGTCCTCGACCGCGGGTACGTCGGCCACTACCCGGACACCGCCGGGCCCGGCCGGACCGGCAACTTCGCCCTCGCCGGGCACCGCAACACCCACGGCGAGCCCTTCCGGTACATCAACAGGCTCCGCAAGGGCGACGTCATCCGCGTCCGGACCCGCGAGCGGGAGTACGAGTACGTCGTCGACCAGGTGCTGGCGCAGACCGCACCCCGCGACACCGGTGTGATCCAGCCCATCCCCCGCTCCGTCGTCAAGCCCTCCTACGGCTACTCCGACCCTGGTTCCTACCTGACCCTCACCACCTGCACCCCGGAGTTCAGCTCCCGGTACCGGCTCGTCGTCTGGGCCAAGCGTGTATAACGGCTGGAGATGGCGGAGACGGCAGTAAGGGGAGGAGGGGTGATGGTCAGGGACGCGGCGTTGCGCATGCTCGCTCCGGTCTTCTTCCTGCTCGCCCTCGCCGACCTCCTGCTCTCCGACGGCGCCGGCGTCTCCGCCGCCGTCGCCCTCGCCGCGACCACCGTCGTCTGCGCCCTCATCGGCGCCCCGGCCGCCCCGCCCGTACCCCGTACGCGGGTACGCACCGCGCTCCGCGACCGTGAACGGCGTACCGCCTTCCTGCCCCAGCGCGATCCCGACGCCTCCGGGCGCCGCAGGCCCCGGGCACCCGGCCGTCCCCTCCCGACGGCCGCGTAGCGAGCAGCGAGACCAGAGAACTCCTGCGCGGTTCCGTCATGCCGACGTTTCCTCTTCCGGCACGACGAGACCCTTCGGAGGGCTCCCATGTCCGTTTTCGCCTCCCTGGTCGAGCAGCTCGCCGACCTGCTCCAGCCCCTCTTCGCCACCGCCTCCGCCGCCGCCGCGATCGTGCTGTTCACGATGGTCGTACGGCTCGCCGTCCACCCCCTCTCGCGGGCCGCCGCCCGCGGCCAGAAGGCCCGCACCCGGATCGCGCCGCAACTCGCCGAGCTGCGCGCCAAGCACGCCAAGAACCCCGAGCGGCTCAGGAAGGCCGTCATGGAGCTGCATGCGAAGGAGAAGGTCTCGCCCTTCGCCGGCTGCCTGCCGAGCCTCCTCCAGGCGCCTGCCTTCTTCCTCATGTACCACCTGTTCTCCGGCGACCGCATGGCCGGGCACTCCCTCTTCGCCGCCCCGCTCGGCGACCACTGGGCCGATGCGCTCGCCCACGGCGGTGTCTTCGGGCCCGCCGGGCAGGTCTATCTCGTCCTGTTCGCGATCGTCGCCGTCGTCGCGGCCTTCAACTTCCGGCGTACGAAGCGGCAGCTCGCCACGCAGCCGCTCGACACCGGCATGGCCGACACCCCCGGCGCCGGATCGATCCAGAAGGTGATGCCGCTGCTCTCCTTCGCCACGCTGATCACCGTCGCCGTCGTCCCGCTCGCCGCCGCGCTCTATGTCGTCACCAGCACCACCTGGACCGTCGTCGAGCGAGCCGTCCTCTTCCGTGAGCCGCGCCCCGCCGAGGTCCTCGCTGCGGGTGCGTAGGAGGCCTTGCTACCGGCGCGTAAGGGTCCAGTCCGTGAACGGGGTCTTGCCGAGTGGTCGAAACTCTTGGAGGATCGACCAATCCTCCGATATCTCCGATGGCCGCACTCCATCGGCCGGGGCTCTTCCGGGCCCGCCCCCGGGCCCACCTCGACCACAGGGAGAAGACCATGAAGCTGCTGCGAGTCGGTCCGGCGGGAGCCGAGCGTCCCGCCCTGCTCGACGGGGACGGAACGCTGCGTGACCTGTCGGCCCTGGTCGACGACGTCGACGGCAGCCTGCTGGCCGACGCCTCCACGCTCGACCGTATCCGGGCCGCCGTCGGCGCCGGTGTGCTGCCCGCCCTCGACGCGACCGGGCTCCGGATCGGCCCGCCCGTCGGGCGGATCGGCAAGGTCGTGTGCATCGGGCTGAACTACCACGGGCACGCGGCCGAGACCGGCGCGGCGACCCCGGCCGAGCCGGTCGTCTTCCTCAAGTCCGCCGACACGGTCGTCGGGCCCGACGACACCGTGCTCGTACCGCGCCGCAGCACCAAGACGGACTGGGAGGTCGAGCTGGCCATCGTCATCGGCCGGACCGCCCGCTACCTGGAGACCGACGAGCAGGCCCTCGCGCATGTCGCCGGGTACGCCGTCGCCCACGACGTCTCGGAGCGCGAGTTCCAGATCGAGCGTGGCGGGACCTGGGACAAGGGCAAGAACTGCGAGACGTTCAACCCGCTCGGCCCGTGGCTTGTCACCACCGACGAGGTGCCGGACCCGCAGTCGCTCGCGCTCAGGCTCTGGGTCAACGGCGAGCTGAAGCAGGACGGCAACACGTCGGACCAGATCTTCGGCGTCGCGGAGGTCGTACGGTACGTGAGCCAGTTCATGACCCTGTACCCCGGCGACATCATCAACACCGGCACCCCGGCGGGCGTCGCGATGGGGCAGCCGGAGCCGAAGCCGTACCTGCGGGCGGGCGACGTGGTGGAGCTGGAGATCGAGGGGCTCGGACGTCAGCGGCAGGAGCTGAAGGACGCGTAGCCGGTCGGCCGGGTGGTGCGGCCGGCCGGAACCCGCTCAGCCGGTCGGCCGGGGGGTGAGGCCGGCCAGAGCCCGCTCAGCTGGTCGGCTAGGCGGTGAGGTCGGCCGGAGCCCGCTCAGCCGGTCGGCTAGGCGGTGAGGCCGGCCAGAACTCGGGCCAGCGCCTCCACGACCATCGCGTGGTCCTCGGCCTGCGGCAGGCCCGACACCGTCACCGAGCCGATCACCCCCGCGCCCTCGACCGCGACCGGGAACGAACCGCCATGGGCGGCGTACCGGTCGGGGTCGAGGCGCGAGGACTCCTCGAACGTCGTCCCCTTGGCGCGGAAGCGGGCGCCGACCAGGTACGAGCTCTCCCCGTACCGCTCGACGACCCGCCGCTTGCGGTCGATCCAGGCGTCGTTGTCCGCGCTCGAACCCGGCAGCGCGCAGTGGAAGAGCTGCTGCGCCCCGCGCCGGATGTCGATCGCGACCGGCGCGCGGCGCTCGCGCGCCAGCTCCACGAGGAGGGAGCCGAGGGCCCAGGCGTCCTCGTACGTGAAGCGGGGCAGGACCAGGCGCGCTTCCTGGGCCTCCAGCGTGGCCACGTCGTTCACAGCGTCACCGTGATTCCCTCGCGGGCGGAACGCCTCGCCGCCTCCAGTACGTCCAGCGCGGCGGCGGCCTCGTGGGCGGTGACCGGGTTCGTACCGGTGCCGCGGACGGCGGCGGCGACGGCCGCGTAGTACGCCGGGTAGTCGCCCGGCGCCGACTCGACGGGGACTCCGCCGCCGGTCAGCGGTGACTCCCCGGCGCCGAGGCGGCCCCACAGCGACTCCGGCTCCACGCCCCACGGCGTGCCGGGCTCCGGCAGCAGGCCCTCGCGCAGGTCGGCCTCCTGGGGGTCGAGGCCGTACTTCACGAATCCGGCGTTCGAACCGAGGACGCGGAAGCGGGGGCCGAGCTGGGCCGTGGTGGCGCTCACGTACAGATGCGAGCGCACTCCGTTCGCGTGCGTGATCGCGATGAACGTGTCGTCGTCCGCCTCGGCGGCGGGGCGGCGGACGTCGGACTCCGCGTACACCCGGACGGCCGGGCCGAAGAGCACGAGCGCCTGGTCGACGACATGACTGCCGAGGTCGAAGAGGAGACCGCCGATCTCCTCCGGGGCGCCGGACTCGCGCCAGCCGCCCTTGAGCTGCGGGCGCCAGCGCTCGAACCGGGACTCGAAGCGCTGGACGTCGCCGAGGGCGCCTTCCGCGAGGAGCCGGCGCAGGGTGAGGAAGTCGTTGTCCCAGCGGCGGTTCTGGAAGACCGACAGGAGCAGGCCCCGCTCCTCGGCGAGGGCGGCGAGCTCGCGCGCCTCGGCGGCCGTGCCCGCGACCGGCTTGTCCACGACGACCGGGAGGCCGGCGGCCAGGGCGGCGGTGGCGATCGGGACGTGCGTCTTGTTGGGGGTCGCGACGACGATCAGATCGAGCTCGCCCGCCCGCGCCCAGAGCTCCTCGGGGGAGTCCGCGACCCGTACGCCGGGGTGCGCGGCACGGGCCTGTGCCTGACGCTCCGGGTTGCCGGTCGTGACCGTGTCGAGGACGAGGTCCTCGGTGGCGGCGATCAGCGGGGCGTGGAAGACGGAGCCCGCGAGGCCGTAGCCGACGAGTCCGACGCGGAGAGGGGTGGTGGCGGTCATGCCATCCACTTAAGCAACGCTGTTGCCAAAGTGCAAGCGAGGGGGACAATGGGGTGGTGAACAGGAGTGTCGGGATGGTCGGCGGTGTCAGCGGTGTCGGGAGCCCGTGGGGTGCCGGGGGCGTGGGGAGCGTGGCGGGTGTGGCGGGTGTGGCGGGTGTAGCCGGTGTGGCGGGCGAGGCGGGTGCCAATCTGCCGGCCCTGCGCAGCCACAACGCGGCGCTCGTCCTCGACCTGCTGCGGACGGCGGGGGAGGCCGGGATCAGCCGTCTCGAACTGGCCGAGCGCACCGGGCTCACCCCGCAGGCGGTCAGCAAGATCACCGCGCGGCTGCGTGCGGAGGGGCTTGCCCGCGAGGCCGGTCACCGCGCCTCGACCGGCGGGAAGCCGCGTACCGTCCTGCGACTCGTCCCCACGGCCGCGTACGCGGTAGGGGTCCACCTGGACCGCGACGAACTGACCGCCGTCCTGGTGGACCTGGCGGGGGTACGGGTCGCGGTACGGCGGACGCCGCTCGATCTGGGCGCGGGCACGGAGGCCGTCTTCGGCGCGGTGGACCGCGAGGTCCGCGCCGTACGCGGCGAGGCGCCGGGAGCGTCCGGAGTGCCGGGAGCGGTGGGGGCGGTGGGGGAGCCGGGAGTGCCGGGGGAGTCCGGCGGCGAGGGCGTGGCGCCGCCCCCGGTTGCCGGGTCGGCCGGGCTCGCCGGGGCAGCTGGGCTCGCCGAGTCGGCCGGATACGCCGGGTCGGCCGGGCTCGCCGGGGCGGCCGGGCTCGCCGGGTCCGCCGGAGACGCCGGGTCGGCCGGGCTCGCCGGGTCCGTCGGAGACGCCGGGGCGGCCGGGCTCGCCGTTCTCGGTGTCGGGGTCGCCATGCCAGGGCCGCTCGATCACCTCGCCGGTACGCCCGGGCGCGTCACCGGACATCCGTCGTGGGAGGGCGTTCCGCTGCGGGACGAGCTCTCGCGCCGGCTCGGGCTGCCCGTCGCCCTCGACAAGGACACCAACGCCGCCGCCCTCGGTCTGGCCCTCCGTCCCGATGCTCCCGCCGCCGACTCCTTCGCCTACCTCCACCTCGGTACGGGGCTCGGCTCCGGGCTCGTCCTCGGCGGCGCCCTCCACCGGGGGGCCAGGACCGGCGCCGGCGAGTTCGGGCACCAGACCGTCCTGCTCGACGGGCCGCCCTGCGGCTGCGGCGGGCGCGGCTGCCTGGAGGTCCTCTGCCTGGCGGCCGTCGCTCGCGGTGACGTGCCCGAGGCGGCGCGCGTCCTCGGTACCGGCGCCGTGAACCTCGTACGGCTCCTCGACATCGACCGCGTCGTCCTCGGCGGCCGGGCCGTGGCCGCCGACCCCGAGGCCTTCGTCGGCGGCGTCGGCGCGGTCCTCGCCGGGGCGGGCCTCGGCACGCCGGTCTCCGGCGCCACATCCCCGTACGCCGTCGCCGAGGGGGCCGCGCAACTGATCCTCGCTCCGATCTTCGGAAAATAGGCTGATTGGGCGGAACGGGTGGGCCGCCCGGGGGTCACGCGCCGCGTCGCTCCCCAGTGCCGTCGCCCCCGCCTGGCAGCGTCGCGGCCGTCCCGTACGCCCGCGAGCAGCAAAGGCACCCGCCCATGCGACTGCGCAGCGCCCTCGCCCTCGGTCTGACCGCGGCGACGACCGGAACCGCCGTCCTCGCGCTCGCCGTGGGCCCGTCCTCGGCGGAGCCCGGCCCGAGTCAGGCCTCCGGCTCCGGCCCCGGCTCCGGCTCCGGTTCCGGATCCGAGCCCGGTGCGCGTACCGGAGCCGGGGCCGGTGCCTCACGTTCGGAGGACGAGGCCGGTTCCGGCTCCGAGGCCGGGTCGGTCCTGAACCCCGGTTCGGGCCTGGGCGCCGGACCGGGTGTCGGACTCAGGGCCGATGCCGATGCCGATTCCGGTTTCCGGCTGAGGAAGGACACCGGCGCCGGAACCGGATCCCACGCCGAAGCCGGAACCGGGTCCCAGCCCGGCGCCGGAACGGGCAACGGAACCGACGCCGGTACGGTGGCCCGCCCCAACGCCCGTCCCAACGCCCGCCCCGCCGCGGAATCCGCCGCGGAATCCGCCGCGGAATCCGGCGCGGTGACGACACGACGGCGAGAGCCCTCCCCCTGCGGCGAGGTCACCGACCCCGAGTTCCCGATCGACACCCGGATCCACCGCCGCCCCGGCGTCTTCGTCCCCGGTGCCGGCTTCCGAAGCTTCGAGGTCGACCTCACCAACACCACCGCCGAGGCCTGCCAGGGCATCCACCCCGTCCTGGTCCTCACCGACCGCGACCGGGCGCTCCGGCCCGAGCAGATCCGGCTGGAGTTCTACGACTCCGAGGGCCGCCGCTGGCTCCCCGTCGCGTTCGAGGCGACCGATGAGGACGAGAACGTCGGTGCGTTCATCGGCCCCTCCGGCCCCTCCGGCTTCTCCGGCTTCACCGTCCCCGCGGGCGGCACGGTCACCGTCTCCGT
Organism: Streptomyces sp. NPDC013457; assembly: GCF_043089925.1. Lineage (NCBI taxonomy): Bacteria > Bacillati > Actinomycetota > Actinomycetes > Kitasatosporales > Streptomycetaceae > Streptomyces > Streptomyces sp. NPDC013457. The sequence goes on from NZ_JBICBL010000002.1 coordinate 157,795, forward strand.
CCGCCTCGCGTTCCGGGAGGGCACCGAGCCCAACGCGGTCGTGGTCAACGCGGCGATCGTGCAGCGCCACGGGGCCGACGGCGAGTGGGTCGGGGAGTCCGACGACGTCGCCCTGACCATCGGACCCGAGGGCACGGAAGAGAACCCCGAGGCGGACCCCGAGCCGAACCCCGACGCGAACTCCGAGGGGCGCCCCCAGGGGAACCCGCGGCCCGTGCCCCACGGGACCACACCGCCGAAGGACGGCGACACCGGCCTCCCGCCCGCCCCCCTGACCCCCGAACTCGCCCACACCGGACCCGAGTCGATCGCCCTCCTCGCGCCCGCCTCGGGCGCGCTGCTCCTCACGGGCGCGTCACTCCTCGTCGCCTCCCGGCGCCTCCGCCGACGCCCGGACCGGGCACCCTCCTAGGGCGTGTTTCGAAAGCCCGTCCGGCCGGGGGCGTCTGGCTCGCACGCTCGCCGCGTTGTCGTTCGTCGGCGCGGCCCGCTGCGCCTTCCTCCCTCCGCCGTGCGATCGCACGCTCCCCCAAGCTCTCGGCTGCGTTCGTCGAGCAGGGGACCCCCATGACGCCCCCGGCCCCGCCCTTCGGGCGAACGACGCCACTTTCGAAACACGCCCTCGAGGTCGCCGCGTACCTCCGAACCCGCGAGTCACTCTCCGTACACCCTCCCGTTCATTCCCATCTGCGAGCATCCCCCCGTGGACTACCCGAACGACCAGGCACCTGGCGCACCCATCCGCTCCGGCATCCCCGAGCACGGCCGCATCCCCAAGTACTACGCGGTGAAGGCGAAAGTGGCCTCGCTGATAGACGAGTTGGGTGAGGGCGGACTGCTGCCGACCGAGCGGGACCTCGCAGTCCGTTACGAGGTCTCGCGCGAGACGGTCCGTCAGGCCCTTCGCGAGCTGCTCCTCGAAGGGCGGCTGCGCCGCCAGGGGCGCGGGACCGTGGTCGCCGGGCCCAAGCTGGAGCAGCCGCTCTCGCTCGCCAGCTACACCGAGGGCGTACGGAGGCAGGGGCGCCGGCCCGGTCGAAGCCTCATCTCGCTCGACCGCTTCCCCTGCCCCGACGCGCTCGCGCCCGAGATCGGCGTCGAACGCGGCGAGCCCGTCTGGCACATGGAGCGCGTGCTGCTCGCCGACGACGAGCGGGTCGGCCTGGAGAGCACATACGTGTCGGTGGCCCGTGTCCCCGGCCTGGACGGCGAGTTCGACCCCGACTCCTCCTTCTACCGCTACCTGAGCGAGAAGCTCGGCATCGGCTTCGGCGACGCCGACGAGCGGATCGAGACCGTGCTGGCCACCCCGCGCGAGGCGCTGCTCATCGGCACCCCGCCCGCGCTCCCGATGCTGCTCATCCACCGTCTCTCCCGCGACACGGCCGGTCGGCCGCTGGAGCGCGTCCGCACCCTCTACCGCGGCGACCGCTTCAGCTTCACCGCGCACCTGGGGCAGCAGGACTGAGCTGATCCGGGCACAGCTCCGACCTCGCCTTTGATAACGGAAAGATAACGGGTCTAGGCCAACCTTGTCGCCCCGTTCACCGTCCCGTTGCCACGCGGATCGCTCCGGGTCATTCACCGCCAGGACCGTGAACGGCATGAAGGTGATCGTCGTAGGAGCCGGCGTGGTGGGAACCATGCACGCCTGGCACGCAGTGGAACGCGGCCACGAGGTCGTACACATCGAGCGCGAGGCCGAGGCGCGAGGGGCCTCGCTCCGCAACTTCGGCCAGATATGGGTGAGCGGCCGCGCGGGCGGAGAGGAGCTGGACACCGCGCTGCGCGCCCGCGAGCTCTGGGAGGGCATCGGTGCCCGCGTGCCCGAGCTCGGCTTCCGGGCCATCGGCTCGCTCACCCCCGTACGGGGCGACCTGGAGCTGGCCGTCGCCGAGGCCGCCCTCGCCCGGCCGGACGCGGCGGCCCGCGGCTACAAGCTGCTCACCGCCGACGAGGCGCGCCAGGTCAACCCCGCGCTGCGCGGAGAGTTCCAGGCCGCGCTGTTCTGCGAGCGCGACGCGGCCGTCGAGCCGCGCACCGCACAACTCGCCCTGCGCAAGGCCCTGCTGGCCTCCGGGAAGTACACCTTCCTGCCGAACCGCGAGGTCCGTGACGTCTCCGGCGCCGAGGGCATGGGCGCCTGCGCGGTACGCGACGACCGCGGCGAGGTCCACACCGGCGACGCCGTCGTCCTCTGCACCGGCGCCGCGCTCAGCGGCCTCGTCCGCGAGCTCGCCGGCGACATCCCGGTCCGCCGCGTGCGGCTGCAGATGATGCAGACCGACCCGCTCGGCGAGCCGCTGACCACCTCCGTCGCCGACGCCGACTCCTTCCGCTACTACCCGGCGTACCGGTCGGAGGCCCTGGACGCACTCAACGCGGGCCAGGCCCAGGATCCGACCGCCGCCGCGCACAGGATGCAGCTCCTGATGGTCCAGCGTCTCGACGGCGGGCTCACCATCGGCGACACCCACGAGTACGAGCACCCCTTCGCCTTCGACACCCTCGAAGACCCCTACGAGCACCTCGTCCGCGTCGTCGAGTCCTTCCTCGGCCGCCCGCTGCCGAAGATCCGGCGCCGCTGGGCGGGCGTGTACGCGCAGTGCACCGACACGAGCCGGGTCGTGCACCGGCAGAAGGTCCGCGAAGGCGTGTGGCTGGTGACGGGACCCGGTGGACGCGGCATGACCTGCTCGCCCGCCGTCGCCGAGACGACCGCGAACGAACTGGGCTGGTGAACGACATGACCGAGAACCACACGTACAACCTCGTCGTACTGGACATGGCCGGTACCACCGTCGCCGACGGCGGTCTCGTCGAGCGGGCGTTCAGCGCCGCCGCCGAGCGCCTCGGCGAGGACCCGGCCACGATGATCGACTACGTCCGCGCCACCATGGGCGAGTCCAAGATCTCCGTCTTCCGCCACCTCTTCGGCGGCGACGAGACCCGCGCCCAGCAGGCCAACGCCGCCTTCGAGGAGGCGTACGGAGAGCTGGTGGCCGACGGCCTGATCGCCCCGCTCCCCGGCGCGGCCGAGGCGATCGAGCGGCTGAAGGCGGAGGGCCGGACGGTGGTCCTGACCACCGGTTTCGCCCGGGTCACCCAGGACGCCATCCTCGACGCGCTCGGCTGGCGGGAGCTGGTCGGGCTGACCCTCTGCCCGGCGGACGCGGGCGGCCGGGGGCGTCCGTACCCGGACATGGTCCTCGGCGCCTTCCTCCGTACGGGAGCCGTCGACGACGTCCGTCGGATCGCGGTCGCGGGCGACACCTCGTACGACATGCTCAGCGGGGTCCGCTCGGGCGCCGGGATCGTCGCGGGCGTGCTGACGGGGGCGCACGAGGAGGCCGCGCTCAAGGAGCACGGCGCCACCCACGTCCTCGCGTCGGTCGCGGATCTGCCGGCGGCGATAGCCCGGGCGGAGGCGGACCGGTGACGGCGCCCGGCGCCGTCGTCGCGACGGGCGGGGCCGGCCCGGCCCGGCCCGCCTCCGCAGCCGCGCGCAGCGGTATCCGTTTCCGGTCCGTCTCCGTCGCGTACGGCGGGAACACCGTCCTCGACGCCCTCGACCTGACCATCGAGCCCGGCGAGGTCATGGCCCTGCTCGGGCCCTCCGGCTCCGGCAAGACCACCGCCCTGCGCGCCGTCGCCGGGTTCGTGCAGCCGGTCTCCGGCCGGGTGTTCATCGGCGATCGCGACGACACGGCCCTTCCGCCGCACAAGCGGGGGATCGGCATGGTCGTCCAGCAGTACGCCCTCTTCCCGCACATGCGGGTCGAGGACAACGTGGCCTTCGGCCTGAAGGCGCAGAAGGCGCCCAAGGCCGAGATCCCGGGGCGGGTCGCCGAGGCCCTGGAGACGACCGGGATGTCGGCCTACGCCAAGCGCTACCCGCGTGAGCTGTCCGGCGGCCAGCAGCAGCGCGTCGCGATCGCGCGGGCGCTCGCCATCCGCCCGAACGTGCTGCTCCTCGACGAGCCGCTGTCGGCGCTCGACGCACAGCTGCGCTCCGGGATGCTCGCCGAACTGGCGCGACTGCACCGGGAGTTGCCGGACGTCTCGATCCTGTACGTCACCCACGACCAGGTGGAGGCGCTGACCCTCGCCGACCGGATCGCCGTCATGGACAAGGCCAGGCTCCAGGACTGCGGCACGCCGCAGGACCTGTACCGCCGTCCGCGTACGGAGTTCACGGCGTCCTTCGTCGGCAACGCGAACCTGCTGCCGGTGACGGTGGGGACGGGGACCGTGGCCTTCGGGGGCGTCCGGCTCACGGTCGCCACCGACGGCGTGGCCCCGGGAGCCGCCGCCACCCTGTGCGTACGGCCGCACCTCGTCGGACTCGGCGAGGGCCCGAACGCGCTGCGGGGGCGGATCGCGGAGGTGCAGTGGCGCGGGTCGACGCACCGCCTGTACGTCGACGTGGAGGGGCACCGCGTCAAGGCGGACGTGCGGGAACTCCGTGAGACGCCCGCCCTCGGGGACGAGGTGGTCCTTCACTTCGCCGCCGGGGACGGGGTGCTGCTGGGGGCCGGGGTGTCCGATGGCTAGCCCCGGCGCACCGATCATGACCGCCGAGCGCCGTCGTGAGGTCGTGCCCACCCTCCCCGGGACTCCGTCCGGCGGGACCCCCGCCCCCGGTCCCGCGCGACGTGTGCCCACCACGGTCCTCTGGGCCCTGCCCCCCGTCGCCGTGCTGGCGCTCGTCTTCCTCTACCCGCTCGCTCTCGTCGTCCAGGAGTCCCTCGCTCCCGGTGCCTACGCCGACGTCTTCGCGTCCGAGGCCTTCCAGGAGGCGCTCGTCACCACCGTGTGGCTGGCCGTCGGGGCCACCGTCGGGTGTCTCGTCCTCGGGTTCGTGCTCGCGCTCGTCATCGCGTTCGTGCCGTTCCCCGGCGGGAAGGCGGTGTCGAAGTTCATCGACGTCTTCCTCTCCTTCCCGTCCTTCCTGATCACCCTCGCGCTCCTCTTCCTCTACGGCACGGTCGGCATGGCCAACGGTCTGTGGACGGACGTCACCGGTGCCGAGGCCGGGCCCTTCCAGTTCCTGACCACGCCCTGGGGCGTCCTCCTCGCCGAGATCACGTACTTCACGCCGTTCGTGATGCGTCCGCTCCTGGCGGCGTTCTCGCAGATGGAGACCGCGCAGCTGGAGGTCGCCTCCTCCCTGGGCGCGAAGCCGCTGCGGATCGTCCGGCAGGTGATCCTGCCCGAGGCGCTGCCCGCGCTCGCCGCCGGCGGAAGCCTCGTCCTGGTCATGTGCCTGAACGAGTTCGGGATCGTCCTCTTCACCGGCGCCAAGGGCGTCACGACCCTCCCCATGCTCGTCTACGGCAAGGCCATCCTCGAATCCGACTACGCCGCCGCCTGTGTCGTCGCCGTCGTCAACGTCGCGATCTCCGTGGGCCTCTACGGCCTGTACCGGGTGGTGAGTCGTCGTGCTGGTGCATAGCCGTACGGGGAAGTGGACGGCCTGGACCCTCTTCGCGGTCCTCTTCGTCCCGCTCTTCGCCCTCCCGCTGCTCGTGATCGTCGCCGCGTCCTTCTCCACGAACTGGTCCGGGGCCTTCCCCTCCGGGCCGACCGCCGAGCACTACACGGCGGCCGTGCGGGGCGAGTCGCTCCAGGCGCTGACCACCAGCCTGGTCACCGCCGTCACCGCCGGCCTGCTCGCGCTGACCGTCGGCACATGGGCGGCGCTCGCCGCCGACTCCCTCCGGAAGAACGGCCGCCGGTTCCTCGACGCGCTGTTCATGCTGCCGGTCGCCGTGCCCTCGGTCGTCGTCGGCCTGGCCGTCCTGGTCGCCTTCTCGCAGCCGCCCGTGCTGCTGAACGGCACGCGCTGGATCGTGATCCTGGCGCACACCGTTCTTGTCACGGCGTTCGCCTATCAGTCGGTCTCGGCGGCCATCCTCCGTCTCGACCCGATGTACGAGCAGGCGGCGGCCAGCCTCGGCGCCCGCCCCGCGTACGTCCTGCTCCGGGTGAAGCTGCCGCTCCTGCTGCCGTCGCTCAACGCGGCCGCTGGGCTCTGCTTCGCCCTCTCCATGGGTGAGCTGAGCGCCACGATGATGCTCTACCCGCCGGACTGGCTGCCGCTGCCGGTGCTCATCTTCACCGCCACCGACCGGGGATCCCTCTTCACCGGCTCTGCGCTCGCCGTGGTCCTCATGGCCACGACCCTGCTCGTCCTGCTCGCCGTCTCCCGTGTCCGCACCAAGGCGTCCTACCGCTAATTCCCTCAGGAGAGAACGACGTTATGCGTACCTCGTCCACGTTCGTCAAGCCGATCGCCGCCGTCACCGGCAGCCTCGCCCTCGCCGCCACCCTCACCGCCTGCGGAGGTTCCTCCGCGGCCTCCGACGAGAAGGTCGTCACCGTCTACAGCGCGGACGGCCTGAAGGGGGAGAAGGGCGACGGCTGGTACGACAAGGTCTTCGCCGACTTCGAGAAGGAGACCGGCATCAAGGTCAAGTACGTCGAGGGCGGTTCGGGCGAGATGGTGCAGCGCGCCGTCCGCGAGAAGAACAACACCCAGGCCGACGTCATCGTGACCCTGCCGCCCTTCATCCAGCAGGCCGACTCCAAGGGGCTGCTCCAGGCGTACACCCCCAAGGGCTCGGAGCAGGTCGACGGCGCCGACAAGGCCGACGACGGCAAGTGGACTTCCGTCGTCAACAACTACTTCGGCTTCGTCTACAACAAGCAGCAGCTGAAGGAGGCCCCCCGGACCTGGGAGGAGCTCCTCGACGGGAAGTACAAGAACAAGCTGCAGTACTCGACCCCCGGTGTCGCGGGTGACGGCACGGCCGTCGTCATCAAGGCGATGAACGACTTCGGCGGCCAGGAGCCGGCGATGGAGTACCTGAAGAAGCTCCAGGCCAACAACGTCGGCCCGTCGTCGTCCACCTCCAAGCTCGCCCCCAAGGTCGACAAGGGCGAGATCCTCGTCGCCAACGGCGACGTCCAGATGAACTTCGCGCAGTCGAAGTCGATGCCGAACCTCGGCATCTGGTTCCCGGCCAAGGACGGCGCCAAGCCGACCACCTTCGCCCTGCCGTACGCCGCCGGCCTGGTCGACAGGGCCCCGCACACCGAGAACGGCAAGAAGCTGCTCGACTTCATGCTCGGCGAGCAGGCCCAGCGCGAGGTCAGCTCCATCGGCGGCGGCTTCCCGGCCCGCAAGGACATCAAGGCGACCGACGCCAACGCGATCGAGCTGGCCGAGCTGGTCGAGGGCGTCGAGATCTTCGAGCCCGACTGGGCCGACATCGACAAGAACCTGACCACGTACGTCGACGCCTGGAAGACGGCCACCGGAAGCTAACCGCGGGCTTCCAAGAGTTCACCGCACGGCCCTGGAATCCCTCCGCATGTAGCGGAAAGATAACGGGTACGGACCAACGCCCCCGGGAAATCGGGGGCGTTGGCGCGTCCTCGCCCCGTTTCTCCCTCTCCACGGAGGATCCAGATGCCGATCACCGGCATGTCCACGGACCAGTCCACCGGCGTCCCCCGCCGCACCGTGCTCGCCGCCGCCGGCGCCACCGCCGCCCTCGCCGCCGCGGGCACCGTCGTCGCCGCGCCGGCCGCCCGAGCGGCCACCACCGCCGCCCCCACGCTCCCCAACGGCACCAGCAAGGACAAGGTGCTCGTCGTCGGCATGGACGGACTGCGGTACGACCGGATCGACGCCGCCAGCGCGCCGACGATGAAGTCCCTGATGGCCAACGGCACGTACGGCCTGTCGCTGCTCTACGCCAACCCGATGGCCGCCACGTCCTCCGGCCCCGGCTGGTCGACCATCTCCACCGGCGTCTGGCCCGACAAGCACGGCGTCAGGGACAACACCTTCACCGGCAAGAACTACGCCAAGTACCCGGGGTTCCTCGCCCGGTTGAACCAGGTCCGCCCCGACCTCTCGCTCTTCGCCGCCGTCGACTGGCCCGAGCTCGACACGCACGGCACGGTCACCCCCGGCGCCGACGCGAAGCTGGTCTACAACAACGACTACGCCGTCAACGACAAGATCATCACCGACACCACCGAGGACATCCTCCGCAACCAGAACCCGGACGTCCTCTTCGTCTACTTCGGCGAGACCGACGAGATGGGCCACTCCTACGGCGCCGCCAGCCAGAAGTACCTCGACGCCATCGCCGTCCAGGACGGCTACCTCGGCCGCCTCCTTTCCGCGATCAAGGCCCGCCCCGCGTACGCCACCGAGCGCTGGACCGTCATCGTCACCACCGACCACGGCCACACCGACGGCGGCGGCCACGGCGGCTCCGCCATCGAGGAGCGCCGCACGTTCGTCCTCGCCCAGGGCCCCGGCATCGCGGCCGGCGCCCGCCCCATCGACACCCGGCTCGTGGACGTCGCCGCGACCGTCTTCCACCAGCTCGGCATCGTCCCCGACCCCTCCTGGGGCCTGGACGGCAAGCCGGTCCAGCAGCGCTCCACCGACCCCTTCGACGCCCTGCACTCCTCCCTCACCGGCCGCGTGGACGAGTCAGGCATCCCCGCCGGCGTCCTCGGCTTCACCCACACCGCGCCCGGCGGCTGGTCCGTGATCAACAACGCCATGGGCACCGGCGGCATGACCGAGTGGCGCGGGTGGGCCTTCGCGACGGACGAGTTCTGGTCCCGCACCCAGCGCGACCAGTCCCGCGAGCTGAACGTCCGCGCCCGGGGCGTCTTCGCCGTCGCCGACTCCGACGAGTGGTCCGACAAGTCCTTCTCCGGTACGTACGACTCGACGCTGGTCACCCCCGCGTACAGCGTCTCCGGCAAGACGCGGGCGACCCTCGACTTCACCACCTTCTACCGTCAGGAGGGCAGCCAGACCGCCCAGGTCCAGGCCGTCTTCAACGGCGGTACGCCGACGGTCGTCAAGAACTACACCGCCGACGTGATCTCCCAGCCCCAGTCCCTCACCGTGAACGTCCCCTCCGGGGCGTCCAGCGTGAGCTTCCGCTTCCGCTACACCGGCTCCAACAACTGGTACTGGGTGATCGACGGGGTCAGGGTCACGACCTCTTGATCCAGGCCCTGACCGCCCGCACCGGCCGGGCTCGCGCGGGCGGTCAGGGCCTAGGGTGGGGGCGTCGCCACAGCGCTGTCGCGGCGCCCCCAGCACACCGCACGATTTCTGTACGGCAGGAGTCCCCGCACATGGCAGAGCGCAAGCCGATCGAATCCTGGCTCACGGACATGGACGGAGTCCTCATCCATGAGGGCGTCCCGATCCCCGGTGCCGACGCGTTCATCACGAAGCTGCGGGACACCGGGAAGCCGTTCCTGGTCCTCACGAACAACTCGATCTACACCGCCCGCGACCTGCACGCACGCCTCGCCCGCATGGGCCTCCAGGTGCCGGTGGAGAACATCTGGACCTCGGCGCTCGCCACCGCGAAGTTCCTCGACGACCAGCGCCCCGGCGGCACCGCCTACGTCATCGGCGAGGCGGGCCTGACCACCGCGCTGCACGACATCGGCTACGTCCTCACCGACCACGACCCGGACTACGTGGTCCTCGGCGAGACCCGGACGTACTCCTTCGAGGCCATGACCAAGGCCGTCCGGCTCATCAACGCCGGCGCCCGCTTCATCTGCACCAACCCCGACGAGACCGGCCCCTCCCTGGAGGGCCCGCTGCCGGCCACCGGCTCCGTCGCGGCGCTGATCACCAAGGCCACCGGCAAGGACCCGTACTTCGCGGGCAAGCCCAACCCGCTGATGATGCGTACCGGACTGAACGCCATCGGCGCCCACTCCGAGACGAGCGCCATGATCGGCGACCGGATGGACACCGACATCCTGGCCGGCCTCGAAGCCGGCATGCAGACGTTCCTGGTCCTCACCGGTCTGACGACGCAGGCGGAGATCGACCGCTTCCCGTTCCGCCCCTCCAAGATCGTCAAGTCGATCGCCGACCTCGTGGACCGGGTGTAACGGCTCCGCGGGGGTCCGGCCGGACGCCCGACCGGACCCCCTGCGGATGCGGGAGCGGGCGAAACGGGTGACCCTGCCTGTATCAGGAGGTCACGATGCGTTCAGGTCCCATTGCTCTCCGTGCCGCAGGGGCGGCCGCCATCCTGGTGCTGGCGCCCACGGCCGGTACCGCCTTCGCCGGGGACGGCGTCAAGGCCACGGTCACCCCGGCCACGGCCAAGCCCGGCGCCGACGTCGAGGTCCGCGTCCAGGGCTGCAAGGGCACCACGGGAGCCGCCTCGTCCAAGGCGTTCGTCGCCGCCGCCGACCTCACCGGCGCCTACGGAGGCGGCCATGGGCTCTCCGGCGACACCACGATCAGGTCGGGACTGGCGAGTGGTACGTACAAGGTCAGCGTGACCTGCGACGGTCGCGAGCACCGTGACGTCGGCGTGGTCCACGTCGAGAAGCACAAGCCGCAGCCCACGCACAGGCCCACCCACGAGCCCACGTACGAGCCGACCCACGAGCCGACCCACGAGCCCTCGCACCACTCCACCCCGTACGCCCCGGTGCGGGCCGGGGGCGGCGGCGCGGCCCTCGCGGTCCCGGCCGCGCCCCCCGTGGCGCCGGGGGTCGCCCAGACCACCAGCGAGAACGGCCTCGGCACCCCGTACACCCTGGTCGGCCTGGGGCTCGCCGCGATCGCCTCGGTGGCCGTCGCCGTCCGCAGCGCGCGCCGGCGCGGGGCGGGCGACTGAGGTGTCCGCCGGGTCCACGGGATCCGCCGGCCCTGCCGGGTCCGGCGGCGGGCGGATGCTGACCGGGGCGACCTGGGCGGTCCTCCTTCTCGGGCTCTGGCTCTGGGGCCGAGAGGTCACCGACGGACCGGGCGGCACCTCCGCCCCCACGACGGGGGACATGGCCGCGGTCGGCCGGCCGGCCGGTGCCGCCCTTCCCCCGGCGCACAGGCCCATCGCGCCCGCCGAGCCGCGCCGCGTCGAGATCCCGTCGCTCGGGATCGCGGCACCGGTGGTCGGGCGCGGCCTGGACGGTACGGGAGCGGTGGACCCGCCGCCGTACGAGATGCCCGAATCCGTCGGCTGGTTCCGCACCGGTACGCGACCCGGAGCGGAGGGCGCGGCGCTCTTCGTCGGCCACGTCGACACCGAGACCAGGCCCGCCGTCTTCTACGGGCTGAGCGCCGCCCGCCCGGGTGCCACGGTCAGGGTGACCCGCACCGACGGCTCGGTCGCCGAGTTCACCGTGGACGACGTACGGGTCTTCCCCCGGGAGGGCTTCGACGCGCGGAAGGTGTACGGGCAGCGGGAGGACGGCCGGGCGGAGCTGCGCCTGATCACCTGCGGAGGGACCTTCGACCGCGAGTCCGGTACGTACACGGCGAACGTCGTGGTCTCGGCATACCTCACGGGAGCGAGCGGGGCGTGACCGCCGGCCGGTGAGCCGGTCGGCGAGGAGGGGCGGGAGGCGGCCCGGGCCCGGCCGGCGGGCATCTGATCGTCGGGTCCATCTGGCGGACCACGCGCCCGGCGGCCGGGCCGGTCCTCGACCGCGGGCGCACGGGCTGCGGGAGAAGCCCGGCGCCGCCGCGGGAGGTTCGGGTTCCGCAACTCTAGAACGGGCGTCCGCCGCGGGGGCGGACAACCTCCCGGACGCCCTGAGATCGGCCGGTTCCGTACGGTCCAACCCGGCATCCGCGGCGGGCGGTTGAGGGCGTGAGGGTACGGGGGAGTGCGGGGAGGAGCGGGGAAGCGCGCGCTGGAACGATAAAGGCCCCCTCACCGATGGTGAGGGGGCCTTGACTCTGCGTGCGCCGCCAGGGACTCGAACCCCGGACCCGCTGATTAAGAGTCAGCTGCTCTAACCAACTGAGCTAGCGGCGCCTGCTGACCTGCGTAACTCTACCCGACGTCCGAGGGTGCTCCCGACCATTACCGGTTCTTCCGGCCTGTCGGATGGTCGTATCGGGCCTTCGATCCGTCAAAATGCGATATGTCAGGACAGTTGAGACACTGGCGCCCGTGCACCACGCCAGAAGATCTTGACGAGTGTGGAGGGGATTCGCATGAGCGTGCCGGTCTTCGAGGAGTACGAGCCCGCGGCCGACTGCGGCTGCGCGGGCTGCGCCCGGCAGCGGCGCGATCTCGCCCTTGGCCTGCCCGTCCGGGCGGGCGGTCATCCGGCGGCGCACGGAGCGCGCCGCGCGCTGGTCATGGTGACCGCGGCGGGAGTGGTCCTCGGCGGCGGGGGAGCGAGCGCGCTCGCCCGCCAGTCGGGCTCCACGGCGCGCGTCACTCCGGCGGACGCGACGGCGGGGGCGGCGGAGGCGGCGGGTGGCGTCGCCGCGCCCGGGCCCGACACGCCGCAGGGCAGCGCGGGACCCCTGCACGGAGCGGCCGGTCCGGGGCCGCTGCAGCCGTCGCCGGCCGCGACCCCGACGACCAGTCAGATCTCCACCCCGTCCCTGCGGAAGACCACCCGCACCGAGATCATCAACCGCGCCAAGCGGTGGGTGAACGCCAAGGTCCCGTACTCGATGGAGCGGTACTGGTCCGACGGCTACCGCCAGGACTGCTCGGGCTACGTCTCGATGGTGTGGAACCTGCGCGCCAACGAGTGGACCGGCAGCCTGGACCGCTTCGGGGACCGGATCGACCGGGCGGACCTCCAGGCCGGCGACATCCTGCTCTTCCACAACCCGGCCAATCCGACGAAGGGCTCGCACGTCACGGTCTTCGGCGGCTGGACGGACTACACGCACACGTCGTACATCGCGTACGAGCAGACCAAGCCGCGCGCCAGGCGGCAGGCGACGCCGCTGGCGTACTGGGAGAACTCGGCCCGCTACGTGGCCTACCGCTACAAGGGCGTGGTCGGCGGCGGCAGCGGCGGGAGTGCCGTCGGGGGCGGTGGTGCCGCCGGCCCGGCCGTCACGTCGGCGGCGTACCCGGGCTCGGAGATGTTCGGCCCCGGCGCGAACAACGCGCACGTCACCAGGCTCGGACGGCTGCTCGTCGAGCGCGGCGGCAAGCAGTACTACCGCCAGGGCCCGGGCCCGCGCTGGAGCGAGGCGGACCGCCAGGCGACGGCGGCGTTCCAGCGGGCGCAGGGCTGGAAGGGCAAGGAGGCGGACGGGATGCCCGGGCCGCACACCTGGCGTCTGCTGGTGACGGCCAAGGGGCGGAGCATCGGCGGTTCGAGTGGTTCGGGGGGCCCGAGCGCGAATGTGGCGGGGTTCCCCGGGCGTGGCTACTTCCGTCCGGGCCAATCCAACGCATATGTGGAGAAGCTGGGCAAACAGCTGGTGAAGCGGGGCTACGGCAAGCACTACCTGTCGGGTCCCGGTCCGCGCTGGAGCGAGGCGGACCGTCGCAATGTCGAGGCGTTCCAGCGGGCACAGGGATGGCGCGGCGGCGCGGCCGACGGCTACCCGGGCCCGGAGACCTGGCGGCGCTTGTTCCGATGACCCCGAGAGCATGAGGTGGACCCCATGACCGCATCGACGCCACACCCCGACTCGGGCGCGGCGGCCAGCCGTGACGCGGCCCGCACGGCCCGCCGTCTGACGGCGGAACCGCGCGGCCCGAGACCGTCGGTTCGCCCGCCGGAGCCGACGGGCGAGGCCGGAGCGGCATCGGAGACGCCCACCCCGTCCCCGCCGCAGCCTTCGGCCACCTCGTCCCCGGGTGCCGCGGGTCCGGCGGCGCAGGGAGCGGGGCCCGTGGGCGGTTCGGCCCCGGGCTCCGGACCGTCGGCCCCGGAGGGCCCGGCCGCACCGGACCGGGCGGCCCCGGCCGCCGGAGGACCGGCGACCCCGGGCGCGGCGCCGTCGGGCGGCTCGACGCCGGGCGCCGAAGCGTCGGCCCCGCTGGGCCAGGTCGCGTCGAGCGGTTCGGACCCGGCCGCCGCCGGACCGGCGGCGCAGGGCCCGGTGGTTCCGGGCCACGCGGCCCCGGGCACGGCGCTGTGGGGCGGCTCGAGGCCGGACGGCTCGACACCGGGTGCCGGTGGGGCGGTGCCACAGGGCCCGTGCTTCCCCGACGCCGTGGATCCCGCCGGTCCGGCCAGCGCGCCAGGCGATCACGCCGCGAAGGCTTCTGAGGGGGCGTCGGCGGGACCGGTCGCCATCGGTGGCCCGGCGGACGGGGCCAACGGCTCCGCGCCCGGAGCGGCCGTGGTCACCGAGCCGCGCACGTCGGCGACGCCGGGCACGGTGCCCGGCGCGGCCGATGCGGCCGACGCCGCGGCGACCGCTCTCCCGACGGCCGACGCGGGCGCCCCGACCGCTGCCGACGCCGTGGCCGATACGCGCACACCGGGCAGTTCGCCGGCCGCCGACGCCCCGGCCTCAGCCGCCGGCCCCACGGCACCTGGCAGCGATGCCGGGGCCCGCACGCCGACCGGCGGGACCGGCCTGACCGCCGCCCGCCCTACGCCCGATCTGCCCGGCGCCCCGGGCGCTTCGGCGACGGGCCCGCGCACACCGGGCGTCCCGGGGACCGTGGTTTCTGCCGGTGCCGGTGCTTCGGCCGCCCGCCCTACGCCCGATCTGCCCGGCGCCCCGGGCGCTTCGGCGACGGGCCCGCGCACACCGGGCGTCCCGGGGACCGTGGCTTCTGCCGACCCGGGCGCTCGCGGTGCCAAGGCCTCAGCCGCCGACCCCGTGGCGCCGGCCGGCGATGCCCGGTCCCGAACGCCGGTCGGTGCGACCGGTTTGACCGCTATCCGTCCGGCGGCCGATGCGCCCAGCGCTCCGCCCGCCTCCGCCGCCGGCCCGCGTACACCGGGCACCCCCGGGTCCGAGGCTTCTGCCCGCCCGGGCGCGCTCGGCGCCCCGGCCTCGGCCGCCCGCCCTGCGGCGCCGGGCGCGACCGGTCCGCGTACGCCCGGCGGTTCGTCGGCCGACCGCGGCGCGGCCGGTGCGCCCACCGCCGCGACCGCGCCCAGTGCGCAGGGCGCCCCCGGGCCCGATGCGAACCGTCCCCGTCCTGTGGCCGCCGGTGGCGCGGCTTCTGTCGCTCGCCCCGCGGCCGATGCGCCCGCAGCGGCGACGCGCCCGGGTACGCCGGGTACCCCTGGGCCCGACGTTTCCGCCGACCCGGGGGGTGCCGTACGCCCCGCCGCGACCGGACCCCGTACGCCGGTCGGGGCGACCGGCCTGACCGCCGCACGCCCCGCCGCGAACGGCACCCGTGTGCCCGGCGCCCCTGCCGCCCCCGCCGCCAAGGACCCGGACGCGCCAGCGCCCCGCACGGGCGACGCGCGGGTCGATCCTCGGCGGATCGTCCGTGGTGACGTCGGGGTCGTCGCCGTGCCCGTCGTCGCCGAGCCGCACGTGGCCGTGCGGCCCGGGGGGCGGCGGAAGAACGTGATCGGTGCCGAGACCACCGGCTCCATCCCCGTACACCTGCTCTTCCGGAAGGAGCCCGACGCCGACGACGACGGCGGGCCCGCCACCGTCGCCATGGCCGCCCCCGTCCCCGCGCACATCCCCAAGGCCGTCATCCCCGCCCCCACCCGTCCCGAGCCGTCCCGCCCCGCCCCCAGCGCCGACCCCAAGCTCGTCGAGCGGGACGGGGCCGTGCTGCCCGGGTGGACCGGGGTCGTCGCCGGGGCGCTCGCGCTCACCGGGTGCGCCGCCGCCCTGTGGTGGGTCGGGGCCGTGCCCGAGCAGCTCTCGCGCATGCTCCGGCTGCCCCCGCGTCCGTACCACGGCATCCACCTCGGCCAGTGGGCCCTCCTCGCCCTCGGGGTCCTGCTGACCCTCTTCTCCTTCGGCGGGCTCGGCCGCGGCCGCGTCGGCTACGCCTGGGTCCTCACCCTCTTCGGCGACTACCGCGGCACCGTCCGCCGTACCGGCCTCGTCTGGGTCAGCCCGCTCCTCCTGCGCCGCCGCGTGGACATCCGTCTCCGCCACTGGCGCAGCGAGCCGCTGTCCGCGGTCGACGCCAAGGGCACCGCGCTCCGGGTCGTCGTCCTCGTCGTCTGGCGCATCCGCGACACCGTCCGCGCCGCGCTCGGCGTCGACGGTCACGAGGACTACCTGCGCGAGCAGGTCGAGGCGGCGATGGCCCGGGTCCTGTCCCAGCTTCCGGCCGACGCCTTCCACGAGGACGCCCCGACCCTGCGCGACGCGGAGGCGGTCGGGGAGGCGCTGACCCGGATGCTCTCCGCGGAGTGCGCGCCGGTGGGGATCGACGTGTTCTCGGCGCAGCCGACCCGTATCGAGTACGCCCCCGAGATCGCGGCGGCGATGCAGCGCCGCCGGATCGCCGCGATCGACGCCAAGCACCGTGACAGCGTGCTGACCTCCGTCGTGGACGCCGTGGACGACGTGGTCCACCGGCTGACCACGCGTGGTCTCGTCGAGCTGGACGACTACGAGCGCAAGGCGCTGGTCAAGGACCTGACGGTGGCGTTCTACACCGGCCGGACCGGGCCTGTGGAGGGCGCGTGACGGGGTGCGTGGCCGGTATGGACATGTTCAACTTCCATCAATACCTTGGTACTTGGTCTAGACCGGAATAGGCACTACCGCACAAGCGCGCCAGCGCAGGCGCACCAGCATCAGAACTACCCGCACCACCCGCACGACCCGCACCACCCGCACGCGTGCAGCACGGCTCGGAACTCCCCCACGTTCACCAGGAGCGACAGCATGCGCAAAAAGATAGGCGTGGCGGCGGTGGCGCTCGGCGTCGCCGGCGCCTCCCTCTTCGCCACCGGCAGCGCCGGCAGCCACGGGTACACCGACTCCCCGATCAGTCGCCAGAAGCTCTGCGCCAACGGCACCGTGACCAACTGCGGCGACATCCAGTGGGAGCCGCAGTCGGTCGAGGGCCTCAAGGGCTTCCCGTCCGCCGGACCCGCCGACGGCACGATCTGCGCCGGCGGGAACTCGCGGTTCTCCCAGCTCGACGACCCCCGGGGCGGCGCCTGGCCCGCCACGCGGCTCACCGCGGGCCAGAGCCACACCTTCCGCTGGCAGTTCACCGCCCGCCACAGCACCACCGACTTCAAGTACTACATCACCAAGAACGGCTGGAACAGCAGCCAGAAGCTCACCAGGGCGGCGCTCGATCCCCAGCCGTTCCTGACCGTCCCCTACAACAACGCACAGCCCCCGGCCACGCTCTCGCACTCCGGGACCGTCCCGGCGGGCAAGTCCGGGCGGCATCTCATCCTCGCGGTCTGGACGATCGCGGACACCGGGAACGCGTTCTACGCGTGCTCGGATGTTCAGTTCTGACGAACTGTCAGTTACCGTCCGGTGCATGACCGAACCCACCGTGGCGGAGCTCGTGCGTCGGCAATGGGGCGACCACAGGGTCGGGCTGAGGACGGAGGACACGGTCCTCACCCACCACCAGGTCGCCGCCGGAGCCGCCGCACGGGCGGCGCTCCTCGTCGATCTGCTGCACCGGGGTGCCGAGCCGCACCTCGGGGTACTGCTCGACAACACGCCGGAATTCCCGCTCTGGCTGAGCGCGGCGGCCCTCGCCGGGGCCGCCGTCGCCGGCATCAACCCCACCCGGCGCGGCGCCGAACTGGCTCGCGACATCGTCCACACCGACTGCCGCGTCCTGGTCACCCAGCGCGCCCACCTTCCCCTCCTCGACGGCCTTCCCCTGCCGGGCGTACGCGTCCTGGTGACCGACACGGACGCCTACCGGGAGCTGCTGACCCCCTTCGAGGGCGCCAAGCCCGGAGAGGCCACCGCCCGCCCCGTGCGCCCCGACAGCCGGATGCTGCTCTACTTCACCTCCGGCTCGACGGGAGCTCCCAAGGCGGCGATCTGCAGCCAGGGCCGGCTCGCCGCCGCAGGCCGTTCGCTCGTCGACCACTTCGGCGTACGGCCCGAGGACGTCCACTACGTCTGCATGCCCATGTTCCACGGCAACGCGGTCATCGCGGACTGGGCCCCGGCGCTCGCCGCCGGGGCGGGCGTGGCGCTGCGGGACCGGTTCTCGGCCTCGCGTTTCCTGCCGGACGTACGAGAGTTCGGCGCGACCTACTTCACGTACGTCGGCCGTGCGGTCCAGTACCTGCTGGCCACCCCGCCGCGTCCGGACGACCGTGAGCACCGGCTGCGGCTCGGCTTCGGTACGGAGGCGGGGGCCGTGGACGCGGCCCGCTTCCAGGCACGGTTCGGGGCGCGGCTCGTCGAGGGCTACGGCTCCTCGGAGGGCGGCGCGGCGATCCAGCGGACCCCGGACACCCCGACCGGAGCCATCGGTCGGGCGGCGCCGGGGGACGACCTGGCGGTGGTGGACCCGGCGACCGGCGAGGAGTGCGCGCCCGCCGTCCTGTCGCCCGACGGCCGGCTCCTCAACGCCTCGGCGGCGATCGGCGAACTCGTCAACCGCGGCCGGAACCCCTTCGAGGGCTACTGGCGCAACCCCGAGGCGGACGCCGCCCGGAGGCGCGGCGGCTGGTACTGGACCGGCGACCTCTTCTACCGGACCGCCGACGGCTTCCTCTGGTTCGCGGGGCGGGACGACGACCGGCTGCGCGTCGACAGCGAGAACCTCGCGGCCGCGGTGATCGAGCAGATCCTGTCCCGCTGGGAGCGCGCGGCCGGTGTCGCCGTGTACGCGATACCCGACCCGGTCGCGGGCGACCAGGTGATGACGGCGATCGCCCTGCGCGAGGATCCGGCCGGGGGCGCCGACTTCGATCCGGTCGCGTTCGAGGCCTTCCTCGCCGCCCAGCCGGACCTGGGTACCAAGATGCCCCCGCGGTTCGTACGCGTCGTCCCGAGGCTCCCGCTGACCGCCACGAACAAGATCCACCGCGTGGCCCTGCGCCGGGACTCCTTCCTCTGCGGGGACCCGGTCTGGTGGCGCCCCGCGCCGGGGAGCCCGTACGAACCCCTGACGCCGGACGCCCTCGCCGGTCTGCGGTCCGTCTACGCCGCCCACGACCGCTCGCCCCGAGGGCCGGGCGCCGGCGAACAGCCTCCGGCGCCGCAGAGGTAGGACCGGCCCGCGCCGCCCACGACCGCCCGCCCCGCCGGGCCACGCCCTCTCGCGCGGCGGGCCAGGGCCGGGCCCACCCGCGCGGCACGGGGGTAGGGCCAGGCCTACCCCCGTACACCCCCCAGACCCATGGCCCCGCCCGGCGACCGGCCCCTACGGTGAACCCCATGTCGCCCCCCACCCCCTGGCAGGCCCCCACCCCCTGGCAGGCCCTCACCCGGGCCCGGTATCCGCGGACCGTCTGGCCCTGGCGGTCCGCGGGCTATCTGGCGACCGGGGTGCTCACCGGTGCGCTCGCGCTGCTCGTCCTGCTGCTGCTCGTCCTCTTCTCCTTCGTGCTCGTCGGGCTTCCGCTGCTCCTCCTCGCCGGCGTCGCCCTCGGCGGCATCGAGCGCCGCCGGCTCCGGCTCGTCGACCTCGACCCCGCCGCCGACCCGCACCGCGTCCCGGACGCGCCCGGCCTGGCCGCCTGGCTCCGCGTCCGCGTCCGGGAACAGGCCACCTGGCGGGAGCTCGCGTACGCCGTCCTGCACGCCACCGTCCTGTGGCCGCTCGACCTGATCGTCCTCGCCGTCGCCCTCGGGCTGCCCGCCGCCCTGATCGGCGCCCCCCTCCAGCTGGCCGTCGACGGCGAGGAGGCCAAGGTCGTCAAGGCGTACCTGGTCACCTCCTATCCGCAGGCGTTCGCCGCCGCCCTCCTCGGATGCGTCCTCCTCGTCGCCCTGCTCTACCCGCTGGGCGCGCTCGCCGGCGCGCGCGCTGCCCTCGGCCGGGCACTGCTCGCACCCCGTGACGCCGAGCTGCGCGAGCGGATCGGCGAGGTCACCGCCTCCCGCGCCCGGCTCGTCGACGCCTTCGAGGCCGAACGGCGACGGATCGAGCGCGATCTCCACGACGGCGCCCAACAGCGCCTGGTCGCCCTCACGATGACCCTGGGCCTGGCCCGCCTCGACGCCCCGCCCGGCCCGCTCGCCGACCTGCTCGCCGAGGCCCACGCGGAGGCCGGCCGGGTCCTGACCGAGCTGCGCGAACTCATCCACGGCATCCATCCGCAGGTGCTCGCCGACTACGGCCTCGGCGCGGCCCTCAGCGACGCCGCCGACCGCTCCGCCGTACCCGTCGACACCGACGTCGACCTGCCCCGGCTGCCCACCGCCGTGGAGAGCGCCGGCTACTTCGCCGTCTGCGAGGCCCTCGCCAACATCGGCAAGCACAGCGGTGCCACCCAGGCCCGCGTCACCGCCCGGTACGGGGACGGGCGGCTGCGGGTCGGCGTCGAGGACGACGGGCGTGGCGGCGCCGACCCGGCCCGCGGCTCCGGGCTCACCGGACTGGCCGACCGGCTCGCCGTCCTCGATGGCACACTGACGATCATGAGCCCGCCGGGCGGGCCGACCGTTCTCGGAGTGGAGATCCCGTGCCGACCGCCGTCCGAGCCCTCCGTGTCGTCCTCGCCGAGGACAGCGTCCTCCTCCGCGAGGGCCTGATCGGGCTGCTGGCACGTTTCGGCCACGAGGTCGTGGCCGCCGTCGGCGACGCGGACGCGCTGCGCGCGGCGGTCGCGAAGCACGATCCGGACATCGTCGTCACCGACGTGCGGATGCCGCCCGGCTTCCAGGACGAGGGGCTGCGCGCCGCCGTGGCGCTGCGCGCCGAGCGTCCGCGGCTGCCCGTCCTCGTCCTCAGCCAGTACGTGCAGCGCACCTACGCCGCCGATCTCCTGGACGCGGGCGACGGCACCGGCGTCGGGTACCTCCTCAAGGACCGGGTCGGCCAGGTCGAGGAGTTCCTGGACGCGCTCGGCCGGGTCGCCGACGGCGGCACGGTCGTGGACCCCGAGGTGGTCCGGCAGCTGCTGCGCCGCCGCCGCGATCCGCTGGAGGCGCTGACCCCGCGCGAGCGGGAGGTCCTCGGTCTGGTCGCCGAGGGGCACTCGAACGGGGAGATCGCGCGCCGGCTCGTCGTCACCGAGGCGGCCGTCGGCAAGCACATCGGCAACATCCTGGGCAAGCTGGACCTGCCGCCCGCGGAGGAGACCCACCGCAGGGTGCTGGCCGTCCTGACGTACCTGAGGGCGTGACGACGCACCGGGGGGCGTGACCGGCGGGGGACACGAAGAAGCCCCTCGCTTCCGCGAGGGGCTTCTTCCGTCTGTGCGCCGCCAGGGACTCGAACCCCGGACCCGCTGATTAAGAGTCAGCTGCTCTAACCAACTGAGCTAGCGGCGCCTGCTGACAGAGAAAATACTACCTGGTCCTCGGAGGTGGTTCCGACCACCACCCGGCGAGGACCAGGTCACATCCGGGGACGAGTCGTTCCGTACCGCCTCAGATCGCCAGCGACAGGACCACAGGAGCCGCCCTGCGGTTCAGCGTGTCGGCCGCCGAGCGCAGCCGGTGGGCGTGCTCGATCGGCAGCGAGAGGGCCAGGCAACCCACGGCCGCCCCGGCCGTCAGCGGCACCGCCGCGCAGACCGTGCCCACCGCGTACTCCTGGAGGTCGAGCACCGGGACGGTCGGCGGCTGGCTGTCCAGCTTGGAGAAGAGCACCTTCTCGTTGGTGATCGTCCGGGAGGTCAGCCGGGCGATCTTGTGGCGCGAGAGGTGGTCCCGGCGGCCGTTCTGGTCGAGCTGGGTCAGCAGGCACTTGCCGACCGCGCTGGCGTGCGCGGCCGAGCGGAAGTCCACCCATTCGTTGACCGCGGGCGTGCGAGGGCCGTCGGCGAACTGGGTGATCTTCACCTCGCCGTCGATGTACCGGCTGATGTACACCGCGGCGCCCACGGAGTCGCGCAGCTCGGTCAGCGTCTCCTGGAGCTTGCCCTCCAGCGCCTCGCGCCGGGTCAGTCCGGAGCCCAGCAGGACCAGGGAGTCGCCGATCACATAGGCGCCGTCGGCGACCTGCTCGACGTACCCCTCGCGGCGGAGCATCAGCAGCAGGGACGACAGGTGGGCGACGGGCAGACCGGTCTCACGAGCGATCTGGACGTCCGTCACCCCGCCACCGTGCCGTGAGACCGTCTCAAGGACGCGCAGGGCGTATTGCACCGAGTGGAACGGCGCGGTGGGCTCGGGCTTCAGCGCCACGGTTTCCCCCTACCAGGTTGTGACCGCAAGCTTCCGTACCACGATAGCCGTCAAGCTCCCTTTTCGGAGCGGCTGTTGGCG
This sequence comes from Streptomyces sp. NPDC013457, assembly GCF_043089925.1. Taxonomy (NCBI): domain Bacteria; kingdom Bacillati; phylum Actinomycetota; class Actinomycetes; order Kitasatosporales; family Streptomycetaceae; genus Streptomyces; species Streptomyces sp. NPDC013457. The sequence goes on from NZ_JBICBL010000002.1 coordinate 179,897, forward strand.
AGATTGATGCGGCGCCCCAGCCTCATACGCTGGGGCGCACCACCCTGGCATATGCCATGGTCACAGCACCTTAAGAGAGTCTGAGGTCAGAGCACCGCGCCGAGAAACTCGCGAGTACGCGCGTGCTCCGGATCCGAGAAGATTTTTTCCGGAGAACCGGACTCGATCACCCGTCCCGCGTCGAACATCAGGACCTCGTCCGAGATGTCACGGGCGAAGTTCATCTCGTGCGTCACACAGATCATGGTGATGTCCGTCGTCGCCGCGATCTCCCGGAGCAGGTCCAGGACGCCCGCGACGAGCTCGGGGTCGAGCGCGGAGGTCACCTCGTCCAGCAGGAGCACCTTCGGCTCCATGGCGAGCGCCCGCGCGATCGCGACCCGCTGCTGCTGTCCGCCGGACAACTGTGCGGGCCTGGCCTCGCACTTGTCGGCGAGGCCGACCATGTCGAGCAGCTCGCGGCCGCGTGCCTCGGCCTCCTCCCGGCTCTTGCCCAGGCTCCGTACCGGCGCCTCGGTGATGTTGCGCAGCACGGACATGTGGGGGAAGAGGTTGAAGTGCTGGAAGACCATTCCGATCTTCCGCCGCACCTCCCGGCGGTGCTTCTCGTCGGCCGGGTACAGCTTCCCGCCGTTGACCCGGATGGTGCCCGCGTCGGGCTTCTCCAGGGTCATCAGCAGCCGCAGGATCGTCGTCTTGCCGGAACCGGAGGGTCCGATCAGGGTGACGTGCTTGCCCGGACTGACCGAGAAGCTGAGGTCGTCGAGGACCGTCTGGTCCCCGAAGCGCTTGGTGACGTTCTCGAATCGAATGAGCTGGTCAGTGGGCAAGGCGGCGCTCCAGGGTACGGAGAAGAAGAGACGCGGGATACGCGATCAGGACAAAGGCCACACCGACCACCGTGAGCGGCTCGGTGTACTGGAAGGTCGCGGCGGATTCCAGCCGCGACTGCTGCAGGAGTTCGAGCACCCCGATTCCGGCCAGGATCGGGGTGTCCTTCAGCATGGCGATGACGTAGTTGCCGAGCGCGGGAGTGATCCGGCGCAGCGCCTGCGGCAGGATCACCGTCAGCCAGGTCCGGTGGCGCGGCAGGCTGAGCGCCTTCGCCGCCTCCCACTGCCCGACGGGTACGGCGTCGATGCCGGCCCGGTAGACCTGCGCGGTGTACGTCGAGTAGTGCAGCCCGATCGCGAGCGTGCCGGTGGCCAGGGCGGAGAGCTGCACGCCCCACTCCGGCAGCACGAAGAAGAGGAAGAAGAGCTGGACGAGCAGGGGCGTCGTACGGATGAACTCGGTCACGGCGTGCACCGGCCAGCGCACCCACCTGCTCGGGGCCCGGAAGCCGAGCGCCCAGACCAGGCCGAGCGTGAACGAGATCAGCGAGCCGAGCGCCAGCACCTGCAGGGTGAGGAGCACCCCGTCCCAGAACCGCGGAAGGAAGTCCGCCACCGCGGACCAGTCCCAGTTCACTTGGCCACCACCCCCAGGTTCGCCTTGGTGCGCCGTTCCAGCGCCTTCATCGAGCGGGTGATCACCAGCGCGATCACGAAGTACACGACCAGCGTCACGGTGTAGATCCCGCCACTCTCCTGCGTCGCGAGCCGGACCAGATAGGCGGCGAACGACACGTCCCCGACTCCGAGCAGCGAGACCAGGGCGGTGCCCTTGAGCAGCTCGATCAGGAGGTTGCAGAAGGACGGGATCATCTCGGGCACGGCCTGCGGGAGCAGGACGAGCCGCAGCCGCTGCCAGGGCGTCAGGCTGAGCGCGACCCCCGCCTCGCGCTGCGCCTCCGGTACGGCGTTCAGGCCGCCCCGCACGATCTCGGCGCCGTACGCCCCGTAGGAGAGGCCGAGCGCGAGGATCGCCGCCCACATCGGCACGAGCTGCCAGCCGGCCAGCGGCGGCAGCACGAAGAACAGCCAGAACATGAGGATCAGCGCGGAGGTGCCGCGGAAGACCTCGGTGTACAGCGCGGCCAGGAAGCGGACGACGGGGGAGCGGTGGGTACGGGCGGTCCCGACGGTGAACGCGACCAGCGCGGCGAGCGCGGCGGAGGCGACCAGGAGCTGAAGGGTGATCCAGATGCCGGGCAGGACCCAGTTCTGCCAGAGTCCCGCGGTCATCGGCACAGCTCCTCGGCGGTCAGGGTGGTCATCTCGGCCTCGGTGAAGCCGAAGCGCCGCATGATCCGGAAGAGTTCGCCGCTCTTCTTCATGCGGTGCAGCTCGGTGTTGAAGGCGTCCCGCAGGGCCGTGTCGGTGGGGCGGAAGGCGAAGCCTCCCCCGTCGACCGTCCGCTTCCCGTCGACGACGGCGGCGAAGGGCTCGGTGGCCTCGGCCCTGGCGGACTTGCCCACCACCAGGCGGGTCGTCAGCGCGGTGGCGGCGAAGACGTCGACACGGCCGGACTCGACCGCGTTCAGGCCGGCGACCTGGTCCTGGAGGATGACGATGTCCTTCTCCGGGTACCCGGCGCTCACGGCATGGGCGATCTGGGCGTAGCCGCCGCCGGTCGCGAAGCGCGCCTTGGAGCGCACCACGTCGTCGTAGGAGCGGAGGTTCTTCGGGTTGCCCTTGCGGACGACGAAGCCGTCCAGCATCTGGTATTCGGGGTCGGCGAAGAGCACCTGCGCGCAGCGCTCCTTGTTGATGTACATACCGGCCGCGACGGCGTCGAACTGCTGGGAGCCGAGTCCGGGTATGAGCGAGCCGAAGTCGGTGGCGACGGGCTGGACGTCCCGTATGCCCAGCCGTCCGAAGATCACCCGGGCGAGTTCGGGGGCCTCGCCGGTGAAGGCGCCCTGCTCGTCCACGTACCCGTACGGCACCTCGCCGGCGATGCCGAGGCGGACGGTGCCCTGGGATCTGAGCCGGCCGAGCGTGTCACCGGAGGCGACACGGGCACAGCCGGCGGCCGCGGTCGTCGCGGCGGCGGCTGCCCCCCACAGCACCGTGCGTCGCCGTATCTGGTTCTTTGTTCGAGGCATGGGCGCGCGGCTACCCGAAGCTGAACCGGTCATTCCTTCGGAATAACCGGAGACTGCCTCCTGTTCTCTTCTCCTGTACACACGTCTATGGGCAGAAGGGTCGTCAACGGTGAGCGACGCGATTCGGGGCACGGCACACGGGGACTCGCCCGTACCGCTGTCCGTACTGGACCTGGTGACCGTCGGCAGCGGGCGCACCGCGAGCCAGGCGCTGGCCACCAGTGTCGAGATCAGCAAGCTCGCCGAGCGGCGCGGCTACCACCGCCACTGGGTGGCCGAGCACCACTCCATGCCCGGCGTCGCCTCCTCCTCGCCCGCCGTGATCCTGGCCCACCTCGCCGCCCACACCCGCCGCATCCGGCTCGGCTCGGGCGGTGTCATGCTCCCCAACCACGCCCCACTGGTGATCGCCGAGCAGTTCGGCACGCTGGAGGCCTTCGCTCCCGGCCGCGTCGACCTCGGTCTCGGCCGCGCCCCCGGCACGGACGGCGCCACGGCCGCGGCACTGCGCCGGACGCAGACCCTGAACGAGGGCGCGGAAGACTTCCCGCAGCAACTGGCCGAGCTGACCCGGTTCCTGGACGACGACTTCCCGGACGGGCACCCGTACGCCCGGATCCACGCCGTGCCCGGACCCGTGCAGGGGTCTTCCGGGCGCCCGCCGATCTGGCTCCTCGGCTCCTCCGGCTTCAGCGCGCGCCTCGCCGGGATGCTCGGCCTGCCCTTCGCCTTCGCCCACCACTTCTCCGCGCAGAACACGGTTCCGGCGCTCGACCTCTACCGGGACTCCTTCCGTCCCTCCGAGGTCCTCGACGCCCCCTACGCGCTCATCGGCGTCGGCGCGCTCGCCGCCGACGACGCGAACGAGGCCCGCCGGCAGGTCTTGACGGGCGCCCTGTCGATGCTGCGGCTGCGCACGGGCCGGCCCGGTCTCATCCCGACGCCGGAGGAGGCGGAGGCGTACCCGTTCAGTCCGACGGAGCGGGAGTTCGTGGAGAGCTGGCTCGTGAACATCGTCCACGGCACGGCGGACGAGGTCCGGACAGGCCTGGACGATCTGCGCAAGCGGACCGGGGCCGACGAGCTGATGATCACGGCCAACGCGCACGGCGGCGATGCCCGGCTGCGGAGTTACGAGTTGATCGCGGACGCCTACGGCATGCCGGAACTCGGCTGAGAAAGTAGGGGGTTGGTTCAGTCCGGAACGTGAGGCTCCGGGACCCCTAAGTGAACCTTAAACCGCTCGTCACCCATGGTGGCGGGCGGTTCGCTTTTGTGCTGCACCGCTCTGACGAGGGGTTTCACCTGCTAATTGGTCTAGTCCTCAATCTGGTTCAGACCATTGACGTGCTGTTTGCGCAGGGGTTATCACTTCACCAACTCCCGTCTCGCGTCACCCCCTCGGAGGCCGAACGTGCACCCCCGTAAGCCATTGATCGCCGCGCTCCTGAGCACGGCCCTCGCCGCAGGCGCGCTCGCCGCGACCGTCGGCATCGGCTCCGCCCAGGCGGCCGACACCGTGACCACCGCCGCTGCCGCCGCCGACGGAAACGTGCGCATCGCGTACTACGACCAGTGGAGCGTGTACGGGAACGCCTTCTATCCCAAGCACCTCGACACCCGGGGCATCGCGAGCAAGCTGGACGTCATCAACTACTCGTTCGGCAACATCCACCCCACCAACCTCACCTGTTTCATGGCCAACAAGGCCGCGGGTGACGACAACAACCCCAACGCGGGTGACGGCGCGGGCGACTCCTACGCCGACTACCAGAAGTCCTTCGGCGCGGCGGACAGCGTGGACGGCGTGGCCGACACCTGGAACCAACCGATCGTGGGCGTCTTCAACCAGTTCAAGGAGCTGAAGGCGAAGTACCCCCACCTGAAGATCAACATCTCGCTCGGCGGCTGGACCTACTCCAAGTACTTCCACGACGCCGCGAAGACGGACGCCAGCCGCAAGAAGCTGGTCTCCTCCTGTATCGACCAGTACCTCAAGGGCAACCTCCCGGTCGAGGGCGGCTTCGGCGGCGCCGGCACCGCCGCGGGCATCTTCGACGGCATCGACATCGACTGGGAGTACCCCGGCTCCGAGGGCGGCCACCTCGGCAACCACTACGGCCCCGAGGACAAGCAGAACTTCACCCTCCTTCTCGCCGAGTTCCGCAAGCAGCTCGACGAGTACGGCGCGGCCAACGGCGGCAAGAAGTACATGCTGACCGCGGCCCTCCCGGCCGGCCAGGACAAGATCAAGCACATCGAGACGGACAAGATCGGCGCGTACCTCGACTACGCGAACATCATGACGTACGACATGCACGGCGCCTGGGACGGCGACGGGCCGACGTACCACCAGTCCCCGCTCTACTCCGGCTCGAACGACCCGACCGACCCCATCGCGCCGGGCACCGAGAAGTACTCGATCGACAACGCGATCGACTCCTGGATCGACGGCAAGCCGGCCTACGGCATCGCCGGCGGCTTCCCGGCCGGCAAACTGACGCTGGGCTACGAGTTCTACTACCGCGGCTGGAAGGGCGTCCCCGCGGGCAGCGCCAACGGCCTCGCCCAGTCCGCCACCGGCGGCTCCGCCGCCCGTCCGCTCAGCCAGCAGGCCGGCATCGCCCACTACAAGGAGCTCGGCGGCGTCGTCGACAACGCGGCCACCACCTTCTGGGACGACCAGGCCAAGTCCTCGTACTTCTACAAGGACGGCGAGTTCTTCACCGGCCTCAACCAGAAGTCCATCCAGGCCCGGGTGGACTACGGCAAGCAGCGCGGCCTGGCCGGCGCGATGATGTACTCGCTCCTCGGCCTGGACAACAACATCACGCTGCTGAACCAGATCAGCGACGCTCTCGGCGGTACCACCGTCCCGCCGACCACGCCGCCCACCACCCCGCCCACGACGCCTCCGACCACCCCGCCCACGACCCCGCCGACCACCCCGCCCACGGGCTGCGGCTCGGTCCCGGCGTACGTGGCCGGCACGGTCTACACCGGCGGCACGGTCGTCTCCCACAACGGCCGCAAGTGGCTCGCACAGTGGTGGACCCAGAACGAGACGCCGGGCACGACCGGCGAGTGGGGCGTCTGGAAGGACCAGGGCGCCTGCTAGCCCACCACCCCCCGCCGCTCAGCGGGGCGCCGTGCCCGGCGGCACCCCGCTGAGCCCCACATGACCACTGCCCCCGCCCGGATGTCCCTCCGGCCGGGGGCAGTTCCATGCCCCTACGCATCCGCCGCATCCCTCACACGGCAAGCGGCGCGCCTTCCTCACACGGCAAGCGGCGCCGCCCCGATCAACTCCGCGATACGGTCCGCGGCCACCGCGCGGGAGTACAGCCAGCCCTGCCCGGTGTCGCAGCCGATGCGCCGCAGCCGGGTCGCCTGACCCGAGGTCTCCACGCACTCGGCGGTGACCGTCAGGCCCAGCCGGTGCGCCAACTGCACCAGCGCCTCCACGATCAGCTCGTCCGCCGGGTTGGCGTGCGCCTCGTCCTGGAAGCCGCGCACGAACGATCCGTCGAGCTTCAGCACCGACACCGGGAGCCGGCTCAGATACGCCAGGTTCGAGTACCCGGTGCCGAAGTCGTCGATGGCGATCCGTACACCCATGTCGCTCAGCGCCTGCAGCGCCTGGAGCGGGCGGCCCGCCGAGCCCATCACCGCGGACTCGGTCAGCTCCAGCTGGAGCAGATGAGGCGCGAGACCGGTCTCCGTCAGGATCCCCGCCACGTCCGCCACCAGGTCGGAGTCCCAGACCTGCCGTACGGCCACGTTGACGCTCACGAACAGCGGCCGCTCGCGCGGATGGTCCTTCTGCCACTGCCGGGCCTGCGTGCACGCCGTGCGCAGCACCCACCGCCCCAGCTCGACGATCGAGCCGTCCTCCTCGGCGATCCCGACGAACCGATTCGGCGCGAGTGTGCCGAACTGCGGATGGTTCCAGCGCACCAGCGCCTCCACCCCGTGCACCGCGCCGTCGGCGAGTCCGACGAGCGGCTGGTACTCCAGCGCGAACTCCCCGCGCTCCACCGCCGGCCGGAGAGTGGAGGAGAGTGCCTGACGGGTCATCCGGTGTGCGTTGCGCTCCGGGTCGAAGAGGGTCCAGCGCGCCTTGCCGTCGGCCTTCGCCCAGTACAGCGTGGTGTCGGCGGCCTGCATCAGCCCCGTCGCGGTCGTCCCGCGGGCGCCGCGCTCCACCACCCCGATCGAGGCCGAGACGGAGAGCCGCTGCCCGGCCAGGTCGAAGGGCCGCTGGAGCGCGCAGAGGACGGACTGCGCCAGATCCGCGAGCTGTTCCGTGCCGGCGGAGTCCTCGACGAGGATGGCGAACTCGTCGCCGCCGAGCCGCGCGACCAGATGTCCGCCGCTCCTCGTGTACCCGTCGTTGTCCGCACACTCCGTCAGCCGGGCGGCCACGGCGGCGAGAAGCCGGTCGCCGACCCGGTGCCCGAGCGTGTCGTTGACGGCCTTGAAGCCGTCGAGATCGAGGTAGCAGAGACCGATCCGCCCTGTTCCGCCATCCCCGTACGACTGGTGTGACCGATGTGACTCGTAGGACTCGTACGACGGGTGGGACGGGTGGGCGCGGAGCTCCGAGGACTCCTCGTCCAGGCAGGCCGCCGCCTCCAGAGCCGCCGAGAGCCGCTCGAAGAACAGTGTGCGGTTGGGGAGTCGGGTGACCGGGTCGTGCATCTGGAGGTGGCGCAGCCGCGCCTGCAGTTCGCGCCGGTCGCTGATGTCGGCGACGGAGAGCAGGACCCGCGGGCTGTCGGGCACGGGGGTGACGGTGACCTCGGCCCAGAGGGAGCGCCCGTCGGGGTGCTTGAGCCGGCGCGTGCAGCGGAAGCGGGAACGGCGGCCGCGCAGCACCTCGCGGTACGCGTGCCAGGTGCGGCCGTCCGAGGCGAGGTCGACGAGGTCGGCGGCGGCCTGCTCGCGCAGCGCGCCGGCCTCTGTGCCGAAGAGGGTGCCGAGGGCGTCGTTCGCGGAGACGACCAGCCCGTCCTCGTCGACGACGGCCATCGCGAGCTGCGCGGCGCGGAAGGCGGCGCGGTGGTCGCTGAGCTCTGCCAGTGCCGTGTCGTCCGCGTCGGGCGGGAGCTTGTCGTGACGCTCCGTGATCGGAGGCGCGGGCTCCCGTGCGGGCGAGAGCTGGGTGTGCACCGGTCCTTCGGGGGTTCCGCTCACCGCTCGCTCCCGTAATGCAGTCGGGCCGTAAGAGACGTGGTCGGGGTGGGTCGGCCAAGGAAAGTGTGCCGATCATAGAGGCTGGCCCCGGGGCCGTTCCAGCTTCATGGGCGCCCTCCGGCCCCGCGCAGGCCCCGAGCCTCCCCCCGAGACCTTCCGGCCGATCGTTTCTGCGCGGGTCTGACGCGGGACGTAGGGGGCCTGACCGATTGTGACGTTCCGTGAGCCGTTGAGGGCGCGTGTCGTGTCGACGCCATGTCGCGCGCTCACCCGACTGGGGCAGCGGAAAAGTGCGAAACGCCACAAACCGTCACAAGGTGGGTGGGGTGTCCCGCATTCGGAAGCCGGAGGTCCACGTGAGGGGTCAGCAGCCACCCGGGGGAGTGGAACGCGCGCGGCTTCGTGCCTCCGCCGCGGCCTTCACCTCGCTCGTGGCACTCGCCGCGACCGGGCTCGTCGCGGGCCCGGCGGTGGGCGCCCCCTCGGCCGGACCGTGCGCCCTGCCCCGTACCGCCGCACACCACTCCCTCGGCCTGGACACCTGGAACGGCGCCTATCCCCAGCCCGTCCGCTCCCTCGACGCGGTCATGGTCTTCCTGGCGTTCCCCGACTCCACCCCGCTGACCGCGCCCGCGGAGCTCGCCGCCGACCACTTCCCCGGCACCAGCGACTTCTTCCGGCGCGCCTCCTACGGCCGGTTCGCGCTCCACGCCGACGCGCAGCCGGAGTGGACCGTCATGCCGAAGGACTCGACGGACTACGCCATACGGCGTGACTGGGACGCGGCGAAGCGGACGGCGTATCTCCGCGACGCCGTCGCGGCGGCCGACAGGAAGGTCGACTTCTCGCGGTACGACATCGTCTACCTGGTCGCCGACCCCGACGCGCCGGGCGTGGACTCCGACGCCACCAAGGTCGTCAACCTGGAGCATCCGGTCACGGCCGACGGCAAGGACATCAAGCGGGTCGTCACCGTCTTCGAGCGGCACCCGCCGGACCGCAACGTGCTGGCCCACGAGACCGGGCACGTCTTCGACCTGCCGGACCTCTACCACCGGCCGATGGACGGCAAGGGCGACTGGGACACCCATGTGGGGGACTGGGACGTCATGGGCAGCCAGTTCGGCCTCGCCCCCGAGCCCTTCGGCTGGCACAAGTGGAAGCTGGGCTGGCTGGAGCCGAGCCAGGTGGTGTGTGTGCAGGGGCCGGGCTCCCGCCTCTTCAGCCTGGAGCCGCTGGCGGCGGCGCCGGTGGCCGGCGGCACGCTCGGCAACCGGCTCGCGGTCGTACGGACGGGACCCGGCACGGCGCTCGCCATCGAGGCGCGCGGCGCTTCGGGCAACGACAAGGACACCTGCAAGGAGGGTGTGCTGATCTACCGCGTGCGGAACGAGGCGGCGTCCGGCGAGGGGCCTATCGAGGTCGTGGACGCCCATCCGCGGACCGAGGCCTGCTGGGACCGCTCGGTGTACCCGCCGCTGGCGGACGCGCCGCTGGCGGTGGGTGAGACGCTCACGGTGCCGGACGACGGCACACGGGTGGAGGTCGCGGACCGGACGCCGGCGGGGGCGTACACGGTGAAGGTGACGGTGCCGCCGCCGTCCCTGTAGCCCCTGGTGCTCGGACGGCCCCGGACGGCCCCGGACAGGTCCGGACAGCAAGAAAGCCCCTCGCTCTCGCGAGGGGCTTTCTCCGTCTGTGCGCCGCCAGGGACTCGAACCCCGGACCCGCTGATTAAGAGTCAGCTGCTCTAACCAACTGAGCTAGCGGCGCCTGCTGACGTCGTAGACCTTAGCATCCTGATCGGCGGGAGGAAAAATCGATATCCGCACGTCGGCGGCGGACACGGCGCGGGCCGCCCGGACGCAGGCCCAGAGCATGACCTCGGGGCCCGGCAGCCAGGGATTCCGGGTGTCGGGGGCGACCACCCAGCGGGGGCCGGAGGCGCTCGGCGGCGTCAGCGGGGGGATCGTCACGGCGTCCCCGGTGCCATGGCAGAGCGGCGGCGGAACGGTGTCGCCCCACTCCTCCCAGTGCAGCAGGGCCGGTAACCGCTGGGCGGTCCCGGGCGCGGCGAAGAGGAGCATCCGGCCGCGGTGGACGGCGACGGGCCCGGAGCCGGGACCCTCGTCCCAGAGCCGGTCGAGCATCCGGCGTCCGAAGGTCGGCTCCACGTTCACGACGTCGAAGACGGCCCCGCAGGGGAGGACGGCGGGAGCGGCGGGGCGGGACTCCCATAGCGCGAGCGTGGAGCGCGGGTACGCGGTGGCGGAGGCGAGCCAGTCGGCTCCGGCGGCGGTGACGTGCGCGGAGTGATGGCGCCGGTCGTCCGCGTCCCGGAGGAACCGGAAGAAGTCGCCCCGGTCGGTCCGCCGCTCGTCGGCGTCGCTCTGGGCGGGGCTCAGGGGAGTCTCGTCTCGCAGCCATGCGCTCATGACGTCAGGTGTACCGGCGGTGACGGAGCGTTTCCGAATGTTGCCGGAAACCCGGACAAGGGCGGTGTGAGGGGAGTATCTTTCGCCCCGGCATATGCCACCCGCCGATGGCGGGGGCGCATGGCGCGCACGGGGGCGCGGGAGCTTGCGCCGAGATCGGGGCGCGCCCCTGTGCCCGGGCGCGCAGGTTCGCCGATGCGCCGCCCGGCGGGCCCCGTCACGCGGGGGCGCATCCGAGCCCCGACGCGCGCTGCGGGAGCACCCCGGCGCCTCGACCTCCCGGGCCGCCGAAGCGCCCCGACGCGCGCTGGCTGCGGGAGCACCCCGGCGCCTCGACCTCCCGGGCCACCGAAGCGCCCCGACGCGCCCCCGCTGAGCCGCGAGGTGTGGAGGCGCCGCATGCGCGGCTCCAGGCCGCCCGCCGCCCAGGTCGGGCGGTCGCCGGGGAGTTTCGGTCCTCGCGGGGTGATCCCCGGCTCGGTCGCCCGCCCGGCGCCGGGCTAGTCGTCCGTCGGGGTGGTGGCCGTGCGGAGGAGGTCGTGGCCGAAGTCGATCATGCGGCGCGCGTAGTCCTCGGTCCACTCCGCCCGTTCGGCGACGTCCGCCGCCGTCAGGCGGTCGAAGCGGCGCGGGTCGGCGAGCTGGGCCGCCGCCATCGCCTGGTACTCGATGGCCCGGTCCGTCGCCGCGCGGAACGCGAGCGTCAGCTCCGTCGCGCGCGCCAGCAGCTCACGCGGGTCCTCGATCGACTCCAGGTCGAAGAAGTGCTCCGGGTCCGCGGTCGCCTCGGCGGGCTCGAAGATCAGCGGTGCGGGCCGGAGCCGCCGTTGCTCGTTCCGCTCCGCGGATTCCGCCATCGTCCTTCTCCTCCTCGCACACACGCGGCCCGGACTCCCGGGCCGTGTTCCATTGTCCCGCTTCGCGCAAGAGGGCGGGAGGCGGTCAGTCGCCGAGGCCGCGGAGATACACCGTGAGACCGCCGAAGAACTCCCGCTCGGCGTCGATGCCGGGGGCATGACGGGCTGCCTCCGTCATGTACGGGAAGCGGTCACGCGGAAGTTCGGCGATCGCGGTCGTCCCGGCGCCGGCGAGGGAGCCGAGGTGCTCGAGCTGGATCGCCCCGACGACGTACGAGATCAGGCCGCGCAGCGCGACGACGCGCCGCTCGCCGTCGATGCCGGCCTCCGCCAGCAGGCCGAGCACCGACTCCGACCAGCGCAGCAGCCCGGGCAGCCGGTGCCGGTGGGTGACCGTCAGCGGGACGGCGGCCGGGTGCGCGCCGACGCTGTCGCGCAGGCGCCGGACCATGACCTCGATCCGCTCCCGCCACGGCGTGTCGGCGGGGGGCGGGGTCGGGTCGACGGAGCTCAGGACGCGCTCGACGACGAGCCCTTCGAGCTCGTCGCGGTCGGCCACGTACCGGTAGAGCCCCATCGTGCTCATCCCGAGTTCCTTGGCGACCGTGCGCATCGACAGGCCCGCGAGGCCGTCGCGGTCGATGACGGCGAGCGCGGCGGCGGCGAGCTGTTCCGGGGTGAGGGACCGAGGACGGGGCACGGGTTGACAGCGTACGGCATACGCCTACGCTGTTAGGGGTACGCCGTACGCCTACGTGGAGGTCGTCCATGCTCATGCCCGGCGCGCCCGTTCCCGCCCGCACCCTCGACCCGGTCCTCGGCCCCCCGGTCGCCGTGCCGGACCCCGACTGCTTCGTCCACCTGCAGTTCCGCCGCTTCGCGGGCTGCCCGATCTGCCACCTCCACCTGCGGTCGTTCGTGCGCAGGCACGAGGAGATCGAGGAGGCGGGCATCCGGGAGGTCGTGATCTTCCACTCGCCCCCCGAGGAGCTCCATCCGCACCTCGACGGACTGCCGTTCGCGGTCGTCGCCGACCCCGACAAGCGGCTCTACGCGGAGTTCGGCGTCGAGTCCTCACCCCGGTCGCTGCTCTCCCCACGGGCGTGGGGGCCCATCGCGCGGGCCGTGCTCCTCGGCACCTGGGAGATGCTGCGCGGCCGGGAACGCCCGCCGGTACGCAACCCGCGCGGCGGCCGGCTCGGACTGCCCGCGGACTTCCTGATCGCCCCGGACGGCCGTATCGCCGCCCTGAAGTACGGCGAGCACGCCGACGACCAGTGGCCGGTGGACACCCTCCTCGCCCACGCATCCGCGACCCCCCGCCCGACCCCCACCCCCAACTGACCCCTCAGGGCCGCCAGGTCACGCGGTGTTCGGCCAGGTGGGAGAGGACCGCGTGGTTCGCCTCCCAGCCGTCCGGGAATTTGACCGTCACGCCCAGCTGTACCGGTTCCGTCGACGGGTGGTCGTCCAGGAGGTCGGCGACGCCTGCGCGGCAGACCACGATGCAGGCGTGGCGGTGGCGGGAGGCCAGGACGCACAGGCGGCCCGTCTCCAGGTGGAAGGCCGTGGCGTCCGGGCGGCCCGACAGGGGGTGGAGGACGACCGTCACGTCGTACTCCCGGCCCTGGAGGCGGTTCGCCGTGTCCACCGTCACGCCCGTGACGCCCAGTTCCGCCAGCGCCGCGCGGACCGCCGCCGCCTGGTCGCGGTGGGCCGTGCCGACCGCGATCCGGTCCGGGGTCAGCGGGACCGGCTCCGGGCCCCGCTCGCTGACCGCGGCACCGCCCCGGTCCAGGAGCCGGCGCACCACGAGGGCCACCGCCCCGACCGCCTCCGGGTCCGTGCGCGGCGTGTGCCGGGCGGGCAGTTCGAGCAGGCCCCAGCCCGACTCGGCGGCCTCGTCCAGGACTCGGTCCGGGCCCGAGCCGTCGGACGGCACCCCGAACGTCAGGCGCCGGTCGCCGTGGTCCGTGCCGCTGCGGAACCGGGTGTACGGATAGAACGCGTCGGACACCAGCGGCGCCGCCGAGGCCGGAAGCCGCCAGGACACCGGCAGCCGGTGCTGCGGCAGCTCCGGGTTGTGCGCCAGCAACGTCGAGACCGCGCTCGCCGAAGGGTCGTACGACAGGCCCGCCCACTGCTCCGCGCCGACCACCGAGAACGGGTCCAACTGCCCCGGGTCGCCCACGAACAGCGCTCGTTCGAAGAGCCCCGCCACGCCGAGCAGCGCGTCCGAGCGCATCTGGTACGCCTCGTCCACGATCGCGTGCGCCCACGGCTCCACGTTCTTCACGTGCGCCCACTTCGCGGACGTCGAGATCGTGACCGGAAGCCCTGCGAGCTCCCCCGCCTTCGGTGACTTCCGTACGTTCTCCAGCTCGTCGAGCGCCTTGTCGTACGGATCGCTGTCGTTGGAGTGCAGCCGTCCCACCGGCAGGTCGGGACGCTTCTCCGCGAGCCGCAGCACCAGGTCGTCCACCTGCGCGTTCGTCTGCGCGACGACCATCAACGGCCTTCCCGCCTCGGCCAGTTCGAGCGCGGCCCGGACCACGAGCGTCGACTTGCCCGCGCCCGGCGGGGAGTCCACGACGACGCCCCGGGCGTTCCCGTGCAGGGTGTCGGCCAGGATCGCGGCCGTGGCCCGCGCCGCCTCCGCCGACGGGTCGAAGACTTCGGTGCTCACAGCAGGTCCTCCGGCGTGACGGCGTCGGGCGGTTCGGCGGCGTCGGAGCGCGGAGGGCCGCCGTGCGTCCAGGGTGTCTCCTCCGGGTCGGGGAGCTTCGCGCCGACCCGCTGGTCGTGCTCGAAGAGCGTCCAGGCGATCCGCTCGCCCTTCTCCGGCACCGACCCCTCCGCGGGTTCCTTGGAGCGGCCCATCCGGTCGGTGATCCGCAGCACGAGCGAGCCGTCCTCCTCCTGCCGTACGAACTCCGCGGTCTGCGGCTTGCCTTCGAGCGAGCGGTACACCTTCACCCCCGCACCCAGGTGCGGACGGTCGTCCGTGCGGACCGTGAGCAGCGGGCGCGGTGACGGGCGCTTCGACTCCGACCAGGCCATCGTCACCTCCGCCACCTCCGCGACGAACGCCTCACCCGAGAGCCGCCGCCCCGCCAGCACCAGCGGGTCGTCGAGCGCCTCCTGCGCCTCCAGCTGCCCTTGCGCGGACTCGCGCGCGGCCAGCTTCTGCGCTGCCGTGACCGCGTCGTCGCGGCGGGGCTGCGGCGGCTCACCGGCCGTGACCCGGTCCCGATGTCCGGTGAACGACCAGCGGTCGCGGGTCCATCTGTCCGCCACCCGGGCTCCTGCGGGCAGCTCCCGCAGCAGGTCCAGGGCGCGCCAGACCGCGTCCCACGTCGGCTTCAGCTGGGAGGCGATCAGCCGGCGGATCTCCCGCTCGGCGCGGTGCAGTTCACCGAGCCGCTCGTCGGCGCTCTCGCCGTCCTCTGCGGAGGCCAGCGCCTGCCTGGCCCGGTCGAAGCGTTCGACGGCGGGTGCGAGCAGCCGGTTGTCGAAGGCCGGGTCGGTCGCGGGACCGGCGGGCGGGCAGAGCAGCTGCCCGTCGCGGTCCCGGCCGAGTTCGGCGCGGAGCGCGCCCTCGGCGCCCGACTCGTCGTCGTACGGGTCGATCCAGGCCAGGAGCGCGCCGAGGTGCTGGTCCTCCAGGGAGGACTGGCCCGTGGCCCAGTGCCGGTTGAGCAGGTCCGTCGCCGACAGCAGCAGCGAGGAGCCGGGTACGCGGGCCCGCTCGCCGAAGTGGGTGAGCCAGCGGCCGAGCAGCGGCACGCGCGGGGGCGCGGGGAACGGCGTCTCCGGGTCCTGTTCCGCCGTGCGCCGGAAGCGCATGGACCGCCCCAGGAGGCGTACGTACTCGACGCCGGCCCGGCTCGGCACGATCAGCTGCGGCGCGTCCGCGCACAGGTCGACCTGGACCTTGACCTTCTTCCCGGTCTCGGGATCGGTCTCGTTGCGCTCGGCCGCCTCCACGACGTCGGTGAACGAGTCGATGTACGGCAGGACTTCCTCGGCCAGGTCGGCGAGGAACGCGAACCGCAGGTCCCGGTCGCGAGGCTGGGCGACCACCAGGAGCCGGGGCTCCTCGCGGTCGGTCCCGACCAGCGCGCCGAGCGGGGCGCCCGCCTCGCCGGCCGTGGTCAGCGGTACGAGGACGAGCGGACGGTCGGCGACGTGCCGGTGCCGGACCGTGGCCAGCGGCTGCGCCCGCCCGGACTCGACGGCCTCCAGCCGGGCGAGGGTGGAGATCAGCGACATGAGGAGCCTCCTCGTCCGGTACCGTGCGCCGGCCTCGTGCTCAGCAGGGGCATTCGACGACCGCCCCGGCAGTCCGCGCGGGCGCGCCCGCCAGCGCCTCCGTGCGCAGGGCCTGGGCCCGGCGCAGCGCCTCGACGGTCGGGTCCTCCGCGTCGCCCTCCTCGCCGCGGGCCGCCGCCAGGACCGCGCCGATCGTGGTCAGGCCGCCCAACTCGCCCCGCACCGAACGCCCCAGCGTCTCCACCACGGCCGCGGCCCTGGCCCGCTCCCGGCAGTGGAAGGCCAGTTCGCAGGCGGAGAGACACTCCGGCGCGTACGCGTGCGGAACGGACTCCACCGCCGCCGTGAGTTCCTCCGCCGAACAGGACTCCACGTCGAACGTGATGCCGTCGGGCAGCGCGTCCGCGATGTCCTCGATCCGGGTGAGCCGGTTGAGCTGCCGGCGGGTCACCGACAGCTGCTTGCGGACGTCGACGACCGAGGCGGTCGGCAGGTTGGAGAAGTCCTTCGGGCAGACGAGGAGCACGCTGTGCGCCACCTGCGCGCCCTCGGTCAGCGCCGCGACCCGCTCCAGGGCCAGGACGTACACCGCCGCCTGGCGGGCCGCCGCGCCCACCTTGGAGGCGTCGGCGGAACCGTCGATCATCGGGAAGGACTTGATCTCCACGACCGTCCACCGGCCGTCGGGGTGCACCACCACGGCGTCCGGCTCCAGGTAGGCGGGGGAGCCCGCCACCTCCAGGGCCAGCATCGGGTGGTCGAGCAGCGCCCAGCCGCCGGCGGCGGTCGCCTCGCGCAGCGCGAGCGCCGTGCGGGCCGCCCGCCCCTCGGGACCGGCCGCCGTCAGGTCGGGGACCAGGGCCGCGTCGGGCTCGTCGATGCCGAGCAGCCGCAGCAGTTCGCGGCCGCCGTCCGCCTTGACCTTCGCCTCGAAGGCGTTGCCCCGCATGAACGCGAACTGCGACTGCCCGAAGGCGGCGGGCGAGCCGAGCTTCGCCGCGAGCGCGGTCTTGTCCACGCCGGCCCCGTCGAGCAGCGCGCGGCGCCGGCAGCCGGGGTTGGCGGCCAGGGCCGCCAGCGCCCGCGCGTCCAGCGGGTGCGGCGCCACGGCGGGGCCGCGCAGCTCGGCGAGTCTCTCCCACACTCTCGGCTTCACCGGAGCGGGAGAGGCCCCGTGCCGTCGTGTCGTCTGCGGAGGGAGGGGAGCTCCGCCGTCCAGGGATGCGCTCACCCGCGGAAGTCTCCCATCCGCCACTGACATCCGGTCGCGGTTCCGGCCGGACGACGCTTCCGGGGCGGCTTCCGTACCGCTTCCGTACCGCACCACCGGCCGGTGTCCGGCCGTCCGCGTCGCCCGGGCGACGCCGTGAATTCATGTGCGGGATGATGGGGGTGCACCTGATACGTGAACCCCTGGAGAGCCTTCATGGCACCGCGCATCCTGCTCGCCCGGCACGGCCAGACCGAGTGGTCGCTGAGTGGCCGGCACACCGGCAGGACCGACATCCCGCTGCTCGACGAGGGCCGGCGCGGCGCCAAGCTGCTGGGGGAGCGGCTGCACCGGGGGCCGTGGGGCGGGCTGCCGGACGTGGAGGTCCGCACGAGTCCGCTGGTACGGGCGCGTGAGACCTGCGACCTCGCCGGTTTCGGCGTGCGGGCGCGGGAGTGGGACGCGTTGATGGAGTGGGACTACGGGGCGTACGAAGGGCTGACCCCGCCCGAGATCCAGGCGGTCCAGCCCGGCTGGCTGCTGTGGCGCGACGGTGTACCGGAGGGCGAGAGCCTGGCGCAGGTCGCGGCGCGGGTGGACGAGGTCGTGGAGTGGGCGCGGTCGGAGGACCGGGACGTGCTCGTCTTCGCGCACGGCCACATCCTGCGTTCGCTCGCGGCGCGCTGGCTGGGCGAGGAGGTCTCCTTCGGCGCCCGCATCGGCCTCGACCCGACGAGCCTGTCGGTCCTCGGCTGGATGTACGGCAAGCCCGCCCTGACCCGCTGGAACGACACGGGGCACCTGGAGTAGGACGCCCGGGGGCCCGGTCGCCGCAGGCCCGAACACCCTCGTAGCCCGGCCGCCGCAGGCTCGAACGTCCTCGGAGCCCGGTCGTCGCAGGCCCGAACACCCTCGTAGCCCGAACACCCTCGGAGGCCGCGTCGCCCCACGCGTTCAGCGTGTGGTCGCGAGGACCCGGCTCGTGTCCGTGAGGATGCGGCGGATGCGGGAGGACTGGACGTCGCCGAGCGAGTCCATCACCCGGCGCGCCTCCGCCGCCGCCTCGTCCGGACGGCCCGCGTGCGCCAGGTTGCTCGCGAGCTGGGCGCGGTAGAGGGCGAGGTTGCGGGCGAAGTGGGGGTTCTGGAGGACGGTCGCGCGATGGGCGTGACGGGCCGCACGGCTCCAGTCGCCCAGCGCCGACCAGCAGTGGGCCTCCAGCGCCTCCAGCTCCGGCTCCCCGAAGAACGACATCCACTCCGGGTCGCCCTCGCTCTGACCACGGGCGAAGTGGGTGTGCGCGCGGCCGAGGGCCTGCTCGCACGCGGACCGGTCGCCGATTCCCGCCCAGGCTCCCGCCTCCCGGAGGGAGAGCAGGGAGAGCAGCCGGTCGGAGGAGAGCGGCTGGGCCGCCCGCAGACCGGCCTGGGCGGCGCGGACCGCCTCCCGGTACCGTCCCGCGTCCCTGGCGAGGAACGAGGTGTTGCAGAAGGCGTGCGCCTCCAGGGCGGCATCGCCCGCCACGCGCGCGGTGGCCAGGGCCTCCGCGTAGTGCGAGCGGGCGTCGTCGAAGCGGCCGGAGTCATGGGCCAGCCAGCCGACGGAGATCGCGAGCTCGCCGGCGCCGGTGTGCAGCCGGTCCTCGGTGGAGCGGCGGGCCGTCGTGCCCGCGTCGAGCAGGGCGTACGCCGCCCGGAGCGGCTGGGCGGCCGCCTTGTAGAGGCCGTCGGCGCCGTGCCGGTCGTCGAGCAGCCGGATCTGCCGTACGGCGTCCTCGACGGCGCGGACCTCGGCCTCGCCGATCCTGTGGGCCCCACGGGGGGCGGGGATCGCGACGGCGGTGCCGCCGAGTCCCAGCGAGGCGGCCGCCACCGTGACGGTGCCGCTCGTCATGAATGCGCGACGCAGCACGTCGCTCTCCTCATCGTTCCGGGTCGTGATGGCGGGTGGGGGCGCCCCGGCCGCGACGGCCGGCCGTCGGCCGCGTACCGCCTCCCGCGCCGAGAAGCCCAGGTCCGCCAGGGAGAGACCGGGGAACATGTGCAGGAACACCCGCTCGTACGCGTAGTTGGGGCAGCGGATCTCGCCCGCCTCCACGCGCCCGATGTAGCGGGCGTCGCACGCGACCCGCTCGCCGATCTCCCGCGCCGCCCGCCGGACCGCCGCGGCGAACTCCGCCGGCGAGTGCTGTCCGCGGAGTCGGCGGAAGGCGAGATTGGGAACTGCCCCTGACACCGCCATGGCCGAGCCCTCTCCTGTGCTGCCGGTGTTCCGGCCGGGCATGAACGTACCTGCTGTGTCCGGGCGCACACGCTGGGTTTTGCCATAAATCGGATATCTCGCTCGCAATCTGCCATGAACTGCCATCCTTTGCGGCGGCGTGCCGCCGTAGCCGTTGACGCGGATGAGCGTTGAACCATGCGGAGAGACGGAACGTGTCTTCTCGGAGCAAGGAGGGGTCCCCTTGTTGGAGATCGGATCGCAGTCGACCGCACGGCACGCACCCACCCCGGACGCCAGTGCCCCGCACGCCGAGCCCTGTGACCTGGTGACCGTGCCGGCGCGCCAGGGCCTGGAGGCCGTGGACATCCTCCGCAGGGGCGGGACCCCGGTCGTCGGTCCCGTGCTGCACGACGGTGCCTGCGACACCCTCGGCTTCCTGGTGCCGCCCGGCACGGCGGCGGGCTGGGACATGCCGGGAAGTGCCTGTACGCAGACCTCCGGCCGCGGCCTTCGGATCCCCGAACTGCCGGAGCTTCCCGGGCCCGCCGGTGACGCGCCCCGCCCGGCCGGCTGGCTCCTGCCGCCCGGTGACAGCGTCGAGGTCACCGACCCGATGGTGCTGCGCGAGGCCCTCGGCCAGGCGGCCCGGCTGATCGAGGCGGCCGACGGCTGCCACTAGGGCGGCCCGCCCTCCGGTCATGGCCGGGGGCTCGTCGGGCGGGGGAGTCCGGCGGGCGCCGATAATGGGCACGTGGCAAGGAACAGACAGCGTGAGAAGGCGGCAGCCGCCGTCGCCGTCGTCGAGACCGTCGACGGCGGGCTCGCGGAGCTGATACCCGACCGGGAGCGGCCCCGCGGCTGGACGCTGCTGATAGACGGTGCCCCGCAGTCGCACGTCGATCTCGACGACCCCGGCCACCTCTCCTTCGAGTACCAGCGACGCCTCGGCCACATCGCCGACCTCGCCGCCCCGCCGAACCGGCCGCTCCAGGCCGTCCATCTCGGCGGCGGAGCCTTCACGCTCGCCCGCTACATCGCCGCCACCCGGCCCCGCTCCACCCAGCAGATCGTGGAGCTCGACGGGCCGCTGGTCCAACTCGTCCGCCGGGAGCTGCCACTCGACACGACCGCCCGCATACGGGTCCGCTCCACGGACGCGCGCGCCGGCCTCTCCAAGGTGCAGGACGGCTGGGCGGACCTGATCATCGCCGATGTCTTCAGCGGGGCGCGCACGCCCGCGCATCTGACCAGCACCGAGTTCCTCACCGAGGTCCGCCGGGTCCTGAGGCCGGGCGGTTTCTACGCGGCGAACCTCGCCGACGGGCCGCCGCTGACCCATCTGCGCGGCCAGGTCGCGACCGCCGCCACCGTCTTCCCCGAACTCGCGCTGACCGCCGATCCGACCGTGCTGCGCGGGCGCCGCTTCGGCAACGCCGTGCTCCTCGCCTCCGACCGCGAGCTGCCCGTCGCCGAACTGACCCGCCGGGTGGCGACCGACCCGCACCCGGGCCGGGTCGAACACGGCCGTACGCTCACCGACTTCACCGGGGGAGCGACCCCGGTCACCGACGCGAGTGCCAAGCCCTCGCCCGTACCGCCCGCGTCCGTCTTCCGCTGACGCGCTGACGCGCTGACGCTGGCGCGCCGCGAGGCGGCGCCTGCCGTCAGCGGTCCTCGATCTCCACCCGGGGCGCGGTGTCGTGCCACACGCAGAAGACCGACAGCTCGCGGCCCTCCCTGGTGAAGGTGACCCGGATCCAGGTGGGCTGCTTCCACACCTGCATCTGCCACCCCGAGGCCGGTGTGGCCGAGACCAGCTCCGCCGAGGTCTCGCCGAGGTCGAAGGCGACCAGACCGCCGTCCACGGCATAGCTCTTCACGCTCCCTGCGCCCTGCGGCTCCTGCGAGGAGGGCTTCGGCGCGGTGGGTTTGCGCGAGGGCGTCGCGGAGGCGGACGACGGCGACGGGGTCGAGCCGGAGGCGGCGGGCGGTGTGGGAGAGGAGGGCGTCGGCCGCCGGGTGGAGGAGGCCGACGGGTCACCGGCCTTGTCGGCCGGCCCGTCGCTGCCGGACCCGGCCGGGATGGGCAGTGCGCGCGGCGGGTCGTAGACCGTGCCGGCCATCACCGTGTGCACACCCCACCACGAGAGCGTGACCGCCGCGCCCGTGGCGAGCGACCACGCCATGGCGTGAACAAGTCCTCTACGCATCCGGGCCATACTGCACCACGGCCGTCGCGGGCGTCCCGCTGGGTGGACCTTCCCTCGGCCTCACCCGGATGGCGTACGGTGCGGCCCATGGCAAGTGTGCTCGTGGTCGAGGACGACCAGTTCGTGCGCTCCGCCCTCATCCGGCATCTGACCGAGGCCTCCCACACCGTACGGAGCGTCGGCACGGCCCTGGAGGCGTTGCGCGAGGTCGCCCATTTCCGTTTCGACGTGGTCATCCTCGACCTCGGACTGCCCGATCTGGACGGCTCCGAGGCGCTGAAGATGCTGCGCGGCATCACCGACGTACCGGTGATCATCGCGACCGCGCGGGACGACGAGGCGGAGATCGTCCGGCTCCTCAACGACGGCGCGGACGACTATCTGACCAAGCCCTTCTCCGTGGAGCACCTGTCGGCGCGGATGGCCGCCGTCCTGCGGCGCTCACGGGCCGCCGGGGAGGCCCCGCCGTCGCGGGTGATCCAGGTCGGCGGTCTGTCGATCGATCCGCTGCGCCGTCAGGCGGAGCTCGACGGGGCCCGGCTCGACCTGACCCGGCGGGAGTTCGACCTGCTGGCGTTCCTCGCCGGCCGGCCGGGTGTGGTCGTCCCGCGCAAGGAGCTGCTCGCCGAGGTGTGGCAGCAGTCCTACGGGGACGACCAGACCATCGACGTACATTTGTCATGGCTGCGGCGGAAGTTGGGCGAAACGGCCGCCCGCCCCCGCTACCTCCACACCCTGCGCGGGGTGGGCGTGAAGCTGGAACCGCCGCGGGAGAGCCGGCCGTGAGATGGGCACTCGTCAAGGTGTCGCTGGCCGTCACCGCCATGGTCGTCGTCGCCTTCGCCGTACCGCTCGGCCTCGTCGTCAAGGAGATGGCACGCGACCGTGCCTTCTCCAACGCCGAGCGCCGCGCTGCCGCACTCGCGCCCGTCCTCGCCATCACCACCGACCGGGACGAGCTCGACCGGGCCGTCGCGAGCACCGAGGACGGGGCCGCCGGACGGATGGCCGTGCACGTCCCGGCCGCCGCATCGGCCGACGAGCCGGGCGCCGGGGCCCTGGAGATCGGCACCCGCAGGGCCGACGAGAAGGAGCTGCGCACCACCCGGGAACTGGGCCGGGCGACGATCGCCGAGGTGGAGGGCGGCTCCGTGCTGCTCCAGCCCACGGCGCTCTCCTCCGGGCAGGTCGCCGTCGTCGAACTCTTCGTCCCCGAGGGCGAGGTCACCAACGGCGTCGCCACGGCCTGGCTGGTGCTGGCCGGCGTCGGCGTCGCGCTGATCGTCGGCTCGGTCGCGGTCGCCGACCGCCTCGGCGTACGGATGGTGCAGCCCGCGCAGCGTCTCGCGGGCGCCGCCCACGACCTGGGCGAGGGCAAGCTCGGGGCGCGGGTCCCCGAAGAGGGGCCGCCGGAGCTGAAGTCGGCCGCGATCGCCTTCAACTCCATGGCCGACCAGGTCGTCCAGCTCCTCGCCAACGAGCGCGAACTGGCCGCCGACCTCTCGCACCGGCTGCGGACCCCGCTGACCGTGCTCCGGCTCAACGCCGCCTCGCTCGGCTCGGGACCGGCGGCCGAGCAGACCCGGACCGCCGTCGAGCAGCTGGAGCGCGAGGTCGACACGATCATCCGTACGGCCCGGGAGGCCAAGCCCCAGACGCAGAGCCCCGGCCCGGGCGCCGGCTGCGACGCCTCCGAGGTCGTCCGGGAACGGATGGACTTCTGGTCGGCGCTCGCCGAGGACGAGGGCCGCAAGGTGCGGGTCGCGGGCATCGAGCGTCCGGTACGCATCCCGGTCGCCCGGCCCGAACTCGTCGCCGCGCTCGACGCGCTGCTCGGCAACGTCTTCCGCCACACCCCGGAGGGGACGGCGTTCTCCGTCGATGTCCACAACGGCGACGACGCCGTCATCGTGCTGGTCTCCGACGCGGGGTCCGGCATCGCCGACCCGGCCGCGGCGCTCACCCGCGGCAACAGCGGCCACCGTGACGGCTCGACGGGTCTCGGCCTGGACATCGTGCGGCGGATGGCCGAGGCCACGGGCGGCGACGTCCGCATCGGACACTCGGTGCTCGGTGGTACGGAGGTCCGCATCTGGATCGGCCTCGACGGGCGCCGCTTCGGCGACGCGGCGGGCCGCGGCGGCCGCCGGGGGCGCCGGAAGAAGCCGGCCACGCCGAGGGCCCGCTGAGGCACACCGGGAGTGCCCCGAGGGCTCGGCCAGGGCCTGCCGAGGGCCCGCCGAGGGCCTGCCGCGGGACCGCCGCGGCCCCGCCGAGGGCTCGGCGGGTTACGAGGGCCCGCCAGGAGTGCCTCAGGGTCTGCCGAGGCCCCGCCGAGGTGCCCAACCTTTCGTCGTTCCGATGCCTCCCTTAAGCGGACCCTAAGAATCCTCAACCCTGGCCCGCTCGTGGCCATTTGTCCGTTTCCCGCTCGCTAGCGTGCTGCCGCACCCCACCCCCGCACACAGAGGCAGGCACGCGATGGGCACCAGTTCGCACCGGCGCAGGGCGAGCGGCAGGACCAAGGTCGTCGGCGCGGTCGTCGCGGCAGCGGTGATCGGCGGCGCGGCGTTCGCGCTCACCGGCACCGCCCAGGCCGCGGCCGTCGGCGCCGCCTACACCAGGACCAGCTCCTGGACCGGCGGCTACACCGGGCAGTACGTCGTGACCAACGAGACCTCCAGCGTCCAGCCGGGGGGCTGGACGCTGGAGTTCGACCTGCCCGCCGGGACGACCATCGGGTCCCTGTGGAACGGCGAGCACACCGTCTCCGGCCGGCACGTCACCGTGAAGCCCGCGAGCTGGAACAAGGAGCTGGCCCCCGGCCAGTCCGTCACCGTCGGCTTCGTGACCTCGGCGGCCGGCGCGGCCGGCGACCCGACGAACTGCCTCATCAACAAGGCCACCTGCTCCGTAGGCGGCGCCACCCCGACGCCCAGCGGCCGGCCCACCGGGCAGCCGACCGCCACCGTCGCCCCCACCGCGTCGGCCACCCCCACGGCCACCGCGACGGCCACCCCGAGCCGGCCCGCCACGACGGCGCCCACGCCCACCCCGACGGCTACCGCCACCGGCACCCCGGGCGCCGCCGCGAAGTACGCGCCGTACGTCGACACCTCGCTCTACCCGGCGTACGACCTGCTCGCCACGGCCGACGCCACCGGTGTGAAGGAGTTCAACCTCGCCTTCATCACCTCCGGCGGATCCTGTGCCCCGCTGTGGGGCGGCGTCACCGATCTGGCCGACGACAAGGTCGCCTCCCAGATCGGCGCCCTGCGGGCCAAGGGCGGCGACGTCCGGGTCTCCTTCGGTGGCGCGGCCGGTCACGAACTGGCCCTGAACTGCGCGAACTCCGCCGACCTGGCCGCCGCCTACGGCAAGGTCGTCGACCGGTACAAGCTCACCAAGGTCGACTTCGACATCGAGGGCGCCGCCCTGCCCGACACCGCCGCCAACACCCGGCGCTCGCAGGCCATCGCCCAGCTCCAGAAGTCCCACCCCGGCCTGAACGTCTCCTTCACCCTGCCGGTCATGCCCGAGGGCCTGACACAGCCGGGCGTGGACCTGCTGGCCGACGCCAAGAGGAACGGTGTCCGCGTCGACGCCGTCAACATCATGGCGATGGACTACGGACCGGCGTACAGCGGCGACATGGGTCAGTACGCGATTCAGGCCGCGACCGCGACCCAGGCGCAGATCAAGGGCGTCCTCGGGCTGAGCGACAGCGCCGCCTGGAAGGCCGTCGCCGTCACCCCGATGATCGGGGTCAACGACGTCACCACCGAGATCTTCAAGGTCGACGACGCGACCCAGCTGGTGGACTTCGCGAAGTCCAAGGGCATCGGCTGGCTGTCGATGTGGTCCTCGACCCGCGACAAGCAGTGCGCGGGCGGCGCGGTGAACCACGCGGACGCCACCTGCTCCTCGATCCTCCAGCAGCCGCTGGCCTTCACCAAGGCGTTCGCCGCCTACAAGTAGCCCCTGCGCCCCCCACACCGCGCGCCCCGGCCGGTTCCACCCCACCACCGGCCGGGGCGCGCCTCTTCGTGGGCCGCCAGAACGAAAGAGGCCCCGGTTCGCAAGAACCGGGGCCTCTTCCTTCAGGGTGAGTAACGGGACTCGAACCCGCGACATCCTGGACCACAACCAGGTGCTCTACCAGCTGAGCTATACCCACCACGACCGGCGGTTTTCCCGAAGGTTTCCCCGACCGGCCGAGAAGAAGTCTACAGGGTCCGAGAGGGTGCTCGCGCCCGTATTCGACCCGGCGACGCCGTGGCGGCGTCAGAGGGGCGTCAGGGGCGCGAGCAGGGGTT
Source organism: Streptomyces sp. NPDC013457 (assembly GCF_043089925.1). Taxonomy (NCBI): domain Bacteria; kingdom Bacillati; phylum Actinomycetota; class Actinomycetes; order Kitasatosporales; family Streptomycetaceae; genus Streptomyces; species Streptomyces sp. NPDC013457. The sequence goes on from NZ_JBICBL010000002.1 coordinate 205,605, forward strand.
GCTCGTACCTGGCAGGACTGGGGACGGGCGGCTCCGGGCCGGTGAGGAGTGGTCCGGAACACACCTGGGAACACACCCCGGACCACCCCGGACCGCGCCGTACGGCGACGCCGTGCCGCTCCGGACTACTCCGGACGTACGACGTGGCGTGCCGCGATCTGCTTCGCCGTGTCCGAGTCCGGTCCGGGCTGCGGGACGAAGATCGCCTCGCGGTAGTAGCGCAGCTCGGCGATGGACTCGCGGATGTCGGCGAGCGCGCGGTGGTTGCCGCTCTTCTCCGGACTGTTGAAGTACGCCCTCGGGTACCAGCGGCGGGCCAGCTCCTTGACCGAGGAGACATCGACGATCCGGTAGTGCAGATGGTTCTCCAGCGCCGGCATGTCCCGTGAGAGGAAGCCGCGGTCGGTGGCGACCGAGTTCCCGCACAGCGGGGCCTTTCCGGGCTCCTTGACGTGCTCGCGTACGTAGGCGAGCACCTGGGCCTCGGCGTCGGCGAGGGTCGTGCCGTCGGCCAGCTCGTCGAGCAGGCCGGAGGACGTGTGCATCTGGCGCACGATCTCGGGCATGGTCTCCAGCGCCGCCTCCGGCGGGCGGATCACGATGTCCACGCCGTCGCCGAGCACGTTAAGTTCCGAGTCGGTGACCAGTGCGGCCACCTCGATGAGTGCGTCGTCCGTCAGCGAGAGCCCGGTCATCTCGCAGTCGATCCACACCATGCGATCGTTCATGCGTCCTACCTTAGGGGGTGGCCCCCGGTTCGGACCGGGACCGGCCGTACGGCCCGGGACCGGGCGGGACGCCGACGGGCGCCGGGAGAGGTGTCCCCGGGCGCCCGTCGGTCTTCTCTGTGCGCGGCTTGTGGCGCGCGCGGTCCGGCCCGCCCCTAGGGAGCGCTGCGCTGACCCGGCAGGGCAGCGCGACCGGAGGCGTACATGTCGGACTGCGGCTTGCCCGGCTCCATCGGGCCCCCGGGACGCCGGACGACCGGCGGGCCCTGCTGGGGCACGAGCGGGTCGAGCACCGTCGTCGTGGTCTCGGCCTGCGGACGCCGGGCCCGGTAGGCCGCGCGGTACGCGGCCGGCGAGGAGCCGAGCTGGCGGCGGAAGTGCCCGCGCAGCGCCACCGGGGAGCGGAAGCCGCAGCGTCCCGCGACCTCGTCGACCGAGTAGTCGGAGGTCTCGAGCAGCCGCTGCGCCTGCAGCACCCGCTGGGTGATCAGCCACTGCAGCGGGGCGGACCCCGTCAGCGAGCGGAAGCGCCGGTCGAACGTACGCCGTGACATGTACGCGCGGGCCGCGAGCGTCTCCACGTCGAACTGCTCGTGGAGGTGCTCCAGGGCCCAGGCGACGACCTCCGCGAGCGGGTCGGCGCCGATCTCCTCTGGTAAAGACCTGTCGAGGTAGCGCTCCTGGCCGCCGCTGCGCCGCGGCGGGACGACCAGCCGGCGCGCCAGTGCGCCCGCGGCCTCCGCGCCGTGGTCGGTCCGCACGATGTGCAGACACAGGTCGATGCCGGCCGCGGTGCCGGCCGAGGTCAGTACGTCGCCGTCGTCGACGAAGAGCTCCCGCGGGTCCACATGGACCGACGGATAGCGCTTGGCGAGCGTCGGCGCGTACATCCAGTGTGTGGTGGCCGGTCTGCCGTCGAGCAGTCCGGCCGCGGCGAGCACGAACGCGCCGGTGCACAGCCCGACGATCCGCGCGCCCTCTTCGTGTGCCCGGCGCAGCGCTTCGAGCGCCTCCGGCGGTGGCGGCGAGGTGATCGACCGCCAGGCCGGTACGACGACGGTTCCGGCGCGACTGATCGCGTCGAGTCCGTACGGTGCGGTGAGTTCGAGGCCCCCTGTGGTCCGCAGCGGGCCCTCCTCACCGGCGCACACCAGCAGGCGGTAGCGGGGTACTCCCGCGTCCTGCCGGTCGATTCCGAACACGGAGAGCGGGATGGAGCTCTCGAAGATGGGGCCGCCGCTGAACAGCAGCACCGCGACGACTTCGCGGCGGCGGCGCCCGGTCAACTTCCGTGCGGCCTCCGTTACGGCGGAGTCCTGGCTCATGACGCTAAGCCCCCCTCGGTGTTCGCGTCTCCCTGGTCCTGTCGCTCCTGCACGTTTCCCCTCGGTTTTGCACGAGACCCCAGTCTTCGATACCCATGATCGAATCTACTGTGTTCCGTAGTGCCGACGTGACAAGTTCACCGTCCGGCACATTGTCGACAAGGCAACTTGGCGCGAAGCATTCGATCACGAAGCGTTCCACTCACGGGCGGCGCAGGGAAGTGCGTCGTGACCGCATGGCCCGTCCCCGTAGGGTGCGGGGGCCGAGCTGAAGCCTTTCATGCCTGGTGGCACCAGGGTTGAGGGGGCATTCCGCCAAGGACTCACCGGCATGTGGAAGTTGGCTGAAATCATATGGGTGTGAGTGTGCGAACCCGTCAGCTTCACGGGGAGTCCGTCACCTCTGACGGTGGTTTCGGCCGCCATGGGAGTGTCGTCCGCGGGGTCCCGCGGCCTCGGCGCGCAGCCCGCGTTCCGCGCGGCGCAGCAGCACCCGGCAGACCGCCGTCACCGCGGCGAGTCCGAGCGCCGTGCCCGCCGCCCCGCCCAGCGAGGTGCCGTAGACGACGAGCACGACGGGGACCAGGACGCAGCAGAAGACGGCCCAGCGGACGACGTCGCCCGCGGGGTCCGCCGGGGGGTGCGGGGCCGCGGGGCCGGGGGAGCGGGCGGGGGGCCGGGGGCCGGCGGGGGCGGCGGAGGCGGGGGTGACGGCGGCCGGTGGTGCGGGCACGGGCGGGGCTCCCTGCGACGGTGACTGGACCTGTGGGAACGAGAAGCGGAACGTTCCGGTCACTCCCCGTGGCGGCCGTTCGGCCCCCGTACCGGACAGCTGTAGGACACAACCGGCATTGCCATAACGGGACGGGCTCGTGCATGCTCCCTGGAACGCCCTGCGGGCGCCGTGTGTGGCCCCGGACCGCTCTGGGCAGGAGAGAGGTGTCGCCGTACCCTTGGGGGTATGGGCTTGGGAAGATGATTCCCGGACACCGCTCCGTCGCCAACCGTTGCTCCGTACGACGCTCCGTCCCTTCCCACAAGGATCTTCTTCGCCGAGACACCGATGGCCGGTCACGAATTCTCCGAACCCGCGGACCGCAAGCGCGTCGCCGACTCCACGGTCGACCCCCTCGCGGTGGAACAGCCACGCCACTCCTGTGATCCCGCCTTCCGGCACGGAGTGGTCGTCGGCTTCGACGGCTCGACCTCCAGTGAGCGGGCCCTGGCGTACGCCGTCGGCATGGCTCGCCGATCCGGCTCCGGTCTGATCATCGTGCACGTCGCCAACCGGCTGCCCACCACCGTCTGGGCGGGCTGCGAGCCGCCGGTCTTCGTCGACGTCCCGGACCACCGCACCGAGGTGCTCGGCCTGGAGCTGGCCTGCGCGGACTACCTGGCCGAGGTCCCCTGGATCCTCGTGGAGCGCGGCGGCGACATCTGCCACGAGCTGGAGGAGGTCGGCCGGGAGTACTCGGCCGACGCGATCGTGGTCGGCTCGACGCACGGCATCGTCGGCCGGCTCTTCGGCTCGGTGGCCGGCCGGCTCGCGAAGCGCGCGCAGCGGCCCGTGATCGTCATCCCGTGACCGGCGGCCGCTGACGTCGGCCCTCCCGGCCCCTGGCCTCCGGCCTCCTCTCCTCGACGTTCCGTCAACTCCCTTGCCACGGCGATATTTTCCGCCGTCGTCAGGTGATTTGTGTGCTTGTGAAGGGTAGTTAAAGGTCACCGGAACAAGCAGCTCACGCAGCACAACTGCGCACCTGAAGGGAGCCCGCCGTGGACAACGAAGTCGCCGCGGGAAACACGACCTCCACTCTCGGCCACCTCGCGCTCGGACTGACCCTGCTGGCCTTCGGCATCGGCAGCACGGGTGTCATCGACAACGTCGCGGCGTCGGACGCCGCATCCCTCGCCACCTGGGTCGGCGGGGTGGCGCTCTTCCTCGTCGGTCTGCTCGCCCTGCGCGCGGGCAACGGTGGTGAGGGCACGGCCTATTCGGCGCTCGGCGCGTTCTGGTTCACCTGGGGGACCGGAGTGGGCGACGGCGGCTCGGCGGAGGCGACCGGCCTCTTCCTGCTGCTCTGGGCGCTGCTGGCGCTCACGCTGACGATGGCGGCCGGCGGCAGCGGTCTGTTCGGGCAGGGCGTGTACGGGCTGCTGTTCGTGGCGCTGCTGCTGCTCGGCATAGGTGCCCTCGCGGACAACGGCGGTCTGGCGAAGGCGGGCGGCTGGGTCGCCGCGGTGGCGGGCCTCGCGGCCTGGTACGGCGCGACGGCGGCGGTGGCGCACTGGCCGACCTCGGTCAGCCGCCCGGGCCGCCGGGCGGCCGCGGCGAGCTGACGCCAGGCGGGATCGGGTCAGGAAAAAGCGGTCCCCGCGCACCGGTGAGGTGCGCGGGGACCGCTTTCATGTCCGGCCGGGCGTCCGGCCCTCCGGGGACAGGTCCGGAGATGCGGGCGGACGGGCTTTCCCGGCCGTGGTCGAGAGCTCCGGGGGACAGGCCCGGACAGCTGCTACTCGACCGTGACGGACTTGGCCAGGTTGCGCGGCTTGTCGATGTCGCGGCCCATGGCGAGCGCCGTGTGGTAGGCGAGGAGCTGGAGCGGGATGCCCATCAGGATCGGGTCCAGCTCGTCCTCGTTCTTCGGGACGATGATGGTGTGGTCGGCCTTGACCTGCTCCTGGTGTGCGACCGCGAGGATGCGGCCGCTGCGGGCCTTGATCTCCTCCAGCGCGGCGCGGTTCTTCTCCAGCAGGTCGTCGTCGGGGACGATCGCGACCGTCGGCAGGGCCGGCTCGATCAGGGCGAGCGGGCCGTGCTTCAGCTCGGAGGCCGGGTACGCCTCGGCGTGGATGTAGGAGATCTCCTTGAGCTTCAGGGAGGCCTCCAGGGCGACCGGGTAGCCCCGCACGCGGCCGATGAACATCATCGACTGGGCGCCCGCGTACTGCTCGGCGATCTTCTTGATCTCCTCCTCGGTCTCGAGGATCTCGCTGATCTGCGCGGGCAGCTTGCGCAGGCCCTCGATGATCCGCTTGCCGTCGGTGACCGAGAGGTCACGGATGCGGCCGAGGTGGAGGGCGATCAGCGCGAAGGCGGTGACCGTGTTGGTGAAGCACTTGGTGGAGACGACGCAGACCTCCGGGCCGGCGTGCACGTACACGCCGCCGTCGGCCTCACGGGCGATGGCCGAGCCGACCACGTTGACGACGCCGATGACACGGGCGCCCTTGCGCTTCAGCTCCTGCACGGCGGCGAGCACGTCGTACGTCTCACCGGACTGGGAGACGGCGATGTAGAGGGTGTCGGGGTCGACGACCGGGTTGCGGTAGCGGAACTCCGAGGCCGGCTCGGCGTCGGCGGGGATACGGGCCATGGACTCGATCAGGCCCGCGCCGATGAGGCCGGCGTGGTACGAGGTGCCGCAGCCGAGGATCTTGATCCGGCGGATGGAGCGGGCCTCGCGGGCGTCGAGGTTCAGGCCGCCCAGGTGGACGGTGGAGAAGCGGTCGTCGATCCGGCCGCGCAGCACGCGGTCGACCGCGTCGGGCTGCTCGCAGATCTCCTTGTGCATGTACGTGTCGTGGCCGCCCATGTCGTAGGAGGCGGCCTCCCACTCCACGGTCTCGGGGGTGGCCGTCGTCGAGGCGCCCGAGGTCGTGTACGTGCGGAAGTCGTCGGCCTTGAGGGTGGCCATCTCGCCGTCGTCGAGGGTGACGACCTGGCGGGTGTGGGCGATCAGGGCGGCGACGTCGGAGGCGACGAACATCTCCTTCTCGCCGATGCCGAGGACGACCGGGGAGCCGTTGCGGGCCACCACGATGCGGTCGTTGAAGTCGGCGTGCATGACGGCGATGCCGTAGGTGCCCTCGATGACCTTGAGCGCCTCGCGGACCTTCTCCTCCAGGGTGGTGGCCTGGGAGCGGGCGATCAGGTGGGTGATCACCTCGGTGTCGGTCTCCGACGCGAAGACGACGCCGTCGGCCTCCAGCTTGGCGCGGAGCTCCTGGGCGTTGTCGACGATGCCGTTGTGGACGACCGCGACCTTGTTCTCGGGGTCCAGGTGCGGGTGCGAGTTGATGTCGCTCGGCGCGCCGTGGGTGGCCCAGCGGGTGTGGGCGATGCCGGTGGTGCCGGTGAAGCGCTTGGGGACGCGGGCTTCCAGGTCACGGACCCGGCCCTTGGCCTTGACCATCTTCAGGCCGGAGGCCTTCGGGCTGGTGATGACGATGCCGGCGGAGTCGTACCCCCGGTACTCCAGCCGCTGCAGGCCTTCCAGCAGCAGCGGGGCCACGTCGCGCTTTCCGATGTAACCGACAATTCCACACATAGAAGTGTTACCCCTCCAGGTTGGTGAGTGTGCCCGGCCGCGTGTCAGCCGTAGACGATGCGGCGCAGCTGCCGGAGCGAGAGCTCCGGTGGCGCCACGGCGCGGTGCGGCAGCTCGGCCGCGATGCGCTCGAAGATCTCGGCGTTGACGGCGCCCCCGGACTGCAGTTCGCGGTGGCGGCGGCGGACGAAGTCCTCGGTCGACTCGTCGAAGTACGCCAGCACGTCGAGCACCACCCGGGCCGCCTCACCGCGCTGCAGCGCGGTGCTGCGCACCAGGTGGTCGATGAGGTCGTCATGCGACGGGCGGCGTTCGAGCACCAGTGAATACTGAGGGGTGCCCCCCGGACTTCGCAAGAATCCTGCCCGAATTCGGGCAGAGGCTTCCATGATCGCCACCCTGAAGAGGGGATTGGTCTACACCTTGACCCGCGGAAGTGGTCCACGGTACGCATGGTGACTGTTCGGATACGCATATCCACAGCCGCGAAGTCCACCGAAAGGGACCATGCCTGTGAGACAGCGCAGAACGCTTCCCCGTGTGCTCGGCGCCCTGCTGCTCCTTGCGGCGGCCGGGATCTCCTGCGTCGGAGCCGCGCCCACCGCCCACTCCGCCGCCGAACCCGCACTCCGGCCGCTCGGCCAGATCGTCCCCGCCCCCGCCTCCGTGGCCCCCGGCGGGCAGCCGTACGCGATCACCGCCGCCACCCGCATCCGGATCGACGGCCGCTCCCGCGAGTCCCGTGCCGTCGCCGACTACCTCGCCGGGATCCTGCGCCCCTCCACCGGCCACCCGCTGCGCGTCGTCGACCAGGACGACGCGAGCGGCGGAATCCGGCTCCGGCTGACCGACGGGGAGAAGGCGCTCGGCGAGGAGGGCTACCGGCTCCAGTCCGGCCGTGGTGGCATCACGCTCACCGCCCACCGGCCCACCGGGCTCTTCCGCGGCGTCCAGACCCTGCGCCAGCAGCTCCCGGCGGCCGTGGAGAGGCGCACCGTGCAGCCAGGCCCCTGGCAGGTCGCGGGCGGGACCATCACCGACACCCCGCGCTACGCCTGGCGCGGCGCGATGCTCGACGTCTCCCGTCACTTCTTCACCGTCGACCAGGTCAAGCGCTACATCGACCAGCTCGCCCTCTACAAGGTCAACAAGCTGCACCTGCACCTCTCCGACGACCAGGGCTGGCGCATCGCCGTCGACTCCTGGCCCCGCCTCGCCGCCTACGGCGGCTCCACCCAGGTCGGCGGCGGACCCGGCGGGTACTACACGAAGGACGACTACCGGGAGATCGTGCGGTACGCGGCCTCCCGCCACCAGGAGGTCGTGCCCGAGATCGACCTGCCCGGCCACACCAACGCCGCTCTCGCCTCCTACGCGGAGCTGAACTGCGACGGCGTCGCCCCGCCGCTCTACACGGGCACCAGCGTCGGCTTCAGCTCCCTGTGCGTGCCGAAGGCCGTCACGTACGACTTCGTGGACGACGTCATCCGCGAACTCGCCGCGCTCACCCCGGGCAAGTACCTCCACATCGGCGGCGACGAGGCGCACTCCACCACCCACGCGGACTACGTGGCCTTCATGGAGCGGGTGCAGCCGATCGTCGCGAAGTACGGCAAGACCGTCGTCGGCTGGCACCAGCTCACCGGCGCGACACCGGCCGAGGGCGCCCTCGCGCAGTACTGGGGCCTCGACCGGACCGGCGCGGCGGAGAAGGAGCAGGTCGCCGCGGCGGCGCGGAACGGCACCGGGCTGATCCTCTCGCCCGCCGACCGTGTCTACCTCGACATGAAGTACACCAAGGAGACCAAGCTGGGCCTGGCCTGGGCCGGCTACGTCGAGGTGCAGCGCTCGTACGACTGGAACCCGGCCGCCTACCTTCCCGGCGCGCCCGCCGAGGCGGTGAAGGGCGTCGAGGCGCCGCTGTGGACCGAGACGATCTCCGAGAACGCGCACATCGACCAGATGGCGTTCCCGCGCCTGCCGGGCGTGGCCGAGCTGGGCTGGTCCCCGGCGGCGACGCACGACTGGGAGGCCTACAAGGTGCGGCTCGCGGCGCAGGGGCCTCGGTTCGAGGCGCTCGGCATCGACTACTACCGCTCTCCGCAGGTGCCGTGGCCGGCGGCTGAGTAGAGCGGCGGCTGCGTAGAACACGGAGGAAAGAAGCGTGTGCCCGGCGGAGGACCGTACTCCGCCGGGCACACGCCGGTCTCAGCGGGCGAACCGCGCGATGGGGTTCACCAGGTCGCCGATCAGCTGGAGCGCCGCGGACGGGTCCGACAGGTCCACCATCTGCCGGTTGTTGCGCAGCTGCAGGCGGTTCAGGGCCGAGAGCGCGAACGTCTCCGCGAACATGTCGTACTGCGCGAACTTCTCCGCGAGCTCCGGCTTGGACTCCTGGTAGCCGCGCACGCACTCCGCGACCGTCCGCCAGAACGCCTCCTCGTCGAGCGTGCCCTCGGCCGCCAGCGTCGCCGCCATGAAGCGGAAGAAGCAGTCGAAGACGTCGGTGAAGATCGACAGCAGCTTCATGTCCTCGGGGACGTCGGCCCGCACCCGCTCCACCGCGGGCGGCAGGACCGCGGCCGGGTCCATCACGCAGATCTCCTCGGCGATGTCCTTGAACACCGCCCGGACGACCGCGCCCCGCTCGTCGAGGACCAGGATCACGTTCTCGCCGTGCGGCATGTAGACCAGGTCGTACACGTAGAAGCTGTGCAGCACCGGCAGCAGGTACGCGTCCAGGTAGCCGCGCAGCCACTCCGTCGGCGCCAGGCCCGAGTCCTTGATCAGGGCGCCCGCGAAGGACGCGCCCTCGTGGTCGACATGGAGCAGCGAGGCCATCGTCGCGAGCCGCTCACCCGGCGCCAGGGAGGCCACCGGGGACTCGCGCCAGAGCGCGGCGAGCATCTTGCGGTAGGGGGAGTAGCGGTCGGTCGCGGCCTCGTACTCCAGGTGTCGGTAGCCGACCGCCGCCCGCTCGCGGATGATCGAGAAGCGGGCCGCCGTGAAGACGGGGTCGGCCTCGATCAGCCCGGACAGCCAGTCGTTGATCGCCGGGGTCGCCTCCATGTACGCGGCCGACAGGCCCCGCATGAAGCCCATGTTGAGGACCGACAGCGCCGTCTTGACGTAGTGCTTGGCGGGATCCGCGGTGTTGAAGAAGGTGCGGATCGACTGCTGTGCCAGGTAGGCGTCGTCGCCCTCGCCCAGGTAGACCAGGCGCTCCTGGGCGACCTCGGCGGCGAACGTGACCGACAGCTTGTTCCACCACTGCCAGGGGTGGGCCGGCATCAGCAGGTAGTCGGCCAGGTCCAGGCCCCGCTCGGCGAGGATCCCGGCGAAGCCGTCGACCGCCTTGTCGCCCAGCTCGGCGCGGATGAACGCGTCGTAGTCGATGCCCGCGCCGGCCGTGAAGGTGGTGCGGTCGCGCCGGGCCGCCAGCCAGATCAGATGGATCGGGGCGGCGGCCTCGGGAGCGTACGCACGGTACTCGTCGACGCCGAAGCCGAGCCGGCCGTTGTTGGCGACGAAGCAGGGGTGGCCCTCGGTCATCCCGGTCTCGACGGCCTGGAAGTCCGCGCGGGCCAGTTCGGCGGAGGTGACGGGGGGCTTGGTCGACTTGTACGCCGTTCCGGCCAGGGTGGAGGAGATCTCCTCCAGGTAGACCGGCAGGATCTCGTCGCTCAGGCCGAGCGAGCCGCGCAGCTCGGTGACGAACTGGAGCGCGTCGAGCGGGAGGTGCTCGTCGCCCCGGTGGCGGCTGATGGAGCCGGGGTCGATCTGCCAGTGGTCCAGGGCGTAGCGGTCGGCGGTGAAGCGGTACTCGACGGCGCCGTCGTCGCTGAGGACGCGGTAGCGGTCCTCGCCCAGCTCCTGCGGGTCGAGCAGCCGCTCGTGGGCGAACTCGGCGAGGCCCTTGCGGATCAGCGCGCGGTTGGCGTCCGCCCAGCGGGCGGGGGTGAGGTGGGCGACGGGGTTCATACGGCGACTCCCACGGCGGCCTCGAACTGGGCACGCGTGCAGAAGCTCAGCAGGGCCTTCTTCTCCGGCTTCTGGATCTCCCGCTCGGGCACGAAGCCGACGGCCTCGTTGAGCGCGTGCACGGCCTTGTTGGCCACGTCCGGCTCGACGACGACGCGCTCGGTGGCCGGGTCGGCGAACAGCTCGTGCATCACGGCGGTGATGACGGCGCGGGTGAAGCCGTGCACGGGAGTGTCGGTCGGCGCGACCAGGAAGTGCATGCCGACGTCGCCGGGCCGCGGCTCGTAGAGCCCGACCAGCTCCAGCTGCGAGGGGTCGTAGCGCTCCATGAGGACCGCCGGCTCACCGTCCACCAGGCCTATGAAGGCCTCGTGGTGCGGGTTGGCGGCGAACGCCATGTACTCGCGCTCGACGTCCTCCAGTTTCGCGTCCTGCATCATCCAGAAGGCGGCCTTGGGGTGCGTGACCCAGGGGTGGATCAGCTGTGCGTCCGCGAGCGGATCGAGGGGGCGGAAGCGGATGCTGCTCATACTGCGAACTCCTGGAACGCGATGGTCTTCTCGACGGGGTAGTAGTCGTAGCCCAGCATCGCTCCGATGATGTAGGCGTTGCGGTACGCACCCATGCCGAGGTCGGGCGAGGTGATGGAGTGTGTGTGCACGGAGGCGTTCTGCAGGAAGACGCCCTGGCCCGTCGTGTCGATCGAGTAGTTGCGGGCCACGTCGAAGCGGCCCTGCCCGTCCCACCGGAGGCGGTCCCTGACCGGCTCCAGGAAGGCGGGGACGGCGTACTTGTAGCCGGTGGCGAGGATCAGGCCCTCGGTCTCCACCGTGAAGTCCTTCTCCTGCTCCTCCTGGTGGAAGCCGAGCGTGTACGTACCGCTCGTGTCGTCGTACGCGGCGGAGTGCAGGGCCGAGTTGGTGAGCAGGCGGGTGGGGACCGGGCCGGCCAGGTTCTTCTGGTACAGCAGGTCGAAGATGGCGTCGATCAGCTCGCCGTCGATGCCCTTGAACAGGTTCTTCTGCTGGTTCTCCAGGCGGTACCGGGTCTGCTCGGGCAGCGCGTGGAAGTAGTCCACGTACTCCGGCGAGGTCATCTCCAGCGTCAGCTTGGTGTACTCCAGCGGGAAGAAGCGCGGGGAGCGCGTCACCCAGTTGAGCCGGTAGCCGTGGACGTCGATCTCGGAGAGGAGGTCGTAGTAGATCTCCGCCGCGCTCTGGCCGCTGCCGACCAGGGTGATCGACTTCTTCTTCTGCAGCGTCTCCTTGTTCTGGAGATAGCGCGAGTTGTGGGTCAGGTCGCCGCCGAGGCCCTGGCAGGAGTCGGGGACGTACGGCGGGGTGCCGGTGCCGAGCACGATCCGGCGGGCCCGGAAGGTCTCTCCGGCCTCGGTCGTCACCACGTACTCCTGGCCGGCCTCGTCGTAGGCGACGGAGGAGACGGTCGTGGAGAAGCGGATGCTGCGCATCTTGTCTGCGGCCCAGCGGCAGTAGTCGTTGTACTCGGTCCGCAGCGGATAGAAGTTCTCGCGGATGTAGAACGAGTAGAGCCGGCCCTTCTCCTTCAGGTAGCTGAGGAAGGAGTACGGGGACGTCGGGTCGGCCATCGTGACGAGGTCCGACATGAACGGGGTCTGGAGGTGCGCGCCCTCCAGGAACATCCCGGAGTGCCACTCGAAGTCGGGCTTGGACTCCAGGAAGAGGCCGTTCAGCTCGTCGATGGGCTCGGTGAGGCAGGCGAGGCCGAGGTTGAACGGACCGAGCCCGATGCCGATGAAGTCGTACGCGTCGGGGGTATCAGGCGTGGACAAGGGTCTCTCCCAGGTACTGCTCGGCGTGGCCGGCTATCAGATCGAGGACGGCGGCGATGTCGGCCACGGTCGTCTCGGGGTTGAGCAGGGTGAACTTCAGGTACTGGCGGCCGTCGACCTTGGTCCCGGCGACGACGGCCTCGCCGGAGGCGAAGAGCGCCTTGCGGGCATAGAGGTTGGCGCGGTCGATCTCGGCGGGCGAGGTGACGTTCTCGGGGATGTAGCGGTAGACCAGCGTGGACAGCTGCGGCTCGACGACCACGTCGTAGCGCGGGTCGGCGGCGAGCAGGGCGAAGCCGGCCTCGGCCAGGTCGCAGACCTCGTCGAAGAGCTCGCCGACGCCGTCGGCGCCCATGACGCGCAGAGTCATCCAGAGCTTCAGCGCGTCGAAGCGGCGCGTGGTCTGCAGGGACTTGTCGACCTGGTTGGGGATCTGCTCGGCCACTGTGCGACGGGGGTTGAGGTAGTCCGCGTGGTAGGTCGCGTGGCGCAGCGTGGCTCCGTCGCGGACCAGGACGGCGGAGGAGCTCACGGGCTGGAAGAAGGACTTGTGGTAGTCGACCGTCACCGAGTCGGCGTGCTCGATGCCGTCCAGGAGGTGGCGGCGGCTGAGCGAGGCGAGCAGTCCGCAGCCGTAGGCGGCGTCGACGTGCATCCAGGCACCGTACTCCTCGGCGAGGGCGGCGATCTCGGGCAGCGGGTCGATGGAGCCGAAGTCCGTGGTGCCGGCGGTGGCGACGATCGCCATCGGGACCAGGCCCTCGGCGCGGCAGGCCTCCAGCTCGGCGGCGAGGACGACCGACTGCATCCGCTTGTTCCGGTCCACCGGGATGGAGATGACGGCGTCGGGACCGAGACCGAGCAGGCCGGCCGACTTCTGGACGCTGAAGTGGCTGCAGTCGGACGAGAAGACGCGCAGCTTGGACAGGTCCTTCGTCTTGGCCTCCTCGCGGGCGAGGAGCAGGGCCTGGAGGTTGGACTGCGAGCCGCCGCTGGTGAACACGCCGTCGGCCGAGGGGCCGAAGCCGATGCGCCCGGTGGCCCAGTCGATGAGCTTGCGCTCGATCAGGGTGCCGCCCGCGCTCTGGTCCCAGGTGTCGAGCGAGGAGTTGACCGCCGAGAGGACGGCCTCGCCGAGCACGGCGGGGATCACGACCGGGCAGTTGAGGTGGCCCAGGTAGCGCGGGTGGTGGAAGTAGACGGCGTCGCGGAGGTAGACGCTCTCGAGCTCGTCGAGGGCGGCGGAGGAGTCGCCGAGCGGCTTGTCGAGGTCGACGGCGTCGATGGTGGGCGCCAGCTCCGCGGGGGTGACACCGCTGAACGGGCGTCGCGTCGCGGCGAGTTTCTCCGCCACCCGCTCGACTCCTTCGGTGACGGAGCGCCGGTAGCTCTCCGCCGTGGCGTCGTTGAGCAGGTGGGAACGCATGGGGATGGTCCTCCGGACGGAAAAGGGGCGAGGGGGCGTTGCGGTGCGTAAGTAAGGTTAGCCTAACCTAACTTTGCATCGCAACGCCCCCTCGCCCCCTCAGGGTGCGGGCGTCACCGCCGTCACCTCACGATTCGTCCTCGGGCGTCTCGCGCAGGGCGTCCTCGGACAGCCCCTTGCGCCAGTAACCGACGAACGTCACCCGGCGACGGTCGAGTTCACGCTCGCGCACGAAATGACGGCGCAGCTCCTTCACGGAACCGGACTCGCCCGCGATCCAGACGTACGGCGCCTCGCCCGGCAGCTCCGCGGCACGCACCGCCTCCACGGCGGACGGCGCGCCCTCCTCACGGATCAGCCAGGTGACGGTCGCGTCGGCCTGTGTCGCCAGCTCCATGCGGTCGCCGGAGTACGGGACTTCGAGATAGACGTGGGCGCGGATCTCGGCCGGCAGCCACTCCAGGATCGCCGCGGCGGCCGGCAGGGCCGTCTCGTCCGCCCAGACGAGGACGGAGTCGGCGTCGTCCGGGAGCTGGAAGCGCACGGCCGTGTTGGCGGCCGTCGCCGGACCGAGCACGACCACCCGGTCACCGGGCTTCGCCTGCTGCGCCCAGCGGCAGGCGGGGCCGACGCCCGCCGCGTCAGCGGCTGATGTCGCTGTATGGAGCGCGAAGTCGATGTCGACCTCGTTCCGCGGCTCCGTGCGCTGCTCGCGGACGGTGTACGAGCGCATCACGGCACGCTCGTCGTCCGGCATCGCGCGCCAGGCCCCGAGGATCGCGTACATGTCGGGGTCGTCCAGCGGCGGCAGGACGGGGGCGTCCTGGCCGGGGTGCGGCAGGAAGAGGGAGAGCGACTGGTCGCGGCCCCCGGAGGCGAACGACTTCAGGTCCTCTCCCGTGAAGGTGACGCGGACCAGCGACGGGCCGAGCCGCCTCGTCCGGTCGACCTCAAGGCTGAAGAACTGGAACGGGGCGGTCCCGGCGCTCGTCATGGGGTCAGGCCACCTTCTTCGCGTTCTCCAGCGCCTTGGCCAGGTCCTCCAGGAGCGGGGCGCACTTGGCGTACGAGTAGATGGGCTCGGTCACCCGCGGGTAGACCTGGCCGGCCTTGACGGCGGGCAGCGCGGCCCACGTCGGCTTGGCCTTGAGTGCCTCCGGCTGCAGGGCCGAGGTGCGGTTGTCGAGCAGGATGACGTCGGCCTTGTACTTGTCGACGTTCTCCCAGCTCAGACCCTCGAACCAGCCGCCCTGGTCCAGCTTGTCGGGCGTGATGATGTTGATGCCCAGCTCCTGGAAGTAGAGCGTGTCGGTCGGCCGGACCGGGGTGGAGACGTAGAACAGGTCGGGGGAGCCGGAGCCGATCAGGACCTTGATGTCCTTCTTGCCCTTGGCGGCCTGGCGGACGCGCTCGGCGGCGGCCTCGAAGCGTGCCTTGTCGGCCAGGATCTGCTTGGTCTTCACATCGGCGCCCAGGGAGGCGGCGAGGTCGGCGTGGCGCTGGAGGACGGTCGGCATCGACTTGTCCGCGGCCCACAGGGCGACGCTCGGGGCGACCTTGAGGATCTTGTCCTTCTGCTCGGCCGGGACGTACCAGAGGTCGTTCTTCTCCCACATGTCGGTGATGAGAAGGTCCGGGTTGAGCTTGAGGTACTCCTCGATCTTGAACTCGCCCCAGACGTTGCCGAGGATCTTGACCTTCTTGACGTCGAGGTCACCGGCCTGCACGTCCGGCGTCTCCGCGCCCGTCTTCGGGTCCTTCACCGTGGTCGGACCGAAGACGCCCTTGACCTCGATGCCGAAGTCCTTGAGGGCGGCGGCCATTCCGGTGAAGGCGACGATGTTCTTCGGGGTGGACTTCGCCTCGACGGCGGTGCCGCGGTCGTCGGTGAACTTCCACGGACCGGCCTTTTCCGAGGAGCCGGCCGAGTCGCTGCCCTTGGTCTCGCTGCCGCAGGCGGCGAGCGCGGCGCCGAGCCCGAGGGCGCCGCCGGCTGCGAGCAGGCCGCGACGGGTGAGATGGGTGGCTCGGGCGTTGCTGGGCATGGCGAAGTCGCTTTCGGTACGAGCCGAGCTGGGGTTCGGCCTGGGCAAGTCGAAGGTAGGTTAGCCTAACCTCAGGTCGATCAATAGGGGTGATCACTGGGCTCTACGTCACATGCTCAAGGCATATGCAAGCTCGGTGCGTCGCACTCGAACCACACGTTCTTGCCGTCCGGTGACGGCTCCACTCCCCACCGGTCGGTCACGGCCTCGACGAGCGCGAGCCCCCGCCCGCCCTCCGCGAGCGGCTCGGCCGCCTTGGCGTACAGCGGCCCGGGTGCGGTGTCGGCCACCTCCACCCGAAGCCCGTGCGGCTCCCGCAGGATCAGCACGGTGCAGCGCCGCCCGGGAACGTGCCGTACGACGTTGGCGACCAGCTCGGTGAGCGCGAGCTCGGCGTCGTCGGCGAGGGAGTCGAGCTCCCAACGGCCGAGGAACATGCGGAGGATGCGGCGCACGTGACCGGCGGAGTGCTCACCGACGGTGAAGCCCATGCGGTAGCTGTTCCGAAGTGGGGGCGGGAAGAGGTCGGTTGCCTGATTCATGCCACCAGGTTGGGCGCGGGTCGTTACGCTCGGCTACGGACCGAACACAACGCCTCGCGGCGTGAGCTTGGGGGTGACACTCCTCGTGGTCAACATCCGCAGCCTCGATCCGAGCGCCTCGCCGCTGGACTACTACGGCTCCGAACTCCGGCGCCTGCGGGAGGAGGCAGGGCCGGCGTAAGTCCTCCTACAGCAGCGACACCGGTGGGCAGTGCATCGAGGTCGCCTCCCTCACCGCCCACATCGCCGTCCGCGACTCCAAGAACCCCGAAGGGCCCGTCTTCCTGGCGTCCCCCGACGCGTTCAGCACCTTCGTGGCCGCCACCTCCCGGGGGCTTCTCGGCCCGGCCTAGCATGGGCGCATGCCCGACACGACGCCCTCCCGAGTCGAACTGTGCCCGCTCACCCTCGACGACCAGGACGAGTTCTGCTCGCTCGTCCGGGCCAGCGCCGAGCTCCACGCGCCGTGGATGCAACTCCCCGCGAACGCGGAGCAGTTCCACGCGTGGATGCGCCGTTTCGAGGACGGCACCAACCGGGGCTACCTGATCAGGGTCCGGGAGACCGGCGAGGCCGCCGGGACGGTCAACATCAACTCGATCATCCGGGGCCGCTACCAGGGCGCGTCCCTCGGTTACGCGGCCTTCGCCCCGTCCGCGGGGCGCGGGTACATGGCCGAAGGGCTCACCGCCGTCCTTCGGTACGCCTTCGACGACCTGCGCCTCCACCGGCTGGAGGCGAACATCCAGCCCGGCAACAAGGCCTCACTGGCCCTGGTCGAGCGCCTGGGCTTCCGGTACGAGGGCATGTCGCCCGACTACCTCTTCATCGACGGGGCCTGGCGCGACCACGAGCGGTGGTCCCGCACCGCACCGGCTCCCTGGACGCCCGACCCGTCCCTCCCCGAGGTCTAGGACCTGGTGCGCAGGCTCCGGCCACCTTCCCCGGGGAATCTCCGGGGCATCGCCCCCACGGGGTAGGGTCCCGCACGTGGAGATCATGGACCTGACAGCGCTGGAACGCCGCCTCTGCCAGGCGTTCCCCCGCGGTGAACCGATCGACCTCCGCCAAGCCCAGGACGAGGATCCCGAACATCCTCGAGCCTGGGGTCCGGAGCGCACGGTCCGCGCCGAGGTCATTCGCACCCTTCTCCTCGGCGATCCGTCCGAACCCGGCGAAGTGCCCGCCCTGCACCTCGCCGGCGCCCGGATCGCCGGCGTCCTGAACCTCCAGTACGCGGAGATACCCCACCCCGTCCGCCTCACCGCCTGCCGCTTCGAGCAGGCGCCGCAGTTCCACGGAACACAGACCAGCCTGCTCGACCTCAGCTCGTCGTACCTCCCCGCCCTCAGGGCCACCGCCATACGCGTCGATGACGTCCTGCGGCTCACCGGCTGCCGTATCCCCGGGAGCTTGCAGTTGGGCAGCGCTCAGGTCACGGGCGGAATCTTCCTCGACCGCGCCCGCCTCGGCGCCGACGGCGGGCCCGCGCTCGAGCTCAGCCGCGCCGCCGTCGGCAACGACGTCTGGGCGCCCGGGCTTGTGGCACTCGGCGAGATACGCCTGGAAGCCACCCGCATCGAGGGCGGTCTCGATCTCGAGGACGCCCACATCAAGAACCCGAGCGGCGATGCCCTCAACGCCGCCCACCTCACGGTCGGGGCCAGACTCAACGCGGGCGGCCTCCAGGCCGAAGGCCGCGTCAGGCTCACCGCGGCCAAGGTCACCGGCTGGCTCACCTTCATCGAGGCCCGGCTCCGCAACCCGGGAGGTGTCGCCCTGGGAGTCAGCAGCTGTGAGGCACTGGGGTTCTCGCTCTGGGACGCGGCCCCGGTCTCCGGCGACGTCAAGATGCACTACGCCAACTTCAAGGTCATCCACGCCAAGCCCGAGGTCTGGCCCGCGACGGTACGTCTGGAGGGCCTGACGTACGAGACCCTCGCTCCGCGCCTGCCCGCCGCACAACGACTCGCACTGCTCGATCGGGACGAGGACGGCTTCGTGCCTCACGCCTACGAGCAACTCGCGGCCGTGTACCGCCGCGTCGGTGACGACGCCGAAGCCCGTACCGTCCAACTCGCCAAGCAGCGCCGACACCGGACCACGCTGCCCTGGTACGGCAAGCTCTGGGGCCACCTCCAGGACGCAACCGTCGGCTACGGTTTCCGCCCCACCCGTGCCATGGCCTGGCTCCTCGCCCTGCTGCTCCTCGGCTCCGTCGCCTTCGGTCTCGACCACCCTCCCCGGGCCGAGCGCGGCAAAGGCCCGGAGTTCAACCCCGTCGTCTACGCCCTCGACCTGCTCCTGCCCATCGTCGACTTCGGCCAGGAGAAGGCGTTCACTCCCACCAGCCTCTACCAATGGCTGTCCTACCTCCTCATCGCAGCAGGCTGGATCCTGGCCACGACCATCGCTGCCGGAGTGACCCGGAATCTCAACCGACAGTGACCCTGCCCTGCCCCGGAACCGCGGTCTCGCGGTCTTCCAGCGGATGGCGCTTGCGCAACGGGCCCTGGTGTCAGTGCCGGGTGCCACCATGCGGGCATGAGCGGCGGATCTTTCGACTGGCATGAGTTTCTCTCGCGTTGGCGGCAGGAGTGGGTTCCGCGCGCCGACGCGGACGAGGAGGAGGGCGAGGACGGCGGGCTCGGCCCCGGCTCCCCCGCCCGGCCCGCCGCGGAGGAGGCGGCCGTCGTCGCGGCCGAGGAACGGCTGGGGCGGCGTCTGCCGCCCTCGTACCGGGAGTTCCTGGCGGTCAGCGACGGGTGGCACGTGGATCAGCCGGCCGGGATCTATCAGCTCGGCGGCGCCGCGGACATCGACTGGTTCGGGGATCCCTTCGACATGACGGCGCTCTACGAGGAGGGTCTGGGGGACGATCCGACCGAGGAGGACGTCCTGCTGGCCGGGATGTGGCGGCGGGCGCTGCGGCTGGAGACGGACTCCGACATGTCGCACGCCCTGCTCGACCCGGGCGACACCGGCCAGGACGGCGAGTGGGCGCTCTACGTCCACAAGGGCTGGGGCGGGGAGTTCCCGGACCGATACCCGTCGTTCCGCGCGTACATGGAGGCCATGTACCGCGGCTTCCACGCCGACCGGGTGGACAGACCCGACTTCGTGAACGCGACCACGCGTGCGCAGGACGCCCGAGTGGAGGAGGCCCACCGGCTGACCCTGCGCGGACGGTACGAGGAGGCCCTGCCCCTGCTGGAGGAGGCCCGGTCCTTCGGGCGGCCGGGGAGCGCCGTCCTCTTCAACCAGCTCCGGCACCTGTCGGCTCCGGGCGGCGCCCAGGACTACGGCCTCCTGGTGGCCGATCCGCGGTACCTGCCGGAGCTTCTGCCCGTGCATGCCATGACGCCGGCCCGTGGTGAACGGAGGCTGGGCGGGGACGACCACTGGCTGGGCATGATGGAAGCCCGTGGGGTGCCCCGGAGTACCGCCGAGGGCGTGCTGAGCGCGCTGCGGGACGGCAGCCATCGCTACGCGCCCGCCGGTGCGTGGGGCCGCGCCGTCGCCGAGGCGCGGGAGTCGGCCCGCTGGGGTGCGACCGACGCCGCGTGGCGGGTACTGCGGGACGCGCTCCCGCTGTGGGAGGCTCCCGGGCCCTCGCTCGTCGCTCCGCTCGGCCTGCTCGCCGATCCGGTCCTGGGTCCGCTGGTCACCCCGGAGCGGGGGCGGGAGATCCTCGCGACACCGAGGGCGGGGGAGAAGGGGCCCGCTCTCGAGTCCGCGCCCGATCTCGACCCGCCGGGTCTCGCCTGGCTGACCGGGCCCGCGATGTACGGGCGACCGCTCGACGCCTACCGCTGTGTGTGGGTCGAGGCGACCGATCCCACCGGCCTGCCCGCCCTGATCGGTGAGGAGGGCGCCGAGCTGAGCGTGCCCACCGATCCGGGTGAGGCGTCCCGGCGGGCGCCGAAGCCGCATGAGCGGGAGGGCGTGGAACTCTGGGAGGACCGGGCCGTGGTCGCCGCAGGCCGCACGGCCGAGGGGTGGGCGTTCGCCTTCGACGGCCACTCCCACCGGATCATGGGCGACCTGTTCCGGTCGCCCGCGCAGGCCGCTTCGCCGGCAGGGCGCGCGGTGGTGGTGTGGCGCGAGCCGAGGAGCTCGTCGCCGGCCGCCTTCCACCTCTCGGTGGCCGAACGGGGTGAGGAGCGTTACGCGTTCACCCTGCGGGGCGCGGAGGTCGAGCGCTCCGGCGCGATACCCGAGGCCCTGGACCCCGCCCGGCTGTGCCGCCCGGAGGACTCCGAGACGGACCGCGAACTGCGGTTGCTGGAGGCCCTGCACACCGAACTGGGGCTCTCACTGCCCCGTTTCGCGCTGACCCGGGGCAGGCTCCCCACCTTCACCACCCGGTCGTGGACCCGGGCGCCGCAGGAGGGCGAGGGCTTCGCCTACCTGACCTTCGTACGGCACCGGCCCTGATCCGGTTCCTGGCTCACGGCAACGAGCGCGTGAGCCAAGCCACCTCGCCGTTCTCCTCCATGGAGAGGTGGTCCCGCTCGAAGCCGAGTTTCTCCAGCACGCGGAGCGACGGCTTGTTCCACGTGCCGACGGTCGACCAGAGCCGCTTCCGCCCGGTCGCGATCGCGGCGTCGAGCACCGCGCCGGCCGCCTCGGTGGCGTAGCCGCGCCCGTGCGCGCGCTGGAACAACTCGTAGGCGATCTCGGGCTCCTCCAGGGTGGTGCGGCCGATGATCAACCCGCAGTAGCCGATGAAGTCGCCCTCCTCGCGCCGCTGGACGGGGAGAAGAGCGATCCCCGTGTTCTCCGTCGCTGCGAGAAGCTCCGCTATGGACGACCGGATGCGTTCCACCGGAGGCCTCCCCTTGCCGCGCTCGGCGAGCAGGTCGCAGAACTCCTCGGCGTCCGACTCGGCCCACGGCCGCAGGATCAGCCGCTCGGTCTCCAGGTGGTACGCCATCGTCTCGTGCGTGGTCATGACCTCACTCTCTCAAGGGACATCGCGAACGCGCCCGGCCTCCCTCGGGACCGAGGGAGGCCGGGCGCGTTCGCGGGGCGACGGTCAGGCCGAGAGGCCGAGCTCGCGGGCGATCAGCATGCGCTGGACCTCGCTCGTGCCCTCGCCGATCTCCAGGATCTTGGAGTCGCGCCACATGCGGGCCACGGGGTACTCGTTCATGAAGCCGTAGCCGCCGTGGATCTGCGTGGCCTCACGGGCGTTGTCGACGGCGACGGTGGAGGAGTACAGCTTCGCCAGCGCCGCCTCCTTCTTGAACGACTCGCCGAGGACCAGGCGCGAGGCCGCGTCCCGCCAGCCGATCCGGGCCATGTGCGCCCGCATCTCCATGTCCGCGATCTTGAACTGGATGGCCTGGTTGTCGCCGATCGGCCGGCCGAAGGCGTGACGTTCCTTCGCGTACTTCACGGACTCGTCGACACAGCCCTGCGCGAGCCCGGTCGCCAGCGCCGAGATCGCGATCCGGCCCTCGTCGAGGATCCGGAGGAACTGCGCGTAGCCGCGGCCCTCCTCGCCGAGCAGGTTCGCCGCCGGGACGCGGACGTCGTCGAAGGACAGCTCGCGGGTGTCCGAGGCGTTCCAGCCGACCTTGGAGTAGGGCGCGGCGACGGTGAAGCCCGGGGTGCCGGAGGGGACGATGATCGAGGAGATCAGCGGGCGGCCGTCGGGCTTGCGGCCGGTGACGGCGGTGACGGTGACCAGACCCGTGATGTCCGTACCGGAGTTGGTGATGAAGCACTTCGAGCCGTTGATGACCCAGTCGTCGCCGTCACGGACGGCGGTGGTGCGGGTGCCGCCGGCGTCGCTGCCCGCGCCGGGCTCGGTCAGGCCGAAGGCGCCCAGGATCTCGCCCGAGCACATCCGGGGGAGCCACTCCTGCTTCTGCTCCTCGGTGCCGAAGCGGTAGACCGGCATCGCGCCGAGCGAGACGCCCGCCTCCAGGGTGATGGCGACCGAGGAGTCGACGCGGGCGAGCTCCTCCAGGGCGATGCCGAGGGCGAGGTAGTCGCCGCCCATGCCGCCGTACTCCTCGGGGAAGGGCAGGCCGAACAGGCCCATCCGCCCCATCTCGCGGACGATCTCGTACGGGAACTCGTGGCGCTCGTAGTAGTCGCCGATCTTGGGCGCGACGACGTCGTGCGCGAACTCCTCCACGGTGCGGCGGAGTTCCTCGTGCTCTTCGGAGAGCCGGTGGTCGAGGGACATGGGTACGTCACTCCTTGTGGGAGAGGGCGCGGACGGTACGGGACGGGCTCGGTCGGCCCAGTTGCTCGGCCATCCACACGCTGGTGGCGGTGAGGGCGGCCAGGTCGACCCCGGTCTCGACGCCGAGGCCGTCGAGCATCCATACGAGGTCTTCGGTGGCGAGGTTGCCCGTGGCGCTCTTGGCGTACGGGCAGCCGCCGAGGCCGCCGGCGGAGGCGTCGACCGTGGTGACGCCGTGCTGGAGGGCGGCGAGGGTGTTGGAGAGGGCCTGGCCGTAGGTGTCGTGGAAGTGCACGGCGAGGCGGGAGGTGGGCACCCCGGCCTCGTTCAGGGCCTGGAGGAGCCGGGTGACGTGACCGGGCGTGGCGACGCCGATCGTGTCGCCGAGGCTCAGCTCGTCGCAGCCCATCTCGGCCAGCGCCTTGGTGACGCGGACGACCTGCTCGACGGGGACGGCCCCCTCCCAGGGGTCGCCGAAGCACATGGAGAGGTAGCCGCGGATGCGGAGACCCTGCTCTATGGCGCGGGTGACGACGGGCTCGAACATGGCGAGGGCCTCGTCGACGGTCCGGTTGAGGTTGGCCTTCGCGAAGGACTCCGTGGCGGAGGCGAAGACGGCGATCTCGCGGGCGCCGAGGGCCATGGCGCGGTCGAGGCCGCGCTCGTTGGGCACGAGGACCGGCAGCCGGGCGGGGACGCCCTGGAGGAGCGGGAACAGCTCCTCCGCGTCCGCGAGCTGGGGCACCCACTTGGGGTGGACGAAGCTGGTCGCCTCGACGGTGGCGAGCCCGGCGGCGGCGAGCCGCCGCACGAACTCGGCCTTCGTGGCGGTCGGGACGACGGTCTTCTCGTTCTGCAGGCCGTCGCGGGGGCCGACCTCGTGGATCCGGACCCGGGCGGGGAGCCCGGGCGCGGGCACGTGCATGGGCAGGCCCGTGGTCATGCTTCCTCCCTGGGGGTCACCACGGCCAGGATCTGGTCCATGGCGACGGTGGAGCCGGGCGTGACGTCCAGCTCGGTGACGGTGCCGGCGTGCGGGGCGGAGATGACGTGCTCCATCTTCATGGCCTCGACGACGAGCAGGCTCTGCCCGGCCTCGACCTCGTCCCCGACCGCGACCTTGACGACGGTGACGGTGCCGGGCATGGGCGCGGCGAGGGTGTCGGCACCGCCGTGACGCGCGCCGGTGAGGGCGGCGGCGACGGGGTCGTGGTCCTGGACGTGCCAGGAGTCCCCGTCCCGCCCGAGCCAGATCCCCTCCGGGGAGGGGGCGAGGTGGAAGCGGTGGACGACGCCGTCGAGGTGCACGGTGGCGTGGTGGGCGGAGATCTCCCCCACGCCGCCCCGCGACGCCCCGGTGTCGCCGGGGTCCCCGGGAAGCTGCAGCTCGGCGCTCGTCGCCGTGCCGCGTACGCGGATCGCCACCGGGTCGTGGCCCGGCACGCGGAAGTGGTGCGGGGTCCAGGCGGGCCGGCCGCCGAGGCGCCAGCCGGAGGGGGCGTCGAAGGGGTCCGTCCAGGCGCCCGCCGGGGCCGTCGCCGCCGGGTACTGGCGTACCAGCGCCGCCGCCGCGTAGACCTCCTCCGGTACGGACGCGTCGATCAGGCTCTCCGCGTCCCGTTCCACCAGGCCGGTGTCCAGGTCGCCGGTCATGACGTCCGGGTGGGCGAGGAGGCGGCGGAGGAAGCCCGCGTTCGTCTGCACGCCCAGGGTGACCGTGTCCGCGAGGGCCGCACGGAGGCGGCGGAGGGCCGTGGGACGGTCCTCCGCGTGGACGATGACCTTCGCGAGCATCGGGTCGTAGAGGCTGCCGACCTCCGTGCCCACGCTCAGGCCCGAGTCCGTGCGCGCGCCCGCGCCCTGGGGCTCGCCCAGTGCCAGGACCGTGCCGCCCGAGGGGAGGAAGCCGCGCGCGGGGTCCTCGGCGCAGATGCGGGCCTCGATCGCCCAGCCGTCCAGGCGGACGTCCGACTGGCCGAAGCCCAGCTTCTCGCCCGCCGCGACGCGCAGCTGCCACTCCACCAGGTCGATGCCGGTGATCAGCTCGGTGACCGGGTGCTCCACCTGGAGGCGGGTGTTCATCTCCATGAAGTAGTACGAGGACGGGTCCCCGCCCGGCACGATGAACTCGACCGTCCCCGCGCCCACGTATCCGCACGAGCGGGCCGCGTCGACCGCCGCCGCACCCATCTCCTCGCGGATCTCGGGCGTCAGCAGGACGCTCGGGGCCTCCTCGATGATCTTCTGGTGGCGGCGCTGGAGCGAGCACTCGCGCTCGCCCAGGTGCACCACGTTGCCGTGGCCGTCGGCCAGGACCTGGATCTCGATGTGCCGCGGCCGGTCGATCCACCGCTCCACGAGCAGCGTGTCGTCCCCGAACGAGGAGCGCGCCTCCCGCCGGGCCGCCGCGATCTCGTCGGTCAGCGTCGAGAGGTCGCGGACGAGCCGCATGCCCTTGCCGCCGCCGCCCGCCGAGGGCTTCAACAGGACCGGGGCGCCCAGCTCACGTGCCGCCGCCTCCAGTTCCGGGTCGGCCGCGCCGGGGACGACCGGCACGCCCGCCGCCTTCACCGTCTCCTTCGCCCGGATCTTGTCGCCCATCAGGGAGATCGCGGACGCCGGAGGGCCGATGAAGACCAGACCCGCGTCCGCGCACGCCTGCGCGAAGCCCGCGTTCTCGGCGAGGAAGCCGTAGCCCGGGTGCACCGCCTGCGCGCCCGTCCGGCGCGCCGCGTCGAGGAGCGCCTCGACCGAGAGGTACGACTCCGAGGCCGCCGGCGGACCGATCCGTACCGCCGTGTCCGCCTCGCGCACATGGCGCGCGTCGGCGTCGGCGTCGCTGTAGACCGCCACCGAACGCACGCCGAGCGCGCGCAGGGTGCGGATGACCCGGACCGCGATCTCGCCGCGATTGGCGACGAGCACTGTGTCGAACATGGACTCCCTCACATCCGGAAGACGCCGAACTGGGGGTCACCCAGGGGCGCGTTGGCACAGGCCGTCAGGGCGAGGCCCACCACCTGGCGGGTCTCCATCGGGTCGATGACCCCGTCGTCCCAGAGCCGCGCCGACGCGTAGTAGGCGTTGCCCTGGGTCTCGTACTGCGCGCGGATCGGGGCCTTGAAGGCCTCCTCGTCCTCCGCGCTCCACTCGTCGCCGAGCTGGTCCCGCTTGACCGTCGCGAGGACGGACGCGGCCTGCTCGCCGCCCATGACCGAGATCTTGGCGTTCGGCCACATCCACAGGAAGCGCGGCGAGTACGCCCGGCCGCACATCGAGTAGTTGCCCGCGCCGTACGAGCCGCCGACGACCACGGTCAGCTTCGGCACCCGCGTACAAGCGACGGCGGTCACCATCTTGGCGCCGTGCTTGGCGATGCCGCCCGCCTCGTAGTCCTTGCCGACCATGAAGCCCGAGATGTTCTGCAGGAACAGCAGCGGGATGCCGCGCTGGTCGCACAGCTCGATGAAGTGCGCGCCCTTCTGGGCGGACTCGGCGAAGAGGATGCCGTTGTTGGCGACGATTCCGACCGGGTGACCGTGGATCCGGGCGAAGCCGGTGATCAGCGTCTGCCCGTACTCGGACTTGAACTCCTGGAAGCGGGAGGCGTCCACGATCCGCGCGATGACCTCGCGGACGTCGTAGGGGGTGCGGGAGTCCACCGGCACCGCGCCGTAGAGCCCGGCGGGGTCCACCTTCGGCTCCTCGACCGGCTCGACCGACCAGGGCAGTTCGCCCCGCGCGGGCAGGGTGGCGACGATGTTCCGGACGATGCGCAGCGCGTGGGCGTCGTCCTCGGCGAGGTGGTCGGTGACCCCGGACGTACGGGAGTGCACCTCGCCGCCGCCCAGCTCCTCCGCCGTGACGACCTCGCCGGTCGCGGCCTTCACCAGCGGCGGACCGCCGAGGAAGATCGTGCCCTGGTTCCGTACGATCACGGCCTCGTCGCTCATCGCCGGGACGTACGCGCCGCCGGCCGTGCAGGAGCCGAGGACCGCCGCGATCTGCGGGATGCCGGCGCCGGACATCCGGGCCTGGTTGTAGAAGATCCGGCCGAAGTGCTCGCGGTCGGGGAAGACCTCGTCCTGCATCGGCAGGAACGCGCCGCCCGAATCCACCAGGTAGAGGCAGGGGAGACGATTCTCCAACGCCACCTCCTGGGCCCTCAGGTGCTTCTTCACCGTCATCGGGTAGTACGTGCCGCCCTTGACGGTGGCGTCGTTGGCGACGATCACGCACTCACGGCCCGAGACCCGCCCGATGCCCGCGATGACGCCGGCGGCCGGTGCCGCGTCGCCGTACATGCCGTTCGCGGCGAGCGGGGCCAGTTCCAGGAACGGGGAACCCGGGTCCAGGAGCGTGTCCACGCGGTCGCGCGGCAGCAGTTTGCCGCGCGCGGTGTGCCGGGCGCGCGCCTTCTCGCCACCGCCGAGCGCCACCGCGGCGAGCTTGGCGCGGAGTGTGGCCGAGAGCTCGTGGTGCGCCGCCTCATTGGCCTGCCAGGCCGCCGACGTGGGGTCCGCCGCGCTCGTCAGCACAGGTGCCTGCTGCATCTCTCGAGCTCCCTTGCTCGGTTAATGAGCGTTAACGTATGGCCTTCAGGTTAACGACCGCTAACCCGGTTGTCTAGAATCGCTTGCATGACCACCACCGCCAGGACCGACGCCCCCACGCGACGCGAGCAGATCCTCAAGGAGGCCGCTCGCCTCTTCGCCGAGCGCGGCTTCCACGGGGTGGGCGTCGACGAGATAGGAGCGGCCGTCGGCATCAGCGGTCCCGGGCTCTACCGGCACTTCCCCGGCAAGGACGCGATGCTCGCCGAGCTGCTCGTCGGCATCAGCGAGCGGCTCCTGGACGGCGGCCGGCTCCGGGTCGGCGAGACGTCGGGCGGCCCGCGGGCCCTGCTCGGCTCGCTCATCGACGGGCACATCGACTTCGCGCTCGACGACCGGCCCCTGATCACCCTGCACGACCGGGAGCTGGACCGGCTCAAGGACGAGGACCGCAAGCGGGTGCGCCAGCTCCAGCGCCAGTACGTGGAGCTGTGGGTGGCGGTCGTACGGGAGCTGTACCCGGCGGCCGGGGAGTCGGAGGTGCGGGCCGCGGTCCACGCCGTGTTCGGCCTCCTGAACTCGACGCCGCACCTCGCCGCGCTGGGCCGCCAGTCGATGGAGGAGCTGCTGCGGCGGCTGGCGCACGGGGCGTTCGGGGCGCTCGCGGAGGCGTAGCCACCGGTCCACGGGGTGAAATCGGGCCGCCGGTGCGGCGGCGGCCCGGCAGAATGAGGCCCATGCCGATACTCAGTCGCCCCGCCCTAGTCGAGCACCTCGTACGGACCCGGATCGCGGGCGATGTCGCCACCCCGCGCGACAACAACCTCTCCCACTACCGCAAGCTCGCCAACGGAGACCGGCACTACTGGCTCGGTCTGGAACTCGGCGACCGGTGGGCGGACGAGCAGGACGTCCTCGCCGTGATGGCCGAGCGGTGCGGGGTGAACGACGACCCCGCCCACCGCACCGGGCAGGACACCATCGATCCCGAACTGACCGTCGACGCCCTCGACCGGGCGGCCGCGCGCCTGCGCAAGGCCGCCGCCGGGCGGGAGCGGGTCCTCTTCGCGACCGGGCATCCGGGCGCGCTGATCGACGCCCACAGCCGGGTCGCGGCGGCGCTGCGCGCCCAGGGCTGCGACATCGTACGGATCCCGGGCGGGCTCACGGCCGACGAGGGGTACGTCGTCCAGTTCGCCGACGTCGCCGTCTTCGAGCGGGGCGCCAGCCTCTGGCACACCCATTCGCCGGAGCCGATGAACGCGATCCTGGACGGCCTGGAGGCCCTGGGCGAGGCCCGGCCCGACCTGGTCGTCGCCGACCACGGCTGGGCCGGCCGCGCGGGGCAGCGGGGGATCGACTCCGTCGGATACGCGGACTGCAACGATCCCGCGCTGTTCATCGGGGAGGCGGAGGGGACGATGCAGGTCACGATCCCGCTGGACGACCACGTCCTGGACCCCCGCTCCTACGAACCCCTGACGGCCTACCTCCTGGACGCGGCGGGCCTCGCCTCGGCCTGAAGCGCCGGCACCCTTCCCTCGCCCTCCGTGTGGGCGACCGTCCCGCTGGGGCGGGACGGTCGCCCCCGGGACGACGCCCTTGCCGGGCCCAGGCCCCCGTGCCTGCGGCGCCAAGGGGTGCGGCCCTCGTCGGGTGGTGCCCACCCTCCCCAGACTCCGCCCGGGGGGACCCCCACGCCCCTGCGGAACAGTTGCCACAACGGCGGGTGGGAGGCAACGCGCCTGCGCGCACCGAGGCGCCTCACCGCCCGCGGCGGGCCGGTGTCGGGTCCAGGTAGACGCGGCGGATGGGCGGGAAGCGTTCTCGCAGCTGCTGCTCCGCCTCCTCGCACGCCCACTCCACCTGCCCCGCCGACGACACGTCCCGGAAGTCGATCTTCGCCGCGACCAGTACCTCCTCCGGCCCCTGGATCAGCGTCGTCAGTTCGAGCACGTCGATGATGTGCGGCACGGTCAGCAGCTCCTCGCGGATCTCGTCCCGCATCCGCCTCGGCACCGGGCGGCCGATCAGCAGCTCCGCGTTGGAGCGGCCCAGCACCCACGCCACGTACACGAGCAGGGCGCCGATCAGGATCGAGGCGACACCGTCCCAGAGGCTGTCGCCGGTGACCTCCACGCCGAGCAGACCGCCCGCGGCGAGCAGCAGCCCCGCCAGGGCCGCCGAGTCCTCCATCACCACGGCCTTGACCGTGGTGTCGGGCGTGCGCCGCAGGTAGTGGCCGAAGGGAGCCTCCATCCGCTCCGCCTCGCCCTTGACCTGCCGGACGCCGGTCCGCAGCGAGAAGCCCTCCAGGACGAAGGCGACGCCGAGCACGATGTAGGAGACGAGCGGGTCGCCCACCTCCTCGCCGTACACGAGCGTGTGGATGCCGTCGTAGAACGAGAAGACCGCGCCACCGACGAAGGTGGCGACGGCGGCGAGCAGCGCCCAGACGTAGCGCTCGTTCGCGTACCCGAGCGGATGGTCCTCGTCGGCCGGCTTCTCGCTGCGCCTGAGCGCGGTGAGCAGCATGACCTCGGTGACCGTGTCGGCGACCGAGTGTGCCGCCTCGGAGAGCATCGCGCTCGACCCGCTGATCACGCCCGCCACCGCCTTGGCGACGGCGATCCCGAGGTTCGCCACCGCCGCCACGATCACGGTGAAGGTGCTCTCGCTGTTCTGCGAGCCGTTCCGCGGGCCGTTCCGCGAGCCGTTCTGCGAGTCGCCGTTCTGTGCCATGGTCGGACGGTATGTCCGGGTGCCGGTGCGGAAGGCCAACGACACCGCCCCTCCCGCACGACGGTGCTGGAAACAGGGCATGGCTGGATCCGTCAGCCGCATGCGCTCGATGCAGTCGTCTGGACGGAACAGACCATCCCCGGCCAGCGGCCGGAGACAGGCGGGAGATGGACGGGAGACCGGCTGGAGGCGGGCCCGGAGGCCGGGCCGAACCCCGCCCGGAGACCTCGCCGGGTCGCGGGACCGCACGTCGTCGGCGCCTCAGCGCGGGACGCGGACGACGCCCTCCTGGATGACGGAGATCGCCAGCCGCCCGTCCTGGGTGTAGATCCGCGCCTGACCGAGCCCGCGTCCGCCCGACGCGGACGGCGACTCCTGGTCGTACAGCAGCCATTCGTCCGCCCGGAACGGCCGGTGGAACCACATCGCGTGGTCCAGCGAGGCCCCCACGACGTCCCCGACCGCCCAGCCGCCCCGCCCGTGGGCGAGCAGCACCGAGTCGAGCAGCGTCATGTCGGAGACGTACGTGGCCAGGCAGACGTGCAGCAGCGGGTCGTCGGCCAGCTTGCCGTTCGTACGGAACCAGACCTGCGAGCGCGGCTCGCGCGGCTCCCCGACGGAGCCCCAGGGCGGGGTGTCGGCGTACCGCAGGTCCACCGCCGCCCGCGCCTCGACCAGGCGCGCGGCGACATCGGCCGGAAGGTGCCGGGGCAGCATCTCGGCCGCCGTCGGCAGGGACTCCGGGTCCGGCGCGGCCGGCATGTCGTACTGGTGCTCCAGCCCCTCCTCGTACGTCTGGAAGGACGCGGAGAGGTGGAAGATCGGCCGCCCGTGCTGGACGGCGACGACCCGGCGGGTGGTGAAGGACCGGCCGTCGCGGATGCGGTCCACGGTGTACACGATCGGCGCGCCCGGGTCCCCCGCCCGCAGGAAGTACGCGTGCAGGGAGTGGGCGAGGCGGTCTTCCGGGACGGTCCGGCCCGCCGCGACCAGCGCCTGGGCGGCCACCTGGCCGCCGAAGACGCGGGGGACGACGGCGGAACGGGACTGTCCCCGGAAGAGGTTCTGCTCGATCTGCTCCAGGTCGAGCAGATCGAGCAGGGCGTCGAGAGCCTCGGGCACTTACAGACCCATCGACTTGGCGATGATCGACTTCATGATCTCGCTGGTGCCGCCGTAGATGCGGTTGACGCGGTTGTCGGCGTACAGGCGCGCGATCGGGTACTCGTTCATGTAGCCGTAGCCGCCGTGCAGCTGGAGGCAGCGGTCGATCACGCGGTGGGCGACCTCGGTGCAGAAGAGCTTCGCGCTCGCGGCCTCGGCCGGGGTCAGCTCGCCCGCGTCCAGGGCCTCCAGAGCGCGGTCGGCGACGGCCTCGGCCGCGTCCACCTCGGCCTGGCAGGCGGCCAGCTCGAACTTGGTGTTCTGGAAGTGCGCGACCGGCTTGCCGAAGACGGTGCGCTCCTGCACGTACTGCTGGGCGAAGCGGACGGCGGCCTTGGCCTGCGCGTAGGCGCCGAAGGCGATGCCCCAGCGCTCGGAGGCCAGGTTGTGGCCGAGGTAGTAGAAGCCCTTGCCCTCCTCGCCGAGCAGGTCCTCGACCGGCACCTTCACGTCGACGAACGCCAGCTCGGCGGTGTCGGAGGTGCGCAGGCCGAGCTTGTCCAGCTTGCGGCCGATGGAGTAGCCCTCGGACTTGGTGTCCACGGCGAAGAGCGAGATGCCGAAACGGCGGTCCTCGGCCGTCGGGGCGGAGGTACGGGCGCAGACGATCACGCGGTCGGCGTGGACGCCACCGGTGATGAAGGTCTTGGCACCGTTGAGGACGTAGTGCGTGCCGTCCTCGGAGAGCTTGGCGGTGGTCTTCATGCCCGCGACGTCGGAGCCGGTGCCCGGCTCGGTCATCGCCAGCGCCCACATCTCGTCGCCGGAGACGAAGTTCGGGAGGTAACGCTTCTTCTGCTCGTCGGTGGCGAGCATCTTGATGTAGGGCAGGGCGAGCAGCACGTGCACGCCGGAGCCGCCGAACTGGACGCCCGCCCGCGAGGTCTCCTCGTACAGGACGGCCTCGAACTTGTGGGTGTCCAGGCCCGCGCCGCCGAACTCCTCGGGGACGTTGATGCCGAAGATGCCCAGCTCGCCGAGCTTGCCGTAGAACTCGCGCGGTGCCTGGCCCGCGGCGAACCACTCGTCGTAGACGGGGACGACCTCGGCCTCGATGAAGGCCCGGATGGTCTCCCGGAACGCCTCGTGGTCCTCGTTGAATACCGTACGGCGCACGAGCCGCCTCCTTCGGAGTCCTGCGTACCTGACGCACTATGCCTAAGCGCTTGCTCAGTCAAGTTACCCATCGGTTCGCGCCGCTGTCCAGATCTGGGGGCACCAGCGTTGCCCACATCACGTCCGGCCCGGCGGTGCTCAGGATCCGGGCGCTGTGCCGGGCAGCCACCGGTGGCCGACGGTGTCGTACTCGAACACCGCGCTCCTCTTCAGGGCGCCGGTGCGGAACGGCCGGCCGTCGTCGGTGATCCGGACCGTGCCGGAGCGGCCCTCGCTGCTCCACTCCAGCTCCAGGTACCAGCGGCAGTCGCAGCCCGCCGTCCGTGCGGTCACCAGCAGTTCCTCGGGGGCCGAGGCCGTCACGGCGTACGGGAGGGAGACCGCGGGGATCGGGCGGCCGGTCGCCCCCGACGCGTCGTAGCCCGCGACCGGCCGTGCGACGGGCCGGGGCTTGTCGAGGTTCACGTCGAAGTGGCGCGGGGTGACGGCCCCGCCGCAGCCGTTGTCCATCCGGTAGGCGTTCCACGCGGGCGGCTCGGCGCGGCCGGTGACCCTGACGTGAAGCGCCTGGAGCACCACGGCCGTCGTCGGGGACCTCCCCTGGAGGGAGACCCGTACGAGGGTGTTCCCTCCGTGCACGGCGCCCTGGGCACGCGCCCACGGGGCGGCGTCCTGCGCCGCCGGGGGCGGAGGCACGCGCCCGGGCCCGGCGTCGACGAGATAGGTGTGGCCGCACCCCTGCTCCCAGACGTGGGACGCGACGGTCCAGGTGAAGGGGGGCGCGGGGGGTGTGGTCGGAGTCGGAGTGGCTTCGGTGGGAGCGGTCTTGGCGGGGGAGGGTGCGGCGGTCCCGGAAGGGGCGGCCGGGGTGGTCGGAGCGGTCGGAGTCGCGGTCCCGGGCGGGTGCGAGGAGGCGGCCGGGGCGGACGGGCCGGACGGCGCGGCCGGGGTCGGTCCGCCGGCGGAGGCGAGTCCGGGGCCGGGCGCGGCCGAGGGGCCGAGCGCGAACAGGGCCAGGGCGGCGGTGACCACGGCGGCGGTCCGGGCCCGCAGCCGCGTGCGACGGCCGTCGGAGGGCCCGCCGGAGGGACCGGGGGCGGGCGCCGTGCCGACTTCCGGCAGAGGCGAGGGTGCGGGTGCCATGGGGGGCGGGGGCGCTTCCGCGTCCGCCCGAGACGGACCCGAGCGCGGGGCCGGGGCGGAACCCGGGGCCGCACCCGAGCCCAGACCCGGGCCCCAGCCCGGGGCGGGAGACGGACCCGGACTCGGCGCCGGACTCGGCGTCGGGGCCTGGGCGGGCCGCGGGGTCGGCGGGCGCGGCGCGGGCGGTCGGCGGATCCGGTCCGCGCTTGTCCACAGGCCGTGGAGCGCGCGCCGCTCCTCCTCGGTCGCCCCGCTGAGCCGCGCCAGGTGGTCGACCACGGCGAACGCTTCCGGCACCGTCTCGCCGGAGCAGTACCGGAAGAGCGTGGACGTGCTCACGTTCAGCCGTCGCGCGAGAGCGCCGTAACTCCGGCCGGACCGTTCCTTGAGCTCACGCACCCGCCGCGCGAACTCGTCGACCGCCGGGTCCTGCGTCCGTCCCATCCGCGTTCCACCCCCCTTTACGTACTCCCACGTCAGCGGGGGTGGAACGGTTCCGGCACGGAAGGAGGGCGCGTCGGCGTTGTGCGGAACCCCGTCCTGTCCCGACGCTGTCCCTGTCTTCACGAACCGCAACGACTGGGGGATGACCGCCATGGTCACGTTCCGTTCCGCTCTCGCCGCCACCGGCGCCGCCCTCGGCCTCCTGGCCCTGGCCGCCGTACCGTCCGCCTCCGCCTCGGCGGCCTCGTCCTCGGCGCCGCCCTCGGCCACCGCCGCGGCCTCGTCCTCGGCCGCCCAGCGCGCCGCCGTCGCCGCCGTGCGCCTGCCCGCGTTCCTGGCCCCGTCGCAGATGCCGCCGTCGTCGACGCCGTGGACGGCCACGCAGGTCTTCTCCGGCGTCCCGGAGAACGGCGGCGCCCTCTGTGCCTCGTACAAGATCCCGGCGCAGAACAGCCGCTACCGCGAGTTCACCACCGAACTCGACACCAACGGCGTCCAGATCACCACCGTCGCCCGCACCGAGGCCGACGCCGTGAAGCTGGTCGACACCCTCCGCAAGTCCCTCGCCGGCTGCGGGCCCCTGCTCGAGCAGCAGAACCCGGGCCTGCAGGCCGTCAGCGCCTCCCACGGCAAGGTCGCCGTCGAGGAGGGCGCCTGGGTCTACAGCCTGGACACCGCCGACCCGCAGATCGGCATCACCGACATCCACCTCTTCTCGGTGGGCCGTGACGGCAAGACCGTCACCTTCGTCCGGTGGGGGCAGATGGGCGACCTGGCGGACGCCCCGGTGGAGGCGTTCAGGACCACCACGCGCACCGCGGTGAACAAGCTCCGCTGACGCCCACGCCCACGGCCGGTGTCACACCCGGCCGAGGGCGAACCACAGCTCCATCCGTACGTTCGCGTCGTCCAGGTCCATGTCCAGGAGCGTCGCGCAGCGGGCGATGCGCTGGCGGACGGTGTTGCGGTGGATGTCGAGGGCGACGGCCGTCCGGTCCCAGCTGCCGTGCAGCGAGAGCCAGGTCCTGAGGGTCTCGGTCAGCGGCTCGCCGATGGGTGCGAGCACGGTCCGGGCGTACGCGGCGGCCTCTGCCTCGTCCATGAGGCCGCCGAACCCGGCGGGCCGGTGGCGTACGAGACCGGTGCGGCCCGCCTCGGCCCTGCGCAGCGCCCGTGCGGCCTGAGCGTCGCCCGTGGCGAGGTCGTGGGCCTCGACGGGGGCGCTGACCCCGAGGGTCCAGCCGGGCTGGGGCGTGACGGGGGAGGAGGCGGGAAGCAGGAGCCGGACGGACACGGGGGTGCCGTCCGGCTCCGTCGCGCCCGTTCCCGAGCTCCCCGTCCCGCCCGCGTCGAGCAGTGCCGTGCCCAGGGCCGCTGCCAGGCTCGGCGCCGCGAACGGGGTTCCGTCGCCGCCGTGGGCGTGGACGACCGTCCAGGGGCCGGGGTCGAGGGCCGCCGCGGCCTCCTGCGGCGGGGTGCCGAGGAGGAGTCGTACCAGAGCGGTGTCCCGGGCCGAGACGTCGGCGCCCCGGTGCGGGGCGGTCAGCAGCGAGAGCAGTACGACCGCGACGCCCGCGATCGTGTGGTCCCCCGGCTCCCGGCTCTCCGTCGCGACCCCGAGCGTCAGCCCGTCGCCGCCGCCCAGGGCGTACGCGGCCAGCCGCAGCCCGTCGCCGCCCTCGCCGCTCGCGGAGGCCGGACCGCCGGGCCGGGGGCCCAGGACGCCCGCCAGGTCCATGAGCGCCCGGGCGGCGCCGTCCGGCAGTTCGCGGCCCGCCGCCGCGTACGGCGTGCCGTCCGCCGCGTAGAGCACCGCGCGCCCGCCGAGGCGGGAGGCGAGCGCGCCGAGGACCGCCGGGACCGGCGCCGGCCGGGCGGCCGCCACCGCCAGTGACTGCTGGGCCTCGGTCACCCGCCGCAGCTCCCGGTGGCGGGCCTCCGCCATCAGCCGCCAGACCGCGCGGGCCACCGCCGTGAACGGGGTCTGCGGCGGCACCTCGACCAGCGGCAGTCCGTGCCGCTCGCAGGCGGCGACGAGTGCCGCGGGCACCGTGTCGTACACCGGTGCCACCCCGAACCCGAGCGCCGCCGCGCCCGCCGCCACCACCCGCTCGACGTAGGTCGCCGGGTCCGGGAGCTGCACGCCCGCCGTCATCAGCAGCTCACCGCCGAGAAGGTACGGATAGGGGTCGGCCATCTCGGAGGTGTGCACCCAGTGGACCGCCGCGTCCGGCGGGCCCGCGAGCAGCCTGAGCCCGAGGTCCCGGCGGCTCAGCAGAGCGGCCAGAGAGACCGGCGGGGCCGGTGGGGTGGGTGGTGCCGACGAGGGTTCCTGTGCGGACATGGCTATGGACCTTTCGTACATCGCCTCCCATGAACAGTGGATGAAACTTACGCTTCAGGGGCGCTTTCCGGCCACCTAGTCTCGTGCCATCCAGCGGCCGCGGGTACGGGCGGATGTCCTCGCGATCAGTCACTGGAGTCACTCCACCCGCACGACACGCCACCGAAGTGAACGAGGGAGGGCCCCATGGCCGTCGACTACACAGTGATCGTCCTGTATTTGGCCGGCATGCTCGCGATGGGCTGGTGGGGCATGCGCCGCGCCCGGTCCAAGAGCGAGTTCCTGGTGGCCGGCCGTCGCCTCGGTCCCTGGATGTACTCCGGCACCATGGCCGCCATCGTCCTCGGCGGCGCCTCCACCATCGGCGGTGTGGGCCTCGGCTACAAGTACGGCCTCTCCGGCGCCTGGATGGTCTTCGCCATCGGCCTCGGCCTGCTGGCCCTCTCCGTCTTCTTCTCCGCGCGCATCGCCCGGCTGAAGGTCTACACCGTCTCCGAGATGCTCGACCTGCGCTACGGCGGCAAGGCCGGCGTGATCTCGGGCGTGGTCATGTGGGCGTACACGCTGATGCTCGCCGTCACCTCGACCATCGCGTACGCCACGATCTTCGACGTCCTCTTCGACCTGCCCCGCACGGTCGCGATCGTCCTCGGCGGCGCCATCGTCGTCGCCTACTCCACGCTCGGCGGCATGTGGTCCATCACCCTCACCGACATGGTGCAGTTCGTGGTGAAGACCATCGGCGTGCTGATCCTGCTGCTGCCCATCGCCGTGATCAAGGCGGGCGGCTTCGCGGAGATGAAGGCCCAGCTCCCCACCGAGTACTTCGCGCCGCTCGGCATCGGCGGCGAGACGATCTTCACGTACGTGCTGATCTACACCTTCGGCATGCTCATCGGCCAGGACATCTGGCAGCGGGTCTTCACCGCCCGGACCGACAAGGTCGCCAAGTGGGGCGGCACGGTGGCCGGTACGTACTGCCTCGTGTACGCCCTCGCCGGCGCCGTCATCGGCACCGCGGCCAAGGTGCTCTACCCGAACCTGCCCAGCGCCGACGACGCCTTCGCGACGATCGTCAAGGACGAGCTGCCCATGGGCGTGCGGGGTCTGGTCCTCGCCGCCGCGCTCGCCGCCGTCATGTCCACCTCCTCCGGCGCGCTGATCGCCTGCGCCACCGTCGCCAACAACGACATCTGGTCGAGGCTGCGCGGGCTGACCACCGGGGGCGGCGGCGAGGACCACGACGAGGTGAAGGGCAACCGCCTCTTCATCCTCCTCATGGGCGTCGCCACCATCGTCATCGCCATCGCCCTGAACGACGTCGTCCAGGCGCTGACCGTCGCCTACAACCTGCTGGTCGGCGGCCTGCTCGTGCCGATCCTCGGCGGCCTGCTCTGGCGCCGCGGCACCGTGCAGGGAGCCCTGGCCGCGGTCACCGTCGGCGGCCTCTCCGTCATTGGCCTGATGTGGGCTTACGGAATCCTGGCAAATGAGCCTGTTTACTATGGTTTGTTGGCCTCGCTCGCCACGTATGTGATCGTTTCCCTGGCGACCCGCCCGACGGACGCCGCCGTGCTCGCGAACTGGCGTGCCCGGCTGGCGGGCCGGGACACCGCCGACGCGACGCCGGAGACCGTGCCGGCCGCCGCGACCGGCTGACCGCACCACAGACACCCGGGCGGGGGCCCACCAAGGCCCCCGCCAGGACCCCACCGACACACCCCAGGAGGACCCGACCATGAGCAGCGACCAGAACGCCTTCCGCGGCCCGACCGACTCGTCCCGCATCCCGCGGTACGCCGGTCCCGCGACGTTCGCCCGGCTGCCGCGACTCGACGAGGTCGGCACCACCGACATCGCCGTGGTCGGCGTCCCCTTCGACAGCGGTGTCTCCTACCGCCCCGGCGCCCGCTTCGGCGGCAACGCCATCCGTGAGGCCTCCCGCCTCCTGCGCCCGTACAACCCGGCGCAGGACGCCTCGCCGTTCGCCCTGGCCCAGGTCGCCGACGCCGGTGACATCGCGGCCAACCCGTTCAACATCAACGAGGCCGTCGAGACGATCGAGGCCGCGGCGGACGACATCCTCGGCACCGGCGCCCGCATGATGACGCTCGGCGGCGACCACACCATCGCCCTGCCGCTGCTGCGCTCCGTCGCCAAGAAGCACGGCCCGGTCGCGCTGCTCCACTTCGACGCGCACCTCGACACCTGGGACACGTACTTCGGCGCCGAGTACACCCACGGCACGCCGTTCCGCCGCGCCGTCGAGGAGGGCATCCTCGACACCTCCGCCCTGTCGCACGTCGGCACGCGCGGCCCGCTGTACGGCAAGCAGGACCTCACCGACGACGAGAAGATGGGCTTCGGCATCGTCACCTCGTCGGACATCTACCGCCGTGGCGCCGACGAGGTCGCCGACCAGCTCCGCCAGCGGATCGGCGACCGCCCGCTGTACATCTCCATCGACATCGACTGCCTCGACCCGGCCCACGCGCCCGGCACCGGCACCCCGGAGGCGGGCGGCATGACCTCCCGCGAGCTCCTGGAGATCCTGCGGGGCCTCTCCTCCTGCAACCTGGTCTCCGCCGACGTCGTCGAGGTCGCCCCGGCCTACGACCACGCCGAGATCACGGCGGTCGCCGCCTCGCACACGGCGTACGAGCTGACCACGATCATGTCCCGCCAGATCGCTGCCGAGCGTGCCTCGGGCGCGAAGTAACGTCACCGCCGGGGCCCGGCGGCTCCGGCGCGCCGCCCGGCGCGCCGGGTCGCCGCCCCAGCCCGCTGGAGCCAGCCGGGTTGTGGGCAGCCGTTCCGCAGGGCGGAACGGGTGGGCGCAACCCCGGCCACCGGGCCGCACCCGACCACCGAGCATGCCCAGAGGGACCTCATGACCCATGACCACGACCTCGTGCTGAAGCCCACCCCCGTGCAGACCGCCGCCGCGCTCAACCCGCCCCCGGGGCGGAACGGCGGCGACCTCGTCGTCGAGACCCTCTCCGGGCTCGGCGCGACCACCGTCTTCGGGCTCCCCGGCCAGCACGCCCTCGGCATGTTCGACGCCCTCCGCCGCTCCTCCCTCTCGTACGTCGGACTGCGCGTCGAGAACAACGCGGGCTTCGCCGCCGACGCCTACGGCCGGATGACCGGCGAGGCCGCCCCACTGCTGCTCTCCACCGGCCCCGGCGCGCTGATGTCGCTCGCCGCGCTCCAGGAGGCGGCCGCCGCCTCCGCCCCCGTCCTCGCCATCGGCAGCCAGATCCCGGTGGCCGGGCTCGGCGGCGGGCGCCACGGCTATCTGCACGAGCTGCGCGACCA
The DNA here is from genome assembly GCF_043089925.1 of Streptomyces sp. NPDC013457. Lineage (NCBI taxonomy): Bacteria > Bacillati > Actinomycetota > Actinomycetes > Kitasatosporales > Streptomycetaceae > Streptomyces > Streptomyces sp. NPDC013457. The sequence goes on from NZ_JBICBL010000002.1 coordinate 244,816, forward strand.
GCAGGCGTCGTTCCGCGACATCGTGAAGTCCGTGCACACCGTCCGTACGCAGTCGCAGATCCCGTCCGCCATCGCGGCGGCCTGGGAGTCGGCGCTGACCGCCCCGCACGGCCCGGTGTGGGTGGAGATCCCGCAGGACGTGCTGCTCGCCGGGACGAGCCTGCCGGTCGTCACGGCGATGGACGCCACCCCCGAGGAGATCGCCCCGCGCCCCGAGCTGACGGCGGTGGCGGCCCACCTCCTGGCGAACGCCGAACGCCCCGCGATCATCGCGGGCGGCGGAGTCGTCCGCTCCGACGCCTCCGGCAAGCTGAGGGCGCTGGCCGAGCGGATCGACGCGCCCGTGGTCACCACCTTCGGCGGCAAGGGCGCCTTCCCGTGGCAGCACCCGCTGTCGCTCCAGTCCTGGCTGGAGGACCGGCACACCACCGACTTCCTGGAGGACGCCGACGTCCTGCTGGTCGTGGGCTCGGGCCTCGGCGAGCTGTCCTCGAACTACCACACGTTCGCCCCGCGCGGCCGGGTGATCCAGATCGAGGCCGACGCGGGCAAGCTGGAGTCCAACCACCCGGCGCTCGGCATCCACGCGGACGCCCGCCTGGCCCTCCAGGCGCTCCTGGAGACCGTGGAGGAGCGTAAGGACGAGACCGCCCCCGAGCGGGTCGCGGCCGTCCTGGCCAAGGTCCGCGAGCGGATCGCCGCGCAGGACCTCGGCCTGGAGCAGCGGATCGTCGCCTCGGTCCGGGAGGCGCTGCCGGACGACTCGCCCAGCTTCTGGGACATGACGATCCTGGCGTACTGGGCCTGGTCGGCCTTCGACGCCCGCCGGCCCAACACCATGCACTCCGCCCAGGGCGCCGGCGGCCTCGGCTACGGCTTCCCCGCCGCCCTCGGCGCGGCGGCGGCCGAGCCGACCGTCCCGGTCCTCGCGGTCTCGGGCGACGGCGGTGCGATGTACTCGATCGCGGAGCTGGCGACGGCGAAGCAGTACGGCTTGAACGTCACCTGGCTGATCGTCGACGACGGCGGTTACGGCATCCTGCGCGAGTACATGACGGACGCCTTCGGCGAGGCCACGGCCACCGAACTGGCCCGGCCGGACTTCGTCGCCCTCGCCGAGTCCTTCGGCGTCCCGGCGGTCCGTACGACCCCGGAGAAGCTGACGGCCGACCTCACGAAGGCCCTGGCGACCCCCGGTCCGTCGGTGGTGGTCCTCCCGGCCCTGCTGCGCATGTTCGAACCGACGCACCTCTGAGACCCGCGCGAGCCGGCCCGCGCGGGAAACCGCGCGCCCCGGTCCGCGCGCGCCCGGGCACGCCGGCCCGCGCGCTCCAGGCACACCGGCCCCTGGTCCTAGGACCAGGGGCCGATCTTGTCCCGGCTTCTGTTACGGCGGGATGAAATCGCAGCCCGGCCGCGTTGGAGCCTTCCGGTAGAGCAGGACGAACGGGAGGCACACGTGGCCGCGGCGGGGCGAAAAGAACAGGGGTGGGCGCGCAGGCTCGCCGGGTATGCCTGGCGGTACAAGGCCAATGTCGTGCTCGCCCTCGGGTCCTCCCTCGGCGGGATGGCCCTGCTCGCGCTCGTGCCGCTCATCACCAAGGTGATCATCGACGACGTCATCGGCGCGAAGACGCGGTCCCTGACCGTCTGGACCGGCCTCCTCATCGGCGCCGCCGTCCTCGTCTACGGGCTCACGTTCGTCCGCCGCTACTACGGCGGGCGCCTCGCCCTCGACGTCCAGCACGACCTCCGTACCGAGATGTACGGCACCATCACCCGCCTCGACGGCCGCCGTCAGGACGAGCTGTCCACCGGGCAGGTCGTCGGGCGGGCCACCAGCGACCTCCAGCTCATCCAGGGCCTGCTCTTCATGCTCCCGATGACGATCGGGAACTTCCTCCTCTTCCTGATCTCGCTGGCCGTCATGGCCTGGCTCTCCCTGCCCCTCACCCTCGTCGCCCTCGCCGTCGCCCCCGCCCTCTGGTTCATCGCCAAGCGCAGCCGCACCCGCCTCCACCCCGCCACCTGGTACGCGCAGGCGCAGGCCGCCGCCGTCGCCGGGGTCGTCGACGGCTCGGTGACCGGCGTCCGGGTCGTGAAGGGCTTCGGGCAGGAGGACCAGGAGACCGGGAAGATCCGCAAAGCCAGCCGCAAGCTCTTCGCCGGGCGGCTGCGCACCATCCGGCTGAACTCCCGGTACACCCCCGCCCTCCAGGCCGTCCCGGCCCTCGGCCAGGTCGCCGTCCTCGCCCTCGGCGGCTGGCTCGCCACCCGGGGCCAGATCACCCTCGGCACCTTCGTCGCCTTCTCCGCCTACCTCGCCTCCCTCGTCGGCCCCGTCCGCATGCTCGCCATGGTCCTCACCGTCGCCCAGCAGGCCCGCGCCGGCGTGGACCGCGTCCTGGAGCTCATCGACACCGAGCCGGTCATCGAGGACGGCACGAAGGAGCTGCCGGCGGACGCCGCGGCCACCGTCGAGTTCGACGACGTCGGCTTCGCGTACGAGGACGGCCGGCCCGTCCTCGACGGGTTCTCCCTGGAGATCCGGGCTGGCGAGACCGTCGCCGTCGTCGGCGCCTCCGGCAGCGGCAAGTCGACCGTCTCCCTTCTCCTGCCGCGTTTCTACGACGTCGACCACGGAGCCGTCCTCGTCGGCGGCCACGACGTCCGCGAGCTGACCCAGGACTCCCTGCGCGCGGCCATCGGGCTCGTCCCCGAGGACAGCTTCCTGTTCTCGGACACCGTCCGGGCCAACATCGCGTACGGCCACCCCGACGCCACGCAGGAGCAGATCGAGACCGCCGCCCGCGCCGCTCAGGCGGACCGTTTCATCGCCGAGCTGCCCGACGGCTACGACACCAAGGTCGGCGAGCACGGCCTCACCCTCTCCGGCGGCCAGCGCCAGCGCATCGCACTCGCCCGCGCCATCCTCACCGACCCCCGGCTGCTCCTCCTCGACGACGCCACCTCCGCCGTCGACGCGCGCGTGGAGCACGAGATCCACGAGGCCCTCGCCTCCGTGATGGCCGGCCGCACCACCCTCCTCATCGCCCACCGCCGCTCCACCCTCGGCCTCGCCGACCGGATCGCCGTCCTCGACGGAGGCCGGCTCTCCGACGTCGGCACCCACGAGGAGCTGGAGCGCCGCTCCCCGCTCTACCGCAGGCTCCTCACCGACCCGGACGAGCTGGGCGGCGTCTCGCCCGGCCACACCGTCCCCGTCGAGCTGCCCGAGGACCGCACCCTGCGCGCCGAGCTGGACGCCGAGTTCGACGCCGAGCGCGGCATCACCCCCACCCTCTGGGTACGGGAGGAGACCCCCACCGAGGAGTCCCAGGCCCCCGGCGCCACCCCCGAGCTGCTCGCCGCCGTCGAGGCGCTGCCGCCCGCCACCGACACCCCCGACGTCGACGAGGCGCGCGCGGTCACTCCCGAGGACTCGTACGGGCTGCGCCGCCTGCTGCGCGGCTTCCGCACCCCGCTCCTCGTCAGCCTCGGGCTCGTCGCCGTCGACGCGGGCATGGGCCTGCTGCTGCCGATCCTCATCCGGCACGGCATCGACGACGGCGTGAACAAGCTCGCCCTCGGCGCCGTCTGGGCCGCCTCCGCGCTCGCCCTGCTCACCGTCCTCGTGCAGTGGGTCGCGCAGACCGCCGAGATCAAGATGACCGGCCGCACCGGCGAGCGCGTCCTCTACGCCCTGCGCCTGAAGATCTTCGCCCAGCTCCAGCGGCTCGGCCTGGACTACTACGAGCGCGAGCTGACCGGCCGGATCATGACCCGGATGACGACGGACGTGGACGCGCTGTCCACCTTCCTCCAGACCGGCCTCGTCACCGCCTTCGTCTCCGTCACCACCTTCTTCGGGATCATGGGCGCCCTGCTGGTCCTCGACCTCCAGCTCGCCCTGGTCGTCTTCGCGACACTCCCGGTCCTCGCCGTCGCCACGTACTTCTTCCGCCGCTCCAGCGTGAAGGCGTACGAGCTGGCACGTGACCGGATCAGCGTCGTCAACGCCGACCTCCAGGAGTCTGTCGCCGGCCTCCGCATCGTCCAGGCCTTCCGCCGCGAGCGCTCCGGATCGGCCCGGTTCGCGGCCCGCAGCGACGAGTACCGCGAGGCCCGCGTCCGCGGCCAGTGGCTGATCTCCGTCTACTTCCCCTTCGTCACGCTGCTCTCCTCCGTGGCCGCGGCCGCCGTGATGATCGTCGGCGCGAACCGGATCGAGGCCGGCACGCTGACCACGGGAGCCCTGGTCGCGTACCTCCTCTACATCGACCTCTTCTTCGCGCCCGTGCAGCAGCTCTCCCAGGTCTTCGACGGCTACCAGCAGGCGACCGTCTCCCTGAAGCGCATGCAGGAGCTCCTCCAGGAGCCGACGTCGACGAAGGCCGCCGCCGAGCCCCGGGACGTGCCGTCGCTGCGCGGCGAGATCGCCTTCGAGGACGTGTCCTTCGCCTACGGCTCCGAGGAGGAGGCGCTGACCGGCATCGACCTGCGGATCCCGGCCGGGCAGACCGTCGCCTTCGTCGGCGAGACCGGTGCCGGAAAGTCCACGCTGGTCAAGCTGGTCGCACGGTTCTACGACCCGACCGCGGGCCGGGTCACCGCCGACGGCGCCGACCTGAGGGACCTGGACCTCACCGCGTATCGCCACCGGCTCGGCCTCGTCCCGCAGGAGGCGTACCTCTTCGCGGGGACGATCCGCGACGCCATCGCGTACGGCCGTCCCGACGCGACCGACGCCGAGGTCGAGGCGGCGGCCCGCGCGGTCGGCGCCCACGACATGATCGCGACCCTGGACGGCGGCTACCTCCACGAGGTCGCCGAACGCGGCCGCAACCTCTCCGCGGGGCAGCGCCAGCTGATCGCGCTGGCACGCGCCGAGCTCGTCGACCCGGACGTCCTGCTCCTCGACGAGGCGACGGCCGCGCTCGACCTGGCCACCGAGGCCCAGGTCAACCAGGCCACCGACCGCCTGGCCGGCCGCCGCACCACCCTGGTGGTCGCCCACCGCCTGACGACGGCGGCCCGCGCGGACCGCGTGATCCTCATGGCGCACGGCCGCGTCGCCGAGGACGGCACGCACGACGAACTGCTCGCGCGGGACGGCCGGTACGCGGAGCTGTGGCGCGCGTTCATCGGCGAGGAGGAGCCGGCGACGGCGGTGTGAGCCCGCGACGGCGGCGTGAGTACGGGAGCCGGGCGGGATGAGTACCACCGCTCATGCCGCCGCCCGCCCCGCCCTGGTTCGATCGGGCCATGATCAACGAGTCTCCCGGCTGGCTCTCCCCCACCGCCCTGGGCCCGCCGCCCGCGACCCCGGCCCGCCGCCTGCGCACCCGCGCACTGTGGGCCGGACTGCTGCTCGTGCCCGCGGCGGTCCTCGCCGGGTTCCTCGCCCTGACCACGGAGAACGCCTCCAGCTGCATCACCCACGGCCATCACTGCGGCTCCACCCCGGGCTGGCTCTACCTCGCCACCTTCGTGATCATCGCGGCCGCCTGGATCCACGCCCTCTGCACCCCGGACGCCCCCGCCGAGCCCGCCACGTCCCGCAAGGCCGCCCTCTGGACCCTGATCGGCGCCGAGTCCGTCTTCGTGCTCCTGGTCGCCACCTCGTTCGCATGAAGGCAACCACGCAGGCCTCCTCTGCGTCGTACGCATGTACGGCAAGGCGTCGGGAGGGGATCCAGGTGTTCGATGGGACCGGTGTGACGAAGGCAGGGCACGGCGCACGGCTGCTCGGGAGTCTGCTGGGGGTACTGCTCACCGCGGGCGTCCTCACCCTCGCCGGACCGGGGGCCGCGCGGGCCGAGGCCGCCTCGGTCTGCAGCGGCAGAGCCACCAAGACCGTCACCTTCGCCACCGGGGAGCTGCGCCTCTACCGGAGCCGTCAGTACGTCTGCGCCCTCGCCGTCGCCAAGCACCCCGGCGAGCGCCGCGCGATGTCCGTCTCCCTGCAGCCGCGCGGCGGGCGCCCCGTCGTCGACAGCGGCCGGTTCACCCGCCAGGCCGGGCCGGTCACCGTCCACGCCCTCAACCGCTGTGTCCGCGCCACGGGTTCCATCGACGGCCGGAGCGGCTCGACGGGCTGGGTCCTCTGCTGAGGCCGGGGCCGCCGAGGCCCGGGCCGAAACCTGTGCCGATGCAGAGGTAAGGGCCAACTGGGTCTGGCGGTACGCACGTTGCCCCCGCTAGGTTCGCGACACCGTTGTGAATCATGGGGAGGGTGAATGCGCAAGTCGCTTCGATGGCTGATGTCGCTCACGGTGCTCATAGGCACCGTCGGCGCGAGTGGCGCGGCTACCGCCGCCGAGCCGGCCACCGGCAGCAGCCCGACCGCCGCCGCGGACAGCGCCGTCGGCACGGACATCAAGGACCGCCTCCTGGCGATCCCCGGGATGAGTCTCATCGAGGAGAAGCCGTACGCCGGCTACCGCTTCTTCGTCCTCGACTACACCCAGCCGATCGACCACCGCCGGCCGTGGAAGGGCACGTTCAAGCAGCGGATCTCCGTCCTCCACAAGGACACGGACCGCCCGACCGTCTTCCACACCAGCGGCTACGGACTGAGCACCACCCCCAGCCGCCGCGAGCCCACCCGGATCATCGACGGCAACCAGGTCTCCATGGAGTACCGGTTCTTCACGCCGTCCCGGCCGCAGCCCGCCGACTGGTCGAAGCTCGACATCTGGCAGGCCGCGAGCGACCAGCACCGCATCTTCACCGCCCTGAAGAAGGTCTACGGGAAGAAGTGGCTCTCCACCGGCGCCTCCAAGGGCGGCATGACCGCCACCTACTACGAGCGCTTCTACCCGCGCGACATGGACGGCGTCGTCGCGTACGTGGCGCCGAACGACGTGGTCAACAAGGAGGACTCGGCGTACGACCGGTTCTTCGAGACCGTCGGGACCAAGGAGTGCCGGGACCGGCTCAACGCCATGCAGCGCGAGGCGCTCGTCCGCCGCGAGCCGCTGCAGAAGAAGTACAAGGAGTGGGCCGAGGCCGAGGGCGCCACGTTCAACACCGTCGGCACCCTCGACAAGGCGTACGAGGCCGTCGTCCTCGACTTCGTCTGGGGCTTCTGGCAGTACTACGGCGAGGACGTCTGCGGTTCGGTCCCGGAGGCCGCGACCGCGACCGACGACGAGGTCTACGAGACGATCGACGCCTACTCGGGCTGGTCCTTCTACACCGACCAGGGCCTCGACCCGTACACGCCGTACTACTACCAGGCGGCCACCGAGCTCGGCTCGCCCAGCATCAAGCTGCCCCACCTCAAGGGCCTGACGCGCTACGGCTACCAGCCGGCGCGGAACTTCGTACCGCGTGAGATCCCGACGACGTTCAGGCCGTCGGCGATGCGGGACGTGGACGACTGGGTCCGCAAGAACGCCGACCGGATGCTGTTCGTGTACGGCGGCAACGACCCGTGGGGAGCGGAGCCGTTCCGCGTCGGCAAGGGCGCCCGTGACAGCTACGTCTTCACGGCCCCCGGAGCCAACCACGGCGCCCAGGTCGCCGGCCTCGTCGAGGCCGAGCGCACCAAGGCCACGGCCCGCATCCTCGCCTGGGCCGGGGTCGACGCCCCGGCGGCGTCGGCCGCGCAGCCCCTGGCCCGCTTCGACGCCCGCCTCGACAAGCCGGCGGACGACGAACTGAACCGGGAGCGGGGCGTCCGCCCGTAGCGGTGTCCGCTGCGCCCGGCGGTGTCACAGCCGCCGGGCGCAGCCCACGGGGCGCTCGCCGCCCAGCGACACGAACAGCGCCGTGGACGGCGGGCAGCGGTCGCGGACCGTGACCGCCGACGCGACCCGGAACGCCGGCCGTTCCGCCCCCGACCCGTCGCACGGCATCTCCTTCACCCGGCCCTCGCGCGAGGACGAGACGCAGTCCCCGACGATCGTGTGCGGCCCGCCGCCCTTCCCGGGGTCGCCCGGATGGGGCGGCTCCAGATTCCGCATGCAGGCGTATCCGCGCGGCACGGCCCCGTCCCCGTTCTCGTCCGCCGCGGGCCGGCCCTCCGAGACGTGCAGCACGAAGTCCGTGGTCGCCGGGCACGTAGGACCGCCCGAGGTCCCGCCCTGGTACCGGGTCGACACCCGCGCGACGGCCCTCTCGCTGGTGCACGGGACCTCGCGGAACACCGTCCCGCGCGTGGAACAGTCCCCGGCCCCGAGGAACATCGCCCCGTGGCCGTCGGGCGAGCTCGTGTACGTGACGGGCCGGGGCGGCCACCCGTCCGCCGTCCCCTGACAGCCGGTCAGCGCCAGCAGCAGACCCGCGCACGCCAGGGCGAGTCCCGCCCCGCTCCTGCGAGCGCGCATGAAAAGACCCCCCGATCTCCGAATCCAGGGTGGCCCGCGGGGGCGGGCGCACGCCAGGGAGAACGGGGGGTCCGGGCCGGGAGTTACGTCACGCGTAGGACAGCCCGTGGCCGACCGGGTACAGCACCCGCGTCGGATCGTCCGCCCGCTGTACGGGGACGGGCAGACGGCCGTGCGGCCGGGCGTGGCCCGCGAGGACCCGTACCGCGGCCCGCAGCTCGACGTCGGTCCAGGAGTAGGCGGCGAGCGTGGCCCGCTGCCCGGTGGTCCAGGCGACGTCGTACGGGTTGCGGATCGCGATCGTCACGACGGGCACCCCGGTCGCGACGAGCCGGTCGACGAGGGTCCGCTGGGTGCTGGTCGCCGAGACGTTGTACGTGCCGACGACGACCAGGTCCTTGCCCGCCGCGGCCGCCACCGCCTCCTCGATCCTCGTCGCCGTGGGGGTGATCCCCGTGGACAGCGCCGTGGCGGTGAAGCCGAGTTCGGTGAAGGCGGCTGCCAGGGTGCCGGTCGGGGGTCCCGTGGTGCCCGACGGCGAGGCGGGATCGGCGCCCACGACCAGCACGCGGCCGTGGCTGCGGCGGCTGACCGGCAGGAACCCGCCCGTGTTGACGAGCAGAGTGGTGGTCTGTTCGGCGATCCGGTCGGCGCGCGCCAGGTGGGCGGCGGTGCCGACCGCCCGGTTGACTCCGCGACCGGTGACGTACGGCCGGCGGAAGAGCCCCAGCTTGGCCTTGAGGCGCAGGATCCGCAGGAGGGACTCGTCGATCCGGGCCTCGGTCAGTTCGCCGTTCTTCACGGCCTGGAGGACCGCGTTCCAGGCGACGTCCAGCTTCGGCGGGTTGAGCAGCTGGTCCACGCCCGCCCTGAGCGCGAGGACGGGCACACGGTCGTCGCCGTACTTCGTCCGGACGCCCTCCATGCCGAGGGAGTCGGTCACCACCACGCCGTCGTAGCCGAGTTGCTCGCGCAGGATGCCGGTCAGGATCGGGTGGGAGAGGGTCGCCGGGTCCTCGCTCGGGTCGAGCGCGGGCACGACGATGTGCGCCGTCATGATCGAGTCGATGCCGGCGGCGATCGCGGCCCGGAACGGCGGGGCGTCGAGCTCGGCCCACTGCGCGCGGGTGTGCGTGATGGTCGGCAGGCCGTAGTGGCTGTCGGTGGCCGTGTCGCCGTGGCCGGGGAAGTGCTTGGAGGTCGCCGCGATTCCCGCCTCCTGGTACCCCTTGACCTGGGCGGACACCATGGTGGCGACGGCTTGCGGGTCGGAGCCGAAGGAGCGGACGCCGATGACGGGGTTGGCGGGGTTGACGTTGACGTCGGCGACGGGCGCGTAGTTCTGCCGGATGCCGAGGGCGGCCAGCTCGGTGCCCGCGATCCGGGCGGCGTCGCGGGCGTCGGAGCGGGAACCTCCGGCGCCGAGCGCCATCGCGCCCGGGAGCAGGGTGGCCGGCTTGCCGACCCGGCAGACGATGCCGTGCTCCTGGTCGGTGGAGATCAGCAGGGGGAGCGGGGTGGGCTGGGCGAGGCCCGCCCGCTGGATGCCGTTGGAGAGCTCGGCGATCTGCTGCGGGTCACGGGTGTTGTGCGCCCAGGAGAAGTAGATGACGCCGCCGACGTGGTACTTCTCGACGAGTTCGGCGGCCGTGCGGACGCCGATCTCCTTGAGGTTGGCATCGATGTCGGCCTGGTCGGGCGCGGTGGCGGAGTGCCCGTACACCCGCATCACGAAGAGCTGGCCGACCTTCTCCTCCAGCGACATACGGGAGATGAGCCGCTGGAGACTCTTGGTCGACTCGGCGCTGTCGTCCGACATGGCGCTGTCGGCCGACGGGGCGCCGTCGACCGGTTCGGCGTGGGCGAGCGGGGCGGCGCCGGTGACGGCGGCGGCCGCGGCGGCGGCGGTGACGGTGAGGAGGGTGCGTCGGGAGGGGGCGCGGTGGTGCACTGATGCTCCTTCCGGCCGTGCGGGGTCGAGGGAAGTGGTGAAGGAAACTTCCAAGGTGCAACGGATAGCCCGAAAGTAACTGCCAGGTCAAGGATCCGCGCAAGGATCGGCGCGAACGGCGGTGCGGGCGGCGGTGCGGACGGGCGGCGCGGGCGGGCGGCGCGGGCGGCGGTGCGGGCGGCGGTGCGAACGGCGGTGCGGGCGGGCAGCGCGGGCGGCGGTGCGGGCGGGCGGTCGGTTCAGATCGGGGCGGAGACCTCGGGCCAGAGCTCCCGGAGCGTGCGGACCGTCTCGGTGATCGCGGGGCGGCGGGCCGCGCCGGTGCGCCAGAGCGCGTGCAGCCGGCGCGTCGGCATCGGGTCCAGCCGGATCGGGGTCACCTCGGGCGGCAGTGTGCCGCGGCCGAGACGCGGCACCAGCGCGATCCCGAGGCCCGCGGCGACCAGGGCGACCTGGGTGTGGTTCTCCTCCGCCTGGTGGACGATGCGCGGCTCGTATCCGGTGGCCCGCAGTGTCCGCATCAGCCAGTCGTGGCAGACCGACCCGGGCGGCTGGGTGATCCACCGCTCGTCCGCCAGCTCCTCCCGCCGTACCGACGCGCGCGCCGCCATCGGATGGTCGCGCGGTACGAGTACGTCGCACAGGTCGTCGCCGATCACCGCGTGCTCGACCCCCGGCGGGACCGGCATCGGGGCGATGTCCCAGTCGTGGGCGACCGCGAGGTCGATCACCCCGCGTTCGACGAGCTCGACCGAGATGTGCGGGTCGACCTCCGTGAGGCGGGCGTCGAGGGCAGGGTGACGGGTGGCCAGCTCGGCGAGGACCCGGGGCATGAGACCGCGCGCGGCGCTCGCGAAACACCCGATCGACAGGCGCCCCGAGGGGAGCCCGCGCCGCTCTTCGAGCCTTACCTCCGCCTCCTCCACGATCGCCAGCAACTGCTCTGCCGTGGCCGCCAGTTGGTGGGCCTCGTCGGTGAGCCGCACGCCGCGGCCACGGCGTTCGAGCAGGGTCGTACGGGTCTCGCGCTCCAGCTTGGCGATCTGCTGGGAGACCGCCGACGGGCTGAAGCCGAGGGCGGCGGCCGCGGCGCCCACCGAACCGTGCACGGCGACGGCATGGAGGGCGCGCAGGCGTCCGAGATCGAGCACGGCGGGCTCCTGACGAACCGGTTGGATGAAGCGTTGCTTCATCCAACCATGAAGGGAAACGTGCTGGTGCTACACGGTCGTCATGCGTGACGCTCTCTCCATGCGCCCTGCCCACATCGCCCTGGCCGCGCTCGTCGCCGCCCTCTGGGGAGTCAACTTCGTCGTCATCGAGGTCGGCCTCGACCACTTCCCGCCGCTGCTCTTCTCCGCCCTCCGCTTCCTCGCCGCCGCGCTCCCGGCCGTGTTCCTGGTCGGCCGGCCCAAGGTCGCCTGGAAGTGGATCGTGGGGGTGGGTCTCGCCCTGGGAGTCGCCAAGTTCGGCCTTCTCTTCACGGGCATGGACCTCGGCGCTCCCGCCGGGCTCTCCTCGCTGATCCTCCAGATCCAGGCGGTCTTCACGGCCCTGTTCGCCTTCGTCGCGCTCGGCGAACGGCCGGGGACTGTGAAGACGGTGGGCATGGCGGTCGCACTCGCGGGCATCGGCGTGGCGGCGGTCGACGAGGGCGCGAGCGGCCCGCTCGCGGGCTTCGTGCTCTGCATCGCCGCGGCGGCCTGCTGGGGCGTCTCCAACGTCCTGACCCGCAAGGCGTCCCCGCCGGACGCGCTCAACTTCATGGTCTGGGTCAGCGTCGTGCCCATCCTGCCGCTCCTCGCCCTCTCCCTCCTCCTGGAGGGCCCGGACCGGGACCTGGCGGCGCTGCGGGGGCTCGACTGGGCGGGCGTGGGCGTCGTCCTCTACGTCGCCTGGGTCGTCACCATCTTCGGCTTCGGCGCCTGGGGATGGCTCCTGCGGCGCTATCCGGCGTCCTCGGTGGCCCCGTTCTCGCTCCTGGTCCCGGTCTTCGGGATGTCCTCGGCGGCGCTCTTCCTGGGCGAGGGCGTCAGCCCCCTGCGCTGGTGCGCGGCGGCGCTGCTCGTCGGCGGGGTGGCGCTGACCTCGCTGTCGCGCGGGGGAGGCCGGGCGGCGACCCCGGCCCCCGCCGGAGGCGCGGCGGTGCGGGTGTGACGGACCGGCGGCGCGGTGCGGCCGGAGCCGAACGTAACCTTGGTTCCTTGATCGAGAGGAGCCCCCGATGTCCTTCGACCTGGTACCGGTCGACCGTGAACCCGCCCCCGCAGCACTGCTGTTGAGCGGGATCCCCGGCAGCGGCAAGTCGACGGTCGCGGCGGCCCTGGCGGCCCGGTTCGCGAGGGCCGCGCACATCGAGGTGGACGGGCTCCAGGAGCTGATCGTCAGCGGCGGCCACTGGCCGACGATGGAGCACGACCCGGAGGCCGACCGTCAGATCTTCCTGCGCGCCCGCAACGCGTGCCTGCTGGCGGACAGCTTCACGACCGCCGGCTTCCTGCCGGTCGTGGACGACGTCGTGGTCCGCCGCGTCCACCTCGACTTCTACCGCGCGACCCTGAGGGCCCGGCCCTTCCACACGGTCTTCCTCGCGCCCGGCCCGGCCAAGGCGTGGGAACGCAACAACGCCCGCGACAAGCGCCTGACGACCGACTGGGCCCCGCTGGACGGCGCGATGCGCGAGGAACTCGCGGCCGACGGCATCTGGATCGACAACGCGGAGTTGTCGGTGGAGGAGACGGTGACCGCGATCCTCGACGCCACGGGACTGGCCGCACCCGCGGGAGCGTAGGCCCGGGGGCGCGCGGTCGGGCCCCGTCGGTCCCTGGGGCGCGCGGTCGGGCCCCGTCGGTCCCGGGGGCGCGGGCGGGCCCGGTCGGTCCCTGGGGGGCGCGGTCGGGCCCCGTCGGTCCCGGGGGCTCGCGGGCGGGCCCGGTCGGTCCCTGGGGCGCGCGGGCGGCCTCGTCGGTCCCTGGGCGCGCGGGCGGCCTCGTCGGTCCCTGGGGCGCGCGGGCGGGCCCCGTCAGTCCCGGGGGCGCGCCGTGGAGTCCCGTACCAGCAGCTCCGCGGGGATCGTCGTCACCCCGCCCGGCGGGGGCTCCTCCGTGCCCACCGCGAGGCGGCCCGCACGGGCACCCGCGTCGTGGAGCGGGAGCCGTACCGTCGTCAGCGCCGGGACCGCGTCGACCGAGAACGGCAGGTCGTCGAAGCCGGCCACCGACACGTCCTCCGGAATCCGCAGCCCCCGGTCCCGCAGCGCCGCGCACGCGCCCAGCGCCACCGTGTCGTTGGCCGCCACGACCGCCGTCAGCGAAGGCTCCCTGCGCAGGAGTTCGAGGGTCGCGTCGTAACCGGACCGCCGGTCGTACCGGCCGTGCACCGTCGGCCCCTCCGCCACCCCGGCCGCCGCGAGCGCCTCCCGGTGGCCCTCCAGCCGGTGCCGGGTCGTCGTCCGGTCCGCCGGTCCCGCCACGTAACCGATCCGCCGGTGCCCGAGCGAGAGCAGGTGCTCGGCGAGCCGCCGCGCCCCCGCCCGGTTGTCGAAGGTGAGCGCCGCCACGCTCGCGTCGCCCCGCACCGGCGGCCGTCCGCACAGCACGATCCGGGTCCCCGCGTCCGTCAGCTTCGCGAGCTTCGCCGACACGGCCGCCATGTGGTCCGGGTCCTCCAGGGACCCGCCGGTCAGGATGACGGCGGCGGCGCGCTGCCGCTGGAGCAGCGTGAGGTACGTGAGTTCGCGCTCGGGCGAGCCGCCCGTGTTGCAGACGACGGCCAGCTTCTCGCCGCCCGCCCGGCCCGGCGCCCCTTCCCCGATCGCGTTCTGCGCCGCGCCCGCCATGATCCCGAAGAAGGGGTCGGCGATGTCGTTGACGAGGATGCCGATCAGGTCGGACGTGGCGGCGGCGAGTGAGCTCGCGGGCCCGTTCAGTACGTAGTCCAGCTCGTCCACCGCCCGCAGCACCCGCTCCCTGGTCGACGCGGCGACCGGGTAGTTGCCGTTCAGGACACGGGAGACGGTGGCGGGGGAGACCTGGGCACGCGCGGCCACATCCGCCAGCGTCACGGTCATCGCGTACCTCCGGGGAGAAATCGGTGGATCCAGCGTGCGGCACCGGGTGAGGAGGGCGGACCCCTTGTCCGGTGTGTTGTCGGCAGGCTAGCGTCTTCGTTCGTAGAAAGCGCTTTCTGTTTGGGAGTACGCACGTGATGGAGGCACCTTCGTGACACGCAGGACAGTCCGTATCGCCATGAACGGCGTCACCGGGCGTATGGGCTACCGCCAGCACCTCGTCCGCTCGATCCTCGCCCTGCGCGAGCAGGGCGGGCTCGACCTCGGCAACGGCGAGACCCTCTGGCCCGAGCCCGTCCTCGTCGGCCGCCGCGAGCACGCCCTGCGCGCGCTCGCCGAACGGCACGGTCTCACCGAGTGGTCCACCGACCTCGACGCCGTCCTCGCCGACGAGACGGTGGAGATCTACTTCGACGCCCAGGTCACCTCCGCCCGCGCCGAGGCGATCCGGAAGGCCGTCGCCGCCGGGAAGCACGTCTACACCGAGAAGCCGACCGCCGGAGACCTGGCCGGCGCCCTGGAACTCGCCCGGCTCGCCACGGAGCAGGGCGTCAAGCACGGCGTCGTCCAGGACAAGATCTTCCTGCCGGGCCTGCTCAAGCTGAAGCGCCTCATCGACGGCGGCTTCTTCGGCCGGATCCTCTCCGTGCGCGGGGAGTTCGGCTACTGGGTCTTCGAGGGCGACTGGCAGGACGCCCAGCGCCCGAGCTGGAACTACCGCGCCGAGGACGGCGGCGGCATCGTCGTCGACATGTTCCCGCACTGGGAGTACGTGCTCCACGAGCTGTTCGGCCGGGTCACGGCCGTCACCGCGCACGTCGCCACGCACGTACCGGAGCGGTGGGACGAGCACGGGAAGCCGTACGCCGCGACCGCCGACGACGCCGCGTACGGCATCTTCCAGCTGGAGGGCGGGGCCGTCGCCCAGATCAACTCCTCCTGGACGGTCCGCGTCAACCGCGACGAGCTCGTCGAGTTCCAGGTCGACGGCACCCACGGCTCCGCCGTCGCCGGACTGCGCGACTGCCGCGTCCAGCACCGTTCGGCCACCCCCAAGCCCGTCTGGAACCCGGACATCCCGGCGACCGAGCCCTTCCGCGACCAGTGGCAGGAGGTTCCGGACAACGCCGTCTTCGACAACGGCTTCAAGGCCCAGTGGGAGCTCTTCCTGCGCCACGTCGTCCTCGACGAGCCGTACCACTGGGACCTGCTCGCGGGCGCGCGCGGCGTCCAGCTCGCCGAGCTGGGACTGCGGTCCTCGGCCGAGGGCCGGCGCCTGGAGGTCCCGGAGGTGTCGCTGTGATCCGCCTCCCCGACGGCGCGGGCGGAGTACGGGAGTACAGCCCGCGCCCCGCCCGCACCCCGGCCACCCCGGGCGGCGCGCCGACCTCCCGTACGGTCTTCTCGGCCGCCCACGTCGTCGCCGACCCGTACGCCGACACCACCCCCGACGGTCCGGCGGCCGTCGACTGGGACGCCACGCTCGCCTTCCGCCGCCACCTCTGGGCGCAGGGCCTCGGCGTCGCGGAGGCGATGGACACCGCGCAGCGCGGGATGGGCCTGGACTGGGCGGGCGCGGCGGAGCTGATCCGCCGCTCGGGGGCGGAGGCGAGGGCGGTGGGGGGCCGGATCGCGTGCGGAGTGGGCACGGACCAGCTCACCGGAGCCGCAGACCTCGTGTCCGTCCGCAAGGCGTACGAGGAGCAGCTCGCCCTCGTCGAGGAGACCGGCGCCCAGCCGGTCCTGATGGCCTCGCGCGCCCTCGCGGCCGCCGCGGAGGGCCCGGACGACTACCTCGACACGTACGGCCACCTCCTGCGCCAGGCGAGCGAACCGGTGATCCTGCACTGGCTCGGCCCGATGTTCGACCCGGCGCTCGACGGCTACTGGGGCTCGGCCGACCTCGACACCGCGACCGACACCTTCCTGGAGGTCATCGCGGCCCACCCGGACAAGGTCGACGGCATCAAGGTCTCCCTCCTCGACGCCCGGCGCGAGATCGACCTGCGCCGCCGGCTCCCGGAGGGAGTGCGCTGCTACACCGGTGACGACTTCCACTACCCGGAGCTCATCGCGGGCGACGAACAGGGTTTCAGCCACGCCCTGCTCGGCATCTTCGACCCGCTGGGTCCGCTGGCGGCGGAGGCGGTGAGGATCCTGGACACGGGCGACGTGGACGGCTTCCGGGCGCTGCTCGACCCCACCGTGGAGCTCTCCCGCCACCTCTTCGAGGCGCCGACCCGCTTCTACAAGACGGGGGTCGTGTTCCTCGCCTGGCTGGCGGGCCACCAGGACCACTTCACGATGGTCGGCGGCCTGCAGTCCGCCCGCTCGCTGCCGCACCTGGCCCGGGCGTACGAACTGGCGGACGGGCTCGGACTGTTCCCCGACCCGGAGCTGGCGGAGTCCCGGATGAGGTCGCTGCTGACGGTGTACGGAGTCCCCCGGTGAGCCTTCTCTCGCGGTTCAGCATCAACCAGATGACGGTGAGGCAGCTGTCGCTGCCGGAGCTGGTCGAGCAGTGCGTACGGCTCTCGGTCCCGGGCGTGGGCCTGTGGCGGGAGCCGGTCGCGGAGTACGGCCTGGAGGCGGCGGCCAAGCTGGTACGCGACGCGGGCCTGTCGGTCACGTCGCTCTGCCGGGGCGGCTTCTTCACGACGGCGGACTCGCTGGACGACAACCGCGCGGCGATCGCCGAGGCGGCGGCCCTGGGCACGGACACCCTGGTCCTGGTCTCGGGCGGCCTCGCCCCCGGCAGCCGCGACCTGTCGGCGGCCCGCGCCCGGATCACGGACGCGATCGCCGAACTCGCCCCGTACGCGGGCGATCGCGGGGTCCGTCTGGCGATCGAACCCCTCCACCCGATGTACGCGTCGGACCGCTGCGCGATCTCCACCCTGGACCAGGCCCTGGCGATCGCCGAACGGTTCCCGGCCTCGCAGGTGGGCGTGGTGGTGGACACGTACCACGTCTGGTGGGACGACCGCGCCCCGGCCGCGGTCGCCCGCGCGGGCGCCGCGTCCCGCATCCACGCCTTCCAACTGGCGGACTGGACGACCCCCCTGCCCGCGGGCGTCCTCAACGGCAGAGGCCGGCTGGGCGACGGCGCGATCGACCTCGGGGCCTGGTGCGCCCTGGTGGAGGAGGCGGGCTACCGGGGCCCGATCGAGGTGGAGCTCTTCAACGACGAGCTCTGGTCGAGAGACGGGGTGGAGGTCCTGGAGGAGACGGTGGAGAGCTTCTTGGAGATCTGAGGCCGGGGGCCGGGGGCGATCGGCCGCCGGTGCCGTTGGGTGGCAGGTGGCCGGATGGAGCCGGCCGCGCCCAGCTCTTGCGTTACGCCGTTCTGGAGCGGGTCGTCACTCATGCGGGAAACGCCACGCTTCCGACGCTCGGTACGCCGGGACGGACCTTGCGGGCTCGGGCTCCTGGGCGGGAAGCGGCCAGGAGCCCGGCGAGCCTCCGCTTGGACGGGGATCATTGGCGGCTGACCGCGCGGGTCACGCCCGTGACGATCGCCGTCGCCAGGATCCAGCCGGTGATGATCAGGGCGTACGACAGCCACTGGTGCCAGCCGTCAGGGGCGAACGCCGACTCCTGGCCGAAGGTGACGACCGGCAGCAGCAGGTCGAGGGTGTAGAAGACGGGGTTGAACTCGGGGGCCTCGTCCGCTTTGAGGGGACGTGGGTGGTCCATGCCGTACGCGACGGATCCAATGGCCATGAAGGACAGCAGCCAGACTGCCGCGCGCAACGGGCGGAACCCGTATCCGACGGTCGCGTCCTGGACGTATCCCCACAGGCGCCCGTACCAGGCGAGTGTGGCGCGTCGACGTCGCTGCTTGGCGAGTTGGACGAGTCGGGCTGCGTCGTCGTCACCGGCGTGGCGGTAGCTCGCCGTCAACTGCTCGTAGCCGTACGGCTCGTACCGGCCGTCCTCCCGCTCCAGCATCGGGATGCGGCGCGGTGCGGGCTCGTGCGGGGTGAGCACGGTGTACGTGAGATTGCCGAGATATACCTGATCCGGCAGCATCTCCGGGTCAAGAGTCAGGATCTCTATCTGGGAGCGCCTCAGATTCAGGGCACCCTCGATGCGGTCGCCCCCACGCAGCCAGAGCTCACCGATGACACAACTGCTCGCCCGTAGCGCCGTGTCGCCGGGATGCGACAGGCGGGCGTGGAGCAGGTCCAGACGGCCCGGTATGCGCGCACCCCGGAGGTCGAGCCGGCCCTGCGCACGGATGCACCGCGCCCGTACGTGGGCGCCCACGGTGAGGTTCTGTGCGTCCAGCGCGATGCCGTCGGGCTTGTCGAACTCGGCGTCCTGAACGTTGATCCGCCCGGCGACCGTGGCGCCGGTGAGACGTACCTGCCCGTGTGCGCGCATCTCCGGCGCCCACAGGTCGTCGCCGATCGCCACCTGGTTGAGCTGCAGCACCGGCTCGGAGTCGTCGAGTGCCGTGAACTCCGCCCGTTCCATGAACAGCGCCCCGGATATCTGGGCGCCGCTGAGCCGTACCGGCCCCCGCATGCGGCAGTCCGTCATCCGCAGCACCCCCTCGACCCGCACGGTTGCCGCGGTCAGGCCCGGCAGGACGGACGTGCTCAGGTTGAGCTGGCGCAGCTGGGCGCCGTACAGGTCGGGAGCGTCGTCGAACCGGCAGTGGCTCAGCCGGATGGCGGCGTCGATCGTGGCGTACTTCAGGTCCAGTACGCCAGTGATGCGCGCCCCCGTGATCTTCAGCGCGGCGATCTCCCCCTCGCGCTGCGGAGAGGTGAGCAGCAGCCTCCGCAGCACGCTCGCCCGTACGGTTCGCTCGGCACCCCAGGTGGCGCCAAGCGCCGGATCCTCGTTCTCGGCGGCGCGAAAGTCCACGGATTCTCCGCGCGGAAAGGCCCGCCAGACACGTGACTCGGCCGGCGTCAGATCGTCTGTCTCGCTCACGCCGGGACTCTACGTGCTGCGTTCGAGGCGTCAACTGCCTTACGGGCACGTCACGCTGTCCGAGGTCCTCGATACCCGCTCGGCCCTCGCCGAGTCAGCCGCGACGGCAGTCGAAGCAGCCGTGTTTGACCGCCGTGACGAAGGAGGACCAGCCGTCCGCCGAGAAGACCAGGGCCGGTCCCGTGGCGGCCTTGCTGTCGCGGACGGGTACGCCGGCGTGGCCATGGGCGACCTCGACGCATTCTCCTTGATCGCCGCCGCTGTAGCTCGACTTGTACCACCCGGTGAGGGAGGACGAGCCGACGACGGCGCGCTCACTGCTGACCATGTGCGTGTTCCTCTGCTGCTGACCTGACCAGGGCCAGTGACTCCTGTTGCGACAGTGCATCGCTCAGCGCAAGAGCGTAGGCCGTGCGACTGCTGTTCACCAGGGACGGATCGTCCATCAGGTTGCCCGTGAGAAATGCTTCCACGTAAGCGACCGGGGCGGAGTCCTCGAAGCTCATGAGAGTGAGCAGGCTCTGCTGGAGCGCGTGTGCCCCGGCGCTGTTCGGCAGCACGTGCAGCCGGATCCGTCCGGCCTCGGCCAAGTCGGCGATCTTGTGCAGCTGTTCCGCCATGACCTGCCGTCCCCCGACCACGCGTCGCAGCACGGCCTCGTCGAGCAGTGTCCAGATGACAGGGTTCAACGGCCCGTCGAGCAGCCGGGAACGCTTTGTTCGGATGACGACGGCCTCGTCAAGTTCCTCCGCCGTGTGATTCGGCCGGTACGCCTGGAACAGGGCGCGAGCGTAGTCCGGTGTCTGGAACACGCCTGGAACCAGCGACAGCGCGAACTGTTCGATCAGCGTGGCCTGCTTCTCCAGCTCGGCCGCCGAGGCGAAGTGGTCCGCGTACTTCGACTCCAGGTCCTCCAGCCATCGCGCGAAGAACCCGTCCGTCCCGAGCGCCCGGTCCACCCGCCGCGCGTCGTCGGGCTTGGGGAGCCTTCTGCCCGCCTCGAAGTGGCTGATCAGCGTGGGCGAGCAGACGACCAGATCGCCAAGTGCCTCCTGAGTGAGGCCGGCCGCCACCCGACGCAGCCTCAGCTCCTCCCCGTACTTCTCACGCGGTGTACGCGGCTTACGGCGCTGCTCCATGCGACCAACTCCCCAACCTGACGGGTGTGCTGTCAAGCCTCCGGCACTGGAATCGTAGCCGCGCCCCACCCCAGGCTGTGAGGAGTTCGATACACAGCGCGACGAAAGAGGGTCGATGGTGAAGGATTTCCTCGGCGAGGCGCGGTTGCTGCCCTGGACGGGGGAGGAGGGCAAGCCGTGTTACCTGGCGGGCGATGGCGACGGCTATCTGTCGCGGCTCGCGGACGGCATCGAGAGTGTCCAGCTAGGCATGGCGGGCGACCTGCTCGGCCACGCCGACGAGCTGCTCGCCGATCGCCGGGCGAGCGGCGGCGAGCTGCGTTATCTCGCCTGCCGGCTCGCCGAGTCGCTGCGGGACGTCAAGCGGGTCGCGGAGAGCCGGGGCGCACGGCTCGGGAATGCGAGGGCCTGAGCGTTCCACAGGTTCGCCGGATCACCGGCCCGGGTGTCCGAGGCCTTCGCTACCGTCGGGGCATGTCCAACCAGGGTCAGGGTCAGGCGGTCGTCGAAGGGGTGCTGGAGCGGATCACCTATGCCAACGAGGAGAGCGGGTACACGGTCGCCCGGGTCGACACCGGGCGCGGTGGCGGCGATCTCCTCACGGTCGTCGGGGCGCTGCTCGGGGCTCAGCCGGGTGAGTCGCTGCGGATGCAGGGGCGTTGGGGCTCCCATCCGCAGTACGGCAAGCAGTTCACGGTCGAGAACTACACGACCGTGCTGCCCGCCACCGTCCAGGGCATACGCCGCTACCTCGGCTCCGGGCTGGTCAAGGGCATCGGGCCCGTCTTCGCCGACCGCATCACCCAGCACTTCGGCGTGGACACCCTCGACATCCTGGAGGCCGCTCCGGCCCGGCTGATCGAGGTGCCGGGGCTCGGGCCCAAGCGGACGAAGAACATCACCGCCGCCTGGGAGGAGCAGAAGGCCATCAAGGAGGTGATGGTGTTCCTCCAGGGCGTGGGGGTCTCCACCTCCATCGCCGTGCGCATCTACAAGAAGTACGCAGACGCCTCCATCTCCGTCGTGCGGAACCAGCCCTACCGGCTGGCCGCCGACGTCTGGGGCATCGGCTTCCTCACCGCCGACAAGATCGCCCAGTCGGTCGGGATCCCGCACGACAGCCCGGACCGGGTCAAGGCGGGGCTGCAGTACGCCCTGTCCCAGTCCACCGACCAGGGGCACTGCTTCCTGCCCGAGGAGCAGCTCATCCGCGAGGCGGTGAAGCTGCTCCAGGTCGACACGGGGCTCGTCATCGAGTGTCTCGCCGAGCTGGCGCAGGATCCGGAGGGCGTGGTGAGGGAGGCCGTGCCCGGGCCCGAGGGGCTGCCCGTCACGGCGGTGTACCTCATCCCGTTCCACCGCGCCGAACTCTCCCTCGCCGCACAGACGAAGCGCCTGCTGCACGCCCCCGAGGACCGGATGGCGGCCTTCCGGGACGTCGCCTGGGACAAGGCCCTCGCCTGGCTCGCCGACCGTACCGGCGCCTCCCTCGCGCCCGAGCAGGAGGAGGCGGTGCGGCTCGCCCTGACCCGTAAGGTCGCCGTCC
This sequence comes from Streptomyces sp. NPDC013457, assembly GCF_043089925.1. Classification (NCBI taxonomy): domain Bacteria; kingdom Bacillati; phylum Actinomycetota; class Actinomycetes; order Kitasatosporales; family Streptomycetaceae; genus Streptomyces; species Streptomyces sp. NPDC013457. The sequence goes on from NZ_JBICBL010000002.1 coordinate 266,798, forward strand.
TCACCGGCGGCCCGGGGTGCGGGAAGTCGTTCACCGTCCGCTCGATCGTGGAGCTGGCCCGGGCCAAGCGGGCCAAGGTCGTCCTCGCCGCGCCCACCGGCCGCGCCGCGAAGCGCCTCGCCGAGCTGACCGGTACCGACGCGTCGACCGTCCACCGGCTCCTGGAGCTCAAGCCGGGCGGGGACGCGGCCTACGACCGGGACCGCCCGCTCGACGCCGACCTGGTCGTCGTGGACGAGGCGTCCATGCTCGATCTGCTGCTCGCCAACAAGCTCGTGAAGGCCGTGGCACCCGGTGCCCACCTCCTCCTCGTGGGTGACGTGGACCAGCTGCCCTCGGTCGGCGCGGGGGAGGTGCTCGGCGATCTGCTGGCCCCCGGCAGCCCGGTGCCGGCCGTCCGGCTGACCCGGATCTTCCGTCAGGCGCAGCAGTCCGGGGTCGTCACCAACGCCCACCGCATCAACGCCGGTCTGCCGCCCGTCACCACCGGTCTGCCGGACTTCTTCCTCTTCGCGGAGGACGAGACGGAGGATGCCGCCCGGGTCGCCGTCGAGGTCGCGGCGCGGCGGATTCCCGCCAAGTTCGGGCTCGACCCCCGCCGGGACGTCCAGGTCCTGGCGCCCATGCACCGCGGCCCCGCCGGAGCCGGCGCGCTCAACGGTCTGCTCCAGCAGGCGATCACCCCGGCCCGCCCCGACCTCCCCGAGAAGCGGTTCGGCGGCCGGGTCTTCCGCGTCGGCGACAAGGTCACCCAGATCCGCAACAACTACGAGAAGGGCGCCAACGGCGTCTTCAACGGCACCGTCGGTGTCGTGACCTCGCTCGACACCGTGGAACAGCGGCTGACCGTGCGCACCGACGAGGACGAGGAGGTCGGCTACGACTTCGACGAGCTGGACGAGCTGGCCCACGCGTACGCCGTCACGATCCACCGCTCGCAGGGCAGCGAGTATCCGGCCGTCGTGATCCCCGTCACCAACAGCGCCTGGATGATGCTCCAGCGGAACCTGCTCTACACGGCCGTCACCCGGGCGAAGAAGCTGGTGGTCCTGGTCGGTTCGCGGAAGGCGATCGCGCAGGCCGTTCGCACGGTTTCCGCAGGCAGACGGTTCACCGCCCTGGCCCACCGGCTCTCGGCAGCCGTGTGAAAGACCACCCCGGACTTCCCCGAACGGGGCGAAGGGGGCAAGATGAGCAGGTTGGCGGCACTGAGTGCCGCCAAATGGCCCAATGGTCGACCCCGAGTGCACTCTCCTGAGCCAAATGGGGGATGGTAGAGACAGTCAGGGCACCTCGAAGAAGAGGCACTACGTCGGTGAGGGATGACGTGAGCGACAACTCTGTAGTACTGCGGTACGCGGACGGTGAATACACCTACCCGGTGGTCGAGAGCACCGTCGGCGACAAGGGCTTCGACATCGGGAAGCTCCGAGCCCAGACCGGTCTGGTCACCCTGGACAGCGGATACGGCAACACCGCCGCCTATAAATCCGCCATCACCTACCTCGACGGCGAGCAGGGCATTCTGCGGTACCGCGGCTACCCCATCGAGCAGCTGGCGGAGCGCTCCACCTTCCTTGAGGTGGCGTACCTGCTGATCAACGGTGAGCTTCCCAAGGTCGACGAGCTCGCGACCTTCAAGAACGAGATCACCCAGCACACGCTGCTGCACGAGGACGTCAAGCGCTTCTTCGACGGCTTCCCCCGGGACGCCCACCCGATGGCGATGCTCTCCTCGGTGGTCTCCGCGCTGTCCACCTTCTACCAGGACAGCCACAACCCGTTCGACGAGAAGCAGCGTCACCTCTCCACGATCCGGCTGCTCGCCAAGCTGCCGACGATCGCGGCGTACGCGTACAAGAAGTCGATCGGCCACCCCTTCGTCTACCCGCGCAACGACCTCGGGTACGTCGAGAACTTCCTGCGCATGACCTTCTCGGTCCCGGCCCAGGAGTACGAGCTCGACCCGGTCGTGGTCTCGGCGCTCGACAAGCTGCTGATCCTGCACGCGGACCACGAGCAGAACTGTTCGACGTCCACCGTCCGTCTGGTGGGTTCGAGCCAGGCGAACATGTTCGCGTCGATCTCCGCCGGCATCTCGGCCCTGTGGGGCCCGCTGCACGGTGGCGCCAACCAGTCGGTCCTGGAGATGCTGGAAGGCATCCAGGCCAACGGCGGCGATGTCGACTCCTTCATCAACAAGGTGAAGAACAAGGAGGACGGCGTCCGCCTGATGGGCTTCGGCCACCGGGTGTACAAGTCCTTCGACCCGCGCGCCAAGATCATCAAGGCTGCGGCGCACGACGTGCTCTCCGCGCTCGGCAAGTCCGACGAGCTGCTGGACATCGCGCTCAAGCTGGAGGAGCACGCGCTCTCCGACGACTACTTCGTCTCGCGCAACCTCTACCCGAACGTGGACTTCTACACGGGCCTCATCTACCGCGCGATGGGCTTCCCGACCGAGATGTTCACCGTGCTCTTCGCGCTCGGCCGCCTCCCGGGCTGGATCGCCCAGTGGCACGAGATGATCAAGGAGCCGGGTTCCCGCATCGGCCGCCCGCGCCAGATCTACACGGGTGAGGTCCTGCGCGACTTCGTCCCGGTCGAGGGCCGCTGACACACTTCCTCGTCGCGCGGCGCCCGGCGCCGCGCCGACGAGGCGCTCGACGAGCGCGCCGCATGAGGCGCTGAACGAAAAGCGCCCCGCTTCCGATCCCCCCACGGGTCGGCGAGCGGGGCGCTTTCCATATCCCCGGTGCGGATTCCCCCCACGGGATCCGGGCCGGGCGTCTGCCGGGTTCAGCAGAAGCTAGGCGGGTCTACGCGGTCTGCCGGGGTACGTACGTACGGGAGGGCCGCTCAAAGCTCCCCGGTGCACGTGCCCCGGCCAACGCTTGCCTGAGACGTCCCCCAAGACATCTCATGAACGTCCCCCAAGACGTTCTCGGCATCGCCCACTTAGACTCGCGAACGGCCCGAATGGTTACCCCTAAATATCTGTGATCTAGGTCTCTTTGTGAAGGTCCTGTGCGTCACGTGTAGGTGAATTCACGTGAACCTCCGAAGTCGCAGGCTGTTTGTCACGACAAATACGGACGAAAATGCCATGGCCAAACCGGCGATCATCGGGTTCAGCAACCCGAACGCGGCCAGCGGCAGGGCCGCCACGTTGTAACCGAACGCCCACGCGAGGTTCCCCTTGATCGTCGCCAGGGTCCGGCGCGCGAGCCTGATGGCGTCCGCCGCCACCCGCAGGTCGCCCCGGACCAGCGTCAGATCGCTCGCCTCGATCGCCGCGTCCGTGCCGGTGCCCATGGCCAGACCCAGGTCGGCCGTGGCCAGCGCGGCGGCGTCGTTCACTCCGTCGCCGACCATCGCGACGACCCGGCCCTCCGTCTGGAGGCGCCGCACGACGTCGACCTTCTCCTGCGGCAGCACCTCGGCGAAGACCTGGTCCGCCTCGATGCCCACCTCCGCCGCCACCGTCTCGGCGACCGCCCGTCCGTCCCCGGTCAGCAGGACCGGCCTCAGACCGAGGGCGCGCAGCCGGGCGACCGCCTCCGCGCTGGTCTCCTTCACGGCGTCGGCGACCGTCAGCGCCCCGCGCGCCCGGCCGTCCCAGGCGACCTGTACGGCGCCCGGCTCCGGCACCCCGGGGATCTCGACCCCCTCCGCCTCCAGGAGCGCCGCGCGGCCGACCAGGAGCGTGCGGCCGTCGACCGTGCCGCGCACCCCGAGGCCGGGCACGCTCTCGAAGGACGCCGGTACGGGCAGCTCGCCCACGGGCACGCCGAGCCGCTCGGCGGCGCCCGCCGCGACCGCCCGGGCGACCGGGTGCTCGGAGGCGTGTTCCAGGGCGCCCGCGAGGCGCAGCAGCTCGGTCTCGTCCACGCCCTCGTACGCGTACACCTTCCGCAGCCGCATCCGGCCGGTGGTGATCGTCCCGGTCTTGTCGAGGACGACGGTGTCGACGTGGTGGGTGGACTCCAGGACCTCCGGGCCCTTGATCAGGATGCCGAGCTGGGCGCCGCGGCCGGTGCCGACCATGAGGGCGGTCGGGGTCGCGAGGCCCAGGGCGCAGGGGCAGGCGATGATCAGTACGGCGACGGCCGCGGTGAACGCGCCCGTGGTGTCCTGGACCACGAAAAGCCAGGTCAGCAATGTGCCGAGGGCGATGTAGAGCACCACGGGGACGAAGACGGCGGAGATCCGGTCGGCGAGGCGCTGCACCTCGGCCTTGCCGTTCTGGGCGTCCTCGACCAGCTTGGCCATCCGGGCGAGCTGGGTGTCGGCGCCGACCCGGGTCGCCCGGACGACGAGGCGTCCCGAGGTGTTGAGGCAGCCGCCGGTCACCGGGTCGCCGGACCTCACGTCGACCGGTACGGACTCGCCGGTGAGCAGGGACGCGTCGACGGCGGAGGCGCCCTCGGCGACCGTTCCGTCGGTGGCGATCTTCTCGCCGGGCCGTACGACGAACAGCTCGCCGGCCCGCAGCGCGTCCACCGGGATCCGCACCTCCGTACCGTCCCTCAGCACGGCCACGTCCTTCGCCCCGAGTGCCATCAGGGCGCGCAGCGCGGAGCCCGCCTTCCGCTTGGCCCGGGCCTCCAGGTAGCGGCCGAGCAGGATGAAGGTGACGACGCCGGCGGCGACCTCCAGGTAGATCGTGGAGGCGGCGTCGGCGCCGCCGGGGGTGAGGTCGAAGCCGTGGCGCATGCCGGTCATGCCCGCATCGCCGAGGAACAGGGCCCACAGCGACCAGCCGAAGGCGGCCAGCGTGCCGATCGAGACCAGGGTGTCCATGGTCGCGGCGCCGTGCCGCAGGTTGGTCCAGGCGGCGCGGTGGAAGGGCAGCCCGCCCCAGACGACGACGGGTGCGGCGAGGGTGAGGGAGAGCCACTGCCAGTTGTCGAACTGGAGGGCGGGCACCATGGCGAGCAGGACGACCGGCGCGGAGAGCACCGCCGAGACGGTCAGCCGGGTGCGGAGCGAGTCGAGCTCGGGATCGGCCTCGCGCGCCGTCTCCGACGGCTCCGGGGCGGGAGGGACCGGCTCCTCCGCGGTGTAGCCGGTCCGTACGACCGTCGCGATCAGATCGGCGACCCGCGTCTCCGCCGGGTGCGCGATCCTCGCCCTCTCCGTCGCGTAGTTGACGGTCGCGGTGACGCCTTCCATCCGGTTGAGCTTCTTCTCGACACGGGCCGCGCAGGAGGCGCAGGTCATCCCGCCGATGACGAGCTCGGTCGTGGCGGTGGGCGCGGTGCTCGATGTCATGTGTGCCGTTCCAAACCAGAGCGGGGCCGTACCGGATAACGGTACGACCCCGTCCGTGCGTGCCGGGGGCGTATGCCCGGGCCTCGGCCCCGGGCAGGGGACCCCTCGGGTGTCTCAGGCCTGGCCGACGAGCTCGTAGCCCGCCTCGTCGACGGCGGCGCGGACGGCCTCCTCGTCGAGCGGGGCCTGGGAGACGACGGTGACCTGGCCGGTGGAGGCCACGGCCTTGACGGAGGAGACCCCGGCGATCTCGGAGATCTCGCTGGAGACCGCGCCCTCGCAGTGCCCGCAGGTCATTCCCTTGACCTGGTACACGGTGGTGAGTTCGGTCGACGTCTCGGCGGTCATGACGGTCTCCTCTTCGAGGGCGTGCAGGTACAGGGTCGTACTGAAGCACATTCTATACCCCTAGGGGGTATGAATCCAGTCGTGCGTCGGCGCCCTGCCGGGCCTGTGCCCTCCGCGGTGGTGCGAGCCATGCTAGATACCCGACATGTCGTATTCCGACACCACGCTGATCCTGAAGAAGGGCATCGAGTTCGACCCGGACTCGCTGCTCGACGGCGGCCGCACGCTGCTCTACCGGTCCACGGTCCTGCCGCTCGTCGTCGCGATCACCGCCATCGGGGTCGACGACAAGGCGCTGACGGCGGGCGAGGCGGCGGCGCTCGTCGGGGCGGGGATGCTCTCCGCCCTCGTCCTCCCGATCCTCGCGACGAAGATCCGGGCGAAGGGTGCGGGTACGGGGTGCGGGTGCGGGTGCGGGTGCGGGGCGCGGGTGCGGGGCGCGGGGCCGGAGTCGGGGAGTCGGTCAGCGGGGCGGAGTCGTGGTGAGCGCGCCGCCGGTGCCGCTGCCGGCGGTGGCAGGTGCCGGTGCCGGGGAGTCTCCGATGAGCGGGCCGAGGTAGCGCAGCAGGAGGGTCTTCAGTTCGGTGATCGCCGCGTCGCGCGCCGGCCCTTCGTCAGCGGCGAGGATGAGCGTGAGGCCGCCCTTGACGACGGCGAAGGTCATCTCGGCCTTGAGGGTGCGGTCTTCGGGTGTGTGGTCGGGCAGGTGGTGCTCGAACAGGCTCTGGACCGAGGCCAGGAGCGAGGCGTGCAGGGCGTCGTGCTCCTCGGCGATTCGGCCCGGGATCTCGGAGCCGTGCATCAGGGCGAGGAAGACCGGGTTCGTGCAGTTGAACTCGATCATCGGGTCGAGCACCGCGTCCACGAGCTCGGGCAGCGGCAGGGCGAGGTTGGCCGGGGTGAACGCCTGGCCGTGCATCTCGCGCATCTGGTGCAGCAGGCGGCCGCCGAGCTCGACGGCGATCGCCTCCTTGTTGGGGAAGTACTGGTAGAGCGTTCCGGGGGAGACGCTGGCCTCGCGGGCGATCGCGTTGGTGCTGGCGGCCGTGTATCCGTTCGTGCAGAAGACGCTGGCCGCCGCCTGGAGCAGCTGTGCGATGCGGCGCTCGCCGCGGGCCTGTCGACGGCGCGGCTTCTGTTCGGCCGAACTCTCGGACCTCTCCTCGGACATGACTGTCCCCAGCTCTCTCAGCATGTTTGACAAACACGAGAGGTCGCTCGCATTCTTGTGAAACGCGAGCGATGACTCGTGTTTGCCAGTCTATGGCAATGGGCGACCCATGCGACCTGCCGGGAAGCGAGCGCATGGGTCATGGTGAAGGGGACACCGCGTCATGGCCGAAGTCAAGAATTCAGGGCCCGCACCGGGCGGGGGGTGGACCCGGTTCGTGACGGCCAGGCCACGCCTGTCCCTGCTGGTCGCACTGGTGATCACCGCGCTCGCCGTGTTCGCGGGCAGCGGTGTCGCCGACCGGATGGGGAGCGGCGGCTTCGAGGTCCCGGGCGCCGAATCCACGTACGCGACCGAGGTCCTGGAGCGGGAGTTCCCCGCCTCCCAGCCCAACCTGCTCCTGCTGGTGAGTGCGCGGGAGGGCGGGGTCGACGATCCCGGCGTGGCCGCCGAGGCGCGGCGCCTCGCCGAGCGGCTCGACGCCGAGCAGGGGGTCGGCGGCGTCGGCTCCTACTGGGGGACCGGCTCCCCGGCCCTGCGCTCGGAGGACGGCCGGCAGGCCGTGATCGTCGCCAGGGTCGAGGGCGACGAGAAGGCCGCCGGCGAGATCCTGGAGCGGATCGCCCCGGACTTCCGGGGCGCCCACGGACCCGTCGACGTCTCGATCGGCGGTCAGCTGGCCGTGCAGCACGAGATGCAGTCGACCGTCGAGGAGGACCTCCTGCGCGCCGAGCTGATCGCCCTGCCGGTGACGCTCGTCCTGCTCGTGATGGTCTTCGGGAGCGCGGTCGCGGCCATGCTGCCGCTGGGCATCGGCATCGTGGCCATCCTGGGGACGAACGCGGTACTGCGGGGACTCACCGAACTCACCGACGTCTCGGTCTTCGCGCAGAACCTGACGACGGCCCTCGGGCTCGGACTCGCCATCGACTACGCCCTGTTCGTGGTCCGCAGGTTCCGCGAGGAGCTCGGCCGGGGCGCCGACACCCGGACCGCCGTCGCCACGACCCTGCGGACGGCCGGGCGGACGGTGCTCTTCTCCGCCCTGACCGTGGCGGCCTCGCTCTCCGCGATGCTCGTCTTCCCGCAGTACTTCCTGCGCTCCTTCGCCTACGCGGGCATCGCCGTGGTGCTGCTCGCCGCGGTTGCCGCGCTGACCCTGCTGCCCGCCGCCCTGATGCTGCTCGGGGAGCGGGTCAACGCGCTGGACCTGCGGCGTCTGTTCAAGCGCCGGAGCCGGGCCGCCGAAGGCGCCGAGCCGGGCCGCGCCCGGCCGGGTGCCGCCGAGCCGGCAGGCGCCCGGTCGAGCCGTTCCGCAGAGGCGGAAGCCAAGGAGCCGGGGGCCGGCTGGGCGCGGACGGCGGCGCTCGTGATGCGGCGCGCACCGGTCTTCGCCGTCCTCACCACGGCGGGTCTCGTCCTGCTCGGACTCCCCTTCCTCGGTGCGAAGTTCGGCACGGTCGACGACCGGCAGCTTCCCACCACCGCCGAGTCCCGGGTGGTCCAGGACGAGCTGCGCGACGGATTCCCCGGCAGCCCGGGCGGCGGGCTCACGGTCCTCGCCGAAGGCGGTGCCATCCCCGCCGAGTACGCCGGGTACCGCGAGCGGATAGCGGCCCTCGACGGGGTCGTGCGGGTGGACGGGCCGATGGCCTCGGGCGCCGGCTCCCCCGCGTACTTCACGGTGATCCCGGAGGGCGAGGGCGTCGGCGAGACGGCCCAGCGCGTGGTGGGCGAACTGCGCGCCGCGGACGCCCCGTTCGACACGTCCGTCACCGGGGGCGCCGCCCTCCTGGTCGACTCCAAGGACGCCATCGGCGACCGGCTCCCCTGGGCGGGGGCGATCATCGTGGTCGTCACGCTGCTCCTGGTCTTCCTGCTGACCGGCAGCGTGCTGATACCGATCCAGGCCGTCGTCCTCAACGGGCTCAGCCTGACCGCCATGTTCGGCGCGGTGGTCTGGGTCTTCCAGGAAGGCCATCTCTCCGGGTTCCTGGGCTTCACCCCGACCGGCGACATCGAGACGACCCTGCCCGTGCTGATGTTCTGCGTCGCCTTCGGCCTCTCGATGGACTACGGCGTGTTCCTGATATCCCGGATCAAGGAGGAGTACGACGCGACGGGCGACCACGACCACGCGGTCCGGTTCGGCCTGCGCCGTACGGGCGGCCTCATCACCGCCGCCGCCGTCATCCTCGCCGTCGTCATGGTGGCCATCGGCACCTCGCGGGTGACCAACACCAAGATGCTGGGCCTGGGCGTCGCGCTCGCCGTGCTGATGGACGCGATGGTGGTCCGCAGCCTGCTCGTACCGGCCGTGATGAAGCTGACCGGCCGCCTCACCTGGTGGGCCCCGGGCCCGCTGCGCCGCTTCCACGACCGGTTCGGGGTCAGCGAGGGAGGGGACGCGGCGAAGGCGCCGGAACGGGTGGAAGCGCCGGAGCGGTCCGAGGATCACGGCCGGGTGGAGGCGTCGGAACGGGCGGACGAGGACACCCGGGACAAGGAGTCCGTCGGCCGCTAGGGGCGGAAGCCCGGATCGCCCCGGGCAGCCCGAGGGCCCCGCACCGGCTGTGTGGGTGCGGGGCCCTCGGGCGGCGGGACGTCAGTCCCGGCGGGCCCTGTTGCCGGGGCGGTTCGCCACCCAGGCGTGGATCGTGTCCGCGTACCAGTAGGGCTTGCCCGACTCGACGTGGTCGGGCGCCGGCAGGAGGCCGTGCTTCCGGTAGGACCGGACGGTGTCCGGCTGCACCTTGATGTGTGCGGCGATGTCCTTGTAGGACCAGAGCCTTCTGTCCGTCATGCGGGGCACCTCCCTGCGCGCCTCGCAGCGGCGGCGGGGGTGCCGTTCGGGGGAGCTGCGGGGCAAGCGCTGGCGATCACTGAGCCTGTGCCCCTTGCAACGACCCCTTCCAACGGGAAGGGAGGGGCTGTCGACCGGCTGTGACGTAAAGCCCGCGTAATGGAGAGATCTGTGACGACAAGGGGACGGACGTGACGTAAGTGACGCATGGTCACAACGGCGCGTCGAACGGCTTTCTCGCGGCCTCTATGCTCCGCAGGAGCGCAGGAAGCGGCGTGTGCGGACCGCGATCGGGTACGGCCTGTCGGGCTCGCACGGATACATGTCCTGCTCGACGATGGCGAACAGCTCCACGTCCAGCGCCTGCGCCGCCGCGAGGACCGGCTCCAGCGCCGGCACCCCGGCGGGCGGCTCGCACATCACGCCCCGCGCCACGGCAGGACCGAACGGCACCTCGTCGGCGACGACCCCGGCGAGGATCTCCGGATCGACCTGCTTGAGGTGGAGGTAGCCGATGCGTTCGCCGTACGTCTCGATCAGCTTGACGCTGTCGCCCCCGCAGTACGCGTAGTGCCCGGTGTCCAGGCAGAGCGAGACCAGCTCCGGAGCGGTCGCGTCCAGGAAGCGGGCCACGTTCTGTTCGGTGTCGACATGGGTGTCCGCGTGCGGATGGACGACGATCCGCAGCCCGTAGCGGTCGCGGACCTCGCGGCCGAGGCGCTCCGTCAGACCGGTCAGATCGCGCCACTGTTCCGCGGTGAGCGTGCGGTCCTCCAGGACCTCGCCCGTCTTGTCGTCCCGCCAGAAGGAGGGGATGACGACGAGGTGCTCCGCGCCCATCGCCTGCGCCAGCGCCGCGTTGTCGGCGACATGGGCCCAGGTCTTCTCCCAGACCGCCGGACCGTGGTGCAGCCCGGTGAAGACGGTGCCCGCCGAGACCCGCAGGCCCCTGCGGCCCGTCTCCTCGGCCAGGACGGCGGGATCGGTGGGCAGATAGCCGTACGGTCCGAGCTCGATCCACGCGTAGCCGGCGTCTGCGACCTCGTCGAGGAAGCGCTGCCAGGGAACCTGCCGGGGATCGTCGGGGAACCAGACGCCCCAGGAGTCGGGGGCGGAGCCGATACGGATACGGGACAGCGGCGACGGCTTCGTCATGAGAGCCACCTTGACCGGGCCCGGAACGACGCGTCAAGACGCTCGTCCGAATGTAAGGACATAGCGTTGACAGGGTTCGGGGCGGACGGCTAGACCTGGGTGCGGGGCCGAGGCGAGAGGTGGCGCGCGTGGATGCGGAGCCGTACGAGCTGATCACGATGGGGCGCCTCGGCGTGGACCTCTACCCCCTCCAGGTGGGCGTCCCGCTCGCCCGGGTGGAGACCTTCGGGAAGTTCCTCGGCGGCTCGCCCGCGAACGTGGCGGTCGCGGCGGCCCGGCTCGGACGGCGTACGGCCCTGGTGAGCCGTACCGGAGCGGACCCGTTCGGGGAGTACCTCCACGAGGAGCTGGCCGCGTTCGGGGTCGACGACCGCTGGGTGACGGCGGTGGAGGCGTATCCGACACCGGTCACCTTCTGCGAGATCTTCCCGCCCGACGACTTCCCGATCCACTTCTACCGCCGCCCCCGGGCGCCCGACCTGGAGATCCACCCGGCGGAGCTGGATCTCGCGGCGGTCCGGGCGGCGCGGGCGTTCTGGGTGACCGGGACGGGGCTGAGCGCCGAGCCCAGCCGGACGGCGACGCTGGGCGCGCTGCGCGAGCGGGGCGGCGCGGAGCTGACCGTGCTCGACCTGGACTGGCGCCCGGTGCTCTGGCCCGACCCGGACGAGGCCGGGCCGCTCTACCGGGAGGCGCTGCGATCGGCCACGGTCGCGGTCGGCAACCTGGACGAATGCGAGGTCGCGACGGGGGAGCGCGAGCCGTACGCGGCGGCCCGCGCGCTGCTCGCCGCCGGCGTCCGGCTCGCGGTCGTCAAGCAGGGCCCGGAGGGGGTCCTCGCGATGACCTCCGACGGGGAGAGCGCGGAGGTCGCGCCGCTGCCGGTCGAGGTGGTCAACGGCCTCGGCGCGGGCGACGCGTTCGGCGGGGCGCTGTGCGACGGGCTGCTCGCCGGCTGGGACCTGGACCGCACCCTCCGCAGGGCCAACGCGGCCGGCGCCATCGTGGCGGGGCGCCTCGCCTGCTCCCCGGCGATGCCCCGCGCCGACGAGATCGACCGCGCCCTGGCCGCCGGCACCGGCACGCTCCCGGAGCGCACCCCGTGACCGCCCGCCCCGCCGACAGCTGGCGCACGCGAGCCGCCCACCGCCGGGCGAGCGGCCCGAAGAGCCCCTCCACGTCCCCCACTTCGGAGGGCCCCATGCCGGCCGAACCGTCGCCGAACGACGGAACCACCGCCGAGACGCCCACCCCCACCGACCCCCTCCGCCAGGTCGCCCACCCCGCGCCGCCTCGGCGGCTGGCTCGGGCCGCGCGGGTCGTGCGGGGCCTGAGCGGGAGCGACGGGGTCGAGCCCGTCGACGTCGAGCGGCTCGTGTCGCTGCGGGCCCGGCGGCCCGAGGCCGTGGCGGAGGCCGCCGCGGCGCGGCGGAGGCGGGCGTGGTTCGAGGGCCGCGAACGGCTGCTGATCGTCGCCGCCGACCACCCCGCCCGCGGCGCGCTCGGCGTCGGGGCGCGGCCGTACGCGATGGCCGACCGCGCCGACCTCCTCGCCCGGCTCCGGCTCGCCCTCTCGCGGCCCGGTGTCGACGGGGTCCTCGCCTCCGCCGACATCCTCGACGACCTTCTCCTGCTCGGCGCCCTGGACGACCGCCTGGTCATCGGGTCGATGAACCGCGGCGGTCTCGCCGGGGCCTCCTTCGAGCTCGACGACCGGTTCACCGGCCACCGCCCCCAGGACCTCGCCCGGCTCGGCTTCGACGCCGGCAAGCTGCTCCTGCGGATCGACCCCGACGACCCCGGCTCGCTCTCCACGCTCCACACCGCCGCCCGCGCCGTCGACGAGATGGCCGCCCTGCGGCTGCCCGTCTTCGTCGAACCGTTCCTCTGCCACCGCGACCGCGACGGCAGGCTCCACAACGACCTCTCCGCCGAGGCCGTCGTCACCTCCCTCGCCGTCGCCTCCGGCCTCGGCGGCACCTCCGCCTACACCTGGCTCAAGGTCCCGGTCACCGACCACCCCGACGACATGGCCCGCGTCCTGGAGACCACCACCCTCCCCACCGTCCTGCTCGGCGGAGACCCCGGGCCGGGCCCGGACGCCCAGGACGTCGCGTACGAGCGATGGCGCGACGCGCTGCGCCTGCCCACCGTCCGGGGCCTGGTCGTCGGCCGCACCCTGCTCTATCCCGCGGACGGCGATGTGGCCGGAGCCGTCGATACCGCTGCGCAGCTGCTGGGGGAAGCGGTAGGAAGGAGTACGCACCACCCATGAACGATCTGCATCTGCCCGCCGGGACCGCCTCCCACGGGTCGTACGCGCTCCACGTCGACCCCGACCGGGCCGGCTGGGCGCACTCCGCACTGCGCGTCCTCGAGCTCGGCCCGGGAGCCACCCATCTCCTGGACACCGGGGACAGCGAGTGGATCGTGCTTCCGCTCTCCGGCGGCTGTACGGTGCACGTCGACGGCCGGACGCTTCAACTCCAGGGCCGCGAGAGCGTGTTCGGCGGAGTGTCCGACTTCGCGTACGTGCCCCGCGACGCCCGGGTCCAGATCGCCTCCGGTGCGGGAGGCCGCTTCGCTTTGGCAGGAGCGAAGTGCGAGCGACGACTCCCCGCTCGCTACGGCCCCGCGCCGGAGGTACCCGTCGAGGCCCGCGGCACCGGCAACCGGGCGCGGAGCGTACGGAACTTCGCCGCCGCCGGCGTCTTCGAGGCGGACCGCCTCATCGCCGTCGAGGTGATCACCCCCGGGGGGAACTGGTCCTCCTACCCGCCCCACAAGCACGACGAGCACCGCCCGGGCGCCGAGTCCGAGCTGGAGGAGATCTACTACTTCGAGATCGCCGGCGGCGGGGTCGGCTACCAGCGGATCTCCCCCTCCCGTCCCGGCGGCGCCGACCTCCTCGCCGAGGTCCGCACCGGCGACGCCGTCCTCGTGCCCGACGGCTGGCACGGCCCGTCGATCGCGCAGCCGGAGCACGACATGTACTACCTGAACGTGATGGCGGGACCAGGACCGGAGCGGGAGTGGAAGATCTGCTTCCATCCCGACCACTCGGAGGGGTACACGTGAGCACTCTGACCGTCGCGCAGGCGCTGGTGCGGTTCCTCGCCGCGCAGTACACCGAACGCGACGGTGTACGACGGCGGTTGATCGCCGCGACCTGGGGCATCTTCGGGCACGGGAACGTCGCCGGGATCGGCCAGGCGCTCGTCGAGTACGCCGACGCGATGCCGTACCACCAGGGGCGCAACGAACAGGCCATGGTGCACGCGGCCGTCGGCTACGCCCGCCAGTCGAACCGGCTCTCCGCGAACGCCGTGACCACCTCCATCGGCCCCGGCGCCACCAACCTCGTCACCGGTGCCGCGCTCGCCACGATCAACCGCCTCCCGGTGCTGCTGCTTCCCGGCGACAGCTTCGCCACCCGCCCCGCCGACCCGGTCCTCCAGCAGCTGGAAGTCCCGTACGCGGGCGATGTGTCCGTCAACGACTGCCTCCGGCCGGTCTCCGCGTACTTCGACCGCGTCACCCGCCCCGAGGCGCTGATCCCCGCCGCTCTCGCCGCCGCGCGGGTCCTCACCGACCCCGTCCAGACCGGGGCGGTGACGCTCGCCCTGCCGCAGGACGTCCAGGCGGAGGCGTACGACTGGCCGGAGGAGTTCTTCGCCGAGCGGGTCTGGCGCGTGCGCCGGCCGGTGCCGGACGACGCCGAACTGGAGGCGGCGGTCGCGGCGATCGGCCGGGCGGCCCGTCCGCTGATCGTCGCGGGTGGCGGGGTCAAGTACAGCGGCGCCGAGGAGGCGCTCGGCACCTTCGCCTCCCTGACCGGCATCCCGGTCGCCTCCACCCAGGCGGGCAAGGGCGCGCTGCGTCACGACCACCCGCAGGACGTCGGCGCCGTCGGCCACACCGGCACCGCCGTCGCCGACCACCTGGCGCGCACGGCCGACGTGGTGATCGGGGTCGGCACCCGCTGGACCGACTTCACCACCGCCTCCGGGACCCTGTTCACCCACCCGGACGTGCGGTTCGTCAACCTCAACATCGCGGCCTTCGACTCGCACAAGCTGGCCGCGCTGCCCCTGGTCGCGGACGCCCGCGAAGGCATCGAGGCACTCCACGCGCTGCTCGACCCGCACCACGTCACGGAGCACTACGCGCGCGAGTACACGGAGGAGAAGCACCGCTGGGAGGCCCGCGTCACCGCCGCCTGCACCCCGGCGGACGAGGCGGCCCGGCCCACCCAGCCGCAGGTCCTCGGCGCACTCGACACCCTGGTCACCGGGGACGACATCCTGATCAACGCGGCCGGCTCGCTCCCCGGGGACCTCCACAAGCTCTGGCGGGCCCGCTCCGCCGACCAGTACCACGTCGAGTACGGCTACTCCTGCATGGGCTACGAGATCCCGGCGGCGATCGGAGTGGCCCTCGCCGCGCCCGGGCGGCCGGTCTGGGCGCTCGTCGGCGACGGTACGTATCTGATGAACCCCACCGAAATCGTCACCGCCGTGCAGGAAGGACTGCCCGTCAAGGTGGTGATCCTGCAGAACCACGGGTACGCCTCCATCGGAGGGCTGTCCGAGGCCGTGGGCGGTGAGAGGTACGGCACCGCATACCGCTTCCGCGCGCCGGACGGCACCTTCACCGGGGACCCGCTCCCCGTCGACCTGGCCGCCAACGCGGCCTCGCTCGGGATGCGGGTGCTCACTGCACGTACCACACGTGACCTGCGAGAAGCCCTCGCCGACGCGCGGGCGTCGACCGTTCCCACATGTGTCTATGTCGAGACCGAAACGGCAGACACAGTGTCGGGCGCGCCCCCCGCTCAGGCGTGGTGGGATGTGCCCGTGGCCGAGACCTCGACCCGCGCGTCGGCGGTCAAGGCCCGGGAGGAGTACGACCGGCACGTCACCGCCCGACGCCGCCATCTCTGAAGGAGCATTCCGGCATGACGAACACCGAGAAGACCGTCAACCACTGGATCGGTGGCAAGACCGTCGAGGGCACGTCGGGCAACTGGGGCCCGGTCACCGACCCGGCCACGGGCGCCGTGACCACGAAGGTGGCGCTGGCGTCGGTCGACGAGGTCGACGCGGCCGTGGCCGCGGCGAAGACCGCATTCGAGACCTGGGGCACGGCGTCGCTCGCGCAGCGCACCACGATCCTCTTCAAGTTCCGCGCGCTGCTCGACGCCAACCGGGACGCCATCGCCGAGCTGATCACCGCCGAGCACGGCAAGGTGCACTCGGACGCGCTGGGCGAGGTCGCCCGCGGTCTGGAGATCGTGGACCTGGCCTGCGGCATCACCACCCAGCTCAAGGGCGAGCTGTCCACCCAGGTCTCGAACCGGGTGGACGTGGCCGCGATCCGCCAGCCTGTGGGCGTGGTGGCCGGCATCACGCCGTTCAACTTCCCGGCGATGGTCCCGATGTGGATGTTCCCCATCGCCATCGCGTGCGGCAACACCTTCATCCTCAAGCCGAGCGAGAAGGACCCCTCGCCGTCGCTGAAGATCGCGGAGCTGCTCGCCGAGGCGGGCCTGCCGGACGGCGTCTTCAACGTCGTCCACGGCGACAAGGTCGCCGTCGACCGGCTCCTGGAGCACCCGGACGTCTCGGCGGTCTCCTTCGTCGGCTCGACGCCGATCGCCCGGTACATCCACACCACCGCCTCCACGGCGGGCAAGCGCGTCCAGGCGCTCGGCGGCGCGAAGAACCACATGCTGGTGCTGCCGGACGCCGACCTGGACGCGGCGGCCGACGCCGCGGTCTCGGCGGCGTACGGCTCGGCCGGTGAGCGCTGCATGGCGATCTCGGCGGTCGTGGCGGTCGGTGCGATCGGCGACGAGCTGGTGGAGAAGATCCGCGAGCGCGCCGAGAAGATCAAGATCGGCCCCGGCAACGACCCGACCTCCGAGATGGGCCCGCTGATCACGGCGGTCCACCGCGACAAGGTCGCCTCGTACGTGAAGGGCGCGGCGGACGAGGGCTGCGAGGTCGTCCTCGACGGCACCGGCTACACGGTCGACGGGTTCGAGGACGGGCACTGGATCGGCCTGTCGCTCCTGGACCACGTGCCCACGACCGCGAAGGCGTACCAGGACGAGATCTTCGGCCCGGTGCTCTGCGTGCTGCGCGCCGAGACGTACGAGGAGGGCGTCGCCCTCATCAACGCCTCGCCGTTCGGCAACGGCACCGCGATCTTCACCCGTGACGGCGGCGCGGCCCGCCGCTTCCAGCTGGAGATCGAGGCGGGCATGGTCGGCGTGAACGTGCCGATCCCGGTGCCGGTGGGCTACCACTCCTTCGGCGGCTGGAAGGACTCGCTCTTCGGCGACCACCACGTCTACGGCAACGACGGCGTCCACTTCTACACCCGCGGCAAGGTCGTCACGACCCGCTGGCCGGACCCCTCCGAGGCCCCGGCAGGCGTGGACCTCGGCTTCCCGCGCAACCACTGACCCGTTCCGGACTGTCGACCCCTGCCGGCTCCGGCCGGCAGGGGTTCTTCCCGCACCGAGGTCAACCGGTGTGACGGAAGGAGCCCGGCGCTCGTGTCCTGAAGGTGGCGAGGAGTCGCCACGCCCCATCCGGTTCGTGGAGCTGGTGCAGAGCTCTGGGGAACGCCAGTTCATCGTCGTCGGGGTCGAGCTGGTCACGCAGCGCCCGCCAGGTGGCCTCATAGTCCGCACACGCCTGTCGGACGGCGGCCTGCATCACGAAGTTGGGCGATGTTCCGCTGTGTTTGACCGCTCTGATCCACTGGTCGCTTCGGCCGATGGGTGACAGCCCGTTGGCTGTCCCGCCGAGCGCTTGACCCAGAACCGCCATCCGCTCCTCGATGACCCCCTCGAATCCGGTGATGCTCTCCTTCGCCGAGCTGATCTCGAACCACGTCGCGTCGTCCAGGAGGTCGTCCAGCTCGGGCAGTTTGGACGGAAGGCCGTACTTGGCCAGTAGCGTGGAGTCGGCGATCTCGCGGACGGTCTGAAGGAGCTTCTCCCGGTCGCGCCAGTCCCGGCCCTGATTGGCGGCCACTCGGTGGACGCACTGCCAGACCCATTTCTCGGTGATGAACCACTGGGCGATCACGTGTGCCTCGGCCGGCAGGACCTTCCCGCGCAGGCGCCACGTGTGTTCCATGACATGTGCTGTGCCGCCCAGCAGTTGCTGGTCGTATGCCTTCATCTCGGCCTTCACTGGACGCTGGGGCCGATCGCGGTCGGGGGCGTCATGGGGGTAGATCTCGCGTTCGAAGCGTATGAATCGCGGGTTGGGGCGCAGCCATTCGAGATCCGGATCCTCGATGAGCAGCCAGGAACGCATGATGGGGTGAAAGCTGGTCAGGTCCGCTCTGGCGGCGGCCTCCAGTTCCTCCACGGACCGCACGGCGAGTTCGTCCAGTTCCTGCTTGCTCTCATGGCCGTTGCTCTCATGGCCGCCCATCGCCACGGCGTATATGCATGCCGTGTTGTACCTGTCCTGCCAGGGCCGAGGGGGCCACAGCTGCCAGCTGCTGAGCCGCGCCGCCGTCCGCCGCCAGACCCACCATCCTCGCGCCTGCTCCACTCGCTTCCTGAGGTCCTCCTCCTTCATGGGCCAGACAAGGTCGTTGCGCAGACCCGGCACCACGCCGTTCTTGGTCTGCCTCTCGGCCCATGCCAGACGCAGCGGTGCCCACACGTCCCGATTGAGCCGGAGCGAAGTCCAGGTGAGTCCTCTGGACCGCCGTCTGCTGGAGTTCCTGAAGAAGCGGAGGAGGGGGTAGTCGGCAGCGAGTTGGTACATCTCCTCCTCGCAGGCAAGCTGAAATATGAGGCTGACGTTCGCCTTGTCGAGGCCCTCTTCCCCGAGCTGCTCCTCGAGCCACGCTCGTGCCGTCTTCTCGTCGCAGATGGGATCGTCCGCACCGGGCGGCGTGAGGTGGACGACCGTCCGCCAGTACCTCTCGACGAGCGCCGGGGTCAGCGACTTGCGAATCTCCCATCGGGTGTGTGCGCGCCGCGGGGCTTTGCGGTAGTCAGCGGGATCCACCTTCGACCTGCACCACTGGTGAGCAGTGCGTTCGGACATGCCGAGGACGACCGCATAGCGGAACCGCGCTTCGAGCAGGCCGTTGCGCCACCACCCGTAACGCTTGCAGAAGGACCGACGCGGGTTCCAGGGTCCCCTTCTCAGGCGGGCGTTCCGCTCCTCCCTGCTCTGCCCGTCCAGGAGGATCGCTCCGTGGTACGTCTCGAGGGCATCGAGGTGCAGCCACAGCTTCTCCTGTGTCCCCGCGATCTGTGTGCGCAGGTGAACGTTGGTGGGATCGAGCCGTAGTGCCGTGTAGTAGCGGTCGAGGGCATCGTCGAACTTCCGGTCCTGGCTGAGTTCCCTCGCCTCCTGATAGGCGGCGAACAGCTCGGGTTGGAGGTTCCGTCCGCGCCATTCCTGCCAGGGTGCCCGTCGGCTCGCCTGTGTGACCGGTACCAGTGCTGCCATCACCCAGTACCCGCTGGCCCGGACCGCCTCCTCCCAGGTCGGTCGCCACATCGTCTCGGTCCGACTGCCCCTCGTCGCATAGGAGGTGACGGTGACGGTGACGCCGAACACCGGTTCCTCGTCCCGGACGCGCAGCACCCCGCGCACCTTGTAGGCGACCTTCGGCCGTAGGCGACTGAACAGACGCAGGATGCTCGTTCCCAGCTTCTTCGGCTCGAGGTCAATGTCGCCGAGCAGATCGAGGAAGCTCTCGGCCGGCGATTCCGCGGGGAGTGCGGACGGGGGATACAGGTTCGTCTCCGACAGCTGCTTGCGCAGCTGGGCGGTGAGACCTTCGAGGCTGGGCTCGTGGTCCGCGGTCGCGGAGACGAGCCGCTGCACGTCCACCGGCCCGGGCTTGTACGCGTTCCGCTGGAGCATCCAACGGCGCAGGGCCGCGAAGCAGAGAAACAGGAGGAGGACGCACAACAGACGGAGGTTCAGGCCGGCTCCCTCCGAGCCCCCCGTCACGATCCGCGACGCGCCTTCGAAGAAGCGCATGAACCACTCGGAGGCGTATTGGAAGAAGGTTGGCCAGCTCTCCTTGGCCTCCCAGGCCGGGGTCACCCAGCCGACACCGCTGACAGCGGCGATGAGGAGAACGACGGAGAGGACCGCCACCACCCCAGCACGCATCACGTGAGGTACCGGAAGTGACGACGAATCGATCGGAGAGTGCCGCTCAGAACGAGAGGACATGTCGACCTCTGGTGGTTCTAGTCGTCACTCACCAGTCTTCTACGCTTTCCGGCGAGAGCAAGTCGGCGGCACACGGATGCCCGAGGAGCGTCCGGACCCGCCGGGTACGGAGCTCCTCGGGCATCTGGTGGAGGGGAACGTGCCTAGAACCTCGAGTGCAGCAGCTTGTTCGGGGAGCCCGAGAGCGGGTTCTGGACCTTGCCGCTCGTGGCGTTGTCCACCAGCGCGGTGCTCACCTGGGCCGGGGAGGCCGTCGGGTTCGCCGCGAGGTAGAGCGCGGCCACGCCCGCCGTGTGCGGGGTCGCCATCGACGTGCCCGAGATGGTGTTCGTCGCCGTGTCGCTGTCCTTCCACGCCGAGGTGATGGAGACGCCCGGAGCGAAGAGGTCCACGCACGTGCCGTAGTTGGAGAAGGACGCCCGCTTGTCGGCGGAGTCCGTCGCGCCGACCGTGATCGCCTCGGGGACGCGGGCGGGGGAGTAGTTGCACGCTCGGGCCGGCAGTCCGAGGAGGTTGCCGTTGCCCGCGGCGACCGCGTACGTGACGCCGGAGGCGATCGAGCGCTTCACCGCGTCGTCCAGGGAGGTGTTCGCGCCCCCGCCCAGGCTCATGTTGGCGACCGCGGGCTTGACCGCGTTGGCCGTGACCCAGTCGACGCCCGCGATGACGCCGGCGGTCGTACCGGAGCCGTTGCAGTCCAGGACGCGTACGGCCACCAGCTTCGCGCCCTTGGCGACGCCGTACTTCGCGCCGCCGACCGTGCCCGCGACGTGCGTGCCGTGGCCCTGGCAGTCCTGCCCGTTCTGGCCGCCGCCGACGGTGTCCGTGCCCACCCTCGCCCGGCCGCCGAACTCGCTGTGCGAGGTGCGGATGCCGGTGTCGATGATGTACGCGGTCACGTTCGAGGCCTGCGTGCCGTACGTGTACGTGGTCGACAGCGGCAGGTCACGCTGGTCGATCCGGTCGAGACCCCACGTCGCGCCGGGCTGCGTCTCGGCCATGTGTACGGTCGCGTTCTGCTCCACGTACGCCACGCGCGGGTCGGAGGCCAGGGCCGCGGCCCTGGCCTGGGACATCGTGGTCGAGAAGCCCTTCAGCACCGAGCGGTACTCGTGCTTCGGGGTCACACCCAGGTCGGCGGCGCGGGTCGAGCCGTCCTTGAGGACGACGATCCAGCTGTCGTCGACGGCGAGCGAGGCCGGGGCGAGGCGGAGGTCGCCGACGGTCGCGCTCTGCGCCGTGGGGGAGGCGGCGAACTGCAGGCCGGCGGCAAGGGCGAGAACGGGGACGATCGCCAGGGCGCGGCGGGGTATTCGGGTCATGTGGTGGGGCACCTGAACCTTTCGTTGACCGGGTTACCGGCAAGTACGGGTGTTCGTGGTGCGCCACAGAGTCTCGTGTTGTCATGGGTCCTACAAGGGCACGTCGGCTCCCCTCACCGGTCCTTCACCTCGAACTCCCAGGTCAGCATCGCGAACCCGCCCTCGTCCCCGGCCCCCGCCGACCGGTACGTCCGGAACGCGGCCTCGTTGTCCGGATCCACGCCCACCCACACGTCGTAACAGCCGCGCTCCCGGGCCTCGGCCACCAGCGCCTCCGTCAGCGCCCGCCCCACACCCCGCCGCCGGTACCCCTCGTCCACCGACAGCTCGTAGAGACACATCTCCACCCCCTTGTCCGGGTGGAGCATCTCGATCCCGGACACCAGACCCACGGGGAAACCGTCCTCCGCGTACGCGATCAGCATCAGATGGCCCCCGGCGGCGAGGAACGCCTCCGCCCACGACTCCCTCGGCGGGCCGTCGTAGAGATGCCCCGCCGCGAGCAGCTCGGCCACCGTCGTCGCCCGCCTGATCTCCATGTACGACCCCTCGCCTCGCACCGCGCGTACCGCGCCTGGTGTACGGGACGGTACGGCGTACGACTCCAGGAGGCCGCCGATTTCCGCCCGTGGACAGCCGAGCCGCACGCGCGGGCCGCCTAGGCTCGACACCATGCCACTCCGACTTCCCCGGTGGGCCGCGGTCACCGCCGCCCTCGCCGTGCTCGCGGGCGCCGGTACCTGGACCGCCGTCGCCTCCGACGAACCGCCGCCCGTGCACCGCGCGGACCAGGTGCTCGCCATGCCCGGGGCGCGGATCGACACCTCGTACTTCACCTCGGGACCCGCCGCCGACCGCAGGCCGGCCGTCCTGCTCGGCCACGGCTTCGGCGGTTCCAAGGACGACGTCCGCGCCCAGGCCGAGAAGCTCGCCCGCGACGGCTACGCCGTCCTGACCTGGTCGGCGCGCGGCTTCGGCGCCTCGACGGGAGAGATCGGACTCAACGACCCCGACCACGAGGTCGAGGACGTCCGGCGGCTCGTCGACTGGCTCGCCGCGCGCCCCGAGGTCCAGCTCGACAAGGCCGGTGACCCGCGCGTCGGCGTCACCGGCGCCTCCTACGGCGGCGCGGTCTCCCTGCTCGCAGCCGGCCACGACACCCGCGTCGACGCGATCGCCCCCCAGATCACGTACTGGAACCTCGCCGACGCGCTCTTCCCGGACGGCGTCTTCAAGAAGCTCTGGGCCGGCATCTTCTTCTCCACGGGCGCCGAGACGGGCGCCCCGGGCGCCCCGGCCGGAGCAGGCAGCGGAGCAGGCAGCGGAGCCGACCGCGGCGCCGATCCGTCCGCCACGACCGGCAAGGCCGGGTGCGGGCGGTTCACCGCAGAGCTGTGCGCCATGCACGAGAGCGTGGCCGTCTCCGGGAAGCCCGACGCCGCCGCCCGGGCACTCCTCGAAGCCCGCAGCCCCTCCGCCGTCGGCGACCGGATCAAGGTCCCGGCGCTCATCGTCCAGGGGCAGAGCGACTCCCTCTTCCCGCTGACGCACGCCGACGCCATGGCCAGGACGATCGCCGCCAACGGCGCGCCCGTCGCCGTCGACTGGATCGCGGGCGGCCACGACGGCGGCGACCGCGAGACGGACCGGGTCGAGGCCCGGATCGGCGCCTGGTTCGACCGCCACCTCAAGCAGGACAAGGGCGCCGACACCGGACCCGCGTTCCGCGTCAGCCGTACCGGCGGGGTCGACTCCACCGACGGCCGGGCGCAGCTCCGCGGGGCGAGCGCCGACCGCTACCCGGGGCTCACGGACGACCCGCTCTCCGTTCCGCTCGACGCCTCCAAGCCGCAGACGTTCGCCAACCCCGCCGGAGCCAGCCCGCCCGCCATCTCGGCCCTCCCCGGCATCGGCGGCGGGCTCTCCCGGCTCTCCTCCCTCGGCGTCGGCCTCTCGCTCGACTTCCCCGGCCAGTACGCGCGGTTCGACGCCAAGCCGCAGACCGTGCCGGTACGGATCACCGGCACGCCGACCGTCCGCGTCAAGGTCACCTCGGACAGCCCGGACGGCTCGGCCGTCCTCTTCGCCAAGGTCTACGACGTGGGGCCGGACGGCCGGCAGCAGGTGCTGCCCGCGCAGCTCGTCGCCCCCGTCCGGGTCGAAGGCGCCGCGAAGGGCCGGAGCGTCGCGCTGACGCTCCCCGCGATCGACCACGAGATCGAGGCGGGCCACCGGCTGCGGCTCGTGCTCTCCTCCACCGACCTCGGCTACGCCTCCCCGGCGACACCGGCCGGCTACACCGTCGCCGTCGAGTCCCCGCTGACCGTGCCGACGGCGCCCGCCGTGGACACCCAGGCCGCCGCACTGCCCTGGTGGGTGTGGGGGCTGCCGCTCGCCGGCGCCCTGATCGCCGCCGGGCTGCTGCTGACGTCCCGGCGCCGGACCGCGGCCCCCGCCCCCGACCCCGGACTCGCCGCCGTACCGCTGCAGATCACGGGCCTGACGAAGAAGTACGCCAAGTCCTCGGACCGGTACGCCGTCCGGGACCTCTCCTTCCGCGTGGAACAGGGACAGGTCCTCGGGCTCCTCGGGCCCAACGGAGCGGGAAAGACCACCACCCTGCGCATGCTCATGGGCCTGATCACCCCCGACGACGGGGAGATCCGGGTCTTCGGGCAGGCCATCCGCCCCGGCGCACCGGTCCTGTCCCGGGTCGGCGCCTTCGTGGAGGGCGCCGGCTTCCTGCCGCACCTCTCCGGGCGGGAGAACCTGGAGCTGTACTGGAAGGCCACCGGCCGCCCCGCTGAGGACGCCCACATCGAGGAGGCCCTGGAGATCGCCGGCCTCGGCGACGCCCTGGCCCGTGCCGTCCGGACGTACTCGCAGGGCATGCGGCAGCGGCTCGCGATCGCCCAGGCCATGCTCGGCCTGCCGGACCTGCTGATCCTCGACGAGCCGACCAACGGCCTCGACCCGCCACAGATCCGCGAGATGCGGGACGTGATGATCCGGTACGCGGCGCAGGGCCGGACCGTCATCGTCTCCAGCCACCTCCTCTCGGAGGTCGAGCAGTCCTGCACCCACCTCGTGGTGATGGACCGCGGGCAGCTCGTGCAGGCCGGGCCGGTCGGCGAGATCACCGGCGCCGGGGACACCCTGCTCGTCACGCTCGGGGACACCGTCCCCGACCCGCTCGTCGACAAGATCGGCGCGCTGCCCGGGATCGGTTCGGCCGCGCGGACCGAGGGCGGGCTCCTGGTCCGTCTCGACGGTGCCGACGCGACCACCCTGATCGGCGAACTCGTCCGCCTGGACGTGCCCCTGACCGGTGTGGGACCGCACCGGCGCCTCGAGGACGCGTTCCTGACCCTGATCGGAGGTGGCTCCGCATGAGCACCAGTACGAGGACGAGCGCAGGCACCGGTACCCGCGACGGAGGACCGGCGGAACTCGTGGAGACCGCCGCAGGCTATCGGGCACGGCGCACCCTGCCGCTGCGCGTCGAAGCCGTACGGCAGCTGAAGCGGCGCCGCACCCTGGTCATGGGGGCGGTGCTCGCCGCACTGCCCTTCATCCTGATCATCGCCTTCGCGATCGGCGGGGAGCAGGACGGCGACGGCGGCAACGGCCGCGTCACGCTGATGGACACGGCGACGGCGTCGGCGGCGAACTTCGCCGCGACCTGCCTCTTCGTCTCGGCAGGCTTCCTCCTCGTGGTGGCGGTGGCCCTGTTCTGCGGGGACACCGTCGCCTCCGAGGCGAGCTGGTCCTCGCTGCGCTATCTGCTGGCCGCACCGGTGCCCCGGGCCCGGCTGCTGTGGTCCAAGCTGGCCGTGGCGCTCGGCTTCAGCGCGGCGGCGATGGTCCTGCTGCCCGCGGTCGCGCTCGTCGCGGGCACGTTCGCCTACGGCTGGGGACCGCTGAAGCTCCCCACCGGCGGCGCTCTGCCCGCCGCCGAGACCCTGCCCCGGCTCGGTCTGGCCGTCGCGTTCATCCTCGTCTCCCAACTGGTCACCGCCGGGCTCGCCTTCTGGCTCTCCACGAAGACGGACGCGCCGCTGGGCGCCGTCGGAGGCGCGGTCGGCCTGACGATCATCGGCAACGTGCTGGACGCCGTCACGGCGCTCGGCTCCTGGCGTGACTACGTGCCCGCGCACTGGCAGTACGCGTGGGTGGACGCGCTCCAGCCGCAGTTGGAGTGGGGCGGGATGCTGAAGGGCACGGCCATCTCGGTGACGTACGCCCTGATCCTCTTCGCCCTCGCCTTCCGGGGCTTCGCGCGCAAGGACATCGTGTCGTAGGCCCACGAGGGGGCGTAGGCGCAGGGGAGGGCGTACGCCCACGGGAGGTGGTAGGCCCACGGGAGGCCGGCGGCGCGCACCCGGTCACAGCCACCCCCTTCGAGCCGCTTCCGCACCCGCGCGGAAGCGGCTCGTCGTGCCCAGGGCGTTCATCAGCTCGCCGACGCGCCGGCTGTACGTGCGGCCGGACATGCCGAGGCGGGCGGCGGCCGTCTCGTCCGTGAGCCCGGCGAGGAGCGCTTCGAGGACCGGACGGAGCTGGGGAGACAGCTGGCCGCGCCCCCCGTCCGCTGCCCGGGTCAGCTCCTCGCCCGCGTCCCAGCTGGTGTGGTGGGCGCGGACCAGGGCCTGCACGACGACCGGGTCGCGGATCAGCAGCACCCCGTTGTACAGCAGTTCCAGATCGAGCGGGACCGCCGCGACCGTGCGGTCCACGACGATCATCTTGAAGGGGATTGTGTCCGTCAGCCGGGCGCTGCCCGGCCGCCGGACCGCCCCCGCCACATGGGGCAGGGCGTGGCGCGGCACGATCCGTCTGACCTCCGGGGCGCGCTCCGCCGCGGCCCGCATGCACGCTCCCGCCAACTCCAGGAACGGCTCGGGGATCGCACGGCCCACGGACGCGGCCGGGTCGTCGAAGGTGAGCAGTTCGTGCCGCGTCGAGGCGGCAAGCCCGGCCAGCGCCGCGCTGATCCGTCTCGTGCCACGGACGGGGCGGCCCGGAGGCCGCTGTGCCTCGGGCACCGCTCTGCTGATCGCCGATCGCGCGAGCATCACGGAGCCCGCAGTCTCTGCCACCGCTGACCACCCCCGCCCCATCGGTGTGCCACTCCATGTACGCACGCGACTGCACACGGTGACAACCCCTGTTGAGAAGACTGGCGAGTCCATGCCACGCGCGTCCGGCACGGTCTCCGTTGCCGCATCGAGATCCATCCGCAACTCCTTCGTCTGCTCCCGCACGGCCTCTCGGACGTCACATTCACAAGTGACGGACACTGAGGGGGAGATGACGTGAACCGACGACACCGCGTGCGGCTGGCGGCCGGGATCCTGGCCGCAGGACTGGTCCTGACGGGCTGTGGGGGCGGCGAGAACCACGACCGGACGTCTAGCCGGGAGGGCGGCGGCAACCACGCGCCGGACGCGCCCGGGTTCGAGGCGCCCCGGCCGGACGCCGGCCGCGAGGACGCCCCCGAGGGCGAGCAGAAGTCCGCCCGCCCGTCCGCCGACTACCTCTCCACCTTCGCCCTGGACGTGGACACCGCCTCGTACGGGTACGCCCGCCGCACGCTCGCCGAGGGCCGGCTGCCCACCCCCACGTCCGTACGGCCGGAGGAGTTCGTCAACAGCTTCCGCCCGGACTATCCCCGGCCCGAGGGCGACGGGTTCAGCGTGACCGTCGACGGGGCCCGGACCGACGACGAGGGCTGGTCGCTCGTCCGGGTCGGGCTCGCCACCGCGGCCGCGCAGCGGCAGGGCGAACGGCCGCCCGCCGCCCTCACCTTCGTCGTCGACATCTCCGGTTCGATGGCCGAGCCCGGCCGCCTCGACCTGGTCAAGCAGTCCCTCGGCATCCTCACCGACGAGCTCCGCGACGACGACTCCGTCGCCGTGGTCACCTTCAGCGACGAGGCCGAGACCCGGCTCCCCATGACCCGGGTCAAGGGGCAGCGCGAGCGCATCCACGGCATCGTCGACGCGCTGGCGACCACCTCCTCGACGAACGTGGAGGCGGGGGTGCGGACCGGGTACGACGTCGCCGTCGAGGGCCACCGCGAGGGCGCCACCAACCGGGTCGTCCTGCTCTCCGACGCCCTCGCCAACACCGGTGACACCGAGGCGCAGTCGATCCTGAACCGGATCGACGAGGAGCGCCGGGAGTACGGCATCACCCTCTTCGGGGTCGGTGTCGGCAGCGAGTACGGCGACGCGTTCATGGAGCAGCTCGCCGACAAGGGCGACGGGAACACCACGTACGTCTCCACGCGCGAGCAGGCCCGGAAGGTCTTCGTGGACCAGCTGCCCACCAACGTCGAGCTGCGTGCCCGCGACGCCAAGGCGCAGGTCGCCTTCGACCCGGAGACCGTCGAGCGGTTCCGGCTCATCGGCTACGAGAACCGGGACGTCGCCGACGAGGACTTCCGCGACGACCGGGTCGACGGCGGCGAGGTCGGCGCGGGCCACACCGTCACCGCGCTGTACGCGGTGAAGACCCGGCCCGGCCGCACCGGGCGGCTGGCCACCGCCACGGTCCGCTGGCTCGACCCGAAGAGCCGCGCGCCCCACGAGAACTCCGGGAGCGTCGGCACGAGCGCGCTCACCGGCTCGCTCTGGGGGCCGGGCCACGACAGCCTGCAACTGAGCGCCGTGGCCGCCTACTTCGCCGACCGGCTGAGGGGCGGCGAACTGCCGGGCGCGCCCGCGCTCTCGGTGCTCGCCGAGCGCTCGGGGGCGATCGCCGACCGGTCGGGCTCGAAGGTGGTGAGGGAGCTGACCGACGCGATCCGACAGGCGGAGAGGCTGCTCGGCCGGGAGGCCGGCGGGGAATCGGGTGATCCGTACAGCGGCTGATCCAGAAGCCCTGCGCGAGGGCGGGTATCCGGCCATGATGGCCCCATGGCCACCACGTTGCTCGCCCTCGCCGTCGCCTCCACCGGCCTCTACGCCGGGTTCATGCTGATCTTCCAGACCGGGATCATGCCCGCGCTGGCGCGGCTCGACGACGCCACGTTCGTCGACGCGATGCGGCGGATCAACGAGTACGTGCCCAAGGCGGTGTTCCTGCTCGTGTTCCTGGGTGTCGCCGCCTTCCCGCTGGCCGCGTTCCTCGTGGCGGTCGAGGGCCGGTCCGACACCCAGCGGTGGCTGATCCTGGCCGGCCTCGTCTGCGCGTCCCTGAACCACCTGGTCACGATCGCGGGCAACATCCCCCTCAACAACGCGCTGGCCGCCTCGGAGCGCACGGGCGAGCCCGCGTCCGCGGTCCGGGGGGCCTTCGAGAAGCGCTGGAACAGCTTCCACCTGGTCCGCACGGTGCTGATCCTCGCCGCGTTCGGGCTGCTGATCGCGGCCACCCTCAACTGACCCGGCCGGATCCTCCCCGGGCAGGCCGTGGCCGGTCCCGCCGCGCGGCGCGCATAGCCTGGCGGGCATGAAACTCCGCGGAGAGCTGCCGGTCGTCGGTGTCGTGGCCGCCGGTGGGGCCGTCGGGGCGACGGCCCGTTACGGCGCGTCGCTCGCGTGGCCCACCCCGGCCGGCGCGTTCCCCTGGACCACCTTCGGCGTCAACGTGGCCGGCTGCGCCGCGATCGGCGTCGTGATGGTCCTGCTCACCGAGGCCGCCACCACGCCCCATCCGCTCCTGCGGCCCTTCCTCGGGACGGGGATCCTCGGCGGATTCACCACCTTCTCCACCTACGCCCTCGACGCCCAGCAGCTGTTGAGCCGGGGGGACGCCGGCCGTGGTGTGGCGTACCTGGGGGCCACGGTGGTCATGGCGCTGGCCGCCGTGTGGGCCGCGACCGCGGTGACCCGTGGCGCTCTGGCGCGGAGGCTCCGGTGAACTGGCTGCTCGTCGTCGCGGGCGCGGTCGTCGGCGCGCCCCTGCGGTACCTGACCGACCGGGCGGTGCGGGCGCGTCACGACTCCGCCTTCCCGTGGGGCACGTTCGCGGTCAACGTGGTCGGCTCCTTCGTCCTCGGTCTGCTCACCGGGGTCTCCTCGGCCCACGCCCGGCTGCTCCTCGCCACGGGCCTGTGCGGGGCCCTGACGACGTACTCCACGTTCTCGTACGAGACGTCGAGGCTGTACGAGAGCGGGGCGAAGGGGTATGCGGCGGCGAACGTGGCGGGGAGCCTGGCGGCCGGGCTCGGAGCCGTATGGCTGGGAGTGGAGGCCGCAGGGGCCTGGTGAGGAGCCGCACTCCGGTGGCAAGGTGCTCCCACGACGACCTCCGAGGGGCGGTACCCGCACATGAGCTGGGCGGACTTCCAGTACGAGATCTATCTGAACGGGCTGACCGGAGCGGTGCCCCGGCTCCCCACGGATCTGACGCGCCTGGAGGAGCTGGCCGCCGCCCGGCTCGGCCCCGGCCCGGTCGGCTACGTCGCCGGCAGCGCGGGCGACGGCTCGACGGCGCGGGCCAACCGGGCGGCGCTCGAACGCCACCGGATCGTCCCGCGCATGCTCCGTGACGTGCGCGAACGGGACCTGTCCGTGGAACTGTTCGGCCGCACGCTGCCCGCCCCCGTCGCTCTGGCGCCGGTCGGCGTCCTGTCGATCCTGCATCCCGACGCCGAGGCCGCCGCGGCCCGCGCGGCGGCGGCGCGCGGGGTCCCGTACATCCTCTCCTCCGCCTCCAGCACGCCGATGGAGCAGGTCGCGGAGGCGATGGGGGAGGGGGAGCGGTGGTTCCAGCTGTACTGGCCGAAGGACGTCGAGGTCGCCCGTTCCTTCCTGAGCAGGGCCCGGGCGGCGGGCTACACGGCGCTCGTGGTCACCCTCGACACCCCGTTGCTCTCCTGGCGGCCGCGCGATCTCGACCAGGCGTACCTGCCGTTCCTGCACGGGGTCGGGACCGCCAACTACTTCTCCGACCCGGCGTTCCGGGCGGGTCTGGCCAAGCCGGTCGAGGAGGACCCGAACGCGGCCGTCATGCACTTCGTGTCGATGTTCGCTGACCCCGGCAAGACCTGGCCGGACCTGGCGTTCCTGCGTGAGAACTGGGACGGCCCGATCGTCCTGAAGGGCGTCCTGCACCCCGACGACGCGCGCGCCGCGGCCGACGCGGGCATGGACGGCGTCGTCGTCTCCAACCACGGAGGCCGCCAGGTCGCCGGTGCGATCGCCGCCGCCGACGCCCTGCCCGCCGTGGCGGACGCCGTCGCCGACCGGCTGACGGTCCTCTTCGACAGCGGCGTGCGCACGGGCGCCGACATCGCCAAGGCGCTGGCGCTGGGCGCCTCCGGAGTCCTCGTCGGCCGTCCCTACGCGTACGGTCTCGCCCTCGACGGCGGTCCGGGCGTGGACCATGTGATCCGCTGTCTGCTGGCCGAACTCGACCTCACCCTGGCTCTGTCGGGCCACGCGACCCCCCGCACCCTGACACGGGCCGACCTGTCGGAGGCCGACCCGCGCGGCCTGTGAGCCGCGCGGTGCCGCCTGCTCACCGCTGACCACTTCTGTTCGCCGAGTGCTTCCTCGGCGTCAAGATTTATCTTCCCTAAAAAAGAAGTGGTCATTATTATCTTATGGTCGCAGGACGTGAACCATGGAGGGGGCGCTATGGATCTGAAGGTGCTGGGCTTGCTCACAGTCCAGGAGAGAGGGACACCCATCGTCCCCGCCGAGGCACCGGCACGTCAGCTGCTCGCACTGCTCGCGGCCCATGCCGACCACATCGTGCCGACGGCCGTCCTGACGCAGGAGCTCTGGCCGCAGGGCCCGCCGCAGTACGCGGGGGAGATGATCGAGACCCACGTCCGGCGGCTGCGCGAGCTGATCGACGCCGCGCTGGGCCTGCGCCGCGAGGAGGCGGCGGCCGCGTCCGGACCCGGCACCGCGCGGGACGTCCTCGTCACCCTGTCCGGCGGCTACCGGCTCGCGACCGGAGGCGGGACCTCCGACCTGCGCGTCTTCCAGCGCTCGGCCGGCGCGGGCTACCGGGCCATGGAGCTGGAGGATTACGGGACGGCGGCCGAACGGCTGGGCCAGGCACTGGAGCTGTGGACGGCCGACGCCTTCACCGGAGTGGTGACCGGCCCCCATCTGCGGGCCCACATCGCCCGCCTCGAACAGTCGCGGCTGCGGGCCCTCGACCAGTGGGTCGAGGCGCAGCGCAGGCTCGGCCGCCGGCACGAGCTCTACACCGGCCTGTCCGTCTTCCTCTCCCGGTTCCGCACCTCGCCGTCCCGGTACGAGGCGATGGTGGCGGAGCTGGAACGAGGCGCCGACCGGGGGCGTGCGGTGCGGCCGTACCTGGAGGCGGCCGCGAGAGCCCGCGCCGGGACCGTTCTGCACGCGACGCGCCACCCGCTTCCCGCCCGTCGCCGCCTCCCCGTCGCCAGTTGACCGGAAGATCACCGTCGAACTAGTTTCGGACCGATAACGGGCGAAACGCGCACGACGGGCTGGGGGCTCCCACATCATGACGGTTTCACACAGCCATGAATCCGGCCTGATGGCCGTCCTCGAACTCCTCGCCGACCAGGCTCCGTCGGGCCGCTTCGACGAGGTGCTGCAGCGGGCCCGGCGCGACGGCACCACGGATCAGGAGCTCGCCCGCCTGGAACGCGCCGTGCAACTCGCCCGTGGCGTACAGGCCTGGCAGGGGCAGCGCCGCCAGCGGGAGGACGGCCTCGCCGACCTGGTGGACACCGCGCGGGACCTGACCTCCCCCCACGACGTCGAGTCCCTGCTCCAGGTGGTCACCCGGAGGGTCAAGCGGCTCCTCAACTTCGACATGACGTCCATCGCCCTCCTGGAACCGGAGGGCGACCTGCGCGTCTACGTCTCCGACGGTTCGACCACCGCGCTCGCCACCGGCCACTCGATCACCGCCCCCTACGGCCTGGGCCACCCCACCCTCGCGGCCAGAGCGCCGCTGTGGACGGCCGACTACCTCGACGACGACACGCTCGCCCACGACGAGAGAGCCGACGAGGTCGTACGGGCCGAGGGGCTGCACGCCATGATGGCCGTGCCGATGTGCAACGGCGACCAGATCGTGGGGGTCCTCTACGGCGCCGCGCGCTCCGTCCGCCACTTCAGCCCGGACGAGATAGGACTCGTCTGCTCCCTGGCGGCGCTCGCCGCCGTCGCCATCGAGCGGGCCGGCAGCTTCGAACAGGCAAGGGGCGAGGTCGGCCGGCTCGAACTGGACGGCTTCCGCACCCGTACGAGCCTGGTCAGACTGCAACAGCTCAACGAGGCCCACAGCCACATCCTCGGCCTGCTGCTCGCGGGCGCCGACCTCACCACCGTGGCGAAGGCGGCCGGCGACGCGCTGGACTCCGCGCTGCAACTGCGCGACCCGGCCGGCCGGCCGCTCGCCACCAGCGGCGACCTCGGCGATCTGGACGAACAGGCCGTGGCCGAGGCGGCCCTGGACGCCCACGCCCATCTGCGGCCCGTCGTCACCGCCCAGGGAACCTGGGTCGCCCCGGTCACCGCGGGCGCGGAGGACCTGGGCGTGCTGGTGCTGCGCCCGACCACGGCCCTGGTGGGGGAGGACGAGGGGCTGCTCCAGCTCACCGCGCAGACCTTCGCGATCCAGCTCCTCCTGCGGCGCAGCACGGCCGTCGCCGAAGGGCCCGTCCGCGACGACCTGTTCGACGAACTCCTCGCGGCCGGCGCCGGCGGCGGGCACCAGACGCACTACCTCGTAGAGCGTGCGCGCCGCCTCGGCATCGACCTCGAGACGCCCCACGTCCTGCTCGTCGTCCATCCCGAGGGCGGCGAACAGGGCCGGGCCGTGGTGTGGGCCTCGTCCTACGCGCACCGGATGACCGGGCTCAAGACGGTCCACAGCGGCAACATCGTGCTCCTGCTGCCCGGGACGGACGCCTCGGCCGCGGCCCGCGCCGTGGCGGCCCAGCTGCCACCGCTGCTGGGCCACCCGGTGTCGGTGGGCGCGGCCGGACCGGGCCGGGGCGCCGCAGACATCGGCCGGATGCACAAGGAGGCCGTCCGTTGCCTGGACGCGCTGACCGCGCTCGACGGCGCCGGCGGCACCGCCTCCGCCAAGGACCTCGGCTTCCTCGGCCTGCTGCTCTCCGACGACCACGACGTGGACGGCTACATCCGGTCCGCGATCGGTCCGGTCCTCGACTACGACCGGGAGCGGCTCACCGACCTGACCGGCACCCTGGAGTCGTACTTCGCCTCGGGCTGCAGCCAGGCGGGCGCGGCCGAGGTGCTGAACGTCCACCCCAACACGGTGTCCCGGCGGCTCGACCGCGTCACCGACCTCCTCGGCGACGCGTGGCAACAGCCGGGCAGAACACTGGAGGTGCAGCTCGCGCTGCGGCTGCACCGCTCCCGCGAGGTGCTGCGCCGACAGCGCCGGACGGCCGCCGACGCCGCGGAGGCACGGCACGCCACGAAGGCCGGGCACGCCACGGACGGCCGGGCGTACGCCACGGACGCTCAGGCGGACGCGAGTTCGGCCGGACGCCCCCTCTCGGACTCGCCCTCGTAGCCACCGCCGAACGCCTCGCCGGAGCCGTCCCCGGCGTCGCCCTCGTACCCGCCACCGGACAGCACGACGGCCGCGTGCGCGGCGGAGGCCAGCGTCATGTGCCGGTGCCAGCCGCGGAAGGAACGGCCCACGTAGTCCCTCAGCCCGGTCTCCTCACCGACACGGGCGAAGTCCGCGTCCACGCGACGGGTGAGCTTGGTGAGGCGCAACAGCGGACCGGGTCCCGGCTGCGTCATGCCCGTCACCCACAGCGCGGACGGCGGACGCGACGGGTCGCCCCACTCGCCGAGCAGGGACAGTCCGCGCGTCGCCCCGGACGGATCCGACAGCGCCACCGGGACCATCGCGGCCAGCGACGTGCGCGGGGCGAGTCCGGCGGCCGCGTCCTGCCACGGCACCGGTCGGCGGACCCCCTTGACCAGCTGCAGGATCCGCTGAGCCGGCAGCGGACCGCCCCGGTAGCCGGGCATGGCTCGGTCCGCGACGGACAGCCGCTGGGTGCCGCTGATCCGGAGGAGGAAGGGGACGCCGGCCGCCGCGAGCGGCGCCACCGCCGCCGACACGTCACCGTCCCGCAGATCGATCAGGACCGGCCTGCGCGGCCCCCAGCGGCGGGAGGCCTCCAGGGCGACCGCGACGGCGCACTCCTCCGGGCTCTCGGCCCCCGCCTCCGCGGGAACGCCCGCCCGGTCGCGCAGCCGGTGGTCGTGGACCCACTGGTCCGGCAGGACCAGACGCCAGTCGACGGGCGCGCTCAGCTCCTGCGAGGCCGTCCACACGCCGAAGGCCTGCTGACCGCGGAACGACTGGCGCAGGTGCGGGGCGAACCCCCGGTCGACACCGACCGAGTGCTCACCGGTCTTCGGGATCGCCATCTGGCGCACCACCCAGGCCTGGACCGCCGTCTTCCGTTCCAGATGGGCGGCCAGCGCGGCGCGCAGCGGCTGCCAGTTCCAGGTGGAGTCGGCGATGAAGTGATGCAGTGTCTGCTCCGTGGCAGGCGCTCCCAGGTGGGCCGCGATGTTCCGCGCGGTCTTGCGTCCCTCGGTGGTCAGCAGCCCGCGCAGGTACTGCTCCCCGCGCAGCCGCTGGTCCTTCCTCGGGAAGGAGGAGAACAGCGTGGCGCAGAGTTCGGAGACGGCGTCGTCGGCCATGGCCGGGTCGGTGAGGCGCCGGTTCCGGCGAGGCACCGGCAGCGGGCGGACCGGGTCTCGTCGCCTGATGACAGCTGTGTTCACGACACTCCAACCATGGGGGGTGGCCTGCTCTGTTGCCCTCCCACGATCGCTCCGGGAGGGGCCCGCGGACGAGGTGTCCACGGCACCCCCCTCCCGTCGCCGGTGCGTGCCGGACCACTGGTGATTCAGCCATCCGACGAGCCGGCGGACCCGACGGCGGACGGCGCTTCGACAGGGCTTTGACAGCGCATTGACCGGGTCGCGGCGGAGTGTGGCCGGACCACCACACGGGCCCGGCGGGTGCGCGGTCACACACCGCCGGAGGCCCGTACGGCCCCGTCCGCGAGGTCCCTCACCGGATCTGGAGGTTGTCGAGGTACGACCGCACGTTGCGGCGGGTCTCGGACACGGAGTCGCCGCCGAACTTCTCGACCACCGCGTCCGCAAGCACCAGCGCCACCATGGCCTCGGCCACGATCCCCGCGGCCGGCACCGCACACACGTCGGACCGCTGATGATGCGCGACCGTGGCCTCACCCGTGGCCGTGTCGACCGTCGCCAGCGCACGCGGCACCGTCGCGATCGGCTTCATCGCCGCCCGCACCCGCAGCAGCTCACCCGTGCTCAGACCACCCTCCGTACCACCGGAGCGGCCCGATGAACGCCGGATACCGTCCTCGGTCCGCACGATCTCGTCATGCGCCTGCGAACCCGGCACCCGCGCCAGCCCGAAACCGTCGCCGACCTCCACACCCTTGATCGCCTGGATCCCCATCAACGCGGCGGCGAGACGGGCGTCCAGACGACGGTCCCAGTGCACATGCGACCCCAGACCCACAGGAACCCCGTAGGCCAGGACCTCCACCACGCCACCCAGGGTGTCGCCGTCCTTGTGGGCCTGGTCGATCTCCGCGACCATCGCCTTCGATGCGTCCGCGTCCAGGCACCGCACCGGATCGGCGTCGAGCCTGTCGACATCACCCGGTGCCGGGTAGACCCCGTACGGAGCCTTCGCCGCCGCCAACTCGACGACGTGGGAGACGATCTCGATCCCGGCCGCCTCCTTCAGGAACGACCGGGCCACCGCACCCAGCGCCACCCGTGCCGCGGTCTCCCG
The DNA here is from genome assembly GCF_043089925.1 of Streptomyces sp. NPDC013457. Lineage (NCBI taxonomy): Bacteria > Bacillati > Actinomycetota > Actinomycetes > Kitasatosporales > Streptomycetaceae > Streptomyces > Streptomyces sp. NPDC013457. The sequence continues at coordinate 302,897 of NZ_JBICBL010000002.1, forward strand.
CGCCGAAGCACGCTCCAGGATCGGCCGGGCCTCGTCGAAGCCGTACTTCTGCATCCCCGCCAGATCCGCGTGACCGGGACGCGGCCGGGTCAACGGCGCATTACGACCCGTCTCCTTCAGCTCCGACGGATCCACCGGATCCGCCGACATGACCTTCTCCCACTTCGGCCACTCCGTGTTCCCCACCATCACGGCGACCGGAGAACCCAGCGAGAGACCGTGCCGGACACCGCCCAGGAAGGTGATCTCGTCCTGCTCGAACTTCATCCGCGCGCCACGCCCATAGCCGAGACGCCGCCGCGCGAGGTGGTCCGCCACCGCCTCCGTGGTCACCGGGACGCCCGCGGGAAGACCCTCCAGCGTCGCGACCAGCGCGGGACCGTGCGACTCTCCGGCTGTCAGCCAGCGCAACCTGCTCAACGGAGCTTCCCTTCCACAGGGGCCATGTCTTCCTCGGATCCTTCTACGGCCGGGAGGTGCCGGCCGGCCGTCGGTACGGAGTGGCGGGGGAAGAGCCGGTGCAGCTCCTCGTGGAAGCCGGGGAAGGTCTTCGCGACACAGCCCGGGTCGTCGAGCGTGATCCCCTCGGCCCGCAGACCCAGGACGGAGAACGCCATCGCGATGCGGTGGTCGCGGTGGCAGGCGATCCGCGCCGGCACGGGGGTGCCGGGGTGGACCGTGATCCGGTCCCGCCCGGTCTCGGTCCGGATGCCCAGCGCGCGCAGGTTGCCCTCGACGGCGGCGATCCGGTCCGACTCCTTCAGGCGCGCGTGCCCGATGCCGGTGACGGTGATCGGGGCGTCGGCCAGGGGCGCGATCGCGGCGAGGGTCATGAAGGTGTCCGAGATCTCTCCCATGTCGACGGTGAACCCGCCCCTGAACTCGCCGGTGCCGGTCACGGTGGTCGCCTCGTCGGTGGTCTCCACCCGGGCACCGGTGCGGGCGAGGACCTCGGTGAAGCGCAGGTCGCCCTGGAGGCTGCCCCGGCCGAGACCGGGCACGCGCACGCTCGTCCCGGTGACCGCCGCGGCGGCGAAGACATACGACGCCGTGGAGGCGTCGGGCTCGATCGGCAGATCGGCCCCGCGGTAGCCCGTCGGCCGGACGGTGAACGCGCCGGGCACGGACTCGTCGACCTCGGCGCCGAAGCGCCGCATCAGGGCGATCGTCATGTCGATGTACGGCCGGCTGACGAGCTCCGGCACGGTCAGCGCCAGCGGCCGGCGCATCAGCGGGCCCGCCATCAGCAGCCCCGTCAGGAACTGGCTGCTGAGTGTGGAGTCCACGGTCAGCGCACCGCCGTCGAGCCCCTGTGAGCGCACCCGCAGGGGCAGGCGCCCGCCGGGCCCGGTGGTGACCTCGGCCCCCAGCTGCCGCAGGGCGTCCGCCAGCGGAGCCACGGGGCGGGCGGTGAGCTGGTCGGAGCCCTCGAAGCCGAAGTCGCCGTGGCCGGTGGCCGCGAAGGGCGGCAGGAAGCGGGCCGCCGTACCGGCGTCCGCGCACCAGGCGGTGCCCGAGCCGACCGGGCCCCGGCCCAGGCCGGTCACGTGCCAGACGCCTTCGTCGTCGGAGGAGTCGATACGGACGCCCAGCCCGCGGAGGGCCTCACGGAAGGCCGTGGTGTCGTCGCTCACCAGCGGAGCGCCGAGGGCGCTCGTCGAATCGGCGGCGGCCGCGAGCAGCAGCGCCCGGTTGGTGAGCGACTTCGACCCCGGTATCCGGGCGTTCAGAGCAGGGGTCGCCGGTACGGCGATGGTCATGGCTGTCCTTTGCGAGTACGGCCGCCGCGTGCACGGCGGTCCGGGAGAGATCGCCGCACACCCCGGGCGTTCCGGCGGCCGTCCCGCCCTGTGCGGCCGGGGTGCGGAAGGCCGCCCGCGGTCAGCCGCCGGCCACCTCCGCGAGGAGGCCGCCGATGATCCGGGGCCCGTCCACGGTCAGTACGGACTCGGCGTGGAACTGCATGGACACGAAACGGGCCGCCCGCAGTCCGTGCACCTCACCCGTCGCCGGGTCGCGGCTGACCTCGACGCGTCCGTGCACCGGGTGCTCGAACGAGTCCCCCGCCGCGTGCGCGGCGAAGGTGTTGTAGAAGCCCACCCGCTCCCGCGCGCCGAAGAGGTCGATCTCGTGCTGGGCGCCCTGGTTGGGCGTCGGCCGGCGCACCAGGTCGAGGCCGATCAGGGTGGAGAGCACCTGGTGGCTGAGGCAGACCGCCATGAACGGCCTGCGCTCCTCCAGGAGCTGGGCCACCGCCGACCGCAGGTGCGCGATCTTCGGGTCGTTCGTCTCGCGGGGGTCGCCGGGGCCGGGGCCCATCACGACCAGGTCGTGCTCGTCGAAGCAGTAGCGCTCGTCGAAGCGCCGTACGCTCACCTCACCGCCCAGCGAACGGATCTGATGGGCAATCATCTCGGTGAAGGTGTCCTCGGCGTCGATCACCAGCACCCGGCGGCCGGCCAGCGGACCGCCCGTGCCGTCCCGCGTCGCCTGGTCCCTCAGCCAGAAGTCGGCGATGCGCTCGTTGCGTTCGTCGAGGGCCTCGCGGACCGCGGGGTGCGCACCGAAGCGGATGGGCTCGGGGTCACCGAGCGCGGCGAGCAGCCCCGCCGCCTTGGCCCGGGTCTCGTGTACCTCGGACTCCGGGTCGGAGTGGCGTACCAGGGTCGCGCCCACCCCGATCCGCATCATGCCCTCGTCGTCGATGTCGGCGGTACGGATCAGGATCGACGAGTCCAGGGTGCGGCCGCCGGCGGCGTCGCGGCCGATCAGGGCGGCCACACCGCTGTAGTAGCCGCGGCCCTGGGGCTCGTACCGGCTGATGACCCGCGCGGCGCTCTCCAGCGGGGAGCCGGTCACGGTCGGCGCGAAGAGCGTCTCGCGCAGGATGTCCCGTACATCGCGGTCGGTCCGGCCCTCGATGAAGTACTCGGTGTGCGCCAGCCGTGCCATCTCCTTGAGATAGGGGCCCACCACCCGGCCGCCCTCCGGGCAGATCCGGGCCATCATCTTGAGCTCCTCGTCGACGACCATGTACAGCTCGTCGGCCTCCTTGGGGTCGGCGAGGAACTCCATGACGCCGTCGAGGTCCGGGCCGGCCGCCGGGTAGCGGTAGGTGCCGCTGATCGGGTTCATCACGGCCGTACCGTCGTGGACGCTGATGTGCCGCTCCGGGGTGGCGCCCACGAACGTCCGCTCGCCGGTGTGCACGAGGAACGTCCAGTACGCCCCCGCCTCCCGCTGCACCAGGCGGCGGAAGAACGACAGCGCCGCGGGCAGACCGAACCCGGGCAGCCGTGCCGTGAACGAGCGCCGCATCACGAAGTTGGCGCCCTCGCCCGTGCCGATCTCGTCCGCCACGACCCGGCGCACGATCTCCGCGTACGCCTCGTCGTCGACGTCGAAGTGGCCGTCGGTCACCTTCACGGGCTCGTCGGGCAGCAGCGGGAGCGTCGCGCGCAGCGGCACCGAAGCCTGCTCGCGCACTGTCATCGCCAGCAGCGGTGCGCCGTCGTCGGGAGCGGCGAAGCCCCGCTCGGCGAGCTGACGGTAGGGGATGAGGGTGAGGAGTTCCGTTCGGGCGCCCGTGCCGTCCCGGCCCTGCGGGGGGAGGTCGAGGTCGGCGAGCGACGCGATCTCCGTCACCTCACCGGCCAGCAGTTCCAGGGTGTCCGGGTCCACCGTCTCGGGCCGGTGCATCAGTGCGAACGCGCCGGCGGAGCCGTCGAGGATGCGTGCCAGGAGGTCCTGCGCGCTGTCCTGCCTTGCCATGGGGATTCCTTTCGGCGGTGGGGCTCGTCAGAGCGCCGTGCCGCCCGCGTCGAGTTCGCTCAGCACGGTCTTGGCGGACACGACGCGGGCCGCGCGCTGTGCCGCGTAGTCGAGGGCGAGCCGGTGGTACTCGGCCGAGAAGTCGGCCACGGCGTCGGCGACCAGGAACGGCTTGATGTCGTTGGTGAAGGCCTCGACCGCCGTCATCAGCACGCCCACGTGCGCGTACACGCCGCAGATGATCAGCTGGTCCCGCTGGTGGAACCGCATCCGCTCCAGCAGGTCGGACTTGAAGAAGGCGCTGTAGCGCCACTTCGTGAACGTCCAGTCGCCGGGGCCCGGTCCGAGGGGCTCGACCACCTTGCGGTGCTCGGGCGTGGGATTCATCCCCGGCCCCCAGAAGTCCTTCAGGAGTCCGCGCTGTTCGGGCGTCATGCCGCCGGGCTGCGCTGTGTACGCGACGGGGATGCCGAGCTCGGCACACCGCTCCCGCAGCAGCGCGGTGTTGCCGACCAGGGCGTCGCCGGGCGCCTCGGAGCGGGGGAACGGCTTGAGGAAGTACTCCTGCATGTCGTGGAGCAGCAGGACGGCACGCCGGGGGTCGACGGGCCAGCTGACGGTGTTCTCCGGCAGCTCGCCCTCCTGGGGCATCGGGTAGGGCTCGATCGGGGGGATACCGGGCATGGGCCGGTCGGTCCTCTCTGGGTGGGCGCCGAGCGTGGCGACGCCGTCCACGGGTACGGATGCGTGCGCGCCGCCGTACGGCGTCGCGGTCATCCCCGCCAGGCGGAGACGACGTCGATGGCCTGCTGCGGATTGAGGCGCGGGTCGCAGAAGCTGAGGTACTTGTCGCCCAGCCGGTCGAGGCCCCCCTCGTCCATGACGCACTCGGTGACGGTGTCCGGGGTCGTCTCCAGGTGCAGGCCCGCCGCGACACCGCCGTTCTGGCTCACCGCGGCCTGGAAGTTCTCCACCTCGCGCACGACCGTCCGCACCAGGCGGGTCTTGAGCCCCTCGGGGCTGGAGACCGTGTTCCCGTGCATCGGGTCCGACAGCCAGAGCACCGGGTGACCGGCCTTGGCGACCGCCTCGACCAGCGCGGGCAGCCGCTCGCCGGCGTTGTCGGCCCCCATGCGCGCGATCAGCGTCAGCCGCCCGGGGCGCCGCTGGGCGTCCAGGCGCTCGCACAGGGCGAGGAGCTGGTCGGGCGTCATGCTCGGACCCACCTTGACGGCGACCGGGTTCGAGACCGCGGCCAGGAGCCCGATGTGGGCGCCGTCCAGCTGCCGGGTCCGCTCGCCGACCCACGGCCAGTGCGTGGACGTCAGCAGCAGCGAGCCGTCCGGCTCACGGCGCAGCAGCGGAAGCTCGTAGTCGAGGAGCAGCGCCTCGTGGCTGGTCCACACGGGTACCTCGAGCTCGGACCGGGCGGCGGTGCCACGCCAGCCGAGGTAGTGCATGGTGTCGCTCGCGGCCCGGTAGCCGCTCAGCAGGTGGCGGGGGTCGGGCCGGCGCAGGACCGCGTCCGGCTCCGGACGGTTGACCATGTGGCCGCGGTAGACGGGCAGCTGGGCGCCGTTGACGGTCTCGGTCGGGGAGGAACGGGGCTTGCCGTACTGCCCGGCGATCCTGCCCACCCGGATGATGGGCTTGCCCGAGGCGAGCTTCATCGTCCCGGCCAGCACGTCGAGCAGTGCGGCCTTGCGTGTGACGTCCTCGGGCGTGGCCTCGGCGGGGTCCTCGGCGCAGTCGCCGGTCTGGATCACCTGGAGGTGTCCCGCCGCCGCCTCCATCAGCAGGGCGCGCAGGCGGCGTACGGCTTCGGCGTCCACGAGGGCGGGCATCCGCCCGAGATCCGTACGGACCTCTTCCAGGGAGGCGTGGCCGTCCCAGTCGGGCTGCTGCAGCGCGGGTATGGACCGGAGGTAGGACTGAATGTCGATCATCGATTCCCTCAGCGAGCATGCCGGAGCGAATCCGGGCAGGAGCGGACGTGGTCAATTCGCAGTGGGGCACGGGCACGGACGGGTGTGCGTCGGCCGGACCTTCCTGGACGACGCGGTATTCAGCGGTTCACAGGAAGATTCCGGCGGGCCTTGAGTGGTCCCGGAAAGTGCCGCGCGCTTCATTGCGGCGCTTGCACCGATCGTTCGGGATTCACTATCGGCTCGACGGATCGGGCCGTGCAACGGCGGCCCGAGGAGTACGTCAGGTGCGCTCGGAGGTGACGGCCACGGCCGTCAGGAGAAGTCCCTGGGAGCGCGCCCAGCGGCCTGCGAATCCGCGGATTCTGCGTGCGTCGATTCTGGGTCCCGGTACGAGCAGACGGGCGGAGAACGTGCCGTCGTCGGGAGAGACGGTGATCATTACCTGGTCGAATTCGAGCCAGCGGCCGGTCAGCGGATACCAGGCCTTGTAGACGCTCTCCTTCGCGCTGAAGATCAGCCGGTCCCAGCTGACATCCGGCCGGCGGCCCGACAGTTCCGCGATGTGGGCACGCTCCTCGTCCACGGTGACGAGCGCCCGGGCACCGCGCGTGGGGATCGGCGCATCGGGCTCGGCGTCGATGCCGACCGCCACGACATCGCACGTCAGGGCCACGGCTGCGGCGCGGTACCCCGCGCAGTGGGTCATGGAGCCGACGACGCCGGCCGGCCACCGCGGTGCGCCCTCGGGGTCGGGCAGGATCGGCGCGGGGGGCACGCCGAGGCGTGCGAGGGCCGTGCGGGCGCAGGCCCGGACGGTGGCGAACTCCCGGCGTCGGGCGATGCCCGCCGTGGCGATCACCCGACGCTCGGAAGGGAAGAGAACGCACCCCGCGACGTCCTCGAATTTCTCGGCGGAAACCACCCGCGAGGGCAGGAGAGTCTCGATCAAAGCGACCCCGGTTCGGTGAATCGAGGGCACGCCGATTCGGCAGGGCGTGTTCGTCGGAATCGACTCTTCCTGCCGAATCGGCGTGTGTGCCGGTCGTCGGACCGTGTGACCGGTCGATTCACACGGTCATGAGCGACGTCAGGTCCCTGGCGTATTTCTCGATGAGCGACGGGGAGATGTGCGGGATGTCCGCGTCGGCCCCGACCTCGGCGGCCTGCACGGCAGCACGGAATCGCTCGGAGGGAATGTCGGATCCACGCACCGCGCTCTCCGGTTCCTTGAATCCGTGAATGAGCGGCAACGACGAATGCTGCCGCTGCTCCTCGGGAAGCGCCCGCATGGCCGTCTCGAACCGGTCGAGCCAGTCCGCGTAGTCGTCGATCCGCTCGATGCGACGGCCCGACTCGCTCAGCCAGTCGACGAAGGTGTCGAGCGAGATCCCGTCGTCGTGGGGGTTCACCAGGCTGAACGTCCGGTACTCGCCGGTGACCTGGCCACCCAGCGCCACGACGGCCGCGGCGGTGAAGTCCACGGGGAGTCCGTCGTAGTGAGCCCTCGGCCGCTTCTCCGCACCGTCGGCGCGGTAGAAGGACGCGGGGGCGATACCGGTCGCGAGGACGCTGAAGAGGAGCCGGGAGAACATGTCGGGGACGTTCAGCTGACCCCCGTAACTGCTGTGGGCGAGGATCATGTTCGACCGGAACACCGTGACCGGGAGACCGCACAGGTCGTGCGCCTCGCGCAGCAGGACCTCGCCCGCCCACTTGCTCGTCGCGTAGCCGCTGGCGTACCCCGCGTCGACCGGCTGGACGGGGAGCGCCTGCCGGATGTCGGGGTCCTCGCCCAGGGCGGGGGTCTGCGAGGTGGCGACGGCCACGCTGGATATGTACGTGAACGGCTTCATCCGTCCGGTGAGCGCCAGGCGGACCAGCTCGGCCGTCCCCACCACGTTCGCCTCGAACAGGTGGTTGTACGGCAGCACATGGTTGACGAGCGCGCCGGCGTGGACGATCAGGTCCACTTCCGCGCAGAGCCTCTCCCAGGTGCGGTCGCTCAGCCCCAGCTGCGGCTCCGCCATGTCGCCCGCCACGACCTCCAGATGGTCCGCGGCCAGCTCCTGGAACCGCCGTGCCAGCTGCCCGTCGCCGCCTGCGAACGCCTCCTCGAACCGCTTCCTCGCAGCCGCCACGTCCTTCCCGCGGACGAGGCAGATCAGCCGCCCGTCGGTCTTCTCCAGCTGCTCCAGCCACTCCATGGAGAGGAAGCGCCCGAGATAGCCGCTCGCCCCGGTCAGCAGGACGGTACGGGGCGGCTCGGCGGGACGAGGCAGCCGCTTCGCCTCGGCGAGCGTCTCCTCGTCGATGAACCTGTCCAGGGTGAGGTCGGCGGCCCGGACCTCGACGCTTCCCTGGCCGTGCACCGAGGCGAAGCCGGGCCGGTCCGACGTGGCCCCGCGCTTGGCCTCGATGTGGTCGGCCATCTGCTGGAGGTCGGTGGCCGCACTGATGATCATGTCCACCGGGACCCGGACCTCGAAGACGTCGTCCAGCAGGTCGGAGAACGCCACCGCGGTCAGCGAGTCGCCACCCAGGTCCCTGAAGTGCGCCGACGGGCTCACCTCGACCCCCGAGCCCGTCAGCAGCGCCTGCGCCGCACGCTGGAGCGTCTCCAGGACCGGCCGGTCCGCGGCGCCTCGGCGGACGTCCAGCAGCTGCTCGTTCTCCCGCGCCGCGATGTCCGCGTACAGCTCCTCGAGGCGCTCCCGGTACCGCTCCAGCAGGCGGGGGCGGAGCAGCTTGCGGTGATCCGACAGCAGGCCGTTGTCCTGACTGAACGGCTCGGTCTCGACCAGGAATTCGCGCGGGATCTCGTAGGAGTTGAGCCCCTCCTCCTTCGCGACCTGGACGAAGGAGTCGCTGAGCTGCTGCTGCAGTTCCTCCGGGCGGTCGCCGAAACGGGCGAGGGCGTCCGCGGAAGGAACGACGACGGCCAGCAGATACGACCGCTCACTGTTCCCGTACACGAATATCTGCCGTACCAGAGGGCTGTAGGCGAAGATCGCCTCAAGGCGTGCGGTCGCCACGAACTCGCCCTGGGAAAGCTTCAGCACGCTCTTCCGGCGGTCGATGATGGAATGGCGCCCGGGTGCGGTCTCGGCGACGATGTCACCCGTCTTGTAGAAGCCCTCCTCGTCGAGGAGTTCGGCCGTCAGCTCCGGATGGTTGTAATAGCCGGGAATCAACGCGTCGGTCTTGAGCAGAAGTTCTCCGCGCGGATACGGTGAATCCGTGAGGTAGTAACCGAGTTCGGGAACGTCGACCAGTTTGTAGTCGATGACCGGCGGGCTCAGCATCTCTCCGTCGACGGAGACGGCGGCGGCCTCGGTCGAGCCGTAGATGTTGTGCAGCTCGATGCCGAGGAGCGACTCCATGAACGTCGTCAGCTCCGCGGACAGGGGAGCGGACGCACAGCCGGCCCAGGCGACCTGGCCGCCGAGCAGCTCCACCCGCATGTCCGACTTCACCTGGGCCTCGAGCGCGGCCCGGTCGGTGACACCGGCCGTGCTCCTGCGATCGAGCTCGCTCTGGTACTTCTGGAAGATCAGCTCGCAGATGCGCGGTATCAGCGACAGCTCCGTCGGTCGCGCCAGCGCGATGTCCTCGAAGAAGGTCGACAGATCGCTCCTGGCCGTGAAGTACGTGATGCCGCCCCGGGCCAGGGTGTTCTTCAGCGAGGAGTGGCCGGCGACATGGCTCATCGGCATGTAGCTGAAGGTGACCGTCTGGCCCTCGGAGAAGAGCTTCGACCAGGCACCGCCCCACATCGCGCTGGTCAGCCGGTCGGTGTACATGGCGCCCTTGGGCGTGCCCGTGCTGCCCGAGGTGTAGATGAGCATCGCGAGCGGGTCGTCGCCGTCGGCCGGGACGAAGAGCGGCGCGTCGGGAAGACCGGCGCCCCGGCGGAGCACCTCGGGAAGGGAGTCGACCTGCACGGAACGGCCGGCGCCCTCCAGGCGTGCGCGCGCCTCGTCCAGCGCGTCGGCGTGGTCGCTGACCTCCTCGTGGAAGTCGAAGACCAGGATCCGCTCGACCGACGGGCTTCCCAGCGCGAGCTCCACCGCCCGGTCCAGGCGCTCCACGCTCGCGGCGACGAGGCGGGACTCCGTCTCGTCGACGATCGACCCCTGCTGCGACGCCGGCGAACTGGTCTGGAGCGGCACGTTGGCGAACCCCAGGTACGTGCACGCCAGGTCGACGACGGTGTAGTCGCCGCTGGAGAAGCCGAGGACGGCGACGCGATCGCCCGGCCTCAGCGGATGGTGCGTGTCACCGTGCCATGCGTTCGCCACCGCGCGTACCCGCGCCCACAGTTCGCCGAAACTGGTCTCCTCGTAGCGGGGGAGCAGACGGTACGACACACGGCCGGTCCCGGGGTCCCGCACGAATTCCCTGGCCCGTTCACCGATCGCAGGCCGATCGGCATAGCGGACCATTACGTTTTCCATCACTTGCGCAAGTCGCATTTTTGGTCTCCGCGTCGTGTACGGACCTGATCGCGAGGAAAGGGATCATCGAATTCACCACCCCTGCTCGCGTCACGACGCTACCGACTCGGGCACTCGGCGGGCCGAGCCGAGGAACTTCTATGTCATGTCCGCCGCCTGCCCGAAAGGGAATTGCGGGCATGCGGAATGCGCCGAGCTCGTACGGCCGGCGTACGGAATCGGCGCTCGGGGGCTTCGGCCGAATTCAGTCGCGCACGCGGCTCTGGCTCTGGCTCTGGTGCGTCAGGACCTGCAAGGCGTCCGCCGAACTCGCGTCGTTCGGCGTGTAGACCTCAAGACGGTGGTCGGGGCTGTCGGGCTGCAACCAGACCTGGTAGTCCACGCTCACGGCGCCCACGGTCGTGTGCTGTATGTGCATGGTGCCCGTGGTGCAGTCCGCGACGTCCCGATTCGCCCACAGGGCGGAGAAGTCGTCGCTCCGCATGGTCAGTTCGCCGATCAGCCCCGCAAGGCGCGCATCGGTGGGATAGCGGCCGGCCGTCAGCCGGAGGTACGCCACATGGGCGCGGGCGAGCGTGTGCCAGTTGCTGTACAGGTCACGCGTGACCGGATCGAGGAAGAACATCCGCGGGATCGACGGCCGGCGCTCCGGATCGTCCGGCGTCTCGAACGCGACGTGCTCGGCGAGCAGCGCGTGTCCGCTGCGGTTCCACGCGAGCACGTCTCCGCGCCGGCCCAGGACGATCGCCGGCGTGGCCTCGCCCAGGGACTCCAGGAGTGCCAGGACGCGCTTGTGGGGTTCCTCCGACGGGGGCTCGGCGAGCCGGGGCGTCGCCGAGTGCCGGGCGAGGTTGTGCAGGTGCACCGTCTCGGTCGCGTCGAGCTGCAGGGCCCGGGCGAGCGCGTCGAGCACCTGCTCCGACGCCGTCTCGGCCTGCCCCTGCTCCAGCCGCGTGTAGTAGCCGGCGCTCACTCCGGCGAGCTGGGCGAGCTCCTCCCGGCGCAGCCCGGGAACGCGGCGCCCGTTGCCATGGGTGCGCAGTCCGATCTCGTCCGGGGTGACCCGGTCACGGCGGCTCTTCAGGAAGGTTCCGAGGCTCTCCACGTCCGCCAGCCTAAGCCGAACGCGCGCACGGCTGGGTATACCTGTCAGGTGTACCCCCAGCAGGGGGGTGGCTGTGGACATGGCCATGGCCGACGGTCGAGTCATGTCGGAACAGCACTCACACAACTCACCCGGCCTGCGTGCGTGGCTGGGACTGCTGGTCGTACTCGGTCCCGTCCTGCTGGTCTCCATGGACGGGTCGATCCTGTACCTGGCGATGCCCCGGGTCAGCCAGGACCTCACACCCACGGCCGACCAGGCCCTGTGGACCCTGGACATCTACGGCTTCGCGGTCGGCTCGCTGCTGATCGCGTTCGGCAACATCGGGGACCGGTACGGCCGGCTGAAGCTGCTGATGATCGGAGCGAGCGTCTTCGGCCTCGCGTCCGCGGCCTCCGCCTTCGCGCCCAGCCCGGAGCTCCTCATCGCGTCCCGCGCGCTGATGGGTGTCGCCGGCGCGACCCTGCTGCCGTCGGCGCTGGCCGTACTGAGCGAGCTGTTCACCGACCCGCGCCGGCGGGCACAGGCCATCGGCATCTTCGCCGCCGCCTTCGCGGCGGGCTTCGCCATCGGCCCGGTCGCGGGCGGCATCCTGCTGGAACGCTTCTGGTGGGGCTCGGTCTTCCTCATCAACCTGCCCGTCATCGCCCTCTTCCTGATCTTCGCCCCCATCCTGCTGCGTGAAGTCAGCACCACCCGTCCCGGCCGTATCGACGCCTTCAGCGTGGCGGCCTCCGCGGCCGGCCTCCTGGGCCTCGTGTACGGCCTCAAGCACGCGGCCGCCGAAGGGTTCTCCCTGCTCTCCGTCCTGGTGGGACTGGCCGGCATCGCGCTCCTGACTCTGTTCGTACGCCGGCAGCGGCACCTCGAGCACCCGCTGATGGACTTCTCCCTCTTCCGCGACCGGGTCTTCACCGTCGCGATCATCACGGGACTGCTGCCGCTCGCGGCCTGGTCGGCGGCCGCCTACCTGTCGGGCGTCTACCTCCAGTCCGTCCTGGACCTTCCCGTCCTGCAGGCGGCGCTCCTGGCACTTCCCGGCGCCGTGGTCCTCACCGTCACCTGTGTCGTCACGCCGATGTTCGTCGACCGCATCGGCAAGCGGACCATCCTGATCATCTGCCACTTCTCCATCGCGGCCGGGCTGCTCTTCCTGCTCCCCACCACGATCACCGGCGGCGTCGGCTGGTACATCGCGTCCACGTCCATCGCCGGCCTCGGTTACGGCATCTCCTTCAGCGTCGTCGCCGACACCGCGGTCGGCGCGGTCCCGGCCGAGCGGGCCGGTTCGGCCGGCGCGATCGCCGAGACCAGCAACGAGATCGGCAACGCGCTCGGCATCGCGCTCATCGGCTCCCTCGCCGCGCTGCTCTTCCGGCTCCAGGGGCCCGACCTCGCTCCCACGCTCGACGAGACCCTCCAGCTGCCCGGGCTCGCGTCCGCGGTGGTCACGGACGCGAAGTCGGCCTTCGTGACCGGCCTCCACGCCGCTGTGGCGGTGGCGAGCTTCCTGCATGTCGCTCTGGGCGTCCTGGCACTGCGCTGGCTGCCGAAGGCCGAGGCCGGGACCGCGACGGTGGCCTCGGAGGCCGCGGTCGAGCAGAAGGCCGACCGTGTGGAGAGCACGCCTCGCTGACACACCGGGCCCGGCGGGGCGGGCTCCGTCGCCCGCCGGCCCCCCGCTCACCAGGCGCACCCCATGAACGGCCGTGCCCCGGTCCGCAGCCTCCCCCCTGCGGACCGGGGCACGGTCGTCCATGGGGCCGCCGTTTCGCGGGCGCCGATTGCGAAGGCTGATGGCGAAGGCTGGTTGCGGGTGGCGATCGCGCCTGCCGATCGAACGCGTCCGTCAGACGGACGTCAGGCGGAGCAGGACGGCGCCGCCGATGATGGAGGCGAAGGAGAGCAGCCGGGCGAGCGTGATCCGCTCCTTGAAGATGACCGCGCCGCAGACGACCGTGCCGACGCCGCCGATACCGGTCCAGAGCGTGTAGCCGACGGAGACGTCGAGCTCGCGCAGGGCCAGGGAGAGGGAGTAGATGCCGCCGGCGGCGGCGAGCAGGGTGAGCACGGAGGGCCAGAGGCGGGTGAATCCCTTGGTGGCGTTGGTGCCGAGGGCGAACAGGACTTCGAAGACGACGGCGATGCCGAGGTAGACCCAGGTCATGGTGGTGTCACTCGTTTCGTGAAGGCGAAGGCGAAGGTGGCGGGGGCGGCGGACGGGACGGTCGCGCCGGGCACCGGGCGTCGGGCGGGACGGCTCAGGCGACGGGCTGCGCGGCGCGCGCGCTCGCGGCCTCGGCGGCCGCCTGCTTCTTCGCGGCGACGCTGTCGGAGACACGGAGCCCGAGGGCGCCGCCGATGATGAGGACGAAGGCGATCACCTTCCAGACGGTCATCGGCTCGTCGTAGATCAGCGTGCCGAAGACGACGGTCCCGACGCCGCCGATGCCGGCCCACACGGTGTAACCCACGCCGACGTCCACGGTCTTCAGCGCCAACGAGAGGGTGAAGATGCCGCAGGAGGCGGCGGCCACGGTGAGCAGGGACGGTCCGAGGCGGGTGAAGCCGTCGGTGGCCTCGGTCGAGAGCGCGAAGACGACCTCGAACAGCGACGAGAACAGCAGCCAGGCCCAGCCGGTGCCGGTGTTCTCAGGCGATGCGTCCTGCGGGGTGGAAGACGACACGGAACGACCCACTCTCCAGTAAGTTGCTTGTACGTGCAAATTCTTCGGAACCGTAGTCGGCCGATGACGGAGCGACTCGGACCAGATGAGGTTGCATGTACATGTACTGTGTTGTCAATCTCCTCAGGAAAGGAGCGTCAGCTCATGGCCGCTTCCCTTGCCGCGTCGTCCGACCAGGCGGTGTGGAGCCGTCTGCTGGTTCTGCACGCCCGTGTGGAGCGGGAGTTGGCGCACGCGCTCCAGCGGCGTCACGGGATCGGCCTCTCGGAGTACCGGGCGCTGGAGTCGCTCTCCCCGGCCGAGGACGGCGAGCTGCGCATGCAGGACCTGGCCGAGCGGATCGGCCTCGGACAGTCGTCGGTGACGCGCCTGGTCGCCCGGCTCGAAGGTGCCGGATTCGCCTTCAAGGACCTCTGTCCTTCGGACAAGCGGGGGGTGTACGCGGTGATCACGGACGAGGGCCGTGAACGGTACGCGGCGGCCCGCTCGACGTACGCGGACGTCCTCTCCTCGGCGCTCAACGCGCTGACGGCCGACCCCGAGTACGCCTCCACGGTCAACTCGCTGCGGGCGGCCGGCGCGTAGCGAGGGCCGACGGCTGGGGGCCCGGACGGGCGATGCCGTCCGGGCCCACCGAGCGTGAGGGGCCGGTGCCCTGAGAGCCCCGGCGCCCTGAGAGCCCCGGTGCGGTGAGATCCCCGGTGCCGTCAGAGGCCGGTGCCGTCAGTGGTCCGCCGGCACCTCGTACAGCGCGACGACCGACGTGAAGATCTCCTCGTCGTTCTGCTCCGCCGTGACCAGCATGCGAGGCCGCCCGTCCAGGTCGCGGGGCAGGGCCTTGGCCGTGACCCAGCACGGCGCGTCGAGCTCGGCGTACCGGCTGAAGTCGCACTGCATGCCGACGACCAGCGTCTGCCGCGGATGCGCCGCCGACTGCGCGGCCTGGCGCGCGGCCTCCAGCAGCAGCATGCCCGGGGCGTGGTCGACGGGGTGGTCGAACAGGACGGGGTGCGAGGTGTCCGTCCGCAGCTGCCAGCGGAGCGGGACGTCGGTGCACGAGAGCACGACGTCCTGGTAGCGGTCGCGGCCCGCCTGCTGCGTGGGGGAGGGCGGCGGCAGCGGCAGGACCCGGGCGTTCGCGCTCTCGATGTCGGCGTACCGGCCGCGCAGCCGCTCGTAGACCGCACGGTCCTGGATCGTGAACCCGGTGCGGGCGGTGGCCAGTCGGCGTCCCCCGCGCTCGGCCGCGACGGAGAGGGTGACGGCCGTCGCCCGTCCCCTGCGGTACTTCACGTCGGAGGCGGTGATGTGGAGCTCCACCTCGGCGTCGGCGCCCCCATCGACCCGCAACGCCTCCGGATCGACGTCCCACCCGAAGTCCCGCCAGAGCAACTGGTGGCCGAAGGGGATGTCGTACGCGCCGTGCGACAGCAACGGCAGGGTCTGGCGCACCGTCTCCGTCAGGAAGAGGGGATCGTGCCGTCCGAACCGGGTCTGGTAGAACGCGTGCTCACGCGGCCATCGGGCGGTGACGGTGAAGGTGTCGACCCCCGTACGGTGCCAGCTCGCGAGGAGCACCTCGGCGGGATTCGTCTTATGGGTGTACGACATCGGCACAGGCACGGGACCGGTGGTCGTCCGGCCTCGCGCAAGGTCTATCGGAAGCACAACAGTTCTCCCCTGACTGTTCCACAACAATTGCGGGGTCGGAGCACTGGTGTCTCGACTGTCCGCTCACATAAGATAGTGGTCACTCTTTTTCTTTGTCGAGGTAATACGAGGTAACGGGCCAGTGGCGGAACACAGGCAGGAACGGGCAATCCGCACGCGGGAGCTGGTGCTCCGGGCCGCAGCGGAAGTGTTCGACGAAGCCGGGTACCTCGGCGCGAGCATCACCAAGATCCTTGAGCGGGCGGGCGTCACGGCGGGTGCCGTGTACTTCCACTTCCGGTCGAAGGAGGGGCTGGCCCGCGCGGTCATCCTCGAACAGGCTGCGGATCTGAAGTTCCCCGAAGGGGAGGGCGGTCTCCAGCAACTCCTGGACATGACCGGCTATCTCGCGGTCGAGATGCAGCGCAACACCCTGCTGCGGGCCGGTGTCCGGCTCGCGGTCGAGCAGGGGGTGGTGGGCAAGCAGGAGTACTCGATCTACGAGTGGTGGGCCGACCGCTTCCACCAGGAGCTGGTCGTGGCCCGCCAGAAGGACCAGCTGCTCGACGGTGCGGACGAGGCCGCGTTCGCGCAGCTTCTGGTCGCCGCGTACACCGGTACGCAGGTCATGTCGCAGCTCTCCACCGGCCGGGCGGACCTGCCCCGCCGCATCGCCGACATGTGGCGATGTCTGCTGCCAGCCCTCGCGCCGGCCTCCGTCATCGCCGGTCTGCGGATCCCCGAGGGCGACACGGTGGGCGCCACGTGAGCCGTCCCCTTCGGGTCGTACTGACCGGAGCGACGGGCTTCGTGGGCTCACGGGTCCTGCACGGACTGACCGCGTCCGCGCGCGAGACCGGTCGCGAGCTCTCGATCCGCGCCCTCGGCCGCTCGGCCCCCGCTCCCGCATCCGCCCCGCCGGGGGTGACCTGGACCCCGGTCGACCTGACGGACCGGCGGTCGCTCCGTACGGCCGCGGGCGGGGCCGACGTGCTCATCCACCTGGCGTCGCGCATCTCCGGCGACGAGGCCCAGTGCGCGGCGGTCAACGTCGAAGGCACGGCGGCCCTGGTCGACGAGGCCGTCCACTGGGGGGTGGACCGCATCGTCCACCTGTCCACCGCCGCGGTCTACGGACCGGGCCCGCACCGCGGGATCGCGGTGGACGAGATCACACCCGCGCCGGTCTCACCCGCCAGCACCACCCGGCTCGCCGGCGAGGCACCGGTGCTGGCCGCCGGCGGAACCGTACTGCGCCCCGGGCTCGTCCTGGGCGCGGGCGACCGCTGGGTCGTCCCCGCCCTCGCGGAGCTGCTCGAACGCGTCCCGGCCCGATGGGACGGCGGCCGCGGGCTGTTGTCCCTGGTGGACGTGGACGACCTGGCGCGCCTGATCACCGCCCTGGCGACGGCACCCGAGGCACCGGCGTCCGGGATCCACCACGCGAGCCACCCCCGCCCCGTCGCCAACGGCGACCTGATGGCGGAACTGGCGGCACTCGACGTCCTGCCCGCGGCCGACGAGGACTGGCCGTGGGAGGCCTGCCTCGACCGACTGCGGTCCACACCCGGCCGTATGAGTGAGCGTCAGTTCTCGCTGCTCGCCCAGGACCACTGGTACGCCTCCGAGGACATCTGGCACACGACGCCCTGCCCCCCGGGCCCGGGCCCCCTGACCCGCCTCGCGGCGGCGGCACCCTGGTACCGCGCCTTCCTCGCCGAACGGAGGGTGGCGGGGGCGGCGCGGTAGCGGGGGCGCAGGACACGGCCCAGGGCCGCCGGGCGTACGCGATCATGACGGAATGGACGCTCGTTTTCTCGGTATCAAGCAGCTGGCCGACACTCCGTCCGTGGCGGTCGTGGTCGACGTCATGCGCGCCTTCACGGTGGCCGCCTGGGCCTTCGCCCAGGGGGCGGAGAAGATAGTCCTCGCCGAATCGCTGGACGAGGCCCTCGCGCTCAAGGCCGACCACCCGGACTGGACGGCCCTCAAGGACGGCCCTCCCGCGCCCGGGTTCGACCTCGTCAACTCGCCCGGCATGCTGCGGTCGACCGACCTCGGCGGACGGACCGTGGTCCAGAAGACCACGGCGGGGACGGTCGGCGCGCTCGCGGTCAAGGACGCGTCGCTGGTCCTGTGCGCGAGCTTCGTGGTGGCGGAGGCGACGGCACGGGTCCTGCGCACGCACGCGTCCCACAGCGTCACGTTCGTGGTCACCGGCGAGGACGGCCGGGCGGACGAGGACCTGGCGTGCGCCCAGTACATAGCCCGCCGCGCCTCCGCCGAGACGACGGATCCCGCCGACTTCCTCCGCCGAGCCGCCGAGTCCCGCGCCGCGGCCGAACTGGCGGAGGGGATACGTCAAGGGGTCCACCCGGACGACGTCGCACTCTGCCTGGAGCTCGACCGCTTCCCCTTCGCCCTGACGGCCACCCCGGAAGGCTCGCTCATGACCCTGCGCGCCCACGCTGGTTGAGCGCTGGGCCCTCGGCCCCGGCGCACTGCGTGCACGTCCTGGGCACACACAGGGCCTCCACCCCTCTCCGGGACGGAGGCCCTCCGTGCGCTCGCCAGGTCAGAACGCGCCGTTCAGCCCCCACCAGTTGCCGTCCGCCATGCCGTGCGCAGCCAGGGCGCCCGTCCCCAGGCCGCGGTAGGTGCGGAGCTCGCCCTGGTGCTCGGGAGAGAGCCGGGGGTCGTTGGCGCCGGTCGACGCCTCGCGGGCGATGACGTCCTCAATCGGCCGAGGCGGTGCTGCAACGGGAGGCGGTCGCAGCTCAGATGCGAGGCGGAAGGGGCGGCAGGGAAGCCAGGGCGCTTGCCGAACAGGGCCTGTGGGAGCGGATGGGCCCCATGGCGAGGTCCCGGTGACGGTGGCCACGGAGGCCGGGATGATCGTCCTGTGGGACTCGCAGTGGTTCGCGGCCGTCGTCGATGACGACGGCTGGGAGGACGAACTCCTCGAGGACGAGGACATCGTCCGGCACATCCAGGCGGGTGCCCTCGTTCCGCTCACGTGTGCCCTGGTTCCGCTCATTGTCGGCGGCGACGGCGCGTTCGGTGTTCTGGTCCGGTCGGGCACCGAGGCCGCGCCGGCCGGGTTGACCGAGCGGAGACGGCCCACCGGCTGGTGGCTTCCCGTCCCTACCTCTTCGTCTCCCACGGCCGCGCACTGGTCAGCGGCATCGAGCACGTCAGTGGGGACGTCTCGGGCGGTGTGGTCGAGCACCCCGTGCCCGAGGGCCGCCCGCCGTACCGTGGTCGTCCACCTGATCGACTGGCAGGCCGAAGCCGGAAGCCAGGACGAGACCGGGAAGCCCCTTCCAGGAGCCCTGCCGGACTTCGTGGTGCTGATCAATCATGCTCAGCCCGGTCGGGACACCTGTCGGACCGCGGTGCAGACGTTCGAGGCCCCGAACGGCTGAGTGCATCGGGTGCGCCGTCCGTTCGCCCAGAACCGGCCATGACCAGCAAAAAGACCCTCCCGAAGGAGGGTCTGTGGTGGAGCGCCCCCGGCAGGACTCGAACCTGCGGCCAAGTGCTTAGAAGGCACCTGCTCTATCCACTGAGCTACGGGGGCCGGGTGGTGGACCGGTGGCCGGGAGCCCCTGGTGGGTGGGGCGTGGCCTGCCGGGTCAAGGATAGGGCTCCGATCGCCTTGGCCCGGTTGCTTCACCTGCGTGGCACGATGTGGAGGTTCGGTGAAGCGGAACGATAATCGCAGGCAGGTGCGATTCGCGCAGTGTTTTTCACGCCACTTCGGCCGGGTGTTGTGCACTCGTTATGCCTGAGGTCCCTGTCGTCAGCTGTTCGGTCGGCGCGCAGGGCCCTTATACGCTTCAAAAAGGCTCCAAAATTGGGCATTCTTCGCATGTGGTGACCTTGGACGAACGGCCTCAGCTGATCGACGCACTCTCCGCCCTGCGCGACTGTGTCGCCGCCGTGCGTCTCCCACTCCCTCTCCCTGGCGCTCCACGCGCCCGACAGACCCGGGCCGAGCTGCTCGCACAGCTCGACGACTATCTGGTGCCCCGGCTGAAGGACCCCGACGCCCCCCTCCTCGCCGTCGTCGGCGGATCCACCGGGGCGGGGAAGTCCACCCTCGTCAACTCCCTTGTGGGGCGGCGCGTCAGTGAGGCCGGGGTACTCCGGCCCACCACCCGTACGCCCGTGCTCGTCTGCCACCCCGACGACCACCACTGGTTCGCCGGGATGCGGGTCCTGCCCCAGCTCACCCGCGTCTGGCTGCCCCAGCAGGACGACGACGGCCAGGCCGAGGAGCCCCCCGAGGAGAACGCGCTCCGCGTCGAGACCTCCTCCGCCCTCGCCCCCGGCCTCGCCCTCCTCGACGCCCCCGACATCGACTCCCTGGTCGTCGAGAACCGGCTGCTCGCCTCCGAGTTGATCTGCGCCGCCGACATCTGGGTCATGGTCACGACCGCCTCGCGGTACGCCGACGCCATCCCCTGGCATCTGCTCCGTACCGCCAAGGAGTACGACGTCACGCTCGTCACCGTCCTCGACCGCGTGCCGCACCAGATCCTCGGCGAGATCTCACGCCAGTACGAGGCCCTGCTCGACAAGGCCGGGCTCAGGGACGTACCGCGGTTCACCATCCCCGAGCTGCCCGAGTCCGCGGGCGTCGGCAGCGGGCTGCTGCCCGACAGCGCCGTCGCCCCCCTGCGTGCCTGGCTCGCCCACAGCGCCCAGGACCCCGCCGCGCGCCAGCAGGTCATCGGCCGCACCGCGTCCGGTGTCATCGCCTCCCTCGACCGCCGCATGCCCGAACTCGCCTCCGCGGTCGCCGCCCAGTACGCCGCCGCCGTCCGGCTCGGCGGCGCCGTCGAGGCCGCGTACACCGAGCAGGGCGAACGCGTCCGGCAGCAGGTGGGCCGCGGCGCCGTACTGGCGGGCGACGCCCGCACCCGCTGGCGCGGCTACCCCCGCGACAGCACCGCCGACGAACTCCTCGACGCCCTCGTCGAGTCGCTCGCCGCCCTGCTGCAGTGCGCGGTCGCCGCCGCCGACGAGCGCGTACTGGAGTCCTGGCGCCGCGAACCCGCCGCGGCCGCCCTCACCGCCGCGCGGGCCGCCCCCGACCGGGAGGCGGCCGAACGGATCGAGATGACGGTACGGCGCTGGCGCCGCGAACTCGAAGAGCTGGCCGAGGAGGAGCTGCGCAGCACGGAGCGGCCCGGGACCGCCCGTACCGCCGCACCCGAGACCGACACCGTCGCCGCCCTCCTCGCCGCCGCCCTCCTCGGCGGCCGCCGAACCCGCGGCGCCGGCGAACGACTGGCCGAACTCCTCGGCGCCCAAGCCGCCCTGCGCCTGCGCGACACGGGCGGCGCGCTGGTCAGGACGTACCTCGACCGCGCCCTGCACACCGAACGCGACCGGCGCCTCGCCCCCCTCGAAGCCCTCGACGTGACCCCCGAGCCGCAGGCGGAGCTGATCGCCGCGCTCTCCGTACTGCAGAAGGAGAAGTGAGGACCGGTGAGCAGCAGCACGGTGGACGACCGCGCGGACGACCGCTGGGACGACGGCCTGATCGCCCGGCGGGCCGCCGAGCGTGAACGGGCCCAGGAAGGCGAGGAGACCCTCGCCGAGGAGGCGGAGGACAGCCTTCCGCCGCTGGGCGGGCAGTACGGAGGCTCCCTGCGCACCCGGCTCGACGCCCTGCACGAACTCGTCGGCCTCTCCCGTACGCGACTGGCCAACGAGACGCTCGCCGAGGCTGGACGCGTCCTCGACGAGGCAACCGCACGCCAGCGGCTCTCCGCGCACCACACCGTCGTGGCGATCGCCGGGCCCACCGGCAGCGGCAAGTCGACGCTCTTCAACGCCCTCGCCGGCGTGCCCGTCTCCGAGACGGGCCTGCGCCGCCCCACCACCTCGGCGCCCATCGCGCTGAGCTGGTCCGAGGGTTCCGCCGGACTCCTCGACCGGCTCGCCGTCCCCGGCCGGCTCCGGCGGCGGCCCCTCGCGGGCGGGGCCGCCGACGAGGACCTGCAGGGCCTCGTCCTGATCGACCTGCCCGACCACGACTCGGCCGTCACCACCCACCGCGACCAGGTCGACCGGGTCCTCGGTCTGGTCGACGCCGTGATCTGGGTCGTGGATCCGGAGAAGTACGCCGACGCGGTGCTCCACGAGCGCTATCTGCGCCCGCTCGCGGGCCACGCCGAGGTCACCTTCGTGGTCCTCAACCAGATCGACCGGCTGGGCGGCGAGGCCGCCGACCTCGTCCTGGACGACCTGCGCCGCCTTCTGGACGAGGACGGCATGGCCCTCGGCGAACACGGCGAACCCGGCGCCACCGTCCTCGCTCTCTCCGCGCTCACCGGCGACGGAGTGGGCGAACTGCGCGAACTGCTGGGCCGGTTCGTCACGGAGCGGACCGCGCCCGCGCTCCGGCTCTCGGCCGACGTCGACGCGGCCGCCTCCCGGCTCCGGCCCGCGTACGTCTCCGACGGCCAGACCGGTCTGGGGGAGCGGGCGCGGGAGGAGTTCGCCGCCCGGCTCGCCGTCGCCGTCGGCGCCCAGGCGGCGGGCGAGGCCGCCGAACGCGTCTGGCGCCGCAGCGCCATCCGCGCCTGCGGCACGCCCTGGCTGCGGCTCTACCGCTGGTACGAACGGATGCGCGCGCACGGCTCCACCGACCCGCGGCTCCAGACACCGCTGGAGGACGAACTCACGGCGCGGCAAAGGGTGGAACAGGCCGTACGGGTCGTGGCCGACGACGCCACGCGCGGGCTCCCGGCGCCCTGGGCGCAGGCCGTGCGCGAGGCGGCCGCCAGGGGAGCCGACGGGCTGCCCGAGGCGCTCGACGAGCTCACCGCGTCCATCGGCGATCCGGCGGCCCGGCCGCCGCGGCCCGCCTGGTGGCCCGCTGCCGTCCTGGCGCAGGTCCTGATGACGCTGCTGCAGGTCTTCGGCGCGCTCTGGCTGGTCGGCCAGATCGTCGGAGTCGTGGAGCCGGGGCTGCTGCCGCCCGTCCTCATCATGCTCGGCGGCATCGTCGGCGGCCCGCTGGTCGAATGGGCGTGCGCGGCGGCGGTGAAGGGGCCGGCCCGGCGGTACGGGCAGGAGGCCGAACGGAAGTTGCGCGAGGCGGCGGCCGCGTGCGGACGGGCACGGGTGCTGGATCCGATCTCGGCGGAGCTGATGCGCTACCGGGAGGTGCGCGACCAGTTCGTGACGGTGTCGGGGACGCGTACGGGGGCCCGGGTGACGCGGCTGGGCGGCGGGATCGGCGGCATCGGTGGCGTCGGCGGAGTCGGCGGCAGTGCGCGGTGGGGTGGTACGAGGGCGGGCGCCCGGCTGCGGTGAGGGCGCGGGAGGGTGCGGTGAGGGTGTGGTGAGGGCGCGAACTCACCCCTGCGGGTGGCGGAGTTCTCCCCAGCCCCGCGCCCGTCCACAGGCCGGAGCGGGGTTCCGTCGGCCGGTGAAGGATGGAACCGGCCGACGCGCACCGAAGGCGCTTCGGCAACGGGGAGGGGCGGGACATGAACGACACGATGGTGACGCTGGTCGGGAACGTGGCGACGAGCGTGGAGTACCGGGAGACGGCGACGGGCGGGGTGGCCCGGTTCCGGTTCGCGGTGACGGCGCGCCGCTGGGACCGGGAGCGGGGGACCTGGTCGGACGGACACACCAGCTTCTACACGGTGTTCGCGTGGCGGGCGCTCGGAGCCAACCTCGCCGCGTCGGTCTCGGTGGGCGAGCCCCTGGTGGTGCACGGCCGGTTGCGGGTGCGTGAAGAGGAGGGGGACGACCGGCAGGAGGGCCGCCGCAGGACGTTCGTGGACATCGACGCACTGGCGGTGGGCCACGATCTGACGCGCGGTACGGCGGCCTTCCGCAGGGTGGTGAAGGGCGAGACGCGCACGACGGAACGTCAGGGGAACGGTGGAGAGGGGGGTGTTGAACGGGACCCGTGGGAGACGGCGGACGTCCCGAAGACCCTGGAACCCGTGGCCTGACCTGGACTTGTGGGGATTTGTCGACTCCGTGACCATCGATCCTCCGCTTAACGGACACCTCTCATAACGATTCCGAGTCGGAATGGTTATCAGACTGTATGCGGGGGCATCAGGGTCTTCCCCGTCCATAGGATTCGCGGGTACTCATACGGGACTTGAGTCATCACTTGAGTCGACAGTTGAGTCAACCGGGTCTGTGAATCTGCTGGCGATGCGCTCCCCCCACGTGTCACGTCTGACCTACGGCACGGAGCCGCTCGCCCGGAGGGGAAATTCATGTTTTCAGTTCGGAGGCGTGGCGCTGCCCGCCTTGCCGCCGCGACCGTGGTCTCTGGCCTCGTCGCCGCGGGTGCGATAGCCGTTGCGGGACCGGCGCTCGCCGACGATGGTGACGGCACCGGTGGCGCGACCGCCACGCTGGGCGACCTCACCGTCTTCGACGCCGTCAAGATCAAGGGCAAGGGCGAGTACAACGCCGGCCTGTTCACGATGGAGGTTGCGTCCGGCGGTTCGCTGCAGACCTACTGCATCGACCTGTACACCGGTGCCAAGACGGGCCAGGAGTACAAGGAGGTCGGCTGGGACCAGTCCTCCCTCCACAACAACAAGAACGCCGGCAAGATCCGCTGGATCCTCCAGAACTCTTACCCGCAGGTGAACGACCTCGACGCCCTCGCGAAGAAGGTCGGCGCGAAGAAGCTCACCGAGAAGACCGCCGCCGCCGCGACGCAGGCTGCGATCTGGCACTTCTCGGACAACGCGGATGCCAAGCCGGTCAACAAGAACGCCCAGAAGCTCACCGAGTACCTGGAGAAGGAGGCGGTGAACCTGGAGGAGCCCAAGGCCTCCCTCAGCGTCTCCCCGGCCTCGGTCGCCGGTAAGTCGGGCGAGCGCCTCGGCCCGATCACGGTCGACACCAACGCCGCCTCCGCCGCCGTCTCCCTGACCCCGGGCGCGCCCGCCGGCGTCAAGCTGGTCGACAAGGACGGCAAGGTGGTCACCAATGTCGTCAAGGGTGACCAGGTCTTCTTCGACATTCCGGCCGGCACGGCCGACGGCGCCGCCGAGCTGACCGTCCAGGCCGACACGACGGTCCCGATCGGCCGCGCGTTCGTCTCCACCAAGGTCAAGAGCCAGACCCTGATCCTTGCGGGCACCAGCAAGTCCAGCGTCACCGCGAAGGCCACCGCCACCTGGGCGAAGAAGGGCGCGATCCCGGCCGTCACGGTCGAGAAGAACTGCGCCAAGGGCGGCCTGGACGTCACGGCGTCCAACGAGGGTGACGAGGACTTCACCTTCGAGGTGAAGGGTCAGAAGGTCACCATCGCCGGCGGCCAGTCCAAGACGGTCCTGGTCCCGCTCGCCGAGGACGAGGCCTACGACTTCACGATCACCGGCCCGAACGGCTTCGAGAAGAACTTCAAGGGCGTTCTCGACTGCAAGACGGCCACCCCGGGCCCGCTCCCGACGGAGACTCCGTCGACCGAGCCGTCCGTCACCACCCCGCCCACCGAGGGCACGGCCGGCGGCTCCACCACCGGCTCCACCACCGGTGGCGGCGACCTCGCCGAGACCGGTAGCTCCAACGCCACCCCGATGATCGCCGGCATCGCCGCGCTCCTCGTGGTTCTCGGCGGCGGCGCGGTCTTCTTCCTCCGCAAGAAGAAGACGGCCGGCCAGTAAGAGCCCGGTAGTACACCGGTAGTACCACCGGCCCCGGTGCGCGATCAGCGCACCGGGGCCGTCGTGCGTCCACCCACCGGGTGGGGGGTGTCAGTGCTTGAGGGTGATCGTGAAGCGCCTCGTGCCCGGAGCGATCGTCTCGGCGTGTACCGAGCCACGGGCCCGGTCGAAGACCCCGGTGCCGCCGGTGATCCCGTTGTCGAACGAAGGGGGCGGACCCGGGTTGAGAATGCCGAACACCATCCCCTGTACGGAGAGCTGGCCGCCCGGAAGGGTGTAGGTCACGACGCACACCTCCGCTCCGCCGTTCTCGACCCGGGTGGTGTCGCAGGTGCCGCCGGTCTCGCCGACCTCCTTGCCGTCCGCGTCGAAGAGGACCGAGCGGAAGACGGTCCGGTCGCCCTGGGCGGGGCTGCCGCCGGGGTTGACGGGGAAGCGCGTCTGCTGCGCCAGCTTGCCGGTGAGTGTGATGACCCGGTCCTTGTTCTTGGCCTGGGCGGATCCGGTGTCTGTCGTGGCGGCCGCGACAGGGGTGGCGGCGAGAAGGGTGACCAGCGCGGTGGCCAGGCCGAAACGGGCTGCTCTGAGGGGACGCATCGTGTGACTCCCGAGGTTGCTGCTCATGGATGCTCCGTTGGCATATTCATAACCTCGGCTCCGTCACCGCCCGGAGCGCCCCGGCGCGACCCACCGGCAGATCCGACCGGTCGGACCAACCCGGTCGCGCGGGGCTCAGGGCGGTCCGTGGCCACCCGCCGTGACCGGATCGCTACGAGGGTGATCGGCGAAGCCGCAGGTCACGGGTTCCGCGTGGTACTGGTTTCCATCGAGGGGTGGCGGTCAGGCAAGATGGGGTGTATCTGCCCACTCACTCTTTGCCGGACGGTTTCTCTTGGCTGAGTACATCTACACGATGCGCAAGACGCGCAAGGCGCACGGCGACAAGGTCATCCTCGATGACGTGACGCTGAGCTTCCTGCCCGGTGCGAAGATCGGTGTGGTCGGCCCGAACGGTGCCGGTAAGTCCACCGTCCTCAAGATCATGGCCGGCCTTGAGCAGCCGTCCAACGGTGACGCCTTCCTGTCGCCCGGCTACACCGTCGGCATGCTCCTCCAGGAGCCCCCGCTCGACGAGAGCAAGACCGTCCTGCAGAACGTCCAGGACGGCGCCGCCGAGATCATGGGGAAGCTTCACCGCTTCAACGAGGTCGCCGAGCTCATGGCGACCGACTACTCGGACGCGCTCATGGAGGAGATGGGCAAGCTCCAGGAGGACCTGGACCACGCCAACGCCTGGGACCTGGACGCGCAGCTGGAGCAGGCCATGGACGCGCTGGGCTGCCCGCCCGGTGACTGGCCCGTCACGAACCTCTCCGGTGGCGAGAAGCGCCGCGTGGCGCTCTGCAAGCTCCTCCTGGAGGCCCCCGACCTGCTGCTCCTCGACGAGCCCACCAACCACCTGGACGCCGAGTCCGTGCTGTGGCTGGAGCAGCACCTCGCCAAGTACCCCGGCACCGTCGTCGCCGTCACCCACGACCGGTACTTCCTCGACAACGTCGCCGAGTGGATCCTCGAGCTCGACCGCGGTCGCGCCCACCCCTACGAGGGCAACTACTCCACCTACCTCGACACCAAGGCCACCCGCCTCAAGGTCGAGGGCCAGAAGGACGCCAAGCGCGCGAAGCGTCTGAAGGAAGAGCTCGAGTGGGTGCGGTCCAACGCCAAGGGGCGTCAGGCCAAGTCCAAGGCCCGTCTCGCTCGCTACGAGGAGATGGCCGCCGAGGCCGACAAGATGCGGAAGCTGGACTTCGAGGAGATCCAGATCCCGCCGGGCCCGCGCCTGGGCTCCATCGTCGTCGAGGTCGAGAAGCTCTCGAAGGCCTTCGGCGACAAGGTCCTCATCGACGACCTGTCCTTCACCCTGCCCCGTAACGGCATCGTCGGCGTGATCGGCCCGAACGGCGCCGGCAAGACCACGCTCTTCAAGATGCTCCAGGGTCTGGAGACCCCGGACTCCGGCAGCGTCAAGGTCGGCGAGACCGTCAAGATCAGCTACGTCGACCAGAGCCGCGCCAACATCGACCCCAAGAAGACGCTGTGGGCCGTCGTCTCCGACGAGCTGGACTACATCAACGTCGGCCACGTCGAGATGCCGTCCCGCGCCTACGTGTCGGCCTTCGGCTTCAAGGGCCCGGACCAGCAGAAGCCCGCCGGTGTCCTCTCCGGTGGTGAGCGCAACCGCCTGAACCTCGCGCTCACCCTGAAGCAGGGCGGCAACCTGCTGCTCCTCGACGAGCCGACCAACGACCTCGACGTCGAGACGCTCTCCTCCCTGGAGAACGCCCTGCTCGAGTTCCCGGGTGCGGCCGTGGTCATCTCCCACGACCGCTGGTTCCTCGACCGGGTCGCGACGCACATCCTCGCGTACGAGGGCGAGTCGAAGTGGTTCTGGTTCGAGGGCAACTTCGAGTCCTACGAGAAGAACAAGATCGAGCGCCTCGGTGCGGACGCGGCCCGTCCGCACCGCGCCACGTACAAGAAGCTGACCCGAGGCTGAGCGTGCGCCACATCTACAGCTGTCCCCTGCGCTGGTCGGACATGGACGCCTTCGGGCACGTCAACAACGTCGTCTTCCTGCGGTACCTGGAAGAGGCGCGGATCGACTTCATGTTCCGGCTGGCGCCGGGCGACGGTTCGCCGTCGTTCTCCGGAGGGTCCGTCGTGGCCCGGCACGAGATCGACTACGTACGGCCGCTGGTGCACCGGCACCAGCCGGTCACCATCGAGTCGTGGGTCACGAAGATAGGCGCGGCGTCGCTGACGATCGCGTACGAGATCAAGGACCCGGAAGTGACGTACGTCCGGGCCTCGACGATCGTCGTCCCCTTCGACCTGGAGGCTCAGCGGCCGCGTCGTATCTCCGCCGAGGAGCGGTCGTTCCTCGAGGAGTACATGGACGACGGGATGACTGCCGCCGCATGATCGCGCCGCTGCACTTCGCCGACGCCCGGGAGGCGGCGGACCTCGCCGCCTTCCTGGCCCGGCTGATCCACTACGACCGCGCCGCCGCCGTCCGCCTCCAGGCCGGGGGCGGCGCGCTCGCGGTGTTCGGACGGCCGCCGTCGTTCGAGGTGCTGGCGATCCGTACGGCACGGCTCGTCGACGACGTGGATCTGGACGTCACCGTCTCCGCCGGCGAACTGCTCGAGGGTGTCGAGGAGTCGGCCGGCAAGGCCGTCGTCCCCGACGCCGTCACCGGCCCGCCGTGGGCCGGTGTCCTGCCGCCGCGCGGCGGCTGGGAGCCGGTCGAGGGACTGCCGGTCGCGGAGCGGCTGCGCGGCGCGGTCGCGGCGGCGGTCGCCGAGTTCCGGTCGCGGGACGAGGAGTTGCCGCAGGAGCGGCGGACGCGGGCGGAGCGGGACCGGATCGGTCGCGAGATCTGGTCGCGGACCGTCGCGGAGACCGGGCTTCCGCTGCGCGCGGTGCACGCGGCGCAGTCGCTGGGCTTCCTGCCGGGTGAGGGGGTGCCGGTGGCGCTGCTCGCCTCGGGCCCGTGGCTCCGGCTCCGTACGCCCTACGGCTCGATAGCGGTACGGACGGCCCCCTCGTCCCTTCTCCTCGCCCCCGCCTAGGGCGCGCGACCCGGCCTCCTCGCGAGCGTGATCAGCGAGGTCAGTGCCGACAGGGTCAGGAGGACCGTCGGGATCACCGGGGAGCCGGGGGACACGTTCTCGCTCGCCAGGACCGGGTCCTGGCGGTGCGTGGGGTCGTACGCGATGCGGATCGTTCCGCCCTCGGACGCCGCCCTGCTCTCGGCGGTGAACTCCGCCGGGTAACCGCCGGGGCAGTCCACCGTGTGGTGGAAGAGTGTCCTGGGCCGGGGCGCCCCCTCGCCGAAGGACGGATGGTGGGTCACCCTCACCTCGCCCACCACGGCACAGGCGACGACCTCGCTCCGGGGCGAGGAGTCCCGCACCTCCACCCAGACCGCCGCCAGGCCGGCCACCATCAGCAGGACCGCGAGGCAGCCGCCGCCCGCGCGGAAGAGCGCGTTGCAGGCGACCAGGGCGGCGACGGTCAGGGCGACCCCGACCAGCACGGCGACCGCGGTCGGCGTCGCCGAACGGTGGAGGCTCCAGTCTGCCCACAGGTACAGCAGCGCCCCCGCGCCCAAGGGCACCGCCACCGCCCCGAGATACGACAACACCTTCCCCACGAGCCACCCCCGCCCCTCCCGTTCACCCGTTCGCGTCGTCCGGCCACACCCCGATGTGGTCCTGCTCAAGCTCCAGCATCACGCGGTGCTCCATGCCCAGGGACGCCGTGTACTCCGCCGGGAGTTGCAGCCGGCCCGCGCGGTCGAGCATCGCGTACTCGCGGGAGACCAGGGACTCCTGGCCCTCCGCGTCCACCTCGGTGCGGCGCAGCACCTCCGAGGAGGTGCGGCCGTCGCGGATGGCGACCGTGCGGCGGACCTCGGAGGCGACGGCCTGGTCATGGGTGACGATCACGATCGTCGTGCCCAGTTCCTCGTTGGCGCGGCGGAAGGCCGCGAAGACCTGCTCGCCCGTCGCCGAGTCCAGCTCGCCGGTCGGCTCGTCGGCGAGGAGCACCGAGGGGTTGTTCGCCAGCGCGACCGCGATGGCGACCCGCTGCTGCTGACCGCCGGACATCTGGTGCGGGCGCCGGTCCCGGCAGTCCGCGACCTCCAGCATCGCGAGCAGCTCCTCCGCCCGCTCCGCCTTCCTCGCCCGGCTGGACCGCCCCCGCAACTGCATCGGCAGCGACACGTTCTGAGCCGCCGTCAGATATGACAGCAGGTTGCGGGAGGTCTGCTGCCACACGAACCCCACCACGTCCCGCCGGTACCCGAGCCGTGCCTTCGCGTCCATGGCGAGCAGATCGCGCCCCGCGACCTTGGCCGCCCCCGCCGTCGGCACGTCCAGGCCCGCCAGGATGTTCATGAGCGTCGACTTGCCGCTGCCCGAGGCCCCCACCAGGGCCATCAGCTCGCCCTCCCGCACCAGGAGATCGAGGCCCTGGAGGGCCTGCACCTCCACCCCGTCCGCCGTGAAGATCCGGACGAGCCGGTCGCAGGCGATGAGGGCGTCGTGCCCGAACGAGGGCCGGTGGCGGTGCGCCGTCGCCCGCTGCTCCAGCTCCGCCAGAGTGGTGTCGGTCGTCGTCATCGTGCGTCTCCTGCCCTGAGTTCCCTGATCGGTTCGCCGCGCGCCGACCACCACGCCTGAAGGACCGCCGCCAGGCCCGTGAGCACCACCACGCCCACCGCCGGGAGCGCCAGCGACCAGCCGTCCACCCGCAGCGGGGCGCTGTCGAGCGATGCGAGCCCGGGCGCCGCCGCGAGCGCGAGCCGGACGAGGTCCACCCCCGGGGCGAGCAGCAGGATCGTCGCCCAGCCCACGAGCACGCCGCCGGCCGATGCGAGCAGCGCCTGCGGCAGCGCTTCGAGACCGAGGAGCCGCCGGCCCTGCCGCCGGGTCAGGCCCATCGTCCGCAACCGGGCGAGGAGCACGGCCCGTTCCGGGGCCGCCTGCAGCAGCGACAGCAGGACGGCGAGAACGGCGTAGCCCGCGCCCGCCCCGATCGCCGCCAGATAGATCCGTTCTGCGCCCGCCTGCATCGGCGAGTCCACGTACGCGGCCCGCTGCTCGGTCCGCAGCACCACGGAGAAGTCACGGGACGCCGCCGTGACCACGTCCCGCAGCGCGTCCCCCGACACCGACGGACCGGAGGCCAGCAGCACGGTGTCGGCCCGGTTGGTCAGGTCGGCCGCGTTCACCAGCAGGAAGTCCTGCTCGGGCAGGGCCGGCGTGGCGGTCCGTACGCCCACGATCCGTACCTTGAACGAACCGGCCGCCGCCGTGATGCCCTGCGGTTCCGGGCCCAGCCGCTCGGCGACCGCGGGCGAGGCGATCGCCGGAAGCACCCGCTCCGGGTCGTCCTCCCCGCCCGTTCCGGTGGACTTCAGCAGCTCGGCGGGGAACGGTCCGAAGCCGGTCCGCGCGGCGAGCCGGGTGTACGACTCCGGCTCCACCCCCACCAGCGGTGCGGACCGCAGCTCGGTCGCCGGGCCCGTCCCGGTGGTCGGCAGCGTCACGCCGTACTCGACCTGCACCGTGGCCACGTCCTTCACCCCCGCCGTCCCGCGCACCGCCTCCGCGAGCCCGTCCGGCAGCGGCACCGCGTCGGCGTCCCCCGTCACCCGGGCGTCAGCGCCCGTCTCCAGGAGCGCCGCCCGGTCCCGCGCGTCGGCCACCCCCGCGAGCACCGAGCCGCCGAACGCGGCCGTCGTCAGCGCCACCAGGAGCGCGAGCAGCGGCAGCGCACCCGTCGCCGAGGAGCGCCCGGCGCGGGCGAGCGAGAGATGGCCGACCACCCCGCGCAGCCTGCGCGCCGGACGCGCCGCCCACCGCAGCGGCAGCGGATACAGCCGTACGAGGACGAGGGCGGCGATCAGCGCGACGAGTACCGGCGCCGAACTGACCAGATGGTCGCCGGAATCCTCCGTACCGCGTCGGCGCAGCGCCACCACCGCGCCGACGGCCAGCGCGAGGAGGGTGAGTTCGGCGACCGTACGGCCCCGGGAGGGGCGGGCGGCGATCAGATCCTCGCGCCCGCCGTGGGCGAGCGGCCTGCGGTGCAGGACCAGCGCGCGCAGCGGCAGCGCGAGGGTGGCGAGCAGCGCGACGGCGCCGGCCGCGGTCAGCGCGGGGCCCCAGCGGCCCTCGGGGAGGGCGAGGGTCGCGAGCAGCAGACCGAGACCGGCGGCCGGCAGGGCCAGGACCGCCGTCTCGCCGAGCAGCCGGACGCCGATCCCGGCGAGCGAGCCGCCGCGTGAGCGCAGCAGTGCCAGCTCGGCGGTGCGCCGGGCGGCGGACAGCCCGCCCGTCATGGCGAGCACGACAGCCGCGACCGCGCCGATGCCGAAGGCGGCGACGGCGACGACCGGCGCGATCGCCGACCGCATGCCACCGTATGCCGTGACGACGTCGTCGAGACCGGTGGTGACCGTGCCGAACGGGCCGATCACCTCCCGGGCCTCCGTCAGATCGGGGCCGCCCGTGAGCGAGGCCACCGCCCGGCTCAGACGCGGCTCGTCCTGCGCGGTGAGATGGCCGCCCACGGGCGCGAGCCGCCAGTACAGTTCGGGCTCGCCCAGGCTCTCCTGGAGCAGGGGCCCACCCTCCGGGGGCAGCAGCAGCGCGGCCTGCCAGAAGTACTTCGTCTCGATGCCGCCGAGCTTCATCGCGTACGCGGGGGTCCGCAGGAGGGTCTCGACCGACCAGTAGGCGCCCTGCGGGCGCACCGGCTCCACGATGCCCGTGACGGTCACGGCCAGGGGGACCGATCCGTACCGGTTCGGCACATGGATCACCGAACCGACTTTCAGACGAAGGGACTTCGCCGTCTCGGCGGTGACGGCCGCCTCGCTGGTCAACGCGGCCGTATCCGCCTTCGCCGGCAGCCGGCCCTCGCGTACCTTCGTGTGCTCGGCCAGCGCCGAGGGGGTGGCGAGGATGAACTCCGGGGGCAGCCCGTACGGCTGCGGGAGCCACCGGTCGATACCGGCGACCCACTTGGTGGTGCGCACGCCGTGCACCGACTCCGCCGGGTCGACGCGCAGCGGATCGGGGAGCAGCCGCTCCAGCCGGGCCCGTTGCCGTGCCTGGCCGTCGGGGCCCGGGTCGGCCGCCTGCCCGCCCGACGGATCGTCGGGCCGGAGCATCGGTGCCGTGAACTCCAGCACCGTGTTGCGCGGGGCCGCCCCGGCGAGGTCGTGCCGCAGGCCCTCGGACTCGTACGTGTCGACGGACCGGGGGAGCGCGGCGGCGAGGAACGCGGTGACCAGGACGAGGAACGCGAAGGCCCATGCCGTTCCCGGAGCGACCCGCAGCCGGGTCCGCACCCAGGGCGCCACGGCGCGGGCGGGCGTGCGGGGCATGACGGCTGCCTTTCTGGCGGGTGGGGGAGAGGAGACCGGCGGGGTCGGCGCCGCGCCGTCGGCGGGGGGCGGGCCGTCCGCGCCGCGCGTCACCGCTCCCCCTGGTGCCGCAGGGTCACGGCCGGGTCGGTGCGGCGCAGCGCGATCGCGGCGACGATCACAAGCGGCAGCGCGGCGACCCCGGCGAGCAGCAGGGCCACGTGCCCGGGAGGCAGTTGGACGAGGACCCGCGGGACGGGCTGCGTCGCCTGGCCGGTCAGCACGATCAGGGGGACGACGGCCCGGGTCAGCACGGTGCCGAGCGCCGCTCCCGCCAGCAGACCGATCCCGACCAGCAGGCCCTGCTCGGCGGCGATCAGCCGGGCCAGCCGGCGGCGCGGGGCGCCCAGCGCCCGCAACACCCCGAACTCCGCGGACCGTTCACGCGTCGAGCCGGCCGCGCTCACCGCGAAGCCGACCGCCGCGAGCGCCGCCGCGGCCACCGCGACCGCCATCAGCGCCGCGTTCGGGCCCGCGCCGAGCGGATCGCCGAGCAGCTCGGCCGCCGCCTCGTCCCGGACGAGCACCTGCGTCGGGTCGGTGTCGGGCCGGGCTCGCACGGCCCGCGCCACGTCGTCGGCGCGGCCGGGCGCGGTCGCCAGCCACCACTCGGTGGGCTGGAGGGCGGCGGTGGGGTCGGCGGTGAGGAACCGGTTCGCCGCCTGCAGGTCGACCAGGAGCGCGCCCCCGTCGTCGGGCGTGGCGGACGGGGCGGACGGGGCGGACACGGCCCCGGACCCGGCGCCGGTGGTCGGCAGCTCCCGTACGGTCCCGACGATCGTCACGCGCAGGTGCACGCTGCCGAGGGCCACGTCGACCCGGTCGCCCCGCTTCGCCCCCGAGGCCGCAAGGAACGCGTCCGTCGCCACGCCGCTCAGCGTCGCGGGCGGCGTGGTGCGCGGCGCGCTGATCCGCAGCCCGAAGTCCTTCTGCGCGGACGGAACCAGCGGCTCCGCCAGTCCGGTCGTGAAGCCGACCTCGTACGGCGTCGTACCGGCGGACCGTCCGGCCGTCGCGACCGGGCCGCGGGTCTCGCCACCGCCGCTCTCCTGGTAGCCGGCATGCCAGGAGGCGAGGGAACGGACGGCGTCGACCGGACGCTCCGCGCCGTCCCCGTGGCGGGAGAGGAGCCGCTCGACGGCGAAGGACTGCTTCCCGTCCCGCCCGTCCGTGACCGTCCCGTCCAGCTCCACGCCCGTCAGCGTCAGTGGGCCGACGGGCGTGCTCCGGGCCTCGCCCGGGGCGCCCAGGTCGAGGGTGAGCCGGTGCGGACGGCCGTCGGCGGGCAGCGGCCCGAGGACGCGCCGGTACGGAACGCCGTACGGGTCCTCCACGACCACCGTCACCTGCGCCGGGGCCGCGCCGCGCGGCGCCGTGCGCCGCAGGTCGAACGCCAGGCCCGTGCTGTCGGCCGGCAGCACGATCCCCGGGCGCGGACCCGCCTCCGGGGTGAGGGAGGCGAGCAGCTCCCGGGCCGGGGAGGCCGCGAGGTCCTCGCGGAGCAGGAAGCCGTCGGCCGCGTGCCGGGTGTCCAGGGCGAGGACGGTCGCGGTGCGGTTGCCCGCGAAGCTCGTCGTGGCCCGGT
The DNA here is from genome assembly GCF_043089925.1 of Streptomyces sp. NPDC013457. NCBI lineage: Bacteria > Bacillati > Actinomycetota > Actinomycetes > Kitasatosporales > Streptomycetaceae > Streptomyces > Streptomyces sp. NPDC013457. Next base: position 337,747 of record NZ_JBICBL010000002.1, read on the forward strand.
GGGCGGGGGCGACCGAGCGGACCCCCGGCAGGGCCGCGAACTGCCCGGCCCGGGACGGTTCTGCGCCGCCGGCGCTCAGGACCCGCAGCTCCGTTCCGGTACGGAAGTCGGCCCGGTCCTGCTGCGAGCGGTCCCAGGAGGCGCTCTGTCCGACGGCGAGCATGCCCATCGCGACGGCGAGGACGAGCAGCAGCACAGGACCCGCGCCGCGCAGCGGGCGACGGCTGAACTGCCAGCCCGCGAGCGCGACCGGGAGCCCGCGCCCGCTCGCCGCCCGCCGCTCGGCGAGCCGGGCGGCGGGCGGCAGAAGCCGCAGGGTCAGGACCGTGCCGGCGAGCAGCGCGAGCGCGGGCGCGGCGACGAGCAGCGGATCGACGCCGAGGGAACCCCCGCGGTCGCCACTGAGCGCACCGCTGCCCGTGCCACCGCCGGAGCCGCCGGTCTGCCGGTCGAGCTGCCAGTAGGCCACGGCGGCGACCGCGAGCAGGCCGATGTCCGCCCCGGCCCGCACGGGCGCGGGCAGCGCCGCCGCACGCCCCTTGCGCAGGGTGACGGTCCCGTCGTCCCCGGCTCCCAGCGCGGGGGCCACGACGGCGGCGGCGCAGCACACGGCGACGAGCGCCGCGACCAGCCAGACCTGGCCGAGCGGGACGTCGTCGAGCCGCACGCCGAGCGCGTCGAGCGAGGCCCGGCCCGCGAGCAGCCGGGTCAGCGGACCGGCGAGCAGCGGGGCGATCACGGCCGCCGGCAGGGCGAGCAGCAGGGCCTCCGCGGCGGCGAGCGCCGCGATCCGGCGACGTGAACCACCACGGGCCCGCAGCACCGCGGTCTCGACGGACCGCTCGGAGCTGAGCAGCCGGGCGACGAGCAGGAGGGCGTACGAGGCGAGCAGCACCAGCTGTACGGCGACGATCATGAGCGTGGACCGGGAGACCAGCAGGGCCCGCTCGGTCTGCTCCAGGACGGTCGGCAGCGCGGTGTGCGCGCTGACGGCGCCGCCGAAGGGGGCCGTGTCGGCGATCAGGGCCTGCGGCCCGGCCGTCGCGGAGATGCGCAGCGCGTCCATGCGGGCGGTGGTGACACCGGTGAAGTCGGCGGCGGCCAGCCAGGCCGTCTCACCGGAGGTGACCCGCCCGGCACGGAGCACGGCGGGGTCGACGAGCAGGGGACCGTACGTCGTGAAGTCGACGGTCTTCACACCGCGCCCGCCCGCGGGGTCCAGCTGCCAGTACAGGTCGGTGGCGTCGGCGGGCCGGTACAACCCGGTGACCCGGGCCCGCACCGGCTTCCCGCCGAACCGGTCGGCGAGGTCGAGCACGGTTCCCGCTCCGATCCGCAGCCGTCTGGCGGCCTCCTCGGGCACCGCCACGTCGACCGCGGCGCCGCGGGTGTCGCCCGGCCACCCGCCGCTGACGAGCGCGAGCCGCGAACGGTCGAGGACCGCGAAGTGGGTGAGGTCGGGCTGGCCCAGGCGCGCGGCGGTGCTCTGCAGGGTGCGGGGCAGCGCGTACGGACCGGAGCGTTCCAGCTTCCGTACGGTCACCGGCAGACCGTCGAAGGTCCGGGCCGCCGCCTCGTGCGTGGCGGTGTCGGCGCTCTCCCGCCTGGCCGGCGGGACCTGCCCGGTCACCACCAGCGCGGCGGACGGCGCGGCCCGGCCCCGCAGCGTGCCCTGGAGGGCGGCGTCGCCGACGGAGCCCGAGAACGCGGCGAGGGTCGCGAGCACGGACGTGGTGAGCAGCACGGCGAGGAGTGCCGCGGCGAGCAGCAACCGGTGCGCCCGCACACGCAGCAGTACGAACCCGGTCACGCATCCCCCGAACCCCGCCGAAACGTTCCTCCGATGCTTTCAGAGGGCACGTGCCGGTGGAAACCGCTTGCGCGAGGACCTTGACTGGATTGTGACCGTTATCCGGGGGTCACGTTCCGGAATGCGCTCCGGAAGGCGTCATTCCGCGGTGTTCACCATCGAGGCCGCCGCGTACGTCAGGTACTTCCACAGCTGGCTCTCGTGCTCCGGCGCCAGGCCGAGTTCGTCCACGGCCTCGCGCATGTGCCTCAGCCAGGCGTCGTGCGCCGCCTGGTCGACCGTGAACGGGGCGTGCCGCATCCGCAGCCGCGGATGCCCGCGGTTGTCGCTGTACGTGCGGGGGCCGCCCCAGTACTGGATCAGGAAGAGCACGAGGCGCTCCTCGGCCGGGCCGAGGTCCTCCTCCGGGTACATGGGCCGCAGCAGCGGGTCCTCCGCGACTCCCTGGTAGAAGCGGCGGACGAGACGCCGGAAGGTCTCCTCGCCACCCACCTGCTCGTAGAAGGTCTGCTCCTGAAGTGTGCCGCGCGGAATCTCCATCACGGTTCCATCGTCTCAGATGCCCCGACCGAGGACCGGAGGTCTAGGACCTCTCCCAGGACCGCTCGCCTCCCCACCGCCCGCGCAGGACAGTGGAGGCATGGGCGCTCAGCGGGACGGGTTCGCCGAGGAGGGCGCGCGGGCGCGACGGGCGCTGGTGCGGGAGATCGATGCGTACGGCGCGCTGGCCGACCCCGCCTGGCGTGCGGCGTTCTCGGAGGTGCCGCGGCATCTGTTCGTCCCCTACTACTACGTCTCGGGGCTCGGCGGCTACGAACGGCTCTGGTCCGGCGACCCCGACCCGGCACGGCGGGTCCGCTGGCTGCGCGGGGCCTACCGGGACGCACCGCTGGCCACCCGGGTACGGGACGGGGAACTGGTCACGTCCTCCAGCCAGCCCTCCCTGATGGCCGAGATGCTGGAGGCGCTGGACGTACGGGACGGTCACGACGTCCTGGAGATCGGCGCCGGCACCGGGTACAACGCCGCCCTGCTCAGCCACCGCCTCGGCGCGGAACACGTCACCACCGTCGACATCGACGAGGAGATCACCGAGTCCGCCCGGGCCCATCTCGCCGCTGCCGGGCACCGGCCCGCGGTGATCACCGGCGACGGCGCCCGCGGCTGCGGCGGGCGCGCTCCTTTCGACCGCATCATCGCGACCTGCACGCTGCCGTCGATCCCGTACACCTGGCTCGCCCAGTGCCGCCCCGACGCCGTCGTCGTCGCACCGCTCTCCACGGGGCTGCTCCGGCTCCGGGTCCACGACGCGGCGCACGCCGAGGGGCGATTCCTGGCCACGTCCGCGTACTTCGTCGCCCTGCGCGGCGGCAACGCCCGCTTCCCGCGCGGGCGGCCGATGGGGCTGCCCCGGCACGTGTTCGACGACGACCGCTTCCAGTTCCTGCGCACGCTGGTGGAGGCGACCCTCGACGCGCGCGAAGCGCTCGCGCTCTGGCAGCGCGAGAGGCAGCCGGAGCGGGAGCGCTTCGGGGTGACGGTGAGCGGGGGCCGGCAGTGGGCCTGGCTGGACACCCCCGAGGGGCCCTACGCCTGGCCACTGCCGCCCTAGCCGCGTCTGATCGTGATCGTCGTCCAGGCGCCGACGTGCACCCGGTCGCCGTCCTGGAGCTGAACCGGCACGTAGGGCTGAATCGGTTCCTCCGCCCCGTTGACCGTGGTGCCGTTCGTGGAGTTCTGGTCCACCACCGCCCACGAGCCGTCCGGCTGCTGCACCAGCACGGCGTGCTGGTGCGAGACGCCCGGGTCCTCGGGCGGCACCGACAGGTCGATGTCCGGGGATTCGCCGGTGGAGTGCCGGCGGCGGCCGATGCTGACCTGGTTGCCCTGGAGCGGCAGGTGCTTCTCGGGGGAGTACGCGGGCAGGTTCAGACCCGTGGCCTCCGGTCCGCTGCGCTGCATCATCGCCAGGAAGTACTCGCGATCCGGCCCGATGTACGCCGACCAGCCCGCGGCCGGCCGAGGCGGCGGGAACTGCTGCTGGGGCGCCTGCTGCTGGTGCTGCTGGTGCTGCGGCGGGGGGCCCTGCGGCTGCGACGGCGGCGGCAGCAGCCAGTCGTCACCGCCCCCACCGGGCGGCGCCTGCCGCTGCGGCGCGGCCGGACCCTGCTGCACGGGCGGTGCGCCCGGCGGCGGTGCCTGGAAGAAGGCAGGCGGAGCCGGCGGACCCTGCTGGTACCCCTGCGGCGGCTGGTGCTGCTGCGGCTGCTGCGGCGGCTGCGGGGCCTGCGGGCGCTGCGGCGGCGCCTGGTGGTGCGTGGGGTCGGCGGCGAGCGGCTCGGCCGGCCGGTTCATCTGCGAGGGCCGCGAGCCCTGGTACTCGTACGGATCGGGCTGCTGGGGCTGAGGCTGCCGAGGCGGCGACTGGAAGCCCGGCGGCAGGTTGAGGCCCGGCGGCGGGCTCTGCTGCGGCGAGGGCGGCGCGACCGGGGTGTACGACGTCGCGGTGTTGGTCAGGAAGTTCCAGCGGCACTCCTCGCAGAACGGGGCCATGGCCTCGCGCGGGGTGCGGCACTGCGGGCAGAGCTCAGCCTGGGCGGTCGCGTTCGGGTCGTAGCCCCCGGGCGGGGGGCCAGGAGGACCGCCGGGACCACCCGGGCCGCCGGGGCCGGGGTAGCCGTACGCGGGCGGCGGCGGGGGAGGCGGCGGAACGGCACCCGCCGGCGCACCCGCCGGGGCCATGCGGTGGCCGCAGACCTCGCACCAGTCGTCGGAGACCGACTGGTGTCCGTTCGGGCAGGTCGGCATGTCGGTGCTTCCCCCTCTCGTCGTCCGGCCCGTGGCCGGGCTACCTCTTGACGCGAACGGTCTTGGTGGAGCGGGTCTCGAGAGTCATCTCGTCCGCATCCGCGACCTTCGCCTTCAAACGCACAGTACCCGTCGCCGCGTCGACGACGTCCACCACCTTCGAAAGGAGTTTCGCAGTGTCCTCGTTGCCGGAGGCGGCCGCCAGCTGCACCGCGCGCCCCAGTTTCGCCGTGGCCCCGTCGTGGTCGCCGGACTTGCGGGCGTCCAGTCCCTGCTGGATGACCTGCGCCAACTCGGCCTGGCCGGTGTAGTGCGCGACCTGGGGGTTGATCGACGTGGACATCGCCATGTCGTCCGTCCACACGGCCCGTACCAGACCCTGGCCGAGCGCCTTCGGGGCGTCGCCCAGCGGGTCGGGGGCGATCAGGGAGACGCGGGCGGCGAGCATCTCCTGGCCGATTCCGGCCTGGGGAACCCGTACGCACACGTGGTAGTCGCGGGACTCGTCGCCCCACGATCCGGTCGGGTAGTCGCCGGCCCGCGCGGTCGCCTCCGTACGGCGCGCGGTCAGCTCCTCGACGGTCGGCGCGACCTGCTTCACGAATCCGATCTCCACCCCGACCGGGGTCCACAGGCGGAGCGCGACATCCGCGACCTCCTTGCCCATGGCGTTCTCCATCATGGTCGTGAAGTCCGCCGTGAGGCCCTGCGGATCGGCCACGATGTCGGCCGTGCCGAGCAGCGCGGAGGCGATGCCGGTGACCTCCTTGACCTCCCAGTCCGTACCGACACCGCGCGCGTCACAGGTGAAGCGGCCCGCGCAGGCGTCGAGCGCCGCCCGCAGGTCCTCGGGCGACTCGTGCTCGTTGCGCCCGTCGGTGAGCAGGATGCCGTGCCGGATCGACACCTCGGCGGAGCCGAGCAGCCGGTCCGCGAGCCGCAGCCAGGTGCCGATGGCCGTACCGCCGCCCGCGCTCAGCCGGCGCAGGGCGTCCTTCGCCTGGCCGCGGGTCGCGGGACCGGCGACGGCGAGCCGGCCGTCCCCCGGGAACACCTCCTTCGCCACGTGCGTGCCGGCGACGACGGCGAAGGAGGTGCCGTCGCGCAGGGCGTCGATGGCGGCGGCCGTGGCATCCCGGGCGCCGCGCATCTTGGTCGGCGGGTAGTCCATCGAACCGGAGCAGTCGAGCATGATCACGACGCCCGCGTCCGCGCCGGCGCCCGACGCCGCACGGCCGCTCGTGCCGCCGCCGGTCGAGGTGACCGTGACGATGGCGTTGACCTCGCGGCCGCCCTCCGGCAGGAACTCGTTCTGGTACACGTCCACCGAGAACTGCGGCACGTTCGACTTGGAGAAGTTCGCCATGGGTTGAGGCTCCTCGACGGACAGGCGTGAAGTGTGGGAGGGACAGGGGACCGGCGACCGTTCAGGCCGATCCTGCCCCTTGCGGGGAGAGGGCGAACGGCAGTAGCGCCACTGTTACGTTGTCGTGGCCCCCGCCGTCCAGGGCGTGGCCGACCAGCACCTGGGCGCCGTGCAGCGGGCGCCCCGCGGCGTCCGCGGGGACGACCCGGGCCATCTCGTCGGCGGCCTCCGCGTAGTTCCAGAGCCCGTCGGTGCAGACGACGACCACCCCGGGGCGGTCGGGCTTGAACGCGGCGGTATGCGGCTCCAGTTCGTACGCGTCGGCGCCGAGCCAGCCCGTGATGGCGTGGGCGCGCGCGTCGGCGTACGCCTCCGCCTCGTTCATCAGGCCCGTGGCGACCATCTGGGCGGCCCAGGAGTCGTCCTGGGTGAGCCGGGCCGGCGGGGAGGTGCGGTCGTCCGGCACCCAGTAGGCACGGCTGTCGCCGACCCAGCCGACGATCAGCAGTCCGTCGGCGACGACCGCGCCGACGATGGTGCAGGCCGGGGCGTTCTGGTGGCGGTGCTGATCGTGCTCCATGCCGTCCGGGCCGGGCTCCTCGGCGAGGGAGTTGACCGCCTCCGAGGCGGCGACGATCGCCTCGTGCATGGCCTGCTGCGGATGGGTGCCGCGCGGCAGGGCGATGAGCAGCGACTGCCCGGCCGCCCTGGCGGCCGCCGCGGAGGCCTCGTCGGGGCGGGTCGCGGAGGAGACGCCGTCGCAGACGATCGCCAGGGAGGCGAGGGAACCGTCGGGTAGCGCGGTGGCCGAGACCGCGAACGCGTCCTCGTTGCGGTGGTGGCGCAGCCCGCGGTCGCTGACGGCGGCGACGGTGGAGAGCTCCTGCTCCATGTGGTCGCGTTCGCGCGGCTGGGCGTGCCCGCAGTTCTCGCAGTACCCGTCCGGGTCCACGGCTCCGGCACGGCAGGCGACGCACAGCTTGGTCCCGGCGGCCGGGGTGGCGAGCTGCGCGGCGGCGCGCGGGTCGGGCGCGGCGAGGGTGAAATCCCCTTCTGGGGCGGCCGGCTCGGGGGCTTCGGCCCGGGGCGGACCGTCCATGCGGACCGCCGGCGTCGGCAGGTCGCGGCCGCCCGAGTCCGTGCCCGGGAGGTCGCCCGGGTGCTGCGTGGCCGTGGAGAGGGAGCCCGGCTCGCGGGGCGGGGGCTCGGGCCAGTTCACCGGCGTACCGATCGCGACCGTGGGACGGTCCGGCTCCGGGGCCGCGGCCGGGACGGCCGCGAGGTCGTGACCGCACGCCCCGCAGAACCGGTCACCCGACTCCAGCGGCTCCGCGCAGCCGGGGCAGGCGGAGATTTCGTGCTGGGGCTTCTGGGACATACTCACACCCACGTCCGGGGGCGGAAACGGTTGGCCCGTTCCACCAGTTCGATCCTCTCCTCGCCCCGCTGAGCGAGCCGGGCGAGCACCCGGTACGAGCGTTCGAGGCCGAAGCGCAGTCCGCGTTCGTCCAGTTCGCTGCCGAGCAGCTGCGCCCCGCCCGGAGTCGTTCCGGGACTCCCGGAGAGTACCCAGTCGAGCGCCGAGCCGAGGACCTCCGTCGACAGCGTCTCCCGGCGTACCGCGTCCAGACCGAAGTCCTGGAGCGCGGAGACCTGCGCGGCGGCCGCCGTGAGGTCCGCGCCGAGCGGTTCGTGCGCCGCCCGCCGCCGCAGCCGCGCCCGGACGGCCGCGACGCGGGCCGCCGTGTAGTGGATGGACGCCTCCGGTACGGACTCCAGGGTCCGTACGGCTCCGGTACGGTCGCCGGCCGCGAGGCGCACCCGGGCGAGCCCGAACGCGGCGCTCACGAAGCCGGGGTCGGTCGCCCACACCAGACGGTAGTACTCGGCGGCGTTGTCCAGCTGGCCCAGCACCTCGGCGCAGATGCCCAGGGCCAGCTTCGGCGCGGGCTCACCGGGGAACGCGTCGTAGACCGCGTCGAAGGAGAGCGCCGCGTGCTCGTGGTCGCCGGTCACCAGGGAGGTCACGCCGCGGTACCAGACGACCCGCCAGTCGTCCGGGTGCTCCTCCTCCAGCGTGGCGAGCGCGCGCCCGGCGGAGCCGAGGTCGGCCATCTCCAGGAGGGCCCGCAGCTCGCGCAGCCGCAGCTCCAGGGAGGGCGCGGGCGCGGTGCCGAGGGCGCTGATCAGCTCGGCCGGGGCGGAGGCCATCAGACCCGCGAGGAAACCGGCGTTGGGGTCCCCGGGGTCCACCCGCGGCACGGGCAGCGCGAGCGAGGCCCTCCCTCCGTCGAGCGGAGCGAGGAACGCCACGCCCGGTGCCTGCGCGGGCACGGGGCCGCCGGCCGGCGCGGGAAGCGGCGCGCCCTGGACGGGGAGCGGGGCGCCCGGCGTCGGTAGCGGGGCGCCCGGCGCCGGAAGCGGGGCGCCCGGCGTCGGTAGCGGCGCGCCCTGGACGGTAGGCGGCGCGCCCTGTGCCGGAAGCGGCGCCGGTGCGACGCGCCGTGCCGCCGTCCGGCCGCGGCCCCGACCCCGCTCCCGGGCGCCCAGGAGGGAGACGTCCTCCGTCAGCTCCGCGAACAGCTCGGTGTCCGTGACCCGCAGTTCCGTGCCGAACAGGGTCGAAAGGGCCGGGCGCGGACGGCCCGACTGGAGGGCGACGACCTCGCGCAGGACACCCGTCAGCTGCTCCGCCATCTCCTGCGCGGAGGCGAACCGGCGGGCGGGGTCCGGGTCCGTCGCGCGGACCAGGAGACGGTAGAACGACTCGTACGTCCGGAAGACCTCGATGTGCTCCGGGTCGGGCAGGGAGTCGACGAAGACGTTCGTGTACCCCTGGAAGTCGAAGGTCAGCACGGCGAGCGTGCGCGCCACGGTGTAGAGGTCGCTCGCCACCGACGGGCCGACCTCGGCCACCTCCGGCGCCTGGTAGCCCACCGTGCCGTAGATCGCGGACTCGTCGTCGTCCATCCGCCGGACCGCGCCCATGTCGATCAGCTTGAGCTGGTCCTCGCTCTGGATCGCGTTGTCGACCTTGAAGTCGCAGTACAGCAGGTTCCGGCTGTGCAGGTGCCCGAGCGCCTCCAGGGCCTCGATCCCGTACGCGCAGGCCTGCTCGACCGGCAGCGGATCGCGCCGGCCGTCCGGCGTGCGGCGGTCGTTGGCGATCTCCTTGAGCGCCTTGCCGCCGACGTACTCCATGACGATGTAGCCGTCCAGGGAGCCCGTGCGGGCGTCGAGGTGCTCGACGAAGTTGTAGATCCGGACGATGTTGGAGTGCTCGATCTCGGCGAGGAAGCGGCGCTCCGAGATCGCCGCCGCCATCGCGTCCTGGTCGCCGGTGTCCAGCAGGCCCTTGAGGACCACCCAGCGGTCGGAGACCGCCCGGTCGACGGCGAGGTAGATCCAGCCGAGGCCGCCGTGCGCGAGACAGCCCGCGACCTCATACTGCCCGTGCACGACGTCCCCGCCGCGCAGCTTCGGCACGAAGGAGTACGGATGCCCGCACTTGGTGCAGAAGCCCTCCGTACGTCCCGGCCGGTCGCCGCGCGACCGGCCCACCGGTGCGCCGCAGTCCGAGCGCGAGCAGAATCGCTTCCGCTCGGGAACCTCGGGGTTCTCCATCACCGCGCCGCGCGGGTCGGGGCGCGGCACCTCGGGGATCGCCACCAGCCCGGCGCCCAGCCGGTTCCGCCCGGACTGCGCGGTCGACGAGCCGGAGCTGCGCACCGACACCGAACGGCCGCTGCTCCTGCCCGACAGGGAACGGGACAGACGCCCCGAGACCGAGCGCCGGGACGTGGCCGAGCGGGAGGAGCGCGTGGAACTGCGGGAGGAGGAGCGCGAGCTCGACCGGGACGAGGCCGACCCCTTGCCGGGCACCGCCATCCCGGTCGGGTTGGCCTGGAGCACGCCGCCCGCGGCGACGACCGGGGCGAGCCCGCAGGTGTCGCAGTACAGCTCGCCGCCGCCCATGTCCTCGTACGATCCCTCGCACGAGGGACGCTGACAGGTGCTCACCACTGACGCCCCCTGGCATCTCTGGGTCCGGACAGAACCTCGGCCGCGGCCTGCTGGTAGCGCAGGACCGCCTGCTCCGCGACGCGCAGGTCGCAGGGCGCGCTCCACAGCATCCGGCGCGCCGCGTCGTACCGCTCGATCAGCAGCGGATCCTCCGCAGCGCCGAGCCGGGCCACCTTCGCCTTGTACGCGTCGAGCCGGCCGCGCAGCTCGGCGCGGACCGCGAGCGGCGCGGTGACGGCGGTCAGGGACGCCCGGGCGCGCTGCAGTTCGTCCTCGGCCTCCTGCTCCAGCGACTCCAGGAGCGGCGAGAGCCGGTGCCACTGGGCGTGCCGGCGGTACTCGGCGGCCGTCGAGAGCCGTTCCTGGAGGACCGTCGGCGGGCCGCTGACCGCCGGCACCTCGGAGGCGGCGATCTTGGCGAGGACCTCGCCGCGCGCCACGCGTGCCTCGGCGAGCGTCCGGTCGGCGCGCGAGAGGACGTCCCGCAGCCGCAGCAGCCGGTCCTCGGAGTCCTGCCGGACCGCGAGGACCGCCTCGATCTCCCGCCGGATGTCCTCCAGGGCGCGGGCCGCCCGGTCGTACCGCTCGGTGTCGGGCCGTCCGCCGCCCGGTGCCGAACTCCCCGCGGCGGGACGCCAGAAGGCCAGCGGGTCGGTGACGACCTGGGAGCGCAGCGCGCTCAGCTCGGCCGTGATCTCCTCCAGCTCGTCACCGGCCGGGTGCTCCCCGGGCCGCACCCCTACGGAGTGCGCGAGCGAGCGGGTCCGCCCCAGCTCGGCGGCGAGGAGGTCTATCCGCGCGGGCAGCGCGGACCAGACGGCGTCGGCGGTCACGACCATGTCGAGCGAGGAGGCGTACAGCTCGTTCATCCGGGCGACCAGCCGCTCCAGCGTGAACCGCTCGGAGAGCCGGGCGGGGCCGGTGAGCGACGCGGCGGCGGGCTGCTGCGCGCCGCCCGCGACGAGCACGCTCTCGCCGCGCAGCCGCTCGGTCAGCTCCACCAGGTCCTCGCGGCTGGCCCAGCGCCGGCGTGCCCGCAGCTCACGGGCGTCGTGCAGCGCGTCCGTGTACGCGTCGAAGTACGTCCAGAGCAGGGTGATCGTCCGCTCGGTGGAGTGCCAGCGGTCCCGGGTGGTCCCGGTCAGCTCGGCCCCTTCGAGCAGCCTGCGGCCCGCGTGGTCCTGGAGCGCCAGCAGCGAGTCCTCGATCGCCTTGTGCTCCGCGCCGAGCCGCGCCAGCGCACGGTCCACCTCGTCCCGGTCCATCACCGGCCCGGGGGTGCCCGCGACGCCCATCGATCACCTCTCGCTCTACTTGTACATGGGTGCGGGCGGCCCGGATATCCCGGGCAGGTCCGCCTTCAGCCACTTGTCGTACGCCGCCGTCCAGGCGCCCTGGCGGTACTGCACGAGGACGTGGTTGACCCGGCGGACCAGGTCGTCGTTGCCGAGCTTGGCGGCGACTCCGTAGTACTCGGTGGTGAACGGTCTGCCCTTGAGCTCGACGGCCGGGTCCTGCGCGGCCTGCCCCGCCGCCAGCGCGTTGTCGGTGACGACGGCGTCGACCTCGCCCATCTGGAGCCGGGCCAGACAGTCCAGCTGGTTGGGGACGGTGAACCGGTCCCGGTCGCTCCCGGTGCCGTCCCCCTCGTCCTTGAACGTGGCGCCGAAGGAGTTGTCCACCAGCGCCTCGTAGGCCGTGGAACCCTCCGCCGTGCAGACCCGCTTGCCGTCGAGCGAGGAGTCGTACCCCGTGATGTCGGTCGAGTCCTTGGGCGCGAGCACCTGCTGACCGGCCTGGAAGTAGGCCGTGGAGAAGGCGACCTGCTCGATCCGCCTGCAGTTGATCGTCATCGTGCGGACGACGAGGTCGACCTTCCCGCTGTCCAGGGCCGCGATCCGCTGGTTGGTGGGGATGGTGCGGAAGATGATCGCGTCCTCGCTGCCCAGCAGGTCCTTGGCGATCGCCCTGGCCAGCGCGATGTCGAACCCTTCCAGCTGCCTGGTCTCGGGGTTGAAGTACCCCCAGTTGAAGCTGTTCTGGTCGACGCCGACGACGAGCTTGCCGCGCGCCTTGATCGCCTCCACGGCCGGGCCGTCGGCGTCGGACGGGGTGAGCGAGGCCTCGGGGTTCCGGCAGGTGTCCGCCTTGACCTGCACGCCGACACCGACCCCGGGGCCGGTCACCCCGGGGGAGACGGGGGCGCCGTTCGCGCTGTGGGTCAGCGGCAGCAGGGTGAGCGACGCGGTCAGCCCGCAGGCCACCGCCATCGCCCCCACTCCGCCCCAGCCGCGCAGCCGCCCCAGGGGGCGCCCGCCGAGGAGCCGGGCCGGTCCGCGCTTCCTCGCGCCGTCGACGCCGTTCCGCATCCCGCCCCCTCTCACCGGTACTCCGAAAGCCTGCGGTTGACGCCCGTGACGGCGCCCGCCGCGCCGAGGATGCCGAGCACGGCCGCGCCCAGCGGTAGGGCGGTGAGGGCGCCCCTGCCGCTCTCGGCGGCATGGGTGAACTCGCCCTGCTCGTGGTCCAGGGCCTGCTTCAGGGCCGCGTCGACCTGGTCGAAGGACTGCCCCGTGGAGGCGCCCGGTCCGACGACACTGGTCCGCGCGCCCTCGTAGTTGCCCGCGTCGTCCTTGTCCCGGGCGTCCTTGTGGCGCTCGCGCCAGTCGGCCGTACGCTCAGCGGCGGCGCTCAGCGGATCGCGGCCGGCGTCGTCGTCGGCCAGCTGGCGCGCCTCGGCGAGCGCGGTGGTCAGCGACTCCATGCTGGTCGTGTAGTCCGTCTCGTACTTGTCGTTCTTGCCGTCGTCGGTGAGGACCGCGCCCCGGGCGACCAGCGTCAGGTTCTCGTTGGCCCGCGCCTTGAGGGAGCTGATCCGGGCGGCGTTGAGGACCTGGAGCGAGCTCTGCCCGTGCTCACGGGCGTCGTCGAGCCCGGCGCGGGCGACGGTGTGCGCGGCGGCGAGCCAGAGGAGCACGATCACGGATGCTGCGGTCGCGGCGAGCAGGCCCTGGTTGAAGACCCGGTTCGTCCGCGCGTAGGTACGGCGCTGCGCCCAGACCAGGACGGCGAGGGCGGCGGCCCCGAGAGCGAGGGAGAGGAACGGCCAGTCGCGGGCGTCCTCGTCGTCCCGCTGCAGCCGCTGGGTCTCCGCCTCGTACAGCCGCTCGGCCGCGGGCAGCAGCTGCGTGGTCATCAGCTGGTTCGCGTACCGCAGATAGGCGCCGCCGAGCGGCAGGCCCTGCCGGTTGGCGGCCCGCGCCCGCTCGATCAGGCCTGTGTAGCGCGGGAGTTGTTCGTTGAGCGTGGTGATCTCACGGGCGGACTGCGACGATCCGCCGGTGCTCGCCGCCGCCTTGACCAGGAGGCGGGACGCGGTGGTGATGTCGTCCGCGTATCGCTTCTGGAGGTCGGCGGGGTCGCGCTCCTTGGACAGGAAGGCGCTGGCGGCTGCCGTGTCGGCGTCGGCGAGGGAGCGGTAGATGTCCGCGGCGTCGGCGCTCAGCGGCTGGCTGCGGCTCACCACGTCGTCGGCGGAGCCGGCCCGGTCGGAGACCTCGTACGCGGTCACGGCGCCGAACGCGACGACGAGCAGGGCCAGTACGGCTCCGAGGATCTGGAGGCGGCCGGGCTCGGTCGTGGCCGCGCGGCGCAGCCGTGCCCGGACCTCGTCCCACGGGCCGTGCCCGGCGGGCGGGCCGGCCGGTGACGGGGCTGCGGAGGACGCGGACACGGGCGCACCGGACGGCGGCGACGGCTGCGCGGGCACACCCGGAACCGGGTGCACGGGCACACTGCCCGGCGCCGAGGCGGCGGGCGCATTCGGCGGGTGTGTCAACGTGGCCTCCCCCTCGGTCCGACGTTCCCGGCCAGCAGTATGGCCTCAGGGGCCCCACCCGCACACCAGGATTGACTGGATCTTGTCTTATCGTGCCCCATGTCGCGTCGGCCCCGTAGGCGAACCCCCTGCTATGAATACGGCTTTTCGCCCCCATCGGTTCCACGGACGGACGACACGAACGGGTGAACGAGGGGCGGGGCGCCTCCCCGTGAGGGAGACGCCCCGCCGTCGTGCCGCCGAGCCTCGGACGTACGCGACGCGCCTCAGGCGTACGCGACGCGCCTCAGGCGTAGTGGAGCCGCAGCCGTGCCGCGGCCTCCGGCGGCGCCGCCGCCTCGTCCAGGGCGAGGAGGGCCGCACCCAGCACCGGCGGCGCGACGACCACGCCCACGACCGCCTTCGGCGCCTTCACCGCCAGGAGTTCGGCGATCAGACCGTCCAGCTCGGGATGGCGCGCGGCCAGCACGCTGCCGCCCAGCATCACCGGAGCCTCCTCGTCGAGCAGACCGAGCCGGCCGAGCGCGACCGCCGACAGCGTGACGACCTCCTCGGCCAGCCGCCGTACCAGAGAGCGGGCGACCGCGTCACCCTCGGCGCTCGTACGGAACAGCACCGGTGTCAGCTCGTGCCGCCGCTCGTACGCGATGCTCCCCCGGTGCAGCGCCTCGATCAGCGCGTACATGGTCGGCAGCCCGAAGTGCGCGGGCAACGTCCGTGCCAGCGCCGTCGGTTCGCCCCGCCCGTCCTCCGCGCGGGCGGCGAACCACAGCGCCTCCTCGGCGAGTCCGCTGCCGCCGCCCCAGTCGCCGGAGATCTTCCCCAGGGCGGGGAAGCGGGCGGTCCGCCCGTCGGGCAGCATCCCGACGCAGTTGATCCCCGCCCCGCACACCACCGCGACACCCCGCGGCTCGTCGAGCCCGGCCCGCAGGATGGCGAAGGTGTCGTTGTACACCCGTACGGACGGGCTCCAGCCGCGCGCGTCGAGAGCGGCCTTCAACTCCGCCTCCTCCACCGGGAGATCGGCGTTGGCGAGGCACGCGGAGACATGCGCGAACTCCAGGCGGCGGCCCGTCGTGGCGGCAGCCCGCCCCACGGCCTCCGCCAGGACGTCCAGGGCCGCCTCGACACCGACCAGGGGCGGCTGGAACCCGCCGCCGCGCGCCGAGCCGATCACGGTCCCGTCCGGCCCCACGATCGCCACGTCGGTCTTGCTGTTGCCCGCGTCGATCGCCAGGAGCGCGCCGTCGAGGTTCACGCCCACGCGAGGTGCTCCCGGTTGTGGGCGATCAGCCGGTCGGTGAGGCCCTCGGCGTACTCGTACTGCCCGACGAGAGGGTGCGCGAGCAGCGCCTTGAACACCCG
Source organism: Streptomyces sp. NPDC013457 (assembly GCF_043089925.1). Classification (NCBI taxonomy): domain Bacteria; kingdom Bacillati; phylum Actinomycetota; class Actinomycetes; order Kitasatosporales; family Streptomycetaceae; genus Streptomyces; species Streptomyces sp. NPDC013457. The sequence continues at coordinate 352,957 of NZ_JBICBL010000002.1, forward strand.
GTCGCGGCCACCGCGCAGCGCCGCCTCCAGCGCCAGGTCCTCGTAGCCGGACACATGGGCGATCAGCCCGGCGTACAGCGGGTCGAGCGGGGCCACCGGCAGCGGCGTCGCACCGTTCGCCCCCACCGTCGCCTGCACCTCGATGACGGCGTCGTCGGCGAGGAACGGCAGCGTGCCGTTGTTGTACGTGTTCACCACCTGGTGGGGCGAGCCTCCGCCGCCCAGCAGGGACGCGGCGAGATCGACGGCGGCCTCCGAGTAGAACGCCCCGCCGCGCTTGGCGAGCAGCGCGGGCTTCTCGTCGAGCGCCGGGTCCCCGTACATCTCCAGGAGCTCCTTCTCCATCGCGGCGACCTCGGCGGCCCGCGAGGGCTTGGTGCCCAGCTCCCGTACGACCTCGTCGTGCGCGTAGAAGTAGCGCAGGTAGTACGAGGGGACGACCCCGAAACGGTCCATGAACAGGCGGGGCAGACGGAGATCGTCGGCGAGCGTGTCACCGTGCTCGGCGAGCAGCCGGGGCAGCACGTTCTCGCCCTCCGGGCCGCCGAGCCGTACGGCGGTCTCCCAGGTCAGGTGGTTGAGCCCGACGTGGTCGAGGTGGATGTCGGCCGGCGTCACGTCGAGCAGCTGGGCGAACTTCCGCTGGAAGCCGATGGCCACGTTGCACAGCCCGACGGCCTTGTGGCCGGCCTGCAGCAGCGCGCGCGTGACGATGCCGACGGGGTTGGTGAAGTCGATGATCCAGGCGTCCGGGTTGGCGCGCCGGACCCGCTCGGCGATGTCCAGGACGACCGGCACCGTCCGCAGCGCCTTGGCGAGACCGCCGGCGCCGGTGGTCTCCTGGCCGACGCAGCCGCACTCCAGGGGCCAGGTCTCGTCCTGGTTCCTGGCGGCCTGGCCGCCGACCCGCAGCTGGAGCAGCACGGCGTCCGCGCCGGCCACGCCGGTGTCGACGTCGGAGGTGGTGACGATCTTCCCTCCGTGGCCCTGCCTGGCGAAGATCCGCCGGGCCAGCCCGCCGACCAGCTCCAGCCGGTCGGCGGCGGGGTCGACGAGGACGAGTTCGGTGATGGGCAGGGTGTCGCGCAACCGCGCGAATCCGTCGATCAGTTCGGGGGTGTAGGTGGAGCCGCCCCCCACGACAGCGAGCTTCATTTTCGGCCTAGCCCTTCACTCCGGTCAGTGTGACTCCCTCGACGAACGCCTTCTGGGCGAAGAAGAAGACGAGGATCACAGGGGCCATGACCAGGACGGTCGCGGCCATGGTGAGATTCCAGTCGGTGTGGTGTGCGCCCTTGAAGGACTCCAGGCCGTAGCTCAGCGTGTACGCCGCCGGGTTGTCGGAGGTGTAGATCTGCGGCCCGAAGTAGTCGTTCCAGCAGTAGAAGAACTGGAAGAGCGCCACGGCGGCGATGCCGGGCTTCGCCATCGGGAGCACGACCTTGAGGAGGGTTCGCAGCTCGCCGCACCCGTCGATCCTCGCGGCCTCGATGTACTCGTTCGGGATCGTCAGCAGGAACTGGCGCAGCAGGAAGATCGCGAAGGCGTCACCGAAGGCCATCGGGATGACGAGCGGCCAGAGCGTCCCCGAGAGGTCCATCTGCTTGGCCCAGAACAGGTACATCGGAATGATGATCACCTGCGGCGGCAGCATCATCATCGAGATGACGAGCAGCAGCGACAGATGCCGGCCCCGGAAGCGGAACTTGGCGAGCGCGTACGCCACCGGGATCGAGGACACCACCACGAGCGCGGTGCCGAGACCCGCGTACAGCAGGGAGTTCTTCCACCAGTCCAGGAAACCCGGGGTCTCGAAGACCCGGACGTAGTTGTCCCAGTGCCAGGAGTTCGGCGTGAGGTCGCGGGTGAGCGCCTGCTGGTCGCTCATCAGGGACGTCAGCAGGATGAAGACGAACGGCAGCACGAAGAACAGGGCGGCCGCTGTCCCGAGGGAGTGGACGGCGATCCAGTGCAGGAGCGCCCGGCGGCGGGCCGGCCTCGCGGCGGCCCCGGCGGGGGGCCCGGTGTCCACGGGACGGTCGAGCGTGGAGACGGAGGAGGACATGGTCAGTCACCCGAGCCGATCAGGCCGCCCCGCCGCCGCATCAGCAGCGCGGTGAAGGCCATGGAGAGGGCGAACAGGACGAGGGCCACGACGCAGGCCGCGCCGTAGTCGAAGCGGCCGAAGCCGAGGTTGTAGACGAGCTGCGGCAGGGTCAGCGTGGAGTCGTCCGGATAGCCCGGTTCGAAGGTCTGGCCCGAGCCGCCCATCACCCCGGAGGCGACCTTCGCCGCCACGATGGGCTGGGTGTAGTACTGCATCGCGCCGATGATCCCGGTGACGACGGCGAAGAGGACGATCGGCGAGATGTTCGGCAGGGTGACGTAGCGGAACCGCTGCCAGGCCGAGGCCCCGTCCAGCTCCGCCGCCTCGTACTGTTCCTTCGGCACGTCGAGCAGGGCGGCCATGAAGATGACCATGAGGTCCCCGACGCCCCACACGGCGAGGACGGTCAGTGCGGGCTTGGCCCAGGCCGCGTCGTTGAACCAGGAGGGCGCGGGGATGCCGACGGCCTCCAGGAGCGAGTTGACCGGCCCCGTGCCCGGGTTGAGGAGGAAGACGAAGGCCAGCGTCGCGGCCACCGGCGGTGCGAGGTACGGAAGGTAGAACAGGGTGCGGAAGAATCCGGCGCCGGTCTTGATCTTCGTGATGAGCAGGCCGATGCCGAGGCCGAAGACCACCCGGCAGGCGACCATGACGACCGCGAGCCAGAGGGTGTTCTGCATGGCCGGCCAGAACTTCGGCAGGTCGGAGAAGACGTACGTCCAGTTGTCCAGGCCCCGCCAGGTCGGCGGGTTGAGCCCGTCGTACTTCATCAGCGAGAAGTAGACGGTCGAGACGAGCGGGTACGCGAAGAAGACGCTGAAGCCGATGAGCCAGGGCGACATGAACGCCGCGGTGCGAAGCGCGCTCCGGACGCGCTTCGACCGCAGCGCCGCCTGGCGCCCTTCGAGGGTGTCGGTGGACATGAGGTACCGGTCCCGGGTCTTACTTCGCCTGGGCGATGTCGCGGTCGATCTGGGCGGCCGTTTCCTCAAGGCCCTTCTTCAGGTCCTTGACCTGGCCCTTCTCGTACTTCTGGGCGAAGTCCTGGAAGGTGTCCTGGTACGTGGATCCGTTCACGGCGCCGTCGGAGGTCGAGGACTCCGGGTGCTGGGCGATCTGCAGGAAGACCTTGAAGTTGTCGTCGGCCTTCAGGTTCGGCGACTTCAGGGCGTCCAGGGTGGAGGGGACGTTGCCGATGCCGTTGGCGAAGTTCACCACGGCCTCGGTGTCCATCGTCATGTACTTGATCAGTTCCCAGGCGGCGTTCTGCTTCTTGCTCTGCGGAGCGATGCCGATGATCGTGCCGGAGAGGTAGCCCTTGCCGTACTCGGCGACCTCGTCGTCGGCGACGGGCAGCGGCGCGACGCCGACCTCGAAGCCGACCTTCGCCTCCTTGATGAAGTTCAGCCGCCACTCGCCGTCGAGCTGCATGGCGACCTGGCCGGTGTGGAAGGGGTGCTTGGCGCCCCACTCGTCACCGAACGTGGTCCGGTACCTGTCGAGCTTCGCGAACCCGCCCAGGCCGTCGACCAGCGACTTCTGGTACGTCAGCATCTCGGCGAAGCCCGGGTCCTTGGCGAGGTTGGACTTGCCGCCGCCGTCGAAGTACGTGTGGTCCCACTGCGACATGTAGTGGGAGGGGACGGTCTCGTAGCCGAGGTAGTTCGGCATGAAGCCGAGCTGCTCGTAGGTGTCGCCCTTCTCCTTGGTCAGCTTCTTGGCGACCTCGGTGAACTCCGACCAGGTCTTCGGCGGGGCGGTGATACCGGCCGCCTTGAAGGCGTCCTTGTTGTAGTAGAGCCCGTACGCGTCGGAGAGCAGCGGCAGGGAACAGCGCCTGCCCTCGAACTGGGTGTAGTCCTGGAGGACCTTCGAGAAGGTCTTGTCCAGGTCCACCTTGTCCTTCTCCAGGAAGGGCTTGAGGTCCGCGAAGGCGCCCGTGTGACAGAACTTGCCGACGTTGGACGTCGTGAAGGACGCGGCCACGTCCGGACCGTTCGAACCGCCCGCGCGCAGCGCCTGGCTCAGCTTGTCGTCGTTGATGTTGCCGACGATCTTCACCTTGATGTTCGGGTGGGCCTTCTCGAAGCGGTCGACGTTGTCCTGGATCGCCTTCACCTCGGAGGGCGCCGACCAGCCGTGCCAGAAGGTGATCGTGGTCTCGGCGTTCGGGTCGTCACCCGCCTTGTTCTCGGTGGAGCCGGTGCAGGCCGAGGCGAGGAGGGCGATCGAGGCGGTGGCGGCGAGCGCGACGGCGGCTCTGCGGGCGCGTACGGGCATGACGGAACTCCCTGTGGCGGAGGGGTCGACGGGCGAAGGGGACTGCGGGGGCGATGGGGCCGTGCGGGCGATGCGGGCGTCACCGGGGCGCTGTACCGGCCGGCGCCCGGCGCTCGGTGCTCGGCGCTCCCGGCTCGACCGCCCGGAGCGCCGCGGGCTAGCGGGACGTGTCGAAGACCTCGTCGCGGGTGGTGGCCAGCGCGCTCTCCAGGGCTCCGCGCAGGACCGGATGCTGCTCGACGCCTCCGAGGACGAGCCGCGGCCGGGAGGCGGCGAGTTCGGCCAGCTCGGCCTGGACGCGCTCGCGGAGGGGCTCCCCGCCGCTGACGATCGCCTCGCCGGACAGGACGACGACCTCGGGGTCCAGTACGGCGACGAGCGAGGCGAGACCGGTGGCGAGGCGCTCGGCGTACTGGTCGAGGAGCGCCGCGTACCGCGGGTCGTCGCCGTGGTGCGCGGCGGCGTGGGCGAGCAGCCGGGACGCGGCGGGTACGTGGGGGTGCTCGGGGGTCTCGATGCCCTCGGCCCGGGCGATCCGGGGCACGGCCTGCGCGCCGGCCAGCTCCTGGAAGCCGCCGGAGTTGGCCTTGGTGACCTGCCGTACGAGCGGGGTGCCGGGTACCGGCAGGAAGCCGACCTCGCCGGCGCCGCCGGTGAAGCCGCGGTGGAGCCGGCCGCCGAGGACGAGCGCGGCACCGAGGCCCTCCTCGTTCCAGAGCAGCACGAAGTCCTCGTGGCCCCGGGCGGCGCCGAGGCGCTGCTCGGCGACGGCCACCAGATTGACGTCGTTCTCGTACTCGAACGGCATCGGGAGCGCGGCCGCCAGCTCCTCCAGGAGCGTGGGGGAGTGCCAGCCGGGCAGGTGGGAGGCGTACCGAAGGCGCCCGGTGGCCGGGTCGAAGGCGCCGGGGGTGCCGATGACGAGCCGGTGCACCTCGGCCCGGGTGATCCCGGCGTCCTTGGCGGCGCCGTCGAGGGCGGTGGTGACCTGCCGTACGACGTCGTCGGCCGCGCGGCCCGGGGTGGGGAGCTCGAACGCGCCCACGACCTCGCCGCTGATGTCGGCGACGGCGGCGCGGATCAGCCGCGGGGTCACGTCGAGTCCGGCGGCGAAGGCGGCCCGGCCGTTGACCGCGTACAGCTGCGCGCTGGGGCCCGGACGGCCCGCGGTGGTCCCGGTGGCGACGACGAGCCCGGCTGCTTCGAGGCGGGCGAGCAGCTGCGAGGCGGTGGGCTTGGACAGGCCGGTGAGCTTGCCGATCCGGGTGCGGGAGAGGGCTCCGTGCTCCAGGAGGAGATCCAGGGCCGCACGGTCGTTCATGGCCCGCAGCACACGTGGGGTGCCGGGGGTGCCCGGGGTCGTACCGGCCATGTCGGATCCACCCGCCCTTCTCACTGTTAGGAAAGTTTCCTATTGGATGGGAGGACCGTAGGACGGCCGTCGCCGGGGCGTCAATACCCGCGCACGCACGACGCCCCCGAAGGCAACCAAAGCGTTACCTGCGGGGGCGTCGTTCATGCACGGTGCGTGTGCGTGTCGTGTGCGTGTCGCGTCGTGTCACACGGCGTGCCGGGAGTTCCTACTTGGCGAGATCCGGCTTGGGCAGCGGGCTCGCCGCCATGCCCTGCGGGGAGGTGGACGAGGCGAAGGCCGAGGGGGCCGCCATCCCGGCCGTGGGGTCCGCGGCGGACTCCTCCGCCGGCGCCGGGACACCGCCGACGATCCGGATGCCGGCCGCGTCCAGCGCCCGCTTGATCCGCCACCGCATCTCGCGCTCGACGCCCAGAGCCTTGCCCGGCATCGTCTTCGCGGAGACCCGGACGGTCATGGAGTCGATGAGCACCTCGGTCAGACCGAGGATCTCCACGGGGCCCCACAGCCGCTCGTTCCAGGGCTCGTCCTTCGCCATGGACGCCGTGGCCTCGTCGATCACCGACTTCACCCGGTCCAGGTCCTCCGTCGGACGGACCGTCACGTCGACCGCCGAGGTCGCCCAGCCCTGGCTGAGGTTGCCGATCCGCTTGATCTCGCCGTTGCGGACGTACCAGATCTCACCGTCGACGCCGCGCAGCTTCGTCACGCGCAGCCCGACCTCTATGACCTCGCCGGAGGCCACGCCCGCGTCGACCGAGTCACCGACGCCGTACTGGTCCTCCAGGATCATGAAGACGCCGGAGAGGAAGTCGGTGACCAGGTTCCGGGCGCCGAAGCCGATCGCGACACCGGCGACACCGGCGGAGGCGAGCAGCGGCGCCAGATCGATCTGGAAGGCGCCGAGGATCATCAGCCCCGCCGTGCCCAGGATCACGAACGAGGCGACGGACCGCAGCACCGAGCCGATCGCCTCCGAGCGCTGCCGACGCCGCTCCGCGTTGACGAGCAGTCCGCCGAGCGCGGTGCCCTCCACGGCCTGCGCGGAGCGGTTCATGCGCTCTATCAACTTCGTCAGGGCGCGGCGGATCGCCATCCGCAGCAACAGGGCGACGACCAGGATGAGGAGAATCCGCAGACCGGTGTTCAGCCAGGTGGACCAGTTCTCCTCCACCCAGCCCGCGGCGTTCGTCGCCTTCTCCGCGGCCTCGTCGAGAGTGACGGGGACCTGCTGCGGATCGTCGGCGGCCGACAGGGCCGACAGGGCGGACCAGGACACGTAGAACCTCCAGGCGTGGCGTACGCAGAACATCCACACTAACGGGGCATCGGGTGTGCTCCTGTTGCCCTGTTCGAGGGAGAGACCGACCTCACGCGGGGATGTACGGGGAGACGATGCCGATGTGGTCGAGAACACTTCAAGCCCGTTACCGGTACGTGGTGGCGCTCCGACCAGGCATGAGGAGAGACTGAGAGCAGTTCGTCCCGGCGCGAGCCACGCGCCGCCGGCGTCATAGGAGGCATCCGTGCCGCATGTCCTGGTCCTCAACGCGTCGTACGAGCCCCTCGGCGTCGTACCGCTCCGCCGCGCGCTCGTCCTCGTCCTCGAGAACAAGGCACTCTGCCTCGAGGAGTCCGGCGCCTTCCTGCACAGCGAGACCCGCGTCATCCCCGCACCCAGTGTGGTCCGGCTGAAGCGGTTCGTGCGGGTCCCCTACCGGGGGCCCGTTCCTCTGACCCGCAGAGCCCTCTTCGCCCGCGACGGCGGGCGTTGCATGTACTGCGGTGGCGTCGCAACCAGCGTCGACCACGTCGTTCCGCGCAGCCGCGGGGGTACGCACGCCTGGGAGAACGTCGTGGCGGCATGCCGCCGCTGCAACCACGTCAAGGCCGACCGGCACCTGCGCGAGCTGGGCTGGCGGCTGCGCCACCAACCCGCCCCGCCGAGCGGTCTGGCCTGGCGGATCATCGGGACCGGACACCGGGACCCGCGCTGGCTGCCCTACCTGCAGCCGTACGGCGCGGATGACGTCATGGCCCGGATCGACGCCGTCTCCACCGCCCCCACGGGGGCCGTGAAGACGGGTTGAGCCGGGCCTTCGTCGTACGGGGGCGCGCCGAGAGGCGCGCCCCCTACCGGTCCGCGTCCGCGGGCGAGCCGTCCGTGGGCCGCTCCGGCTGCGGCGGATCCTCGGGCCGGCCCGTCTCCTCGGGCTCCGCGGGCGTGACGGGCTCTTCCGGCGGAGCCACCGCGTAGGTCTCCACCGACCAGAGCGAGTAGCCGTACTGCGTCGCCCGCCGGTCGCCCTGCACGCGCAGGAAGCGGGTGTCCGCCGCGTCCATGCGGACGCTCTCGCGGCCGCCCCGGCCCTCGGCGACCGTCGCCGCCGTGCGCCAGGTGCGGCCGTCGGCCGAGACCTGGATGCGGTACCGGGACGCGTACGCGTCCTGCCAGTGGAGGACCACCTGGCCTATCCGGGCCGGGCTCGCCAGCTCCAGCTGCCACCAGGCGCCGTCCTCCGCCGGGGAGGACCAGCGGGTGGCCGGGTCGCCGTCCAGGGCGAGGGCGGCGGGGAAGTCGGGGGTCTCGTCGCCGGACGACGACGCCGTCGCCGTACGCGCCAGGTCCGGGCCGGCCGTGCGCGGGAAGGCGCGGACCGTCAGGATCCGCTCCTCGCCGGCGAAGGACACCGCCACCTGGTACGAGCCCGCGGGCACGTCCGGCGCGACCGACACCTCCAGCGGGACCGACGCGCGCGTGCCGCGCGGCACCCGGGCCTCCTTGGGCAGCCGTACCGCGATCCCCTTCGGCGCCCGCGCCGTCAGCGCCCCGCGCACCTCGTCGGTGCTCCGGCCCACCAGCCGTACGTCCACCCGCCCCGCGGGGCCGCCGATCTCGGCGTCCAGCTCGCCGCGGGCCAGCACGAGCTCGGCGGGCGGCTCGTCCGCGAACCACGGCACCAGGGAGCGCACCCGAGGGTCGCTCCGGCCGTCCGCGCCGTCCCAGGCGATCCGCACCGCGTCCGCGCGCAGCCCCTTCACGTCCGTCTGCGTCCAGCCGGTCGGGGAGACCGGGCCCAGCGGACGCCAGCCCTCGCCGGGGACGTACGCCTCCACGCGCGCCGACTCGCCCGAGCCGGGCTCGGTCATCACCGTCACCGACTCCAGGGGCCGCGAACGGTCCAGGCGCACCGTGTACGCGTCGCCGTCCCGTTCCGCGGTGCGGCCGGGGCGGCGGGCGCGGTCCGCGCCCGTCCAGGCGGCCGACTCCGTCACCGCGCGTGTGAGGAACGGATCGAGGACGCCCTTGCCGACGGTGACCTCGCTCCCCTTGAGCGCCTCCCGCAGCGACTCCAGCTGCAGCTGGGACTGCCAGGCCGCGGCGCCGTCGCCTCGGGCCTGGGCGAGGACCATGTCCACCGCCGTCTCACCCGCGAGGCCGTAGCGGGACAGCTGCTCCAGCCAGGGGCCGACCTCGTCGTCCAGGGTGCCATCGGCCGTGCCGGCGAGCCGCCGGGGCGCCTCCCGCATCACGGTGAACGCCGCGCGCAGTTCGCGCCCGGCCTTCTCCCGTACCGCCCCGTCCTGGGCCGTACGGCTGTTCCAGAACGCCGTCATGAGCGGCTTGAGGTACGCCGACTCGCCCGCCGGGTCGAGGATCGACGAGGCGCCGTTGCCGGCCAGCGCCCGCAGCGCCTCGCGGGCGGCCGGGTTCGGGCCCGCCAGTTCGTCGACGGCGGCCCGCCAGGACTCCTGCGGCCGGTAACCGCGTGGGTTCCAGGCGTAGTCCGCGGCCGTGAAGAGCGGGATCCGGGAGACGGCGGCCTGCTCCATGGCGTTGGCGAGGAACGCGGCGGAGCCGGCCGCCACGGCAGGCTCGCGGCCCATGGCGGGCCCGAGGAAGAGCCGGTCCTGCGCGTAGTCGTTGACCGGGTAGTTGTCCATCGTGACCAGCGGGTGGCGCAGGGCGTTCCGGGCGCCCGCCAGGTCGCTCCCGGTGATGCGGCGCGGGACGGCGCCGACGCCGGTCCAGGCGACCTGCACCCGGTCGTCCAGCGCCGCGGCGAGCGCGGTGCGGTAGGTGGTCGCGCCGTCCTGGTAGTACTCCGTCGGCATCAGCGTGAGCGGCTCCGAGCCCGGGTGGCGGGCGGCCAGATGACGGGCCACCTCGCTCGCCACGCGCGCCTGGGCGGTCGCCGCCGCCTCGGGCCCGCGCCCGAAGGTGTCCGCGTCCTTCGAGCAGTGCCACTCGCTGTAGCTGACGTCCTGGAACTGGAGCTGGAAGGAGCGCACTCCCAGCGCCCACATCGCGTCGATCTTGCGGGTGAGCGCCTTCACGTCGTCGTCCGAGGCGAGACACATGGACTGGGCGGGCGCCACGGCCCAGGCGAGCGTCACATGATTGGCGCGGGCCCGCTCGGCGAGCGCGCGGAACTGGGCGCGCTGCCCGGCGGGGTAGGGGTCGCGCCACTGGGTCTGGCGGTACGGGTCGTCACCGGGCGCGTAGAGGTACCGGTTCTGCTTGGTGCGGCCCATGAAGTCGATCTGGGCGAGGCGCTGTTCACCACTCCAGGGGCGGCCGTAGAAGCCCTCCGTCAGGCCGCGCACGGCGGTTCCGGGCCAGTCGCGGACGACGACACCGGGGATCCGCCGCTCGCCCTCCGCCGCGCCGTCGATCAGCTGACGCAGGGTCTGGACGGCGTGGAACAGGCCGTCCTCGCCGACCCCGTCCAGGGCGACGGTGTCCCGGCCCTGGAACCGGCCCGTCGCGAGCCGGTAGCCGCCGCGCGGCAGATCGGCCCGTTCGGCGACACGCAGCGCCCGCAGTGCCTCCTGGGAGACGGCGGAGCCCACGCGGATCACGGTCCCGCCGCCCGGCAGGGACGTGTGGACGGTCCGTACCCCTGCCGCCCGGAGCACCTCGTGGAGCGCGGCGACGGCGTACGGGTCGGCGTCGGCGTCCGCGAGCAGCGTCACCTCGCCGCCCAGCGGCACGGCGGGCCCGGCGGCCCGCAGCGACTGCGGGCGGGGCCACACCTCGGGCCCGGCCGGGCTCTGCGGGACGTCGGGGGTGGTGACGGGGGAGACCGGGGCGGCCTGGGCGGAGCCGGTGAGACCGCTGCCGAGGAGCCCGCCGATCACCGCGGCGGCCACGGCCGTCGCGGTCCGCTTCCTGCGTCGGAGGTGCACGGGGCCCCTCTCTCCTGTCGGTGACGCCGCCTCTGGGTCACGAGTGGGTCACGAGCCCACCACCCGTCCGCCGGGGGTGTCAATGCGGGTGGCCGAAGTGTCGCGTTTGCCCGGGGGCTTTCGGCGAGGTGGCGGTGGATCGCCACGTCGCGCCGGTAAAACGGGGTGCGGTGGGTAGGGCTACGTCGTTCCACCTGTCGAGACGAAACCGGGAGACCCCCCGTGACCACGATCGCCCCCCACGCCCCCGAGATATCCGAGCTGAAACAGGGCCCGCTCACCAGCGAGCCGCCCCTCGCCCACGCCGCCCCCCTCACCAGCGAGCCGCCGCTCACCTCCGCGGCCCCTCTGACCAGCGAGCCGCCGCTCACCTCGGTGGCCCCCCTCACCAGCGAGCCGCCGCTGACCGTGGTGGCGCCGCTCACCAGCGAACCCACCGCCCCCGGCCTCGTGGGCGGCACGGAGTCCCCCGGAGTGTGACCGCGGGGCCGGCCGCCACCGCCGTCCCAGACCTCTGGAGTGTGAAGTGACCCTGGCCCGCCTCGCCGCCCTCCACGGCGTCGCCACCTCGTACGAGCCCTCCGCGGGCGTCACCGTGCAGGTGCCCGACGCCACCGTCGTGACCGTGCTCGCCGCCCTCGACGTGGACGCCGGCACCCCGGAGGCGGTCGCCGCCGCCCTCGAAGCGGCGCTGCGGGCCGAGCGGGAACGGCTGCTCCCGGCCACGCTGGTGCTCTGGCGGGACGCCCCTGTCCGGCCGCCCGAGGACCTTCCGCCCGGCACCCGGCTGCGCGTCACGACCGAGTCGGGCGAGGTCGTCGAGGGCGAGCGCTGGGAGGACCTGCCGCTCGGCGTCCACCGGGTCGAGGCCCGGGACCCCGGGGGGCGCGGCGGCACCAGCACGCTGATCGTCGCCCCGGCGCGCGTGCCCCGGCACGAAGGGCGCGTGTACGGGCTGCTCGCCCAGCTGTACTCGGTGCTCTCCGCCCACTCCTGGGGCATGGGCGACCTCGGCGACCTGCGCGAACTGGCCACCTGGGCGGGCCGGTCGCACGGCGCCGGCTTCGTGCAGGTCAACCCGCTGCACGCGGCCGTGCCGGGCGCGCCCACCGACCCCTCTCCGTACCGCCCCTCCTCCCGCCGCTTCCCCGACCCGGTCCATCTGCGGATCGAGGACATCCCCGAGTACGGCCTCGTGGACCCGCGCCACCGCGACGCGCTCGACGCGGTCCTCGAGGACGCCGCCGAGCTGCGCGAACGCGTCCTGCGCAAGGGCGCGTTGATCGACCGGGACGCGGTGTGGGAGGTCAAGCGGCGCGCCCTGGAGCTCGTACGGACCGTGGAACTCGGCCCGGGCAGACGCGCCGAGTACCACGACTTCCTCGCCGAGCGGGGCCGCGCCCTGGAGGACCATGCCACCTACTGCGCGCTCGCCGAACGGCACGGACACCACTGGCGGTCCTGGCCCGAGGAGCTGCGCGACCCGCGCTCGGCCGCCGCGGCCGTCCGCGCCGACGACGAGCTCACCGACCGGGTCGACTTCCACTGCCGGCTGGCCTGGCTGACAGACCGCCAGCTGGCCGCCGCGAGCGAGGCCGCACGGGACGCGGGGATGCCGGTCGGGATCGTCCACGACCTCGCGGTCGGCGTCCATCCCGACGGCTCCGACGCCTGGGCGACCCAGGACGCCTTCGCCGCCGGGATGTCGGTCGGCGCCCCGCCCGACGCGTTCAACTCCTGCGGCCAGGACTGGGGTCTGCCGCCCTGGCGCCCGGACGCGCTCGCCGCCTCCGGCTACGCCCCGTACCGGGGTCTGCTGAGGGAGCTGCTAAGGCACGCGGGCGCGCTGCGCATCGACCATGTGATGGGCCTGTTCCGGCTCTGGTGGGTCCCCGAGGGCCGTGAGCCCACCGAGGGTACGTACGTCCGTCACGACTCCGAAGCGATGCTCGCGGTCCTCGCCCTGGAGGCGCACCGGGCCGGCGCGGTCGTCATCGGCGAGGACCTCGGCACGGTCGAGCCGGGAGTGCGCGAACAGCTCGCGCGGCGCGGGGTGCTCGGCACGTCCGTGCTCTGGTTCGAACGGGACTGGTCGGGCACGGGCCGGCCGCTGGCCCCGGAGGAGTGGCGCGCCGACTGCGTGGCCACCGCCACCACGCACGACCTCCCCTCCACGGCCGCGCGGCTCTCCGGCGACCATGTCGCCCTGCGCCACCGGCTCGGGCTGCTCACCGGCGACCTGGGGCGCGAGCGCGCCCGGGACACGGCCGAGGTCGGCGAGTGGCTGACGTACCTGGAGCGGCTCGGGCTGCTTCCGGAGGGCCCGGGCGACGAGGAGGCCGAGGTACGGGCCGTCCACCGGTTCCTGCTGTGGACGCCGGCCACGATGGTCGGGGTGTGGTTGCCGGACACGGTCGGGGACCGGCGGCCCCAGAACCTGCCCGGGACCTGGGACCAGTACCCGAACTGGCGGCTGCCCGTGGCGGGCCCCGAGGGCCAGCCGCTCACCCTGGAGGAGCTGGCCGCCTCGCCCCGGCTGCACCGGCTGCTCGCGGTCTTCGGGCCGGCGGGGGACGTCCGTACGGCACCCCCGGGCGCGCGGCCCGTTTAGGTGTTCGCTACGTTTGCACCGTGGACAAGAAGAACGCCCTGCGCGCCGGTGCTGTCGCGGCCGGTACGACGCTGATGATGCTGCTCATGTCGTCCCCCGCGCTCGCGCTCACCCGCGACGACGGTGACGACCCGGCCCCCAAGCTGAGTGTCGTCGAGACCCTCGGCCTGTTCGTGGCCGCGCCGATCGTGCTCTTCCTCGTGATCGCCGGTCTGGTGATGGTGCTCGACAAGTCCGACCGGCCCAAGAAGGCCTAGGGCCCCAGCGCTCAGCAGCTTCCGAGGGCGCCGCGCCGGTACACGTGTACCGGCGCGGCGCCCTCGTGTGCGTTCACACGGGTGCCGCCGGGCGCCCGCCCTCGCGCGCTCGGCCGGGCCCTCAGGCGACCGTGGTCGCGAGGAGCCTGCGCAGCAGGCCCGCCAGCTGTTCCGCCTCCTCGGGCGTGAGCGCGGCCTCCAGGGCCTCCCGCTGCTGCGCCAGCCCGGCGCCCACGGCCTGGTCCACCAGCTCGCGCCCGTGCTCGCTGAGCGTCACCCGCAGTCCGCGCCGGTCGTTCGGGTCGGGGCTGCGGCTGAGCAGCCCGGCCTTCTCCAGCTTGTCCAGACGGCCCGTCATCCCGCCCGTGGTGATCATCAGCGTGGCGGTGAGCTCGCGCGGCGAGAGGGTGTAGGGCTCACCCGAGCGGCGCAGCGTCGCCAGGACGTCGAACTCGCCGAGCGACATGCCCCCGTAGGGGGAGTACGCCTTGTCGACCCGGCCGCGCATACCGGCGGCCAGCCGGTAGATCCGTCCGAAGACGGCCATGGGGAGCGTGTCCAGGTCGGGGCGGACCGCCGCCCACTGGTCGGCGATCGCGTCGACGGCGTCGTGCGCGGGGGGTTCGGTGCTGTCCATGGCGGCAGTCTCCTCATCGATCGACTCGACGGCAAGTAAGTGACTGAGAAGCAAGACGCTCACCAAGAAGCCTCTTGCGAATAAGTAGCTTACGAGTAAGCTACTTACCATCAAGCCACTCGGACCCACTCCGAAACAAGGGGGGACCTGTCATGTCCCGCAAGGCCGCCGTCGTCGCCCTGACCGCGCTCGCCCCGGTCTCCTGGGGTTCCACCTACTTCGTCACCACCGAGTTCCTGCCGCCCGACCGGCCGCTCTTCACCGGTCTGATGCGCGCGCTGCCCGCCGGACTGCTGCTGCTCGCCGTCACCCGCAAGCTGCCGCAGGGTGCCTGGTGGTGGAAGGCCGCGGTCCTGGGGGCCCTCAACATCGGCGCCTTCTTCCCGCTGCTCTTCCTCGCCGCGTACCGGCTCCCCGGCGGCGTCGCCGCCGTCGTCGGCTCGGTCGGTCCGCTCTTCGTGGTCGGCCTGGCCGCGCTGCTCCTCGGTGACCGGCCCACCGCGCGCTCCCTGCTCACCGCCGTCACCGCCGCCTTCGGGGTCAGCCTCGTCGTCCTGAAGGCGGGCGCGGCGCTCGATCTGGTCGGGGTGGTCGCCGGGCTGCTGTCGGCGCTGTCCATGTCGGCCGGTGTCGTGCTCACCAAGCGCTGGGGGAGGCCGGAAGGGGTGGGGGCGCTGGCGCTCACGGGCTGGCAGCTCACGGCCGGCGGCCTGATCATCCTTCCGGTCGCCGCCCTGGTGGAAGGCGCGCCGCCCGCCCTGGACTCCACCAGCCTCCTCGGTTACGCCTACCTCGCCTTCGGGAACACCGCGATCTCCTACTTCCTCTGGTTCCGCGGGATCGAGCGGCTGAGCGCCTCCTCGGTGACCCTCCTCGGTCCGCTGTCGCCGATCACCGCGGCAGTCGTCGGCTGGGTGGCCCTCGGGCAGGCGCTCGGCCCCGTCCAGCTCGCCGGCATGGCGATCGCCTTCGGCGCCACCCTGGTCGGCCAGCTCAACCCCCGTACCCCCAAATCGTTCAGTTCAACTGAACGGAATGGTCAGGAACTTTCGATGGACCTGGAGGTTTCTCCGGTGCGACGGTAGGGCCTCACCGACCGAGAGGATCACCGTGGCACTCCTGGCCCGCGTCCGCCCCGCCCAGCCCACCGCCGCCCCGCGCGTCCTCGCGCGGGGCGCGGGCGTGGGGCTGCTCCTCGCGCTCCTCGCCACGGTCGTCTGGTCCGGCAGCTTCGTGGCGACCCGGGACATGGCCGACTCCGTCCCGCCCGTGCAGGCCGTCTTCTGGCGCTGGGTCATCGCCCTCCTCGCCGTCGCCCCGCTCGCGGCACGCCAGGCATGGCGCCAACGGCACCTGATCCGCCGGCACTTCGGCTACGTCGCGCTCGCCTCGCTCTTCGGTGTCGCCCTCTACAACACCCTCGTGCACCAGGCCGGACTCACCACCTCCGCCTCCAACATGGGCATGATCATGGCCGCGTCCCCGGTGATCATGGCGCTCTTCTCCCGGCTCGGAGGCGAACGCCTCGGCGCCCGCCGCACCGCCGGGATGCTCGTCGCGGCGCTCGGTGTCCTGCTCCTCGTCGGCAAGGGCTCCCTCGCCGCCGACCTCACCACGGGCGACCTGTGGATGTTCGGCGCCGCCCTGTCCTTCGCCGCCTACAGCGCCCTGCTCAGGCGCAAGCCCGCCGAGATCGGCGCCCTGGCCTTCCTCTTCACGACCTTCGTGTCCGGCGCCCTGATGCTGCTCCCGGCGTACGGCGTCAGCCTCGTCGTCCAGGGCGGCTTCGAGCCCAGGCCCGGCACGCTCGGCCCGCTGCTCTACGTCGGCGTCCTCTCCTCCGCCGTCGCCTTCTTCGCCTGGAACAAGGCGATCACCCTGATCGGCGCGGCCCGCGCCGGAGTCGTCTACTACCTCCAGCCGGTCTGCGTGGCCCTGCTCTCGTACGCCCTGCTCGGCGAGGAACCCGGCCTCCTGGGAACCGCCTGCATGGCCCTGATCCTGGGCGGGGTGGCCCTGGCCAGTGCGCGCCCCCGCGGGTGAGCGGTCCGGCCGTGCCCCCCGGTAGGTTGCGCCCCATGACCGAGTGGGACATCAAGAAGCTCCAGATCCTCCGCACCCTCCGCGACCGCGGCACCGTCACCGCCACGGCGGAGGCGCTGCTCATGACCCCCTCGGCCGTCTCCCAGCAGCTCACCAACCTCGCCAAGCAGCTCGGCGTCCCGCTCCTGGAGGCGCACGGGCGCCGGGTGCGGCTCACCGACGCCGCGCATCTCGTGCTCCGCCACGCCGAGGCCGTCTTCGCCCAGCTGGAGCGCGCCGACGCCGAACTCGACGGCTATCTGCGCGGCGAGGCGGGGCAGGTGCGGGTGGCCGCGTTCTCCACGGCCGTTCCCGCGCTCGTCGTCCCCGCAGTGCAGCACCTCAGGACCGCCCACCCCGGACTCGACGTCCGCGTCCGCGAGGCCGAGGCGGCGGAGGCGTACGAACTGCTCACCGCCGGCGACGTCGACCTGGCGCTCTCGCTCGCCGCCCACGCCCCCTCCGCGCGCGACCCCAAGTACAGCCGCGTCCCGCTCCTCGCCGACCCGCTCGACGTCGCCCTGCCCGCCGGACACCCCCTCGCCGACGCGCCCGGGCTGCGGCTCGCCGACCTCTCCGCCGAGCCCTGGATCTTCGGCGGCTCCGGCCCCTGGTCCGAGATCACCACCGCCGCCTGCGAAGCCGCCGGGTTCGTGCCCGAGCAGGCCCACAGCGCCGCCGGGTGGACCGCCATCCTCGCCATGGTCGAGGCCGGGATGGGCGTCGCCCTGGTGCCGCGGATGGCCTCCGCCGAGCGCCGCGGCGAGCGCGGGATCGTCATGCGGGTCCTCTCCGCCGACCAGCCGCGCCGCCATATCGTCGCGGCGGTACGGCGCGGGGCCGAGGAGGGGGCCGCCGTGGGCCGGGTGCTCGCCGCGCTCCGGCAGGCGGCCGTCCAGCGCGAGACCGTCCAGTAGCGCCACGCGCCGATCGTTCAGTACAGCTGAACGTACCTGTCGAAAACATTCGATGGACCGGGCCGCGACCCAGGCCGCACAGTCGTTCCATGAGCCTCGACGAGAACGCCGTGACCGCCGACCCGCACGCCAACGACGCCGCCCCGTACTCGGGCGGCGACCCGTACGCCGACTACCGCACCGGTGACTTCTCCTTCACCGAGCTGGTCGACCTGGCCGACCGTCGCCTCGGCGCCGGTGTCGTCGCCGCCAACGACGAGTTCTTCGCCGAGCGCGAGAACCTCCTCGTCCGCGAGCGGGCCGTGTTCGACCCGGAGCACTTCGGCCACAAGGGCAAGATCATGGACGGCTGGGAGACCCGCCGCCGCCGCGGCGCCGACGCCGAGAACGTCTTTCCCGCCCCCGAGGACCACGACTGGGCGATCGTCCGCCTCGGCGCTCCCGGCGTGATCCGCGGCATCGTCGTCGACACCGCGCACTTCCGCGGCAACTACCCGCAGCGCGTCTCGATCCAGGCCGCCGCCGTCGAAGGCTCTCCCTGCCCCGAGCAGCTGCTCGCCGACGACGTGAAGTGGGAGGAGCTCGTCCCGCCCACCCCCGTCCGCGGCCACGCCGCCAACGGCTTCGAGATAGACGTCGAGCACCGCTTCACCCACGTACGGGTCTGCCAGCACCCCGACGGCGGCATCGCGCGCCTGCGCGTCCACGGCGAGGTCGTGCCGGACCCCGAGTGGCTGGAGCTGCTCGGCACCCTCGACCTGATCGCCGTGCTCAACGGCGGGGTGTACGAGGACGCGTCGGACAAGTTCTACTCCTCGCCGACGCAGATCATCCTGCCGGGCACCTCCCGCAAGATGGACGATGGCTGGGAGAACCGCCGCCGCCGGGTCCGCGGCACCAACGACTGGGTCCGCTTCCGGCTCGCCGCGCAGGGAGCCGTGCGTGCCGTCGAGATCGACACCGCGTACCTCAAGGGCAACTCGGCCGGCTGGATCGCGCTCCAGGGGCGCAACGGCGAGAACGGCGAGTGGTTCGAGATCATCCCGCGGACCCGTCTGCAGCCCGACACCCTGCACCGCTTCAAGCTCCCCGCCCAGGCCGTGGTCACCCACGTCCGCCTCGACGCCTTCCCCGACGGGGGCGTCGCCCGGATGCGCCTGCACGGCGCGCTCACGGAGCAGGGCGCGGCCGACCTGCGGGCCCGCTACGCGGCGCTCGGCGGCTGACAAGCCTCCGCCCGGCGGGCGGCCGCGCGCCGACGCCCGCCCGCCGAGCGGACCCGAACGGACGAAGGGGCACCTCCGTGGGGGAGGGTGCCCCTTCGTCTTCTCAGCCGTCAGGCGTCAGCCGTCAGCCGTCAGCCGTCAGGCGCCGTGCGTCTGCCGTCACGCGGCGGCCGCGTCCGCCGCCTGTGCCTTCAGGGCGCGCTCCACGCCCGCGCGGCACTCGGTCACCAGACGACGCAGCGCCGGCGCCGGGTCGTTGGCCTCGATCCAGGCGTCCGTCGCGTCCAGCGTCTCCTGCGAGACCTGGATCGCCGGGTAGAGCCCGACCACGATCTGCTGGATCATCTCGTGGCTGCGGGTCTCCGAGACGCCCTTGATCGAGGCGAAGTACTTCTCCGTGTACGGGGCGAGCAGCTCACGCTGGTCGGTCTGCACGAAGCCGCCGATCACCGCCTCCTGCACGGCGTTCGCCAGCTTGTCGGACTCGACGACCGACGCCCAGGCCTCCGCCTTCGCCGCCTCGGTCGGACGGGCCGCCCGCGCGGTCGCCGCGTGCCGCTCGCCCGCCGCCGTGCGGTCCCGCTCCAGCTCGGCCGCGATCTCCGGCTCGTCGAAGACGCCGGTCGCCGCGAGCCGCTGCACGAACGCCCAGCGCAGCTCGGTGTCGACCGCGAGGCCCTCGATCGTCTCGCCGCCCTCCAGAAGCGCCGCGAGCAGGTCCAGCTGCTGCGGCGTGCGGGCCGTCGCGGCGAAGGCGCGCGCCCACGCCAGCTGGTGGTCGCTCGCCGGCTCCGCCGCGCGCAGGTGCGCCAGCGTCGCGTCCGTCCACCGGGCCAGCCCCGCGTCGCGCCACTCCGGTGCCGCGTACAGCTCCAGGGCCGCCTTCACCTGGCCCTGGAGGGACTGCACCACACCGATGTCGCTCTCCTTGGCGATGCCGGAGAGGACCAGGTCCAGATAGGCGCGTGCCGGCAGCTCGCCGTCGCGCGTCATGTCCCAGGCCGACGCCCAGCACAGGGCCCGCGGCAGCGACTCGGCGAAGTCGCCGAGGTGCGCGGTCACGTTCTGCAGCGACACCTCGTCGAGGCGGACCTTGGCGTACGACAGGTCGTCGTCGTTGAGCAGGACGACCGCCGGACGCGGCTTGCCCGCGAGCTGCGGTACGGAGGTCAGCTCCGCCGCCTCGATGTCCAGCTCCAGGCGCTCGGAGCGGACCAGCTTGCCCGCCGCGTCCAGGTCGTAGAAGCCGATCGCGATCCGGTGCGGACGCAGCGTCGACTCGCCCTTGGCGCCCGCGGGCAGGGCCGGAGCCTCCTGCCGGACGGCGAACGAGGTGATGACGCCGCTCTCGTCGGTCTCGATCTCCGGGCGGAGGATGTTGATGCCGGCCGTCTCCAGCCACAGCTTCGACCAGACCTTCAGGTCACGGCCGGAGGTCTCCTCCAGCGCGCCCAGCAGGTCGGTCAGACGCGTGTTGCCGAACGCGTGGGCCTTGAAGTACGCCTGCACGCCCTTGAAGAACTCGTCCTGGCCGACGTACGCCACCAGCTGCTTGAGGACCGAGGCGCCCTTGGCGTAGGTGATGCCGTCGAAGTTGACCAGCACGTCCTCGAGATCGTTGATCTCGGCCATGATCGGGTGCGTGGACGGCAGCTGGTCCTGGCGGTACGCCCAGGTCTTCTCCGCGTTCGCGAACGTCGTCCAGGCGTTCGGCCAGCGGGTGCCCTCCACGGACGCCTGGCAGGCCACCGAGGTGAAGGTCGCGAACGACTCGTTCAGCCACAGGTCGTTCCACCACTCCATGGTGACCAGGTCGCCGAACCACATGTGCGCCAGCTCGTGCAGGATCGTCTCGGCCCGGCGCTCGTACGCCGCGTCCGTCACCTTCGAGCGGAAGACGTACTGGTCGCGGATGGTCACGGCGCCCGCGTTCTCCATCGCGCCGGCGTTGAACTCCGGCACGAAGAGCTGGTCGTACTTGGCGAAGGGGTAGTCGTACGCGAACTTCTCCTGGAACCAGTCGAAGCCCTGGCGCGTGACGTCGAAGATGTGGTCCGCGTCGAGGAACTCGGCCAGCGACGGACGGCAGTAGATGCCGAGCGGGACGGTCTGGCCGTCCTTCTCGTACGAGGAGTGCACCGAGTGGTACGGGCCGACGATCAGCGCGGTGATGTACGTCGAGATCCGGGGGGTGGGCTCGAAGACCCACACGTCGTCCTTCGGCTCCGGCGTCGGCGAGTTGGAGATCACCGACCAGCCGCCGGGCGCCTTCACGGTGAACTGGAAGGTCGCCTTCAGGTCCGGCTGCTCGAAGGAGGCGAAGACCCGCCGGGCGTCCGGCACCTCGAACTGGGTGTACAGGTAGGCCTGCTCGTCGACCGGGTCGACGAACCGGTGCAGACCCTCGCCCGTGTTGGTGTACGCGCAGTCCGCGACGACCTTGAGTTCGTTGCGGCCCTGGAGCAGATGGGCCAGGGCGATCCGCGAGTCCCGGAAGACGGCGGCGACGTCCAGCGCGTGGCCGTTGAGGACGACCTCGTGCACGGCGGGGGCGACGAGGTCGATGAAGGTCTCCGCGCCGGCCTCGGCGGAATCGAAGCGGACGGTGGTGACGGACCGGTAGGTGCCGCCCTCCTGCGCACCGGAGAGGTCGAGGTCGACCTCGTACGCGTCCACGGTCAGCAGCTTCGCCCGCTGCTGCGCCTCTTCACGGGTCAGGTTTGTGCCAGGCACCCGGTCAACTCCTCGGTTTCGTGATGTTTGGCTCATCCTTCCACGCCGTGCCTCAGCGCCGCATCGCACATCTCCACGGTCCGTCGCCGCTGATCCGGAGCAGTCCCGGACCGGTCACGGACGCGCTGACACGGACCTCGCCGATCGCGTCGACGAGGAGTTCCTGGTCCTCCGCGTCGTACTCGGGCTCGCGCGCGGGGGTGTGCCGGTGGACGGTGACGTTCGACGCGCCGTGGTGGGAGAAGTCGAGGACCCCGGGCGGCCCGTCGTAGACGACGAGGTCGTGGGCGTGGCCCTCGATATGGCTGTCGAAGCGGCGGGCGTGGTCGAGAGGGAGGACGCGCAGGGTCCAGGGGGTGTCCGCGTCGACCCGCAGCGTCAGCGGCCGGTCCGGCGGGACGACGGCGACGGTTCGGGCGCGGACGTCGTCCTCGTAGGCCATGAGCAGGAAGTCCTCGACGCGGCCGTGGGCGTCGCAGGACTCGATGGTGGTCGAGATCGAGTGGTACGACTCGATCTCCAGGAGCGCCCAGCAGCCGGGCGGAAGGGCGGGGTCGCAGCGCACGGTCTCCTTGCCGCGCCCCTGGTGGACGGAGGGCCGGAAGGTCACCGAGAACGGATCGGCCACCGCGCGCACGGGGGTCGCGGGCGCGCCGTACCCCTGGTCCCGGACGGGCGCGGGCGGCGGTATGTAGCCGGGGCCCGGGATCGGAGCCGGCGGGGCCTCGACCACGATGCCGAAGTCCGTCGCGAGGCCTGCAAGACCGGAGGCGTACCCCTGCCCCACCGCGCGGAACCTCCACCCGCCCTCCCGCCGGTGGAAGACACCGAGGACGAACGCCGTCTCGGTCGTGGCGTCCCCGGCGACGACGTACGCGACGGGCGCGCACGAGAGGTCGGTGACCCGCATGTCCAGGCCCCGCACCTGGCCGAAGGAGCCGCCGTCCACCGAGGCGGCGACCAGCACGCGGTCCACCCCCGGCTCCAGTCGCGCGAGGTTCAGCCACAGCCAGTCCGCGGCCGCGCTGCCCGGCACGCCCGGAGCCGACTTGCCCAGATGCCGTACCGCGCCGGAGGGGTGCGCGGTGTGGTTGTAGAAGACGAGGTCCGCGTCTCCCCGCACCCGCCCGCCGCCGTCGAGCAGCAGCGCGGAGACGTCCACCTCGGGCGCGCCGGGGACGGTCTGCCAGGTGACTGCGACCTGGAGGGCCTGGGCGGGCACCGGGAGGTCGGCACCCATGGGCAGCTGGGTCATGGTCGGATCCTGTCACCCGCAGGCCCGGCTTCGAACGCGTTGTCCGAATTCCGCCGGACCGTGACCGCGGGACGACGGGGTCGGACCGCCTGAGGGGCGGCCAGGGCCGGACCGCGCGAGCGGACGGCGTAGGGGGCGGGCCGCTCTCCCGGACGGCGAAGGGGGCGGCCGCTCTCCCGGACGACGAAAGGGGCGGCCGCCCTCCCGGACGGCCGCCCCCTTCCCGTACGGAACGGCGTCAGCCCTTCAGCTCCGCCGCGACCAGCTCCGCGATCTGCACCGCGTTCAGCGCGGCGCCCTTGCGCAGGTTGTCGTTGGAGAGGAAGAGCGCGAGCCCGTTGTCGACCGTCTCGTCCACCCGGATGCGTCCCACGTACGAGGCGTCCTTGCCGGCCGCCTGGAGCGGGGTCGGGATCTCGGAGAGCTCGACGCCCTCCGCGTCCTTGAGCAGCTCGTAGGCGCGCTCGACGCTGATCGGACGCTCGAAGCGGACGTTGACCTGCAGCGAGTGGCCGGAGAAGACCGGGACGCGCACGCAGGTGCCCGAGACCTTCAGGCCGGGGATCTCCAGGATCTTGCGGGACTCGTTGCGGAGCTTCTGCTCCTCGTCGGTCTCGAACGTGCCGTCGTCGACGATCGAGCCGGCCAGCGGGACCACGTTGAAGGCGATCGGACGCTTGTAGACGGCGGGCTCGGGGAACTCCACGGCCTCACCGTCGAAGGCCAGCTGGTCGGCGGTCTCCGCGACCGCGCACGCCTGGGTGCGCAGCTCGGCGACGCCCGCGACGCCCGAGCCGGAGACGGCCTGGTAGGTCGTGGCGACGAGCGCGGTCAGGCCGGCCTCCTGGTGGAGCGGCTTGAGGACCGGCATCGCGGCCATCGTGGTGCAGTTCGGGTTGGCGATGATGCCCTTGGGGCGGTCCTTGATCGCGTGCGGGTTGACCTCGGAGACCACCAGCGGGACCTCGGGGTCGCGGCGCCAGGCGGAGGAGTTGTCGATCACGACGGCGCCCTGCGAGGCGACCTTCTCGGCGAGCGCCTTGGAGGTCGCGCCGCCGGCGGAGAACAGGACGATGTCCAGGCCCGTGTAGTCGGCGGTGGAGGCGTCCTCGACCGTGACCCCGTCGACGACGGTGCCGGCGGAGCGGGCGGAGGCGAAGAGCCGCAGCTCGTCGACAGGGAACTTCCGCTCGGCCAGGATGGCGCGCATGACTGTGCCGACCTGACCGGTGGCTCCGACGATTCCGACCTTCACGGGGACTCCTCCGTACGTTTGTGCAGGCTGCTGCCGTCCATGATGCGTATGTCCTGGCCCGCCTTGTCCAATCCATTGTCCGAGGGTCGGGACGGAACGGCGACGGAGACCGGCGACGGAGACCGGGGACGGGGGCCGGGACGTGGGTGGAGACGGGGAAGGGGCGGGCACCGGTTCCGGTGCCCGCCCCTCACTCGTACAGCGGTGTTACGGGGTGACCTTGCCGATCACGACGCTGCCGGCGCCCGCGGCGGTGCCGCGCGCGTTCAGCAGCTGGACCTCGCCGAAGAACTGCCGGCCCTCGGGCGCGGCACCGGCGACCAGCACCTCGGCGGCGACCTTGGCGGTCGCGCCGCTGGCCAGCGGGTAGCTCTTGGACGCGTCGACCTGGACGCTGCCGAGCGCGGCCGAGTAGTACACGTCCCTGTAGTCGAAGGTCGTACCGCCCTCGGCCTGCACCGAGTAACCGTCGATCACGATGGTGTACGTCCCGGCGGCCGGCTTGACCAGCGAGACGGCCTCCTCCGAGTCGCCGTCGGCGGCCTGACCCACCTGGACGCCGTCGCGCAGGACCGTGAGGTCCAGGTCGGCGGCCTTGTCCGAGGTGTTGCCGATCGCCACGTCCAGCCGCTCGACGCCCTCACCGATGGTGACGGTCTTGATCTGCTGCTCGTGGTGCTTGATCGTCGGCGTCTCGACCTTGGCCGAGCCCAGCGAGCCGCCCTTCAGCTTGCCGTCGATGCCGGCGAAGGTGTTGGTGACGGTCCACTCGACGGCGGCCGGCGTGCCGACCTTCGCCTCGGGAACGGTCTGGACGGCCGGGTCGAAGTCGGCGCCCAGCACCGAGACGTCCAGCTTGTACGGGTTGTCCAGGTCGGGCGAGGTGCGGCGCGCCTCGACCTCGATCTCCCAGACGCCCGGCGTCGGGTTGGCGTACGAACGCAGGTCCGCACGGCAGCCGTTGCCCGGGTTGTAGTGCGGGTAGCACACGTTGGACGCGGTGGACTCGAAGGCCACGCCGTACGGGTGGATCGAGATGAACCGGGTCTGGCTCTTCTCCTTCAGACCGCCGAGAGCGACCTCGAGGGTCTTGGCGCCCTCCGGCACGGTGACGAAGTACGACTTGTGGCTGTTGCGCTGGACCGAGCCGGACGCGGAGAAGCCGTAGCCGGGCGCGGTCAGGTCGCTCGCGACGACCGAGGTGGCGAGGATCTGCTTGTCCACGCCCTCGGTGCGGTCGTCGTCCGCCTCCAGGATCACGCTGTGCACGCCGGCCGAGGTCGGCCGGGCCTGGATCTTGACGGTGACCGGCTTGTTCAGCGGCAGGTCGACCTCGTCGTCGCCGAGGATCCGGAAGGTGCCGTCGTTGTTCTTGAGCTCCAGCTCGTGCTCGATGGCCCGGTTCGGGCCGGTCGTGCGCGTGATGGTGACGTCGTAGACCTTCTTCTGGCCGACCTTGAGGCCGCCCTCACGGTCGTACACACCGGTGCCGGTGTGCGGGGCCGGGAAGATCGCGGTGTCGACCGGAGCCTCGACCTTGTACTCGTGCGCCGTGGCGCCGTCCTTGATCGACTCCCAGGCGTCGTTGATGTCGATCAGACCCGAGCCCTGCTCGTGGGCCGCGACACCGGAGATCCGGTCGGCGGTCGAGGTGAGCGCGGTGCGCAGGCTGAGCGGCGAGAGCTCGATGCGCTTCTGCTTCGCGGCGGAGAGCAGCAGCGCGCTCGCGCCCGCGACCTGCGGGGAGGACATCGAGGTGCCGTTGAGCATCCCGTAGCCGGCGGGCAGCGCGTAGCCGGACTCGGCCACGCCGGCGCCGGCCTGCCAGGTCGGGATGGTGTTCACGGCCGAGCCCGGACCGGTGATGGTCGGGGTGAAGCCGCCGTCCTCACGCGGACCGCGCGAGGAGAAGGGGAACATCGCGTACGACTTGGTGACGGCCGAGCCGTAGTTGGCGGCCCAGGTCGACTTGGAGATCGCCGCGCCGACCGAGATGACCTTGTCGGCCAGGCCGGGGTCGCCGATCGTGTTGATGCCCGGACCGGAGTTGCCGGCCGAGATCACCAGCTGCACGCCGTACTGGTCGATCAGACGGGTGTAGAGGCGGGCGCGGACGTTGTCGCCGTCGTTCTGCGCGGGCAGACCGCCGATCGACATGTTGACGATGTCGACGCCGCGGTTGACGACGAGGTCCGTCATGCCCTCGGTGAGGGCGGTGTTGGTGCAGCCGCCGGTCCAGGTGCACGCGCGCGAGGAGACGATCTTCGCGCCGGGTGCCGCGCCGTTCATCCGGCCGCCGAAGAGGCCCTTGGCGGCGGTGATGCCGGCGACGTGGGTGCCGTGCGAGGACTCGACGACGCCGATGTTGACGAAGTCGGCCTTCTTGCCGACCCAGGTCCCGCCGAGCGGGTCCATCGCCACGTCCTTGCGGATCTCGACGACGAACGGCGTCTTCTCGACGACCTCGGTGGCCGGGTTGTCGGTACCGAAGTAGCCGACCTGGTACCCGTCCTTGTACGGCTTCATCGGCGCGTTGTCCGTGAAGTCGTTGTTCTGGTCGGTGTCGACGCGGACGGTGCCGGCGGCCGGGTCGTACAGCATGCCGAAGAGGTCGGCCGTGTCGCCGTCGCGGTTGATGTCACCGGCCGGGTCGCCGCCCGCGGTGATCGCCTCGTTGAAGCGGCTGAACTGGTAGGAGCCCTCGGGCGCCTTCCAGGACTGCGAGGAGGCGGAGAAGACCGGGCCCGCGACCGGGGTGATCTGGGCGCGCCAGGTGGCGTCGCCCTCGGTCAGCGGGTCGGTGGCGGTGACCCAGTCGACGATCTTGCGCTCGCCGGTGGTGGTCTTCTGCAGCGCCGGGTGACCGAGGTCGACACCGGAGTCGAGGATGCCGATGGTCACGCCGCGGCCGTCGGCCCGGGGGTTGTCCTCGACGAACTCGACCGCGCCCGTCTCGTGGGACGGGTTGTACGGGTTCTTCGCCGGGGTGTTCTTGCCCGGGGCCGGGTACGTCTGCGTGACGGTCGTGCCCTCGACGGCACCGGTGGTGCCCGAGTCCGGGGTCGGGTCGTCCAGCTTGATCTCGGCCTGGAGGTCGATCGACTGGACGGAGGAGAGCTTGGTGGCAGCCGCGATGGCGGCCTCCGCCTTGGCGGTCGGCAGGGTCGCGCGGACGTAGCCGAGCTTGTCGTTCTGCTTGCCCACCGAGGCGCCCTGGACGGCGTCGAGCTGGCCGGCGACCTGCTCGGTGGAGCCGGGGGCGGTGGCGACGAGGATCGTGACGTTCTTCTCGCCGGCGGCCTCGGCCTCGGTGAGGCGCTGGGCGTCCGTCGGGCCGAGCTTGTCGGCCGAGTCGGCGGACTTGACCGGAGGGGTGGTCGCCGGGTCTTCGGCGGCCAGGACCGGAGCGGCACCGGCCGCGATGAGCGCGGTCACGAGTCCGGCGGCCGCCGCGATGCGGGCGGCCCGTCTGTGTCCGGGGGTCGAGCGCCCGGGTATGGAGCTCTGAGATTCGGGGGTGGTCATTTACATCCCTGTTTGTGAAAGAAGAGGGTCCGGATTTCGGTACCGGATGACCGCTCAGCCTTTCGTAAGTGACAGGGGTTTGTGGAGAGTTGTCAGGTGGCGGGATGTGCTGATGGCGCACATCCGCCACCGCGCGGCGTACGCCATCGGGAATGAATCGCCCTCAAGCGGGGCGAGTTGGTCGGTCGGTTAGTTTTCCTTTGTACGAGCGTAGTGGCGCGAGGCCTTGGCCCGGTTGCCGCAGACCGCCATCGAGCACCAGCGGCGGGTGCCGTTCCGCGAGGTGTCGAAGAAGTGCAGGATGCACGCCTCGTGGGCGCAGGACCGGATCCGGTCCGGTGCGGTCCGCAGCAGGTCGAGGTAGTCGCGGGCCGCCGTCCAGCCCGGGCCCCAGGCGGCGTCCGCGAACTCGGCCAGCTCGCCCGGGCCCTCGGGAGTGAGGGTGGCGCGGATGCGGCCGTGGCCGAGCACGGCGTCGACGCGGGCGGTCGCGGCAGGGTCGCCGGGCCGGTCGACGAGGCCCGCGAGGGCGTCGCGGGCGGCGAGCGTGTGGCGGAGCGTCGTCGCGTCGGCGGCGAAGCGTCCGTCGAGTGCGTTGGCCCGGAGCCAGACGGCCAGCCCCTCGGTGTCCGTGAGCAGGTCCTGGCGCGCGCCGTCCAGCATCCAGCGGGTGTTGAGCAGGTCGAGGGAGACGGGTTCGCCGACCAGGGGGCGCGGGTCGGAAACGGTCATGGCGGACATCCTCCTCGTAGAACTAACCCCTCAAGGTTACGTGACTGGTTGCACGGTCGCTCTCTAACCTCTAATGTCTATCTCAGAGGTTAGTACTCGCCATGTCGAGAGGGGAACCGCCATGTCGGCGATCGGAACGCTGGTCACCAACCACATCGGGCTCAACGTCACGGACCTGGAGCGCTCGCTCGACTTCTACGGGAACGTGCTGGGCTTCGAGGTGCTCGGCGAGGGCAAGGAGGACGGGCGGCGGTACGCGTTCCTCGGCCAGGGGGGCAAGCTCGTCGTCACGCTCTGGCAGCAGGCGGAGGGCGGGTACGACTCCGGCCGCGCGGGTCTGCACCACCTCGCTTTCGAGGCCGAGTCGATCGAGCGGGTCAAAGCGGCCGAGGAGGCCCTGAAGGCGCGGGGCACCGAGTTCGCCTACGAGGGCGTCGTCCCCCACTCCGAGGGCGGCTCCTCGGGCGGCATCTTCTTCCACGACCCGGACGGCACCCGCCTGGAGATCTTCGCCCCCACGGGCGCGGAAGGCGCGGAAGCCCCCACCGAGGGCGCCCCGACCTGCGGCTTCTTCTAGAAGGCCCCCGTTGTGAACGCGCTGCCCGCGCCGGGGCCCGCACCCCGGGCCCCGGCGCGGGCGCCACCCGAAAGGCCCCGACCATGGATCCGTACAACCCGGGCTCCCGCGCCATCCAGGAACGCGTCGGAGTCACCGGCATCGCCGACCACATCGGCCGCTCCATCAGCGACGGCATCCGCCCCGTCGCCGCCGCCTTCCTCGAACTCCAGCCCATGCTCGTGCTCGCCGCGGCGGACGCCGACGGGCGGCTCTGGAGCACCCTCCTCACCGGCACCCCAGGCTTCGCCAGGGCGACCGGCCCGCACACGATCTCCGTGGCCGCCCCGCCCCCCGCCCCCGGCCCCACCCCAGTCGGGACGATCGCGCTGGACCCCCGCACCCGCCGCCGTATGCGCCTCAACGGCGTCGCCCGCCCCAGCCCGCGCGGCTTCACCGTCGAGGCGGAGCAGGTCTTCTCCAACTGCCCGAAGTACCTCCAGAAGCGCGAGCTGTACGCTCCGGATCCCGCCACCCCGCCCGGAGACCCGCTCCACGGCACCGCACTCACCCCCGCCCAGGAGCGGTTCGTGCGGGCCGCCGACACCTTCTTCATCGCGACCACCGCCCCCGACGGCGTGGACGCGAGCCATCGCGGCGGCAACCCCGGCTTCGTCCGGGTCGACGCGCCCACCGAACTGAGCTGGCGGGACTATCCCGGCAACGCCATGTTCCTGACCCTCGGCAACCTCGCGTCCGACGACCGAGCCGGGCTCCTCTTCGTCGACTGGCGGACCGGCACCACGCTCCAGCTCTCCGGCACGGCCCACACCGACTACGGCCCCGACGACGTCCGCGTCAACCGTTTCCACGTCCGGCGGACCGTCGAGATCCCGTCCGGGAGCCCGCTGCGCTGGTCGGAGCCGGAGTACTCGCCCGCCAACCCGCCCCTTCCCCAGGACCCCGCATGACCACAGCCGCCCCCGCCCGGCCCCGTCCCCGGGCCGTGGCCCTGGCGACCACCGTCAGCGTCACCGCGCTCCTCGCCCTGGTCGCCCTCGGCACCGTCCTCCATCAGCCCCTGCTGATCCCGCCCCTCGCGGCCAGCATGGCGCTGGTGGCCGGCGCCCCCGACCTGCCGCTCGCCCAGCCCCGCTCGGTCGTCGGCGGCCAGCTCCTCTCCGCGCTCACCGGTTTCTCCGTCCTCCTCGTCACCGGCCCCACCCTCTGGGGCGCCGCCCTCGCCGGCGGTCTCGCGCTCGGCGTCATGATGGCCACCCGCACCCCGCATTCGCCCGCCGCCGCCACGGCCGTGATCGTCACCCTCCAGAATCCGCCGTTCTGGACCTTCCTCGCCCTGCTCGCCCTCGCGAGCCTCCTGCTCGTCGCCGTCGGGCTCGCGGGCGCCCGGGCGACCGGGCGGACATACCCCGTGTACTGGTTCTAACCTCGGCTCATGAAGCAGGAGTTGAGGGTGGCGGCCTACGCCGTGTGTGTCCGTGACGACGAGATACTCCTCGCCCGCTGGGTGAACAGCGCCGGGGAGCGGCGGTGGACCCTGCCGGGCGGCGGGATGGACCACGGCGAGGAGCCGGTCGACACCGTCGTCCGCGAGGTCGAGGAGGAGACGGGATACCTCACCGAGCCGGTCGCCCTCCTCGGTATCGACTCCATCCGGCGAGGCTGGATCCGCCGGTTCGCAGGGCCCGGCGACTTCCACGGCCTGCGGATCATCTACGAGAGCCGGATCACCGGAGGCTCCCTGCGCAACGAGACCGGCGGCTCCACCGACCTCGCCGCCTGGCATCCGCTCGCTTCCGTCCAGGAGCTCACCCGTGTCGAACTGGTCGACATCGGGGTGCAGTTGTGGCGCGATCGACCGCCCGTCGGCCGGTCCAGCCTCGCCGATCCCGCGAACGGCTGATTTCCGCTCAACCACGGCGGGCCGCTCAACCGCCCCGCCCGCCGCCGGGTCCCCTCCCGTGACCGCAGGACGTCACACGACACCAGGGGGAACCCGCATGACATCCGTACGCGCCGCCCGCACCGTCCTCGCCGCCACCGCCGTGGCCGCCCTCACCGCCGGAGCGCTCGCCGCGCCCGCCGCCGCGGCCACCGCGCCGAAGAAGCCCGACCACACCGCCACCCAGCGGGCCCTCGACGGGGCCGTCGAGGAGGGCGTGCCGGGCGCCGTCGCCCAGGCCCGGAGCGGTCGCGGCTCCTGGACCGGAACCGCAGGTGAACGCGGGGGCGAGGACCGCTACCGGGTCGGCTCCATCACCAAGACCTTCGTGGCGACCGTCCTGCTCCAGCTCCAGGCCGAGGGACGGCTCGACCTCGACGACCCCGTCGAGAAGTGGCTGCCGGGCGTGGTCCGGGGCAACGGCCACGACGGCCGCACGGTCACCGTCCGCCAGCTCCTCAACCACACCAGCGGCATCTACGACGTCACCTCCGACCCCGGTTTCCAGCAGAAGGTCTTCGGCACCGACTTCCTGAAGAACCGCTACGACACCTGGACCCCCGAGCAGCTCGTCGCGGTCGCCATGACCCACGCGCCGGACTTCGCCCCCGGGACCGACTGGAGCTACTCCAACACCAACTACGTCCTCGCGGGCATGGTGATCGAGAAGGCGACCGGCCGACCGTACGGCAAGGAGGTCGAGCGGCGGATCGTCAAGCCGCTGAAGCTGCGCGCCACCAGTGTGCCCGGCACCACCGTGACGATGCCGAAGCCGAGTTCACGGGCGTACTCGAAGCTCTCCCGGGACCCGGACGCGACGACGGTGTACGACGTCACCGAGCTGAACCCGTCCCTCGCCCACGCGGCGGGCGAGATGATCTCCGACTCCAACGATCTGCAGACCTTCTACCGGGCCCTGCTCAAGGGGAAGTTGCTGCCGAGGGCCGAGATGCGCGAGATGACGCGCGCCGTGCCCGTCGGCGCCGAGGCGCCGGAGCTCTCCTACGGCCTCGGGCTGATGCGGGCCAAGCTCAGCTGCGGCAAGGAGGTGTGGGGTCACGGCGGAGGCATCCACGGCTCCTCCTCGCAGGCCGTCGCCACCCGCGACGGCGGCCACTCGCTCGCCATGAACTTCAACGCCGACTGGGCGGGGGACAGTCAGACCGTCGTCGAGGCCGAGTTCTGCGGCCGGGGCTGACACTCAGCGGGGCAGGACGACGACGTACGCCGCGGGCTGCCGGTCCGTCGCGGCCATCAGGGCCGTACGGACCACGGTGGCCTGCTGGTCCATCGCCTCGCGCAGCTTGCGCGGGGTGATGTGGACGACCGTGATGCCGAGCCGCTCCAGGTGCTCGCGCTTGCGGGTGTACTCCGACCAGAGCGCGTCGTCGTCCTGCCGGGGCGCCCGGGTGTCCAGCTCCACCGCCACCGCCTGGTCCGGCCAGTAGGCGTCCAGACCGCCGAGGTGCGGACCGCCGGGCAGGCGCAGATCCACGTTCCACAGCGGGTCGGGCAGGCCGAACTCCCGGACCATCTCGTAGAGCCGCTCCTCCGCGATGCTCCGGCCCTCCGCGAGCAGCGAGTCGACGGCGGCCACCACGTGCGGCCGGCTGAGCAGCCGCGCCCGGTTCAACTCCCTCACCACCGAGCCGGGTTCGCAGTGACCGGCACGCACGGCCTCGGTGAGCAGCCGGCGCACCACTCCCGCGTCGGTCAGCGCGGACACCGCGTCGGCGAGCGCGCGGGCGACCGGCGCGACGGGCACACCGGCGATGTCCAGCGGCTCGGGCGACTCCGGGGAGCGCACCACCCGCACCCAGCCGGTGGAGCGCAGTCTGCGGGTGCGGGGGACCAGCACGTCGATCCGGTCCACCGCGGTCAGCGGGGGAGCGGAGGAGAAGCGGTGCAGGGCGAGCGCGGCCAGACCGGTGATCATCGCCTCGGGGCCCCGGCCGGCCGGCCCGGCGCCGGGGCGCGCGGTGTGGAGCAGCGCGGCCCGCAGCCGGTCCTCGCTGGTGGGCTGCCCGGGGCTGAGCAGGAAGACGCCGGGCAGGATCTGCTGCCACTCGCCGCCCGGCCGGCAGTGCGCGGCGATGTCGGAGCCGGACAGCCCCTGGTCGCGCAACTGGGCGGTGGATGCGACGCGTTGGCGCTCGTCGGTCAGGGAGGGGAGGGGGAGGGGCCGGGGGGTGATGGGGGTGTTGTGGTTCATGCCGGGGGTCTTCCGCTCCCCGGGCCCCCGCTAACCGCTGTTACACGCGCGTCGCCAAACCGGGACATCCTCGTCCTAAAGTACGCACGTTCGACTGCCGACAATGCACGACCACCACCTCCCGCACATGGGAGCGCGGCGCCCCCGACGAGGGCGCCGCGCTCCGGGGGGCGGTGCGGGTTACAGGCCGCCGTCGCACGCCTGCGCGCGCAGTGCGCGCGCCAGGTCGTCGCGGCCCTCCAGGACCAGGCGGCGCAGTGCCGGCGCCGCCGACTCATGGGCGGCGAGCCACGCGTCCGTCGAGGCCAGGGCCCCCTCGCCGTGGAGCGCCGGGAACAGCCCCCGCACCACGTCCATGCCGATCTGGATCGAACGGTCCGCCCACACCCGCTCGACGGCGGCGAAGTACTTCTCCGCGTACGGCGCGATCAGCTCCCGCTGCGACGGCTGCACGAAGCCCGCGATGGTCGCCTCCACCAGCGCGTTCGACAGCGCGTCCGACTCGACGACCTGCGCCCAGGCCTGGGCCTTGACCGCCGCCGACGGCCTGGCGGCCAGACAGCGGACCTGGTGGCGCTTGCCGGTCGCCGTGTCGTCGAGGGCCAGCTCCTCGGCGATCCGGGCCTCGTCCGCCCGGCCGTGCGCGGCGAGCGGCTCCAGGAACGCCCAGCGCAGCTCCTGCTCGACGTCCAGACCGTCGATCTTCGCCGTGCCGTCGAGGAGACCCTCCAGGAGCTGGAAGTCCGCCTCCGAGGCGGCGGACGCGGCGAAGAACCGCGCCCAGGTCAGCTGGTGCTCACTGCCCGGAGCGGCGAGCCGCAGCTCCCGCAGCCCGCCCTCGGCGAGCAGCCGGCCGCCCTCCGCGCGCCACTCGGGCGCCGCGAAGTTCGTGACCGCCGAGCGCGCCCAGGCGTGCACCATCTGGAGGACGCCGATGTCCGTCTCCCGGCCCGCGAAGCCGAGGGCCACCGCCACGAAGTCCCTTGCCGGCATCAGGCCGTCGCGCGTCAGGTTCCACAGCGCCGACCAGCACAGCGCCCGCGCCAGCGGGTCCGTGATGTCGCCCAGGTGCGCCCGCAGGGTCGCGAGCGAGCCCTCGTCGAACCGGACCTTGCAGTAGGTGAGGTCGTCGTCGTTGACGAGGACCAGGTCCGGCCGCTCCGCCCCCGCGAGCTCGGCCACGACCGTCCGCGCGCCGACGACGTCGGCCTCGGCCCGCGCGTACCGCACGAGCTCGCCCTCCGCCGAGAGCCGGTAGAGACCCACGGCCGCCCGGTGCGGGCGCAGCTCGTCGCCGGCCTGGACGACGGTCAGCTCGGTGATCCGGCCCTCCGCGTCGTACGTCACCTCCGGCGCCAGCGTGTTGACGCCCGAGGTCTGGAGCCAGGAGCGCGACCACGCCTTCATGTCGCGCCCGGAGGTCTCCTCCAGCACGGACAGCAGATCGGTCAGGCGCGTGTTCCCGTACGCGTGGCGCTTGAAGTAGCGCCGCGCGCCCTCGAGGAAGGCCTCCCGGCCCGCGTACGCCACGAGCTGCTTCAGCACGGAGGCGCCCTTGGCGTACGTGATGCCGTCGAAGTTCAGCTTGGCGTCCTCCAGGTCACGGATGTCGGCCGTGATCGGGTGGGTGGACGGCAGCTGGTCGGCGCGGTACGCCCAGGACTTGCGGTTGTTGGCGAAGGTCACCCAGCTGTTGGTGAAGCGGGTCGCCTCGGCCAGCGAGAAGGAGCCCATGAAGTCGGCGAAGGACTCCTTCAGCCACAGGTCGTCCCACCACACCATGGTGACGAGGTCGCCGAACCACATGTGCGCCATCTCGTGCAGGATCACGTTCGCCCGGCGCTCGTAGGCGGCCTGGGTGACCTTGCCCCGGTAGATGTACTCCTCGCGGAAGGTCACCATGCCCGGGTTCTCCATCGCGCCGAGGTTGTACTCGGGGACGAAGGCCTGGTCGTACTTCCCGAAGGGGTACGGGTAGTCGAAGTTGTCGTGGAAGAAGTCGAACCCCTGCTTGGTGATCAGGAAGACGTCGTCCGCGTCGAAGTGCCTGGCGAGCCCCTTGCGGCACATCGCGCCGAGGGGGATCTCCAGCTCGGACCCGTCGGCCAGCGTGCGCCGGTAGGTGTCCGTCACGTAGTGGTACGGCCCGGCGACGACGCAGGTGATGTACGTCGAGATCGGAGCCGTCTCCGCGAAGCGCCACACGCCCTCCGCGTCCCGCTCCCCGGCGCCGTTGCTCCACACCGTCCAGCCCTCGGGCGCCGTCACCGAGAAGAGGTGCGGGGCCTTCAGGTCGGGCTGCTCGAAGGTGGCGTACACCCGGCGGGCGTCGGCCGGCTCGTACTGCGTGTAGAGGTAGACCTCGCCGTCCTCCGGGTCGACGAAGCGGTGCATGCCCTCGCCCGTCCGGCTGTAGGCGCACTGGGCGTCGACCACGAGCACGTTCTCGTCGGCCAGGCCGTCCAGGGCGATCCGCGCGCCGTCGAAGACGGTGGCCGGGTCGAGCGCGCGGCCGTTCAGCTCGACCGAGGTGACGCTGGGCGCGATCAGGTCGACGAAGGTGGCCGTGCCCGTACCCGTACGACGGAACCGGATGGTCGTCACCGAGCGGAAGGTGCGGACCTCCTCGCCGGACTCCCCGACCGCCGACCGCAGGTCCAGGGCGACCTCGTACCCGTCGACGGACAACAGCGCGGCCCGCTCGCGGGCCTCGTCGCGGGACAGATTCTCTCCGGGCACGGTCACTCCTTCGTGGCTCGTTCGAAACAGCACCGATCCTCCCATGTGGAGCTGACACGCGACACGCGGGAATGCCCTCACCGGCCGGGGGTGTTCCTTCTCCGGCGCATAGACATCCGTCCGCATAGACATCCGTCCCTGAGGAGTGACATGTCCGAGAGCAGGACCACCGCCGACTTCTGGTTCGACCCGCTGTGCCCCTGGGCCTGGATGACCTCCCGCTGGATGCTGGAGGTGGAGAAGGTCCGTCCGGTCGACGTCCGGTGGAAGGTGATGAGCCTGGCCGTCCTCAACGAGGACAAGCTGGACGAGCTTCCGGCCGAGTACCGCGACATGCTGGAGACCAAGGCCTGGGGCCCGGTCCGCGTGGTCATAGCGGCCCAGCAGCAGCACGGCGACGAGGTCGTCGGCAAGCTCTACACCGCGCTCGGCACCCGCTTCCACAACAACGGCGAGGGCCCGACGCGCGAGGCGATCACGGCGGCCCTCGCGGACGTCGGCCTGCCGGCCGACCTCGCGGACTACGCCGACAAGGACACGTACGACACCGAGCTGCGCGCCTCCCACAAGGAGGGCATCGAGAAGGTCGGCCAGGACGTCGGCACGCCGGTCATCTCCGTGCCGGGCGCGGACGGCGACGAGGTCGCCTTCTTCGGCCCGGTCGTCACCCCGACCCCGCGCGGCGAGGCGGCGGCCCGGCTCTGGGACGGCACGCTGCTCGTGGCGGCGACGCCCGGCTTCTACGAGATCAAGCGCACGCGGACGGCGGCGCCGAGCTTCGAGTAGGACGGCCGTCCGTACAGGCGGGCCCCCGCGGTTCACGTCACCGCGGGGGCCCGCCCTTCTTCCGCCTGCCCGGTGAAGGTTGAGAAGACGATCACGAGCAGGACGTTCCTCAGATGCCGATGAGCGGGGTGCGTCCCTTGGCGTCCGTGTAGCGCTTCTGCACGTCCTGCCAGTTGACGACCTGCCACATGGCCTCGATGAAGTCCACCTTCTGGTTCTTGTACTGCAGGTAGAAGGCGTGCTCCCAGGCGTCGAAGACGAGGACCGGGACCGAGCCCTGGCCGACGTTGCCCTGGTGGTCGTAGACCTGCTCGACGATCAGCCGGCCGCTGATCGGCTCGTACGCGAGGACACCCCAGCCGGAGCCCTGGGTGGTCGCGGAGGCCTTGGTCAGCTGGGCCTTGAACTTGGCGAAGGAGCCGAAGGACTCGGTGATCGCGTCGGCGAGGTCGCCCACGCCGTCGGCCGCGAGCGGCTCGCCGCCGCCGCCGTCCTTCGGGCTGTTCATGTTGTTCCAGTAGATCGAATGCAGGATGTGGCCGGAGAGGTGGAACGCGAGGTTCTTCTCCAGGCCGTTGATCGAGCCCCACTGGTCCTTGTCGCGCGCCTCTTCCAGCTGCTCAAGGGTGTCGTTGGCGCCCTTGACGTACGCGGCGTGGTGCTTGTCGTGGTGCAGCTCGATGATCTGGGGGTTGATCACCGGCTCCAGAGCCGCGTAGTCGTACGGCAGTTCCGGAAGGGTGTAGATCGCCATGTGCCGAGCCTCTCGCTGCTTCTGAGTTATTGCAACCTCTATGCAAGTGCAGGCTAGCAGCAGGTGTGTCCGAAGTTGATCAGTCCTCGGTCCTAGGACTCGTGGCGCGGCGGGCCCGGGAGAGGCGGAACGCCCGGACCGCGGGGAGCGGTCCGGGCGTTCCGGCGAAAGGGGAAACGGGAGGCGGTGTCAGGCGTCCTGGCGCGCCGCGCCCGCCTTCTGGCGGACGAGTCCGATGACGGCCAGCGCCACGGTCATGGCGCCCGTCGCGTACAGCTGCACGCGGGTGCCCTCCTCACGGGCCATCAGGAAGAAGATCACCGCCATGCCGGCCAGCGCCACCCACGTGAGGTAGGGGAAGGCCCACATCCGGACGACCAGCTTCTCGGGCTCCTCGCGCTCCATGCGGCGGCGCAGCACCAGCTGCGAGGCCGCGATGAAGATCCAGACGACCAGGATCACGCCGCCGATCATGTTCAGCAGCCACGGGAAGATCGTCTCGGGGGACCAGTAGTTGAGGCCCACGCAGACGAAGCCGAAGAAGCAGGACGCGAGGACGGCGAAGCGCGGCACACCGCTGGACACCGTGCCGAGGACCTTCGGGCCGAGGCCCCGCTTGACCAGGGAGAAGGCGATGCGGGAGGAGCCGTAGATGTTCGCGTTCATCGCGGACAGCAGGGCGATGAGCACCACGACGTTCATGATCTGGCCGGCGCCCGGGATGCCCAGCTGATCGAGGGCGGCGACGTACGGGCCCTTCTCGGCGACCGCCTTGTCGTTCCACGGGACCAGCGTGACGATGACCGCCATCGAGCCGATGTAGAAGAGCGAGATGCGCCACATCGCGGTGCGCACGGCCTTGGCGACGCCCTTGACGGGGTCCTCGGACTCGGCGGCGGCGATGGTGACCGTCTCCATGCCTCCGTACGAGAACACCGAGGCGAGCAGGCCGATGACCAGGCCCTCGCTGCCGTTCGGCAGGAGTCCGCCCTCGCCGAAGAGGTTGGCCGTGCCGGGGGAGTCCGTGCCGGGCAGGACGCCCAGGATCGCGAGCACACCGAGGCCGAGGAAGAGCGTGATCGCACCGACCTTGAGGGCGGCGAACCAGAACTCGAACTCGCCGAAGTTCTTCACGGCCGCCAGGTTGGCGCCGCAGAAGAGCAGCATGAAGAGCGCGACCCAGGCCCACTCGGGCGTGCCGGGCAGCCAGCCGGTGACGATCTTCGCCGCGCCGATGCCCTCCAGGCCGACGGCGACGCTGAGCAGCACCCAGAACGACCAGCCGGCGGTGAACCCGGCCCAGGAGCCGAAGGCCCGCTCCGCGTGGGAGGAGAACGATCCGGAGGACGGGTACGCGGCCGACATCTCGCCCAGCATGCGCATCACCAGCATGACGAGCAGGCCGGACAGCGTGTAGGCGAGGACGATGGACGGGCCGGCGGCGGCGATGCCGGCGCCGGAGCCGACGAAGAGGCCGGCGCCGATGACGCCGCCGAGGGCGATCATCGAGAGGTGACGCTGCTTGAGCCCGTGCGAGAGCGTCGCCGAGTCGTCCTTGCGGTCGACGGGCGCGGGCGCGGTGGTCCGGGACATGAACCAGCCCTGTTCGGGGAGGAGGCGGGGGACGCGCCACAGTCTGTGGGTGCGTACCGCTGACAGGGAACGGATGTCCGCTATACGGTCACGAGCTTCACGCAACGTGAAGATCTCGTGTCTTCTCGTACGCGCCGGTAGGTCCGCCCCCGCCATCCCGTGGGCCTCGGCGCCGAGACCTGGCCGTGTGCCTCAGGTGCCCGAGCGCCGCCGGTCCCGCAGCTCCCGCAGACCGGCCACCAGCAGCACGGCCCCGGTGGCCGCGCCCGACCACAGCACCTGCGGCCGCGCCCCGTCGTCGGTCAGCATCAGCCCCAGGACCGCCGCCATCGCGGCCAGCGCGGTCCAGGTCAGCCAGGGGAAGCCCCACATCCTCAGCGTCAGCAGTTCGGGCGCCTCGCGCTCGATCCGGCGGCGCAGCCGCAGCTGCGAGACCGCGATCAGCCCCCAGACGAAGAGGAGTACCGCACCGACCGCGTTGAGCATGTAGAGGAAGACGGAATCCGGCCACTTCAGATTGAGCAGCACCGAGACGAAGCCGAAGGCAACCGAGGCGAGCACCGCCCGGCGCGGCACCCCTCCGCCCGAGACCTTGAGCAGCCCCCTGGGTGCCTCGCCGCGCTCGGCGAGCGAGAAGACCATCCGCGAGGAGCCGTACAGGTTCGCGTTGAGCGCCGAGAGCAGCGCAACGAAGACCACGATGTTCATGATCTGTCCGGACGAGGGCACCCCGATCGCGTCCAGCACCGCGACGTACGGCGACTGGCCCGGCAGCATCGAGGTCCAGGGAAGCAGGGTCACGATGACCAGCATCGAGCCGACGTAGAAGAAGAGGATCCGCCACACGGCGCTGCGCACCGCCCGCGCCACGTTGCGTGCCGGATCGTCCGACTCGGCGGCCGCGATCGTGACGACCTCCAGGCCGCCGAAGGCGAAGACCACGGCGAGGACACCGGAGATCACGCCGCCCCAGCCGTTCGGCAGGAAGCCGCCGTCTCCGGTCAGATGGGCCGCGCCGACCGGGTCCGTGTCGGGCAGCCACCCGACGATCGCCAGCGCCCCGAGGACCAGGAAGAGGACGATCGCGCCGACCTTGAGCGCGGCGAACCAGAACTCGAACTCGCCGAAGTTCTTCACCGCCGCCAGGTTGGCGGCGGTGAAGACGATCATGAAGATCAGCACCCAGCCCCACTGCGGGACGCCCGGCACCCAGCCGTGGGCGATCCGCGCCGCGCCCGTCGCCTCCACGGCGAGGACGACGACCAGCAGGAACCAGTACAGCCAGCCCACCGAGAAGCCCGCCCAGCGGCCCAGCGCCCGCTCGGCGTGGACCGAGAAGGCGCCCGAGGCCGGCATCGCCGCCGACATCTCGCCGAGCATCCGCATGACGAGCATCGCGAGCGTGCCCGCGATCAGATACGAGAGGACGATGCCGGGCCCCGCGACCGCGATGCCGGCCCCCGAGCCGACGAAGAGCCCGGCCCCGATCACCCCGCCGAGCCCCAGCATCGTCAGATGACGCTGCTTCAGGCCGTGGGAGAGCGGCTCCGGTTCGGTGGCCGGGGGAGCCGGGACGGCAGTCGGTGCGTCGTGCATGAGGGGGCTCGTGCCTTCGGAGGTGTTTATGGAGAACTCACAGTCTGTCTGCCGACCGCCTCCTGGCGCAAAATGAC
The DNA here is from genome assembly GCF_043089925.1 of Streptomyces sp. NPDC013457. Classification (NCBI taxonomy): domain Bacteria; kingdom Bacillati; phylum Actinomycetota; class Actinomycetes; order Kitasatosporales; family Streptomycetaceae; genus Streptomyces; species Streptomyces sp. NPDC013457. The sequence goes on from NZ_JBICBL010000002.1 coordinate 393,412, forward strand.
CCTCTTTCCAGCTCCACGCCGTGACAAGCGTCACGTGGCGCGAGGCATGGGCGCCGATCTTTGTTCGATCTCCACGAAGCGCTCAACCTCCGCTTTGTGGGTGGCTGATGGTGATCGAGCGTTCACTCCTGGACTACGGTCGATCCGTCCCCGTACCCCCTCACCCTCCGCGGAGTACCGATGAGCACCGCCGTCGCCCCTGTCCGTTCCCTCCGCTCCGGGACGGTTCTCGCCGACCTGCTGCCGTCCAGCCGCGCCCGTGACATCGCGCTCGTCGTCGGCGGCGCGGCCCTCACCGGCATCGCCGCGCAGATCGCCGTCCCGGTCCCCGGCTCGCCCGTCCCGGTCTCCGGCCAGACCTTCGCGGCCCTTCTCGTCGGCACGGCGCTCGGCGCCCGCCGCGGCTTCCTCTCCCTGGCCCTCTACGCGGTCGCCGGCATGGCAGGCGTGCCGTGGTTCGCGCAGGCCACCTCCGGCTACGGGATGCCCTCCTTCGGCTACATCCTCGGCATGCTGCTCGCCGCGACCGTCGTCGGCGCCCTCGCCCGCCGCGGAGCCGACCGCTCGGTGCTCCGCACCGCCGGCGCGATGGTGCTCGGCTCCGCCGTCATCTACGCGGTCGGCGTGCCGTACCTGGCCCTCGCCACCGGCATGACGCTCTCGCAGGCGGTCGCCGCCGGCCTCACCCCCTTCCTGGTCGGCGACGCTCTCAAGGCCGCCCTCGCGATGGGTCTGCTGCCGACCGCGTGGAAGGCCGTCGGCCGCAAGGGCTGAGGCGTTCCGGCATCGTCACGCGCCGCCGACCGGCCCGGGGCGAAGGGCGAAGCCGGTCCGGACATGGAAAAGCTCTCCGTGTTCCAGGGGTTCCCTGGAACACGGAGAGCTTTCCGTCTCTGCCTGACAGAACCCGTCAGGCAGGGATTCAGTCCTTGGTGACGGGCTCGGGGGTCTTGCCGAAGCGGTCGCGGACCACCGAGACGGCGACCACGAGGCCGGCCACCAGCAGCGACAGCAGGACCTGCTCACGGGCGGAGCCGCCGTTGTAGAGCATGTAGCCGAGGACGAAGACGATCATCGCGATCGTCGCCCAGGTCAGGTACGGGAACAGCCACATCCGGACGAGCAGCTTCTCCGGGGACTCCCGCAGGATGATCTTCCGCATCCGCAGCTGCGAGAAGCAGATGACCAGCCAGACGAAGAGCGCGATCGCGCCGGACGCGTTCAGCAGGAAGGCGAAGACCGTGTCGGGCCACTTGTAGTTGAAGAAGACGGCGACGAAGCCGAAGACGACCGATCCGATGATCGCGGTCTGCGGCACGCCCTTGGCGTTCGTCTTGGCGAAGGCCTTCGGGGCGTCACCGCGCCGGCCGAGGGAGTGCGCCATGCGGGACGCGGTGTACAGGCCCGAGTTCAGGCAGGAGAGCACCGCCGTCAGGATGATCACGTTCATGATCTGGCCGGCGTGCGGGATGCCGATCGAGTCGAGCGCCGCGACGTACGAGCCGTCCTTCTCCAGCGCCGGGTCGTTCCAGGGCAGCAGCGAGACGACCACCAGGATCGAGCCGAGGTAGAAGATGCCGACACGCCAGATGACGCTGTTGGTCGCCTTGGCGACCGCGCGGCGCGGGTCCGACGACTCGCCGGCGGCGAGGGTGACGATCTCGCTGCCCATGAAGGAGAAGACGACCATGAGGATGCCCGTGAGGATCGCGCCGTAGCCGTTGGGCAGGAAGCCGCCGTGCTCGGTGAGGTTGCTCAGTCCGGCGGACGAGGTGTCCGCGCCGGGCAGCACGCCGAAGATCGCGAGCCCGCCGACCACGATGAACGCGGCGATGGCGACGACCTTGATGCCCGCGAACCAGAACTCGAACTCGCCGTAGGAGGCGACCGAACCGAGGTTGGTGGCGGTCAGGACGACCATCACGATCAGCGCCCAGGCCCACTGCGGGACGGACGGGATCCAGCCGTTGAGGATGTCCGCGCCCATGGTCGCCTCGACGGCGAGGACGACGACCCAGAAGAACCAGTAGAGCCAGCCGATCGAGAAGCCGGCCCAGCGTCCGAGCGCCCGGTCGGCGTGGGCCGAGAAGGAGCCGGAGGTGGGGTTGGCCACGGACATCTCGCCGAGCATCCGCATGACGAAGACGACCATCGCGCCCACGAGCGCGTACGACAGCAGGATGCCGGGGCCGGCGGCCTTGATGCCTGCCGCGGAACCTCCGAAGAGTCCGGCGCCGATGACGCCACCGATGGCGATCATCGACAGGTGTCGGTTCTTGAGACCGGCCTTGAGTCCGTCGGAAGACTGCGAATCACCGGGGTTTCCGGTGGTCTCGCCTTCCTTCGCAAGGGTCGGCTGCGTGTTCATGAACGCTTCCTTACGTGTGTGGGGCGCTCGGGTCACGAGCCCGAGCATTCAACACCGGGGGACGGGGTGATCGGAAGGGCCGATTCCGATTCGTTGCGTAAGGGGCGAAGGTCCCTGGCGGCACGGACGTAGGCCCCGACCCCGCTGACCGCTACCCAGAGCCCGCCGTGCCACACTCGGATCATGCGCGTGTACCTCGGCTCCGACCATGCCGGCTTCGAACTCAAGAACCACCTCGTCGAGTGGCTGAAGGCCCATGGCCACGAGCCCGTCGACTGTGGTCCCCACATCTACGACGCCCTGGACGACTACCCGCCGTTCTGCCTGCGCGCCGCCGAGAAGACGGCTGCGGACCCGGACAGCCTGGGCATCGTCATCGGCGGTTCCGGCAACGGCGAGCAGATCGCCGCGAACAAGGTGAAGGGGGTGCGCGCCGCCCTCGCCTGGAGCGAGCAGACCGCCGCCCTCGGCCGCGAGCACAACAACGCCAACGTCGTCTCCATCGGCGGCCGGATGCACACCCGGGAAGAGGCGACGAAGTTCGTCGAGATCTTCCTCTCCACCCCGTACTCCGGTGACGAGCGTCACACCCGCCGGATCGACATGCTCTCCGCCTACGAGGCCACCGGCGAGCTCCCCCCGATCCCGGCCCACCACCCTCAGGAGGGCTGACCGCCCCCAGGAGGCCGACGCCTTCACCCGTGCCGCCGGGCCGACCCCCCGGCGGCACGGCCGTGCCGCCCCGTTCAGCCAGGAGACCAGCAGTGCCCGAGGGGCATACGATCCACCGCCTCGCCCAGGACCACCTGGAGCGCTTCGGCGGACGGTCCGTGCGTGCGAGCAGCCCGCAGGGCAAGTTCTCCGACAGCGCGGCACTCCTCGACGGACGGGTCCTCGACGGCGTCGACGCCCACGGCAAGCACCTCTTCCTCGGCTTCGCGGACGCCGGCTGGATCCACGTGCACCTCGGTCTCTTCGGCAAGCTCGGCTTCGGTACGACCCCCGCACCGCCGCCCACCGACACGGTCCGGCTGCGCCTCGTCAACGACGAGCACTACGCCGACCTGCGCGGGCCGACCACCTGCGCCCTGATCACCGACCCCGAGAAGCGGGCGATACACGACCGCCTCGGCCCCGACCCGCTCCGGAACGGCGACGACCCGGCCAAGGCCTGGAACCGGATCTCCAGGTCCCGCACCACGATCGCCGCCCTCCTGATGGACCAGAAGGTCATCGCGGGCGTCGGCAACGTGTACCGCGCCGAGGTGCTCTTCCGGCACGGCATCGACCCGTACCGCGCGGGCAGGGACGTCACCCGCCGCGAGTGGGACGCGATCTGGACGGACCTCGTCGCCCTGATGCGCGAGGGCGTCCGCCTGAACCGCATCGACACCGTCCGCCCCGAGCACACCCCGGAGGCGATGGGCCGCCCGCCGCGCGTGGACGACCACGGCGGCGAGGTCTACGTCTACCGCCGGGCCCTCCAGCCCTGCCACATCTGCGCCACCGGCATCCGCACGGCAGACCTCGCGGCGCGCAACCTCTTCTGGTGCCCGGGCTGCCAGCAGCACTGACGCACTCCGTGCGGGCACACGTCCTGCAGGGTGGTGGAGGCCCCCCGGCGCCCCCCGAAGCCGTTGCGCTAGAACCCGTGCGGCAGCCACGGCGCGACGGGTGACCCGAACGCCACGGACGCCTGCACCAACGCGCCCCCACGAAGCTCCCGCACGCGCCCCGCCGAGGCCAGCGACACGAGCGAGTTGCCCCCGAGATACGCCGCGCCCAACTCCCGTACGGACAGGGCGAGGTCCGCGTCGTCGTCCGTACGCACACACACCGCCCCCGTGGCGTCCCCCGTGAGCCGCCACCGCCCCTCGTTCCACGGACAGAACGCGTCCGCGACCTCGAACACCACGTCCACCGGCGCCTGGTACGTCCGTGCCTCCAGCGCCGCCCCGACGTCCACCAGACGCAGATGCAGCGCGTCCCGCTGCGTGGGCGAGCACCGCCTCAGGTCCGACACCAGGTGCTGCCAGCCGTCGTCCACCGGCCGGCTGTGGAGCCGTACCGACGACGTCAGATCGATCGACCAGAGGAAGCGCCACAGCGCCGCCTCCGCCGCCGGATCGAGCGCCTCCAGGTCCTTCACCTGCACGCTGCCCTCCGCTCCGGCGTACGACCACTCCGGCTTGATCGCGTACAGCGCGTACCCGACGACCTCCCCGTCGCGCTCCGCGAGCACACACTGGCGCGGCGAGGCACCGCCCCGCTCGCCCTCCGGGTCGAGCAACGGCAGCTGCTCCCACCCGGGCTGCCGGGCCGTCATCCCGGGCCGCGCCGCGACCTTGCGCGCGTACACCGCCTCGCACGCCCCCGAGGCCTTCGCCGGGTCGGCCTGGCGCAGCACCACGCCGTCCGTGCCCTCGGGCACCGCCAGCGACACCCGGTTCGTGTCGATCGTCGCCCGCGTCGAGTACGCGGCGATGCCGTAGCCGAACCGGCCGTAGATCGCCGGCTCCGAGGCCGTCAGCACCGCCAGCGGCTCCCCCCACGCCCGTACGTCGTCGAGCTGGCGCCGCATCATCGAGGTGAGGATCCCGCGCCGCCGGTGCGTCGCCGCCACACCCACCATCGTGACGCCCGCCGTCGGCACGAGCGCCCCGCCCGGAACCGAGAGCCGGAACGAGAACGCGCCCGCCGTACCCACACAGCGCTCGCCGTCCCAGACACCGATCGAGCGGTCGTACTCGGTCAGCTCCTGCCAGAGCCGGCGCTCCTCCGGAGCCTCCGCCACACCGCCGAACGCGAGCTCCAGCATCCCGTACCACTCGTCCCACTCGGCCGGGTCAAGTACGCGCATCTGAGTCGTCATATGCCATCGATACCAGCGCACGGCGGCCCGAGGCGACCCGATTTCGCGCGCAATGTCTCAGGGGTCCCCCTGCACGAGATCCGACCGGGTGGATAGGGTCCAGGCCAATGGGAAGTCGCGTGGGTGTCGCCTCGTACTCGGCCCGGTTGCGCAGGAGCGCACACCGGGTCCGCATCTCCCTGCGCAAATCCGGTGTCGACTACTTCCGGGGCGAGGGCTCCGACTGGGTCGCCTTCGCCGGACTGCTGCTGACGATCCCGGCCATCACCGTCGGCACCCTCGCCGACCCGGTGTGGTGCGCGCCCGCCGCGCTCGTCCTGCCGATCGTCGCCGGCGGACTGCTGCTGCGTCCCGCGAGCCTGCTCGGGCTGTACGCGGCCGCAGCGGGCGCCCTGATCGTCGAGTCCGTCGTCCTCGGCCCGTACACCCAGGGCCCCGCCCGGGTCACCCCGGGAACGGTCCTGGTCGTCGCCGCCTGCGGACTCTTCGGGCTGCTCATCGCCCAGTTCAGGGCCCGCGTCGGCGTGCCCTGGCGGCGCGGCGGCACCATGCTCTTCGACCTGCGCGAACGGATCCGGGCGCAGAGCGCCCTGCCCCGGCTCCCCAAGGGCTGGCACCGCGAGATGGCACTCCGCCCGGCCGGCGGACAGTCCTTCTCGGGCGACTTCGTCGTCGCCGCCCGCACCCAGGGCGGCCGGACCCTGGAAGTCCTCCTGACGGACGTCTCCGGCAAGGGCATGGACGCCGGCTCGCGCGCACTGCTGCTCTCCGGGGCCTTCGGCGGACTGCTCGGCTCGCTGCCGCCGCACGGCTTCCTGCCGGCCGCCAACGGCTATCTGCTGCGCCAGGACTGGGACGAGGGCTTCGCCACCTCCATCCACCTCGTCCTCGACCTGGAGTCGGGCGACTACGAACTCCTCTCCGCCGGCCACCTGCCCGCGCTCCAGCTCCACGCGGGCACCGGCCGCTGGGAGGAGAAGTCCGGCGAGGGCCCGCTGCTCGGCGTCTACGACGGCGCCGAGTTCCATCCCGTCAAGGGCTCGCTCCAGCCCGGCGACGTCCTGATGCTGTTCACCGACGGACTCGTCGAGGCCGCCGACCGGGACATCGCCGAGGGCATCGACCGCCTCACGGGCGAGGCGGACCGCTACGTCGCCTCGGGCTTCGAGGGCGCGGCCTGGCACCTCATCGAGGCCTGCGCCAAGGACGTCAACGACGACCGCGCGCTGCTCCTCATCAGCCGCCAGACCTGAGATCCCCCCGAACGGGGTGCCAACCGTTGATCGGCCGGCCGCCGCCACGGTCCCTGACCTGCCCGGATCCGTCACTTCGAGACATCGTCACGAACCACGGTGGAACGGCCATGGCCCTGCGCCGCGCCAAGCGCCCCAGCCCGCCGGGCGGCGCCGCCGTCGAGCTGACCGGAGTGCGGCGCCGGACCGACCGGCCTCGGCATCGTCACCGACGCCGGCGGATGGACCACCGCGCAGAGCACGGAGCGCGCGCCGAACGCCGGCGCCGACAACGATGACCGCCGTCCTCGGCGGATCCGCACCGTAGAGTCGGCGCCATGCCTCACCTCACCCTCGCCCAGGTCGAGTCCCTCGCCGTCGCGGCCCACGAGGGCCAGACCGACAAGGCGGGCCGCCCGTACGCCGAGCATCTGCGAGCGGTGGCCGAGGGGGTACGGGCCAGGGGCGGCAGCGAGGAGCAGATCGCGGCGGCCTGGCTGCACGACTCCGTCGAGGACGACGCGCTCTCGCCGGAGTGGCTGGAATCGGCCGAACTCCCGCGCGCCGTCAAGGACATGGTCCTCGCCCTCACCAAGCGTCCGGGCGAGGACCTGGAGTCGTACACCGGACGGATCCTCGCGGTCCCCGGCGCCCTGCTAGTCAAGGAGGCCGACCTCGCGCACAACGCCGACCCGGCCCGCCTCGCCGTTCTCGACGAGCCGACCCGGACCAGGCTGACCGCGAAGTACGCCACCGTGCGCGGGCTGCTCGGCCTCTCCGGCGGCTGACACCACCCGCGACGATCAGGACGAATCGACGCGGGTTGGCTCGATTCCTACGCCGACGATTCGTCACCCGGCGCCGGTGGGCAAGAAGTTGGTGGCACGATGGATGCAGCGGGGGTGTTCTGTGACGTGCGCTCCCGGGCGGCAAGGTGGGACCGACCGAGGGTGTGATCAGTTGTGGCCATTTCTCTATCTGTGGTGCTGCTGTTGGCGATCATCCTGGTGGTGCTGATCCGCGGCGGAAACCTGAAGGGCGGCCCGGCCGTCGTCGCGGTGCTCTTCGGCTTCTTCCTCGCCTCCACGGGCATGGCCGACGACATCCAGCGCTTCCTCGACTCGATAACGCAGACCGTGGGCTCGATCAAGTTCTGAGCCGGCGCACGCCGTACGGCGCACGCGCAGGCGCACGACGTACGGCGCACGACCTACGGCGCTGGGCGCCCGGCGCACGTCCGGGCGCGCACACAGCGGACCCCGCGCGGCTCACGCCGTCTTCGCGGCGGTCCGCTTCGTCCGTGTGCGCTTGGCCGGCGCGGCCTTACGGCTCCGGGCGGGCTTCTCCGCCTCCGCGGGTGCCGCCGCGGGCGCCGAGGCCCTCCGGTGCCGCCCCGTCGGCCAGGTGAACTCGATCTCCAGCTCGATCTCCCCGTCGCTCACCTCGAACTCCACCTCGCTGCGGACGTCGTCGGGGATCCGCAGACTCAGCGTGCCGGAGCCGAACTGCAGCTCCGCCTCGCCGCCCTTCCGCAGCGCTTCCGCCAGTGCGGTCAGCTGATCCGCCGCCTCGATCCGGGACAGCGAGCGCTTCTGCTCGAACTTCAGATCCTTCACGGCCGCCTCCGGTACGACGGAAACAGAGGGCACACAGGGACATTGCCATTCTGCGGCCGTACGGCGGCTCCGGCATCGGGAACGCATCAGGGCCAGGTGGGAGGACGAACCTCTGACCTGGCCCTGAGCCGTATGGAGCGGGCGACGGGAATCGAACCCGCGTAGCTAGTTTGGAAGACTAGGGCTCTACCATTGAGCTACGCCCGCAAACGTCGCGCCGCAGGTCACGAGGGCCGCGGCACGGACAGCATCGTAGCGGGTCCCGGGCGGTCCCCGCACACCCCTTCACAGAGGGGGCGTCGCACTGTCTCCGTACATGTACCCTACGTGTCGCACCGACGGGGTGTGGCGCAGCTTGGTAGCGCGTCCGCTTTGGGAGCGGAAGGCCGTGGGTTCAAATCCCGCCACCCCGACCAGCAAGATCATGGATCGCATGATCGCGTTGTGGGCCTCATCCCGCTTGCGGTTACTATGCAAGCTGCGTGCCCGTGTGTCTCTCTGACCGGGCCGATCGGCCGGAACCGCCACCAAGCGGCACCGGCAGAATCCAAGAATCAGCCACCAAGGAGACCGAACCGTGAAGAGCGCCGTGGAGACCCTGAACCCGACCCGGGTTCGGCTCACTGTCGAGGTGCCCTTCGAGGAGCTCAAGGACAGCCTCGACGCGGCGTACAAGAAGATCAACCAGCAGGTCACGGTCAAGGGCTTCCGCAAGGGCAAGATCCCGGCTCGTGTGATCGACCAGCGGTTCGGTCGCGGTGCGGTGCTGGAAGAGGCCGTCAACGACGCGCTCCCGAAGTTCTACACCGAGGCCGTCAACGAGGCCGAGGTCAACCCGCTGGGTCAGCCCGAGGTCGACATCACGGAGCTGAAGGACGGCGAGCTGCTGGCCTTCACCGCCGAGGTCGACATCCGCCCGACGATCGAGATCCCGGACTACTCCGGCATCGAGGTCACCGTCGACGCGGTCGAGGTCACCGACGAGGACGTCGAGAAGTCCGTGGAGCAGCTGCGCGAGCGCTTCGCCTCCACCAACCCGGTCGAGCGCGCCGCCGCCGAGGGTGACGTCGTCACCATCGACCTCGAGGCCAAGGTCGACGGCGAGGTCCTGCCCGACGGTGTCGCCCAGGGCGTCTCGTACACCATCGGTTCCGGCGAGCTCCTCGACGGCATCGACGAGGCCGTCACCGGCCTGGAGGCCGGCGGCGAGGCCACCTTCACCTCGCAGCTGAAGGGCGGCTCCGCCGAGGGCAAGGACGCCGAGGTGGCCGTCAAGGTCACCGCCGTCGCCGCCCGTGAGCTCCCCGAGCTGGACGACGACTTCGCGCAGCTCGCGTCGGAGTTCGACACCCTCGACGAGCTCAAGGCCGACAGCCGTAAGCGCCTCGAGAACATGAAGCAGTTCGACCAGGCCACCCAGGCCCAGGAGCGCGTCCTCGACGAGCTGCTGAAGCTGGCGGACGTCCCGATGCCCGAGAAGCTGCTCGAGGACGAGATCAACACCCGCAAGCACAACCTGGAGCACCACCAGCTCGGCCAGATGGGCCTGACCCTCGAGAAGTACCTGGAGATCCAGGGCAAGACCGAGGAAGAGTTCCTGGCGGAGACCAAGGAGCAGGCCGAGAAGGGCATCAAGACGCAGTTCATCCTCGATGAGCTCGTCAACAAGGAGAAGCTGAACGTCAGCCAGGAGGAGCTCACCGAGCACCTCATGCGCCGCGCCGCCTCCTCCGGCATGTCCCCCGACCAGTTCGCCCAGGCCGTCGTCGAGGGTGGCCAGGTGCCGATGCTCGTCGGCGAGGTCGCCCGCGGCAAGGCCCTCGCGGTCGTCGTCGAGTCCGCCAAGGTCGTCGACACCAACGGTGAGGTCGTCGACCTCGAGGACGACGAGGACGAGACCGAGGCCGCCACGGAGGCGGTCGAGGCCGTCACCGGCGAGGCCGAGGTCGCCGAGGAGAAGAACGAGGCCTGAGCCTCGCGCTGAACCGCAGGTCCACGGGCCCGGACGCACTGCTGTGCGCCGGGCCCGTGCCCGTACGCGGGACCTGCGCCGACGACCGGATTCAGGCCCCGTACGCACGCCCCGTACGGGCCCCCGCGCGCCCCTGACAACCTTGCGCTCCCAGCGAACAGTTCGGGAACCGGGATGGCGTTGTCCTACCTGCGCGTTAGGGTCCATGAATACGAGGGCACTGCCCTCAGAACGAGACGCTGAGACGGCCTGGGGGCCGTCGGAGACGAGCAGGTGGATACGTGACGAATCTGAAGCCTTACGCCGCGGGTGAGCCGTCCATCGGTGGTGGCCTCGGCGACCATGTCTACAACCGGCTGCTCGGCGAGCGCATCATCTTCCTCGGCCAGCAGGTCGACGACGAGATCGCCAACAAGATCACCGCGCAGATGCTCCTCCTGGCCGCCGACCCGGAGAAGGACATCTACCTCTACATCAACAGCCCCGGTGGCTCCGTGACGGCCGGCATGGCCATCTACGACACCATGCAGTACATCCCGAACGACGTCGTCACCATCGGTATGGGCATGGCGGCCTCCATGGGCCAGTTCCTGCTCACCGGCGGCACCGCCGGCAAGCGCTTCGCGCTGCCGAACACCGACGTCCTGATGCACCAGGGCTCCGCCGGCATCGGCGGCACCGCCTCGGACATCAAGATCCAGGCCGAGTACCTCCTCCGCACGAAGAAGCGCATGGCCGAGATCACCGCGCTCCACTCCGGTCAGACCGTCGAGACGATCATCCGCGACGGTGACCGCGACCGCTGGTTCACGGCGGAGGAGGCCAAGAACTACGGCCTCATCGACGACATCATCACCCACGCCGCGGGCGTTCCCGGCGGCGGCGGCACGGGCGCCTGAGCCCGGCAGCCGCTGAAGAGCCCCAGCCCCCGCCGAACGCCACCAGGACGGTGAACATCCAGATGCAGAACAACCTCTCCCCGAGCGGCCTCTACACCGGCGCGCCGATGGACAACCGGTATGTGGTCCCGCGCTTCGTCGAGCGCACCTCGCAGGGCATCCGCGAGTACGACCCGTACGCGAAGCTCTTCGAGGAGCGCGTGATCTTCCTCGGCGTGCAGATCGACGACGCCTCCGCCAACGACGTCATGGCGCAGCTGCTGTGCCTGGAGTCGATGGACCCGGACCGCGACATCTCCATCTACATCAACAGCCCGGGCGGCTCCTTCACCGCCCTCACGGCCATCTACGACACGATGCAGTTCGTGAAGCCGGACATCCAGACGGTCTGCATGGGCCAGGCGGCCTCCGCCGCGGCCGTGCTGCTCGCCGCCGGTACGCCCGGCAAGCGGATGGCCCTGCCGAACGCCCGCGTGCTGATCCACCAGCCCTCGGGCGGCACCGGCCGTGAGCAGCTCTCCGACCTGGAGATCGCGGCCAACGAGATCCTGCGCATGCGCACGCAGCTGGAGGACATGCTGGCCAAGCACTCCTCCACGCCGATCGAGAAGATCCGCGACGACATCGAGCGCGACAAGATCCTCACGGCCGAGGACGCCCTGGCGTACGGCCTGGTCGACCAGATCGTCTCGACCCGCAAGAGCACGGCCGCCGCGGCAGCCTGACGCTCGACCTTCCCCTGGCACGGTCCACGTGGCCGAATCACGACCATGTGAACCGTGCCAAGGGGGGCCCGAACGGGGGGCCCGGCAAGGTACCGTCGAATATGAGGCACCAGGAGTCGCTGAACCAAGCGACTCCCAGGCGAAGGGGAAGCACCTCGTGGCACGCATCGGTGATGGCGGCGATCTGCTCAAGTGCTCGTTCTGCGGAAAGAGCCAGAAGCAGGTGAAGAAGCTCATCGCGGGACCCGGTGTGTACATCTGCGATGAGTGCATCGACCTCTGCAACGAGATCATCGAGGAGGAACTCGCCGAGACGAGCGAGGTGCGCTGGGAAGAACTTCCCAAGCCCCGCGAGATCTACGAGTTCCTCGAGGGGTACGTCGTCGGGCAGGAGCCCGCGAAGAAGGCCCTCTCGGTCGCGGTGTACAACCACTACAAGCGCGTCCAGGCCGGCGAGAACGGCGGCGGGGCGGGCCGTGACGACGCCATCGAGCTGGCGAAGTCCAACATCCTGCTGCTGGGTCCCACGGGCTCCGGCAAGACGCTGCTGGCCCAGACGCTGGCGCGCATGCTCAACGTCCCGTTCGCCATCGCCGACGCGACGGCGCTGACGGAGGCCGGCTATGTGGGCGAGGACGTCGAGAACATCCTGCTCAAGCTGATCCAGGCGGCCGACTACGACGTCAAGAAGGCCGAGACCGGGATCATCTACATCGACGAGATCGACAAGGTCGCCCGCAAGAGCGAAAACCCGTCGATCACGCGTGACGTCTCCGGCGAGGGCGTGCAGCAGGCCCTCCTGAAGATCCTGGAAGGCACGACGGCCTCCGTCCCGCCGCAGGGCGGCCGGAAGCACCCGCACCAGGAGTTCATCCAGATCGACACGACGAACGTGCTCTTCATCGTGGGCGGCGCCTTCGCCGGCCTGGAGAAGATCATCGAGTCGCGCGCGGGCGCCAAGGGCATCGGCTTCGGGGCGACGATCCGCTCGAAGCGCGAGATCGAGGCGAGCGACCAGTTCCAGGAGGTCATGCCGGAGGACCTGGTGAAGTTCGGGATGATCCCGGAGTTCATCGGCCGTCTCCCCGTGATCACCTCGGTCCACAACCTGGACCGCGAGGCCCTGCTCAAGATCCTCGTCGAGCCGCGCAACGCGCTGGTGAAGCAGTACCAGCGCCTCTTCGAACTCGACGGCGTGGAGCTGGACTTCGACCGCCCGGCCCTGGAGGCCATCGCCGACCAGGCGATCCTCCGCGGCACGGGAGCGCGCGGCCTGCGCGCGATCATGGAAGAGGTCCTGATGTCGGTGATGTACGAGGTCCCGTCCCGCAAGGACGTGGCCCGCGTGGTCATCACGGCGGACGTCGTCCACAACAACGTGAACCCGACGCTGGTGCCGCGGATCGTGAAGAACGACGGCCGCCACGAGAAGAGCGCGTAGGCGCCGCGTAGTTGAATCAGGAAGGGGCGCCTCCCGGCCGGGAGGCGCCCCTTCGCGTTCCGCCTCAGGCATCACGCCTTGACGCGGACCTCCTTGCGGAGCTTGGCCGTGAGGCTCGCGGCGTCAGCAGCGGAGCCCGCCTTGCCGGTCATCATCGAGCCCATGTCCATCGGAACCACGAAGCCCACCGTGCTGTGGTCGGCCCACACACAGATCGACATGGTGAACGCCGGCGTGGACTCGGCCGCGTTGGCCTCGCTCTTGGCCTGCTGGCACTTGAGGACGGCTCCGTCGAGTTCAGCGGGTTCGTAGCTCTCGGGGCTGCCGACAAGCTGCGGCTCGTCCGGCTTGCCCTTGTCCTTCTCGGCCTCCTTCTTGATGCTGGCGAAGACGGTGTCGACCACCTGCTCGGGGTCGTCGATCTCGCCGTAGAGACCGCTGAACGAGATCATCTTCGTGCCGAGCGGGTTGTTGGGGTCCTTCACCTGGTAGGCGGCGCGGACGTCCTTGGCGTTCTTCACGCCGTTCTGCTGGGCCTCCTTGAGCGAGTCCTTGTCGCCCCCGCTGCTGCTGTCCGGCGCCTTCTTGTACTCCGTGAGGACCGTCTCCGGCGTGATCAGCTTGTGCGGGCCGTCATCCGCGACGGACGAGCCGCCGCCGCCCGCGGTGAAGTACCAGGCGCCGCCCGCGACCAGGGCCAGGGCCACGACCGATGCGCCGATGATCAGGCCCGTCTTCTTCTTCGGGGCCGGCGGCGGGGGCGGCATGTACCCGCCGGGGCCCTGCGGGCCGCCGTACTGCGGCTGCTGGCCGTACGGGGGCTGCTGGCCGTAGCCCTGCTGCTGCGGGTAACCGTACGGCTGCTGAGGCGGCACGCCCTGGGGCGCCTGCTGCGGGTAGCCGTAGCCGGGCTGCGGCGCTTGCGGCGGCTGGCCGTACGGGCCGGGCTGGCCCGGCTGACCGTACGGTCCGGGCTGCTGAGGCTGACCGCCGTACGGGCCCGGCTGGTTGTAGCTCATGGACAGGTTCCCCTCACAGGATGTTTATGCGTAACGAACATCCTGTCGGAAGCCATGTCCCGCAGGGGCAGCGGGGCCCACACCGTTACGGAACAATCGAGTTTCGAGACAACCCCGCGGCACCCCTAAACTGACCCCGTGACCGAGAACACGCAGACACCCAGCAGCCCCAACCCCGAACTGCCGACCCAGTACGCGCCGGCCGAAGTAGAGGGGAAGCTGTACGAGCGCTGGGTAGAGCGTGGTTACTTCGAGGCCGACGAGAACAGCGACAAGCCGCCGTACACCATCGTCATCCCGCCGCCGAACGTCACCGGCTCGCTCCACCTGGGCCACGCCTTCGAGCACACGCTGATCGACGCCCTCACCCGCCGCAAGCGGATGCAGGGGTACGAGGTGCTGTGGCAGCCGGGCATGGACCACGCCGGCATCGCGACCCAGAACGTCGTCGAGCGCGAGCTCGCCAAGGAGGGCAAGTCCCGCCACGACCTCGGCCGTGAGGCGTTCGTCGAGCGCGTCTGGCAGTGGAAGGCCGAGTCCGGCGGTCAGATCTCCGGCCAGATGAGGCGCCTCGGTGACGGCGTCGACTGGTCCCGCGAGCGGTTCACCATGGACGAGGGGCTCTCGCAGTCCGTCCAGACCATCTTCAAGAAGCTCTACGACGACGAGCTGATCTACCGCGCCGAGCGCATCATCAACTGGTGCCCGCGCTGTCTGACGGCCATCTCGGACATCGAGGTGGAGTACCAGGATGACGACGGCGAGCTCGTCTCCATCCGCTACGGCGAGGGTGACGCGTCCATCGTCGTCGCCACCACCCGCGCCGAGACGATGCTCGGTGACACCGCCGTCGCCGTCCACCCGGACGACGAGCGGTACAAGCACCTGGTCGGCACCGAGATCGAGCTGCCGCTGACCGGCCGCCGCATCCCGGTCGTCGCCGACGAGCACGTCGACCCCGAGTTCGGCACCGGCGCCGTCAAGGTGACGCCGGCGCACGACCCGAACGACTTCGAGATCGGTCAGCGCCACGGCCTGCCGAACCTCGCCGTCATGGACGAGCGCGCCGTCATCACCGCCCACGGCCCCTTCCAGGGCCTGGACCGGCTGGAGGCCCGCTCCGCCATCGTCGCCGCGCTGCGCGCCGAGGGCCGGATCGTCGCCGAGAAGCGTCCGTACGTCCACTCCGTCGGCCACTGCTCGCGCTGCAAGACGACCATCGAGCCGCGCCTGTCGATGCAGTGGTGGGTCAAGGTCGGCCCGCTCGCCAAGGCCGCCGGTGACGCGGTCCGCGACGGCAAGGTCAAGATCCACCCGCAGGAGATGGAGAAGCGGTACTTCGACTGGGTCGACAACCTGCACGACTGGTGCATCTCGCGCCAGCTGTGGTGGGGCCACCGCATCCCGGTCTGGTACGGCCCGAACGGCGAGATCGTCTGCGTCGGACCGGACGAGCAGCCGCCGTCCGGCGAGGGCTGGCGCCAGGACACGGACGTCCTGGACACCTGGTTCTCCTCCGGCCTGTGGCCGTTCTCCACGCTCGGCTGGCCGGAGCGGACCGACAGCCTCGCGAAGTTCTACCCGAACTCCGTCCTGGTCACCGGCTACGACATCCTCTTCTTCTGGGTCGCCCGGATGATGATGTTCGGCCTGTACGCGATGGACGGCACCCCGCCGTTCCACACCATCGCCCTGCACGGCATGGTCCGCGACCAGTTCGGCAAGAAGATGTCGAAGTCCTTCGGCAACGCGGTCAACCCGCTGGACTGGATGGACGAGTACGGCTCCGACGCCGTCCGCTTCACCCTGGCCAACGGCGCCAACCCGGGCGTCGACGTCCCGATCGGCGAGGACTGGGTCAAGGCCTCCCGGAACTTCGCCAACAAGATCTGGAACGCGACCCGCTTCGCGCTGATGAACGGCGCGACGGTCGAGGGCCCGTTGCCGGACCCGTCGGAGATGTCGGCGACCGACCGCTGGATCCTCTCGCGGCTCAACAAGACGGTCGCCGAGGTCGACGCGTTCTACGACGACTACCAGTTCGCGAAGCTCGCCGACGCGCTCTACCACTTCGCGTGGGACGAGGTCTTCGACTGGTACGTCGAGCTGTCGAAGACGACGTTCTTCGCGGGCGGCGAGGGCGCCAAGGTCTCCGGCCGGGTCCTCGGCGAGGTCCTGGACGTGATGCTGCGGCTGCTCCACCCGGTCGTCCCGTTCGTCACCGAGACGCTCTGGACCACGCTGACCGGCAAGGAGTCCGTCGTCATCGCCGACTGGCCCACCGACTCCGGCTTCCGCGACGAGGCCGCGGAGAAGGAGATCGAGCTGGTCCAGCAGGTCGTCACCGAGGTCCGCCGGTTCCGTTCGGACCAGGGCCTGCAGCCGGGCCAGAAGGTCCCGGCCCGGCTGGAGCTGGCCGGCACCGCGCTCGCCCCGCACGAGCCGGCCATCCGTCAGCTGCTGCGGCTCCAGCCGGAGGGCGAGGGCTTCTCCGCCACCGCCTCCCTGCCGGTCGCCGGTGCCACGGTCGCGCTCGACCTGTCCGGCACGATCGACGTCGCGGCGGAGCGCAAGCGCCTCGCCAAGGACCTCGCGGCCGCGGAGAAGGAGAAGGCGCAGGCGAACGGGAAGCTCGGCAACGAGGCGTTCCTGGCGAAGGCGCCGGACAACGTGGTCGACAAGATCCGCACGCGGCTCGCCAAGGCGGACGAGGACATCGCCCGTATCCAGGCGCAGCTGGACCGGCTGCCGCAGGCGTAAGGCGTATCGCGTCAGGCGTCACGCGTAAGGCGTATGGGGGAAGGGCTCGGGACCGGTTCGGTTCCGGGCCCTTCTCTTTTGTCCGGAGTGCGCGATATCACACGACTTGTGACCTAAGTCATCCGCTCCGGGTCCAAGGACCTTGCATGATGGAGGGCATGTCCCGACGTCCCGCCTTCCCCGCGCTGCGCCGCCGCGTGGACCGGTGGGCCGTCTCGCCGACCGCTCTCGACGTCATTGCCGCGGTCGCCGCCTTCGCCCTGATGGTCCTGGACGTGCCCGGGCTCGCGCGGGCCGACAACTCGCTGACCGGGGTCACCGCGACCCTCGTGCTGGCCGCCGGCGCGGCCACGCTGGTGCTGCGGCGCCGGCTGCCCTGGATCCCGTATCTGGTGGCGCTCGCTCTGATGGGCTGGTTGCACGAGCTGACGATGATCCAGTTCGCCCTGTACTCGCTCGGCCGGTTCCGGGGCCGGAGGGCGGCCGTCGTCGCCACGGTGCTCTACGTCGCCGTGGCGTACGCGCTCTTCCACACTCCGGGGTGGCCCGCCCGCCACGGCGACACGCTCAGCGACTTCCTCAGCCTCGTCGTCCCCATCGGCGTGCTCGCGGCCGGCGTCGGCATCGCCGCGTACCGGCAGGACCTGGTGCGCGCCCTGGAGTCCCAGCGCGCCGAGTCCGCGGCGCGGCAGGCGGTGCAGGAGGAGCGGATCTCGGTCGGCCGGGACGTCCACGACCTGGTGGGGCGCGAGCTGACCGTGCTCGCGGTGCGTGCCGAGGTGCTCGCCGTACGGGCCCGGGGCGAGGAGCACGTGAAGGACTTCGAGGAGCTCGCGGACACCGCGCGGCGGGCCCACCACATGCTGAACGAGACGATCGTGCGCCGTGCGGACCACGACGCGGCGACTCCGGGCCTCGAAGGGCTCGCGGCGCTCGCGGACGAGAGCGAGCGGATGGGCAGCCCGGTCGAGCTCACGGTCGACGAGGAGGCCAAGGCGCTCTCGCCGCTGCGGCAGGCGGCCGTCCACCGGGTGGTCCAGGAGTGCCTGACCAACGCTGCCAAGCACGCGCCGGGCCTGCCGGTGACGGTGGCCGTCGCGGTGACGGGCCGTGATCTGCGGATCGACGTCCGCAACCCGCTCCCCGCGTCCCCGCCGGACCGCGCCCCCGTCTCGACCGGCACGGGCCTGTTCTCCATGGGGGAGCGCGTCACGAGCATGGGCGGCACGCTCACCGCGGGCGTCCACGGCACCACGTACGCCGTGACGGCCCTGCTGCCGACGGGTTTCGCCCCGGCGTAGCCCCGCAGGCGGTGGGGCGAAAGTCCCGAAAGGGGTGGGTCCGTATTCCTGTCGGTGCCCCTCCGTAGACTGGGCTCGTGAGTGAGCCCCGCGACCAGTTCGACGAGTCCGAGCAGTCCGACCAGTTCGACGACATCGTCGCCGCCGAGACCGACCGAGACCCCGACCTGGCGGTGATCGAGGCGGGCAGCCGCACGCTGCGCGCCCAGGCCGGTCCGCCCCAGGGCGACCCCGTGCCCGCCCGGCCCGCCGACCCGGAGGTGGACAGGGCGCTGCGCGAGGTCGAGACCGAGCTGTCGTCCCGCTGGGGCGAGACCAAGCTGGAGCCCTCGGTGACGCGTATCGCGGCGCTGATGGACGTCCTCGGCGAGCCGCAGCGCGCGTACCCCTCGATCCACATCACCGGTACGAACGGCAAGACGTCCACGGCCCGGCTGATCGAGGCGCTCCTCGCCGCCTTCGACCTCCGCACCGGCCGGTACACCTCGCCGCACGTGCAGACGATCACCGAGCGCATCAGCCTGGACGGCGCGCCGATCTCCGCCGAGCGGTTCATCGAGACGTACCAGGACGTGAAGCCGTACGTCGAGCTGGTCGACTCCCGCGAGGAGTACCGGCTCTCCTTCTTCGAGGTCCTCACCGGAATGGCGTACGCGGCCTTCGCCGACGCCCCGGTGGACGTGGCGGTCGTCGAGGTCGGCATGGGAGGCACCTGGGACGCCACGAACGTGATCGACGCCCAGGTCGCCGTCGTCACCCCGATCGACCTGGACCACACCGACCGCCTCGGCGGTACGCCCGGTGAGATCGCGGGCGAGAAGTCCGGGATCATCAAGCAGGGCGCGACGGTCATCCTGGCCCAGCAGCCGGTGGACGCGGCGCAGGTGATGCTGAAGAAGGCCGTCGGGGTCGACGCGACCGTGGCCCGCGAGGGCATGGAGTTCGGCGTCACCTCCCGGGAGGTCGCGGTCGGCGGTCAGCTGCTGACCCTGCGCGGGCTCGGCGGCGAGTACGAGGAGCTCTTCCTGCCGCTGTACGGCGCGCACCAGGCGCACAACGCGGCGGTCGCCCTGGCGGCGGTCGAGGCGTTCTTCGGGATCGGCGCGGAGCACGCCCGCACCCTGGACGTCGAGACCGTACGGCGCGCCTTCGCCTCGGTCTCCTCCCCGGGCCGTCTGGAGGTCGTCCGCAAGTCCCCGACGGTCGTCCTGGACGCGGCGCACAACCCGCACGGCGCGCGGGCCACGGCGGACGGTGTCAGCGAGTCGTTCGGCTTCTCCCGGCTCATCGGCGTGGTCTCCACCAGCTCCGACAAGGACGCGAGGGGGCTGCTCGAAGCGTTCGAGCCGATCTTCGCCGAGGTCGTGATCACGGCGAACTCCAGCCCCCGCGCCACGGACGTGGACGCCCTCGCGGCGATCGCCGTGGAGGTCTTCGGCGAGGACCGGGTGGTCGTCGAGCCGCGTCTGGACGACGCGATCGAGGCCGCCATCACGCTCGCGGAGGAAGAGGGCGAGTACGCCGGCGCGGGTGTGCTCGTGACCGGTTCGATCTTCACGGTCGGGGACGCCCGGCTGCTGCTCGGAAGGCGCTGAATCGGATGCGTACGCTCTGTGCCTCGACGCTGATCGGCGAGTTCTTCGTGATCGGTTTCGCCGGGCTCGTCGCCATGAAGGACGACAGCCTGTCGACGTCCACGGTCTGGTGGGTCTGCGGCGCCGGGATGCTGCTGTCGGTCCTGCTGTGCGGGATGCTCACGCGCCCGGGCGGTGTCCAGCTCGGCTGGGCGCTGCAGGTCGCCCTGATCGCGAGCGGCTTCGTCCTGCCGGTGATGTTCTTCCTCGGTGCGACGTTCGCCGGGCTGTGGTGGGCCTCGTGCCACTACGGCGCCAAGATCGACGAGGCGAAGGCCCGCTGGGCCGCCCAGGCGGAGGCCCACCCGGAGCCGGAGACGACCTGACCCGCGAGGCCGAAGCCGCGGGACGCGCGCCGGGCCGCAGGGCCCGGTGCCGCGCCGCGGTGGTGCCGGCGGCGCCGGGCCGCGGTGATGCCGGCTCCACGCCGCAGCGGGGCCGGCGGGCCGATGCTCCGGGCCCGGTGCCGCGCCGCGGCTTCGGCGCCGAGTCGCCGGGGTCACCGCTCCGCCCCGGACCGGCGGGCGCGTGCGGGGCGTGGCGTGGGGCCCGGGCCACGGCCCCGGGCGGCACGCTTCGGGAGGGCTTGACGCTGCGTAATCGGCGGCGGTCCGGGCCCTGTAGCCTCTGAATCCCGCACACCGGATTTGAAGGAGCTCCACCGTGAGCCAGCGCACGCTCGTCCTGCTCAAGCCCGACGCCGTCCGCCGTGGCCTGATCGGCGAGATCATCGGCCGTATCGAGCGCAAGGCCGGCTGGACCATCCCCGCGCTCGAACTGCGCGAGCTGAGCCAGGAGACGCTGGAGCAGCACTACGCCGAGCACAAGGGCAAGCCCTTCTACGAGCCGCTGATGGGCTTCATGCAGTCCGGCCCCGTCGTCGCCCTGGTCGTCGAGGGCGAGCGCGTCGTCGAGGGTCTGCGTACCCTCGCGGGCCCGACCGACCCGATCGCCGCCGCCCCCGGATCCATCCGTGGCGACTTCGGCACCATCGTCCGCGAGAACCTGATCCACGCCTCGGACTCCGAGGAGTCCGCCATTCGGGAAATGAAGATTTTCTTCCCCGGCCTGGCGTGATCCGGGGCTGACCGGTTCGTCCCGTTCTGACCCGGTGTCAGCCATCCTCCGTAAAGACCTGGGGCGACCGAAGGAATTTCGGTCGCCCCAGGGCATATGAACGAAGCGATCGGGAACGCATCGCTGCGTCCTGTCGTCACCTGTACAGAGGTGGATCCACCGCGCGGTATCCGCGTGGGCGGCACTACGATGGAAAACTCCACGCCGCAGCACTCGAACACCCACCACCTCGCCTACCTGAGAAGCCGTCAACGCTCCGATTGGGAAGGCTCGACGCATCCTCATGGGAAACAAGGGGAACTCAATGTCGTTCATCGGCCGTGACATGGCTATCGACCTCGGGACTGCCAACACGCTGGTGTACGTCAGGGGGCGCGGCATCGTCCTCAACGAGCCGTCCGTCGTCGCTATCAACACCAACACCGGCGGCATCCTGGCAGTCGGCGCCGAGGCCAAGAAGATGATCGGGCGTACGCCCGGCAACATCGTGGCCGTGCGCCCCCTGAAGGACGGTGTCATCGCCGACTTCGAGATCACGGAGCGCATGCTCCGCTACTTCATCCTCAAGATCCACAAGCGCCGCTACCTGGCCCGCCCCCGGGTCGTCGTCTGCGTGCCCTCCGGCATCACCGGAGTGGAGCGCCGCGCCGTCATCGAGGCCTCGACCCAGGCCGGCGCCCGCCAGGTGCACATCATCGAGGAGCCCATGGCCGCGGCCATCGGCTCGGGCCTGCCGGTCCACGAGGCCACGGGCAACATGGTCGTCGACATCGGCGGCGGCACCACCGAGGTCGCCGTGATCTCCCTCGGCGGAATCGTCACGGCACAGTCGATCCGGGTGGCCGGCGACGAGCTCGACAACGCGATCATCCAGCACATCAAGAAGGAGTACTCGCTCCTCCTCGGTGAGCGCACCGCCGAGCAGATCAAGATCACCATCGGCTCGGCCTACGACCTCGACAAGGACGAGCACACCGAGATCCGCGGCCGTGACCTCGTCTCCGGTCTGCCCAAGACCGTGGTCATCTCGGCCGCAGAGGTCCGCAAGGCCATCGAGGAGCCGGTCAACGCCATCGTCGACGCCGTGAAGACGACGCTCGACAAGTGCCCGCCCGAGCTCTCCGGTGACGTGATGGACCGCGGCATCGTTCTCACGGGTGGCGGCGCGCTGCTGCGCGGCCTGGACGAGCGGCTGCGCCGCGAGACCGGGATGCCGATCCACATCGCCGAGGATCCGCTGGACTCCGTGGCTCTGGGGTCGGGCAAGTGCGTCGAGGAGTTCGAGGCCCTCCAGCAGGTCCTGGACGCCCAGCCGCGCCGGTGACAAGTGCGCACCCATTCGCCTCGATTCCTCTGTACGGGTGGCAAGAGCCCCCGTACAGAGGATCGTTGATATAACGCCACAATCCGCACGGAACAACCGAACCAAGAGGAAAGGCACGGCCGCCGCACGTGAGGGACACACGAGAGAGCCGGCTGCTCCTGGTGCTGCTGATCGCCATCGCGTTCGCACTGATCACGGTGGACATCCGCGGCGGCGAGGAGTCACCGGTCGACGGCGCCCGTCAGGCGGCCGCAGCGGTCTTCGGACCGGTCGAGAACGGGGTCGCGGCAGCCGTCGACCCCATCGGGAACGCCATAGGGGCGGTGCGCGACTCCGGCGAGCGGCACGACCGGATCGCCACGCTCGAACGCGAGAACGCCGCCCTCAAGGCCAAGCTCGGCAGCGACGACCGCAACCGCAGCCGCGTCCGTGAGCTGGACTCCCTGCTCAAGACGGCGGGCGCGGGCCAGTACGGCATCAAGGGCGCCGAGGTCATCGCCATAGGAGCGGCCCAGGGCTTCTCCTGGACCGTCACCATCGACGCCGGAGCCGACGACGGCATCGAGCGGGACATGACCGTGCTGAACGGCTCCGGTCTCGTCGGCCGCGTGACCACCGTCGGGCCCTCCACCGCGACCGTGCTCCTCGCCAACGACCCCGACTTCACCGTCGGCACCCGCATGGAGAACTCGGACGAACTCGGCTTCGCCACCGGGCAGGGCAACGGCCCGCTCCTCGTCCAGCTCCTCAACGGCAAGGCGAAGGTGAAGACCGGCGACCGGCTCGTCACCTTCGGCTCGCAGGCGAACAAGCCCTTCGTGGCCGGCGTCCCGGTCGGCGAGGTCGTCCGCGTCGACCCGCTGGGCGGCGGCCTGACCCGGAACGTCTACGTCCGTCCGTACGTCGGCTTCTCCAAGCTCGACATCGTCGGCGTCGTCGTCCAGGCCCCGCGGACCAACCCCCGCGACACGGTCCTGCCGCCCAAGCCCAAGCCGGCCCCGACCGTCACCGTCACGGTCACCCCGCCGCCGCCGGAGGGGCAGCAGCCGCAGGGCGAGACGGGGAACCAGCAGCCGGGACAGCAGCAGCCGGGACGGGAACAGCAGCCGGGCCAGAGGCCCGAGGACGAGCAGCAGGGGGACCAGACGTGAAGTTCAACCGGATCCTGCTCTCCAGCACTCTCGTCGTCGTCGCCCTGGTCGTCCAGGTCTCCGTCCTCGCGCGCCTCCAGCTCCCCGGCGCGGTGCCCGACCTCGTGCTGCTGACCGTCCTCGGCCTCGCACTCGTGTACGGGCCGGTCAGCGGTTCCCTCATCGGCTTCGGGGCCGGACTCCTCTCCGACCTCGCCCCGCCCGCCGACCACGCCGCCGGCCGCTACGCCCTGGTCCTCTGCGTCATCGGCTACCTCGCCGGACTCGCCCGCCCCGACAACGGCAAGCTGAAGTCCGCAAGCGGCCCGATGGCCGTCGTCGTCGCCGCGGCGCTGGGCTCCACCCTGCTGTACGCGGGCGTCGGCGCCCTCGTCGGCGACACCGCCGCCCGCCATGTCGGCCTCGGCTTCCTGCTGCTCACCGCGGCGATCTACGACCTCCTCCTCGCGCCCTTCACCGTGCCGCTGATCATGGCGCTGGCCCGGCGCGCCGAGAACGACCCGCTCGCCGACACCTCCGGGGGCGCGACCGACGTCGCCTCCGGCTGGCTGAGCTCGGGCACGGGCCTCCAGATCGGGACCCAGCGTGGTGGCCTGCGCGTCAAGGCCGCCCGTACGAGAGCGGCACGCGCCGGACGCATCAAGGGAGTCAAGCGACTGTGACCGAGGGGGCAACGGCAGCATGAGCAACATCCCGGAGACCGGACGGACCCCCAGGGTCCAGGTCCGGCTCGTCATCATCCAGATCCTGGTCTTCTCCCTGCTCCTCACCCTCGGCGGGCGCCTCTGGTACCTCCAGATCCGCAACGGCAAGGAGTACACCGAGGAAGCGAAGAGCAACCACGTCCAGCGGGTCGTCCAGCCCGCCGTCCGCGGCGCGATCCTCGACGCCCGCGGGGTCCCGCTCGCCGACAACGAGACCCGGCTCGTGGTCTCGGCGTCCCGCACCGACCTCATGAAGATGAAGGACGACGGCAAGGCGGTCCTCACCCGGCTCGCGGGCGTCCTGGGCATGGAGCCCAAGGAGGTCATGGACAAGGTCAGGCTCTGCGACTCCCAGACCCCGCAGCCCTGCTGGAACGGCTCCCCCTACCAGCCGATCCCCATCACCGACGAGGCCACCACACAGCAGGCGCTCCGGATCCGGGAGAGCACCGAGGACTTCCCCGGCATCACCGCAGAACTCACCGCAGTACGCCGCTACGCCGCCCCCGGCAACGCGCGCACCGCGCAGGTCCTCGGCTACCTCTCGCCGGTCACCGACGAGGAGATCCAGAAGGCCAAGGACACCGACTCGCCGCACCTGCGCTCCGACCAGGTCGGCCGCTCCGGCATCGAGCGCACCTACGACAAGGAGCTGCGCGGCAAGGCCGGCGTCACGTCCTACGAGGTCGACAAGGTCGGCCGCGTCATGGGCCAGACCCAGTCCGAGGCGGGCGTGCCCGGCGCCACCCTCGTCACCAGCATCGACGCCCGGGTCCAGTCGGTCGCCGAGTACGAGCTCGCGCAGGCGATGAAGCTGGTCCGGGGCGAGACCGACAAGATCACCGGCCGTAAGTACGAGGCCGACTCGGGCGCCGTCGTCGTCATGGAGTCCAGGACCGGCCGCGTCGTCGCGATGGCCTCCCAGCCCGACTACGACCCCAACGCCTGGGTCGGCGGCATCTCCGGCAAGGACTACAGCCGGCTCACCAGCAAGGACTCCAACTACCCGCTGCTCAACCGGGCCATCCAGGGCCAGGCGCCCGCCGGCTCCGTCTTCAAGGTGGTGTCGGCGAGCGCGGCCGTACGGGCCGGCTACGACTTCGACGACAAGTACCTCTGCAGCAGCTCCTACAGCATGGGCAACCGGAGCTTCGCGAACTTCGAGTCCCAGGGGCACGGCCCCATCACCCTCGGAGACGCCCTCAAGTACTCCTGCAACACGGTCTTCTACCGCCTGGGCCACCAGGAGTGGAGCCGCGACGGCGGCCTCAAGCCCAAGAAGGACGCCCACGACTGGTTCTACCGGACCGCCCACGACTTCGGCTTCGGCTCCGAGACCGGCATCGACGTGCCCAACGAGGTCAAGGGCCGGATCCCGGACCGCCAGTGGAAGCAGAGGTTCTGGGAGGCCAACAAGGACGCCTGGTGCAAGCAGGGCAAGAAGGGCGGCACCTACGTCGAGCAGATCGCCTACGAGAGCTGCCTCGAAGGCAACCAGCTGAAGGCCTACGACAGCATCAACTTCTCCATCGGACAGGGCGACGTCCTCATCACGCCCGTCCAGCTGGCCACCGCCTACGCGGCGATCAGCAACGGCGGCACCCTCTACAACCCGACCATCGGCAAGGCCGTGATCAGCCCCGACGGCAAGTCGGTCAAGGAGATCAAGCCCACGTCCCACGGCAGGCTGCCCGTCGACGCGAAGACGATCAGCGACCTCGACAAGGGGCTGCGCTCCGTCGTCGAGCCCGGCGGCACCGCCGCCTGGCGGTTCGGCGGCTGGCCGCAGGACAAGATCCCGATGCGGGCCAAGACCGGTACCGCCCAGGTGTACGGCAAGCAGACCACCTCCTGGTTCGCCACCTACACCGACGACTTCACCATCGTCATGACGATCTCCCAGGGCGGTACGGGCTCCGGAGCCTCCGGCCCCGCCGTCCGCAACATCTACGACGCCCTCTACGGCCTCGACGACGCGGGCAACCAGGACCTCAAGCGCGCCCTCCTGCCCCAGCCGCAGAAGTCGCTGCCGAAGGTCCAGCCCGACGGCTCCATCGACGCGCCGCAGGTCAAGCCGTACGACCCCAAGTCACAGCTGGTGGTCGACGCAGCCGGGACGGGCGATGCCGGCGGCGGACAAGAGCCACTCCACGGGCCGCTGCCCGGCAGGACGGGAGACTGACCGATGACCGCACCCCACGGCTTCTCCGTCTCCCGCTACGCCCCCGAACGCGGCCCGATCGCCAAGCTCACCGCACGCGACTCGGTGGTCCGGCGGCTCGACTGGCCGATCCTCCTCTCCAGCCTCGCGCTGTCGTTCCTCGGCTCCCTGCTCGTCTGGTCCGCCACCCGCGGCCGGACCGAGCTGAACCAGGGCGACCCGTACTACTTCCTGTTCCGCCACGCCCTGAACACCGGCATCGGGCTCGCCCTGATGATCGGCACCGTGTGGCTCGGCCACCGCACCCTGCGCGGCGCGGTGCCGGTCCTCTACGGCATCTCGATCCTGCTGATCCTCGCCGTCCTCACCCCGCTCGGCGCGACCATCAACGGCGCCCACGCGTGGATCGTGATCGGCGGCGGATTCTCGCTCCAGCCCAGCGAGTTCGTGAAGATCACGATCATCCTGATCATGGCGATGCTGCTGGCCGCCAAGGTCGACGCCGGCGACCAGGCGCACCCCGACCACCGGACCGTCGCCAAGGCCCTGGCCCTCGCCGCGCTGCCCATGGGGATCGTCATGCTGATGCCCGACCTCGGCTCGGTGATGGTCATGGCCGTCATCGTGCTCGGGGTGCTCCTGGCCTCCGGCGCGTCCAACCGCTGGGTCCTCGGCCTCATCGGCACCGGCGTCGCGGGCGCGGTCGCGGTCACGGCCCTCGGCCTCCTCGACGAGTACCAGATCAACCGCTTCGCCGCCTTCGCCAACCCCGAGCTCGACCCGGCGGGCGTCGGCTACAACACCAACCAGGCGCGCATCGCGATCGGCTCCGGCGGCCTGTACGGGGCGGGACTCTTCAACGGCCACCAGACCAGCGGCCAGTTCGTGCCCGAGCAGCAGACCGACTTCATCTTCAGCGTCGCGGGCGAGGAGCTCGGCTTCCTCGGCGGCGGACTGATCATCCTGCTGATCGGCGTCATCCTCTGGCGTGCCTGCCGGATCGCCCGCGAGACCACCGAGCTGTACGGAACCGTCGTCGCGGCCGGAATCATCGCCTGGTTCGCGTTCCAGTCCTTCGAGAACATCGGCATGGCGCTCGGCATCATGCCCGTGGCGGGCCTGCCACTGCCGTTCGTGTCGTACGGAGGCTCGTCGATGTTCGCCGTGTGGGTGGCGATCGGACTGCTCCAGTCGATCAGGGTCCAGCGGCCGATAACTGCCTAGCGGGGGCGCCGCGGGGGCATGGACCGACGTCGGAAGGGTTAGGAGCCTTGTATGACGGCGGAGACGAAGCGCGAGATCGAGCGGAAGTACGAAGCCACCGAGCGGACGGGACTCCCGGACCTCACCAGAGCACGGGGAGTCTCGTCCGTCCTCGACCAGGGCGTCGCCGAACTCGACGCCGTCTACTACGACACGGCTGACCTGCGCCTCGCCGCCGACTCCCTCACCCTGCGCTGCCGCACGGGCGGCGCCGACGAGGGCTGGCACCTCAAGTTCCCGGTCTCGTCCGGGATCCGCGACGAGATCAGGGCCCCGCTCGCGGACACCCTCCCGGAGTCCCTGGCGGCGCTCCTGCGCTCCCGCGTCCGTGACGAGGACGTCGTCCCCGTCGTCCGCCTCCGCTCCGCCCGCAAGGTCCAGCACCTGCTCGACGACTCGGGCAACGTGCTCGCCGAGGTGTCGGTGGACACGGTCCGCGCGAAGCGCCTCCCGAAGGGCCCCGGCGCCTCCTGGACGGAGATCGAGGTCGAACTCGCCGACGACGTGGACCCGTCCGTCCTCGACGCGGTCGAGAAGCGCCTGAAGAAGGCGGGCATCCGCCCCTCGTCGGCACCTTCGAAGCTGGCGAGGGCGCTGGAGGAGACGTCGGATCAGGACGAGACCGACGCCGACGCCGCCCCCGCCTCATCCGCCGCCCATGCCGGCCTCCCGGACGAGGACACCGCGGGCGGCCGCGTCCTCTCCTACGCGAGGGAGCAGATCGAGGCGATCATCGCCCTCGACCCCGCCGTCCGCCGCGACCTCCCCGACGCCGTCCACCAGATGCGCGTCGCCTGCCGCCGCCTGCGCAGCGCGTTCAAGACGTACCGCAAGGTCCTCGACCGCACCGTCACCGACCCCGTCGGCGACGAGCTCAAGTGGCTCGCCGGCGAGCTCGGCCTCTCACGCGACCAGGAGGTCCTCGCCGAGCGCCTCCGTACCCGCGTCGACGCGATCCCCGACACCCTCGTCCTCGGCCCCGTCCACGCCCGCCTGCAGGTCTGGTCCACGGCCACGAGTGCCGACGCCCACCGCAAGGCCCTCGCCGCCCTCGACTCCGACCGCCACCTCGCGCTCCTCGCCACCCTCGACGCGCTGCTGGCGGACCCGCCCCTCCTCAAGGCCGCCGCCGAGGACCCGGTGCCCGTCCTCTCCCGCGCGGTCCTCAAGGACTACGACCGCCTCGCCCGCCGCGTCGACCACGCCCTCGCCCACGCGCCCGGCCACGACCGCGACCTCGCGATGCACGAGGCCCGCAAGGCCGCCAAGCGCACCCGCTACGCCGCCGACGCCGCCCGCCCCACGCTCGGCAAGCCGGCCAAGCGCTTCGCCAAGCGGATCAAGGCCGTCCAGAGCGTCCTCGGCGACCACCAGGACAGCGTCGTCGCCCGCGAGACGCTGCGCGACCTCGCGATCCAGGCGCACGCGGCCGGCGAGTCCGCCTTCACCTGGGGACTCCTCCACGGCCAGGAGGAGTCGGCCGGAGCGGTCCGCGAACGCGAGTTTCCCCAGGTCTGGGCCAGGGCGGCGGCCCCGGAACTGAGGGCGGCGCTGACCCACTGAGCACCGGGTACGCTTGAGAGTCGCCCCCTGCCAGCTCACGAAGGTTCGAGATGTCTGCTGCCGAGTCTGTCTTCCCGCAGCTCGAAGCTCTGCTCCCGCACGTGCAGAAGCCGATTCAGTACGTCGGTGGAGAGCTGAACTCCACGGTCAAGCCGTGGGAGTCCGCCGACGTCCGCTGGGCGCTCATGTACCCGGACGCGTACGAGGTCGGTCTGCCCAACCAGGGCGTCATGATCCTCTACGAGGTACTGAACGAGCGCGAGGGCGTCCTGGCCGAGCGCACGTACAGCGTGTGGCCGGACCTCGAAGAGCTGATGCGCGAGCACGGCGTGCCGCAGTTCACGGTCGACAGCCACCGCCCCGTCGGCGCGTTCGACGTCTTCGGCCTGAGCTTCTCCACCGAGCTCGGCTACACCAACATGCTCACGGCCCTCGACCTGGCGGGCATCCCGCTGGAGTCGAAGGACCGCACCGTCGACCACCCGATCGTGCTCGCCGGAGGCCACGCCGCCTTCAACCCCGAGCCGATCGCGGACTTCATCGACGCGGCGATCATCGGCGACGGCGAGCAGGCCGTCCTCGACATGACCGAGATCATCCGCGCGTGGAAGGCGGAGGGCCGCCCCGGCGGCCGCGAGGAGGTCCTCCTCCGGCTCGCCAAGACCGGCTCGGTCTACATCCCGGGCTTCTACGACGTCGAGTACCTGGCCGACGGCCGGATCGCCCGTGTCGTCCCGAACCGCTCCGGCGTGCCGTGGCGCGTGTCCAAGCACACCGTCATGGACCTCGACGAGTGGCCCTACCCCAAGCAGCCGCTGGTCCCGCTCGCCGAGACGGTCCACGAGCGGATGTCCGTCGAGATCTTCCGCGGCTGCACCCGCGGCTGCCGTTTCTGCCAGGCCGGCATGATCACGCGCCCCGTGCGGGAGCGAAGCATCACCGGCATCGGCGAGATGGTCGAGAAGGGCCTCAAGGCGACGGGCTTCGAGGAGGTCGGTCTCCTCTCCCTCTCCTCCGCGGACCACACCGAGATCGGTGACATCGCGAAGGGCCTGGCGGACCGGTACGAGGAGGACAAGATCGGCCTCTCCCTGCCGTCCACCCGTGTCGACGCCTTCAACGTGGACCTCGCGAACGAGCTGACCCGCAACGGCCGCCGTTCGGGGCTCACCTTCGCCCCCGAGGGCGGCTCCGAGCGCATGCGCAAGGTCATCAACAAGATGGTCTCGGAGGAGGACCTGATCCGGACCGTCTCGACGGCGTACGGCAACGGCTGGCGCCAGGTGAAGCTGTACTTCATGTGCGGCCTGCCGACCGAGACGGACGAGGACGTTCTCCAGATCGGCGACATGGCGGTCAAGGTCATCGCCGAGGGCCGCAAGGTCTCCGGCCAGAACGACATCCGCTGCACGGTCTCCATCGGCGGCTTCGTCCCGAAGCCGCACACCCCGTTCCAGTGGGCCCCGCAGCTGTCGGCGGAGGAGACGGACGCCCGTCTCGAGAAGCTCCGGGACAAGATCCGCGGCGACAAGAAGTACGGCCGCTCGATCGGCTTCCGCTACCACGACGGCAAGCCCGGCATCGTCGAGGGCCTGCTGTCGCGCGGCGACCGGCGGATCGGCGCCGTCATCCGCGCGGTGTACGAGGACGGCGGCCGCTTCGACGGCTGGCGCGAGCACTTCTCGTACGACCGCTGGATGGCGTGCGCGGACAAGACGCTGCCCGACATGGGCGTCGACGTCGCCTGGTACACGACGCGCGAGCGCACGTACGAGGAGGTCCTGCCCTGGGACCACCTGGACTCCGGTCTCGACAAGGACTGGCTCTGGGAGGACTGGCAGGACGCCCTCGACGAGACGGAGGTCGAGGACTGCCGCTGGACGCCGTGCTTCGACTGCGGCGTGTGCCCGGCGATGCAGACCGAGATCCAGGTCGGCCCCACCGGCAAGAAGCTGCTGCCGCTGACGGTCGTCAAGTAGTCGCGTAACACTCCGGCGACGGCCCGGCGGGAGGGGAAACCCTCCGCCGGGCCGTCGCGTCATGTTCGGCATGAGCATGGAGAAGCACCAGCTTCAGCCCCAGCGCCGGCCGGACGAGCCAGAGGGTTGTCTGACAGCGGCCATCAGGATTCCGGTGCGGATCGTGGTACTGGTGATCGTCGTTCCGGTACGGATGGTCTGGGACGTCCTCGTCGTCGGCACCCGCGCCCTCGACCGCACCGTGCTCCGCCCGACGGGCCGCGCCCTGGCCTGGCTGGGCCGGGCGCTCTTCGTGCGGCCCTGGGTCTGGCTGTGGCGCCAGGCCGTGCGTCCGGCTCTCCACTACGCGCTGGTGGTCCCGGCGGCATGGCTCTACCGCCATGTCCTGACTCCGCTCGGGCATGGGTTGGCCTGGGGGCTCGTCTCGCTGGGGAAGGCGTTGTTCGTGTGGCCGTGGGTGGCGTTGTGGCGGTACGTGGTGGTGCCGGTGGCGCGGTACGGGGTCGCGCTGCCCCTCGCATGGCTCTACCGCCATGTCCTCACCCCGCTCGGGCACGGGCTGGTGCGGGGGCTCGGTCTGCTCGGCAAGGTCCTGTTCGTGTGGCCGTGGGTGGTGCTGTGGCGGTACGTGGTGGTGCCGGTGGCGCGGTACGGGGTCGGGGTGCCTGCCGTCTGGGTGTACCGGTGGGTCCTCGCGCCGTTGGGTCGTGGTGTCTCCTTCCTGCTCGACCGTCTGTGGCGGTACGGGGTCGCCCTGCCGGTCGCCTGGCTCTACCGCCATGTCCTGACTCCGCTCGGGCATGGGTTGGCCTGGGGGCTCGTCTCGCTGGGGAAGGCGTTGTTCGTGTGGCCGTGGGTGGCG
>NZ_JBICBL010000002.1:425433-706544 GCF_043089925.1 Streptomyces sp. NPDC013457
GTTGTGGCGGTACGTGGTGGTGCCGGTGGCGCGGTACGGGGTCGCGCTGCCCCTCGCCTGGCTCTACCGCCATGTCCTCACCCCGGTCGGGCACGGGCTGGTGCGGGGGCTCGGTCTGCTCGGGAAGGTCCTGTTCGTGTGGCCGTGGGTCGCGTTGTGGCGGTACGCCGTTGTGCCCGTCGCGCGGTACGGGGTCGTCGTCCCACTCGTCTGGCTGTACCGCCGCGTCCTCGTCCCGGCCGGGCGGGAGCTCCTCGACGCGCTGCGGGTCTGCTGGCGCGTCGCCGGGTTCGTCTCCCGGGCCGTCGGGTCCGCCCTCGCGTGGCTCGCCCGGAATCTCGTCGGGCGCCCCACCGTCTGGTTCTACCGCACCGTGTGCGCCCCCGTCGGGCACTGGGTCCGCGACCAGGTCTGGGCGCCGGCCAGGCGGGCGGCGGTCGCGGCCGGTCAGGTCGCGCAGGAGGCCCTCGCCGCGGCGCGCGCGACCGTGCGGCAGGCACGCAGGGACGCCTGGCGAGCACTGGTGGGGGGACCCGGGGTGACCGAGCCTGTGGAACCGGTGGTGGCCTCTGCGCGTACTCTGGGTAGTACAACAACCGCCTCCGGCGCGGCGCCCGCACCCGAGATCTCCCTGCGAAAGCGGGGGTGAGCCGGTCGGGCCCCCCAGAGGCCACCCCGTATTTCGTGGGCGGCGCGCCACCGCGCCCGCCCCGCACCGAGGAGAAGAACCACTGGGCAAGCGACAGCCCGAAGGCCCGCCGCCCGCACCGGCGGTGCAGCGCATCCGACTGCGCTACACCAAGCGCGGCCGCCTCCGGTTCACCAGCCATCGTGACTTCCAGCGCGCTTTCGAGCGTGCGTTGCGCCGTGCCGAGGTGCCCATGGCGTACTCGGCCGGCTTCACCCCGCACCCCAAGGTGTCGTACGCCAACGCCGCCCCCACGGGTACGGGCTCCGAGGCCGAGTTCCTGGAGATCGCCCTCACCGAGCACCGGGACCCGGAGAATCTGCGGCTCCTGCTCGACGAGTCGCTCCCGGACGGCCTCGACATCACCGACGCCGTCGAGGCCCGGACCTCCGGACTCGCCGATCGGCTCACCGCCTCCGTGTGGGAGCTGCGGCTCGACGGCGTCACCGTAGAGGACGCGGAGAAGGCCGTCGCGGCCTTCCTCGCGGCCGACACCGTGGAAGTGCAGCGCAAGACCAAGAACGGCATCCGCACCTTCGACGCCCGCTCGGCCGTCGCCGACCTCGTCGCGGACCGTCCACAGGCGCGTCCCGGAGCTGATAGGCCCCTGGACAATGCCTGTGCGATACTGCGGCTGGTTGTTCGGCACGTGACACCTGCCGTACGACCCGACGACGTCCTGTCCGGTCTCCGAGCTGTGGCCGACCTGGCGCCGCCGGTCCCCGCAGCGGTGACCAGGCTGGCGCAGGGGCTCTTCGACGAGGAGTCCGGCACGGTGACCGACCCGCTCGCGCCCGACCGCGAGGCAGTCACGGCCGCTTCACCCACGGCCGCCGCGACCGCCTCAGCGACGGCGCCGGGTGCAGGTTCCGCGTAGGGAGCGGTCGTTGTAGCGCAGCCCTGGTACTCGGGAGCCACCTGGGTCGGGCAGCGCACTGACCAGGAGACTTTCGCCAGGCCGTACGGAGAAAGCGTACGGAACCGGCGAGCCAGACATCAGCTCCCGTGCGGCGCCCGCGCCCCGGACGGCGGCACCGCGCACTGTGCGCGATCGTGCCGCCGGACCGGAACAAGGCGCGGCGCCCGGGGGCGTGACGGGAGAACCGCCCGCATGCTCGAACAGCACGAAGAGAACACCGACAACAACGCACCTGGTGACAAGCTGCCGCCGCGCCGCAGGCGCCGAGCGGCTTCCCGCCCCGCCGGTCCGCCGGTCGCGGCGGAGGTCACCGACACCGTGGCCGAGGTCGTCGTGGAGACGCCCGCCACCCCGGAGCCGGCCGCCGAGCCCGCTCCCGCCCGTACGCGCCGTCGCGCCACGCGCAAGACCGCCGCCCCGGAGCCGGCCGCCGAGGCCGCGCCCGTCGTGGAGGCGGCCGCCGAGGTCCCCGCCGCCGAGGCCCCCGTCGAGGAGCCCGCCCCGGCCCGGACCCGCCGCCGTGCCACCCGTAAGGCCACCACCCCTGAGCCGGTCTCCGAGCCGGTCGCCGAGGCCGAGGCCGATGCCGTCGTGGAGGCGGCCCCCGAGGCGCCCGTCGAGGAGCCCGCCGCCCCCGCCCGTACGCGCCGCCGTGCGACCCGTAAGGCGACCACGCCCGAGCCGGTCGCCGAGCCCGTCGCCGAGACGGTCGTCGAGCCCGCCGCCGGGCCCGTCGCGGAGGAGCAGGCGCCTGCCGAGGAGCCCGCCGCCCCGGCGCGCACCCGCCGCCGCGCGACCCGTAAGGCCACCAGCCCCGAGGTCACCCCCGCCGCGGGCGAGAGCCTGCCGCAGGAGACCGTCGCGCAGATCACCGCCGAAGAGGCGGAGCCCGAGGTCGCCGCGGCCGAGAAGGCCGCCACCCGTGGCCGTACCCGCCGCCGCGCGTCGTCGCCGCAGTTCACCGCCGAGCCGGTCACGGCCCCCAAGGCGGAGGAGGAGCCCCGCGGTCGCCGTGCCGCGCGTCCCGCCGTCGCCGTCTTCCAGGCCCCGGTCTTCACCGAGCCGATGTTCCAGACCCCGGAGACCGCGGCCGCCGCCGCTGCCGCCGAGGTCGTGGAGCCGGAGGAGGACGAGGAGGAGACGGTCGAGGGGACCGTGGAGGAGGCCGCCGCCGTCGTCGTCGAGACCTCCGAGCGTCCCGAGCCCGCCGGTCGTCGCCGTCGCCGCCGTCGTGGCGAGCCCGCCGAGCCCGTCGCCGTAGAGCCCGTGCCGGCCACCGTCGCCGACGAGCCCGAGGTCGAGGCCGAGGAGCCCGAGGCGGAGGCCGAGGAGTCCGACGAGTACGGCGACCGTCCGTCCCGCCGTCGCCGTCGTGGCGGCCGTCGCCGCCGTCGCGGTGAGCTCGCCGAGGCCGAGGAGGCCGAGGAGTCCGAGGATTCGGACGAGGCTCCTGCCGAGGACGAGGAGTCCGAGGAGGAGGGCGAGTCCGACGAGTACGAGGGCGGCGCGTCGTCCGGCGGCTCCAGCAGCTCCCGTCGCCGTCGCCGTCGCCGCCGCCGCAGCGGTGACGCGGGCGGCGAGACCGAGGCGGGCGAGGAGGACGGCGTCCGTACGGTCGTCAAGGTCCGCGAGCCCCGCCCGGCCCGTGAGAAGGCCGAGCCGTCCGACGAGGTCCAGTCCATCAAGGGCTCGACCCGCCTGGAGGCGAAGAAGCAGCGTCGCCGCGAGGGCCGCGAGCAGGGCCGCCGCCGCGTCCCGATCATCACCGAGGCCGAGTTCCTGGCCCGCCGTGAGGCCGTCGAGCGCGTGATGGTCGTCCGCCAGAACGGCGAGCGCACCCAGATCGGCGTCCTGGAAGACAACGTGCTCGTCGAGCACTACGTCAACAAGGAGCAGGCCACCTCGTACGTCGGCAACGTCTACCTGGGCAAGGTCCAGAACGTGCTGCCGTCCATGGAGGCCGCCTTCGTCGACATCGGCAAGGGCCGCAACGCCGTCCTGTACGCCGGTGAGGTCAACTTCGAGGCGCTCGGCATGGCCAACGGGCCGCGCCGTATCGAGACCGCCCTCAAGTCCGGCCAGTCGGTCCTCGTCCAGGTGACGAAGGACCCGATCGGCCACAAGGGCGCGCGTCTGACCAGCCAGGTCTCCCTGCCGGGCCGCTACCTCGTGTACGTCCCCGAGGGCTCGATGACCGGCATCAGCCGCAAGCTCCCGGACACCGAGCGCGCGCGTCTGAAGACCATCCTCAAGAAGATCGTCCCCGAGGACGCGGGCGTCATCGTGCGCACCGCCGCAGAGGGCGCGAGCGAGGACGAGCTGCGCCGTGACGTCGAGCGTCTGCAGGCCCAGTGGGAGGACATCCAGAAGAAGGCGAAGAGCGGCAACGCCCCGACCCTTCTGTACGGCGAGCCGGACATGACCGTCCGCGTCGTCCGCGACATCTTCAACGAGGACTTCTCGAAGGTCATCGTCAGCGGTGACGACGCCTGGGAGACCATCCACGGGTACGTGAACCACGTCGCCCCGGACCTGACCGACCGCCTGTCCAAGTGGACGAGCGAGGTCGACGTCTTCGCGACGTACCGGATCGACGAGCAGCTGATGAAGGCGCTGGACCGCAAGGTCTGGCTGCCGAGCGGCGGCTCGCTGGTGATCGACAAGACCGAGGCGATGATCGTCGTCGACGTCAACACCGGCAAGTTCACCGGTCAGGGCGGCAACCTCGAGGAGACCGTGACGAGGAACAACCTCGAAGCGGCCGAGGAGATCGTGCGCCAGCTGCGCCTGCGGGACCTGGGCGGCATCGTCGTCATCGACTTCATCGACATGGTCCTGGAGTCCAACCGCGACCTGGTGCTGCGCCGCCTCCTGGAGTGCCTGGGCCGTGACCGGACCAAGCACCAGGTGGCCGAGGTCACCTCGCTGGGCCTGGTCCAGATGACCCGTAAGCGGGTCGGCCAGGGTCTGCTGGAGTCCTTCTCCGAGACCTGCGTCCACTGCAACGGCCGTGGCGTGATCGTGCACATGGAGCAGCCGACCGCCCCCGGCGGCGGTGGCAGCGGCAAGCGTTCGAAGAAGCGCGGCCGCGGCGGTGCCGAGCACCACGAGCACGAGCACGTCGACGTGGCGGAGACCGAATCCGACACCGAGACGGTCGAGACCGAGGCCGAGGTGGCCGCGGAGATCGCCGCCCCGGTGGCCGTGGAGGAGCCCTTCCGCGCCGACGAGGAGCTGTACAGCAGCGCCGCCGAGGCCGAGGCCGCCGCGACTCGTGGCCGCGGCCGCCGTCGGGCCACCCGCAAGGTCTCCGCTCCGGCCGGTCCTCCGGTCGCCGCGGCTCCCGCCCCGGTCGTGGTCGAGGAGCCGGCGCCCGTCGCCGAGCCGGAGCCGGTCGTCGAGGCCGCTCCGGTGGCCGAGGCCGCCCCGGTCGTCGAGGAGGCCGCCCCGGCTCCCCGTGGCCGCCGCCGTGCCACCCGCAAGGCGACGGCCCCGGCCGGTTCGCCGGCCGGCGAGGCGGTCGTCGAGACCGTCGTCGAGCCGGTCGCCGCCCCGGAGCCGGTCGTCGAGGCCGCGCCCGAGCCCGTCGTCGTCGAGGAGGCCCCCGTGGCCGCCCCGCCGAGGGCCCGTCGCCGGGTGGTCCGCAAGGTGACCGCCCCCGCCGGCTCCCCGTCGGGCGCGGAGGAGGCCGCCGTCCTGGTGGTCGACTCCCCGGCCGCCGCTCCGGCTGACGCCCCGGCCCCGGCCGAGGCGCCCGTCGCGGAGGCGGAGGCCGAGGCCGCCGCCCCGGCCAAGAAGACGGCCGCCCGCAAGACGGCGAAGAAGGCCACCGCGAAGAAGGCCGCAGTCAAGAAGACGGCGACGGCCAAGAAGACCGCGGCGAAGAAGACCACTGCGAAGAAGGCGGCCACCAAGAAGACGGCCGCCCCCGCGCAGGACTGAGGTTGCCGCCGGTGCGGGCCGTCCCCAGGACGGCCCGCACCGCCCCGGAGGGTGAAGTCACCGAATTTGACCCCTTGAGGCACCGGCCCGTAACCTTGACCGTCGGCGTGTCGTATGACGCGCCACCCCCCTGAGCACCCTCCTCCCGGGCTTCCGGGAGAGGCCGCTCGTCCACTTCCGGATCGCCGCGGGCTTCGGCCCGCGTGAGCGGCTGGCATCAGGGGACCGTTCCCGAGTGAGAGAGAGATCCGCGTGTACGCCATCGTGCGCAGCGGTGGTCGCCAGCACAAGGTTGCTGTCGGCGACATCGTTGAGGTTGACAAGATTTCCACTGCCAAGGTTGGCGACACCGTAGAGCTCTCTACGCTGCTCGTTGTCGACGGCGACGCCGTGACCAGCGACCCGTGGGTGCTGGCCGGTATCAAGGTCACGGCCGAGGTCGTGGACCACCACAAGGGCGCGAAGATCGACATCCTTCGCTACAAGAACAAGACCGGCTACCGCCGTCGCCAGGGCCACCGCCAGCAGTACACGGCGATCAAGGTCACCGGCATCCCCGCGGCTGCGAAGTAAGGGACTGAGGAGAGATGGCACACAAGAAGGGCGCATCGTCCACCCGGAACGGTCGCGATTCCAATGCTCAGCGGCTCGGCGTGAAGCGCTTCGGCGGTCAGGTCGTGAGCGCCGGTGAGATCCTGATCCGCCAGCGCGGCACCCACTTCCACCCGGGCGCGGGCGTCGGCCGTGGCGGCGACGACACGCTGTTCGCCCTGCAGGCCGGTTCGGTGCAGTTCGGCACCCACCGTGGCCGCAAGGTCGTGAACATCGTTCCGGTCGCCTGATCGGTTCTTTTGCGGAGGCGGACCTCACTTCCCGGCAGGGAAGCGGGTCCGCCTTTCGCGTGTTACTAGATAGACATTCCACCGCGTAGTACCCTCCCCCAGCCTCCGGCCGGGGGGACCCCCAAACTGGAGGCACAGAACCATGACCACCTTCGTGGACCGCGTCGAGCTGCATGTCGCCGCGGGTAACGGAGGCCACGGCTGCGCCTCCGTACACCGGGAGAAGTTCAAGCCGCTCGGCGGCCCCGACGGCGGCAACGGCGGCCGCGGCGGCGATGTGATCCTGGTCGTCGACCAGGCCGTCACCACACTCCTCGAGTACCACCACTCGCCGCACCGCAAGGCCACCAACGGTCAGCCCGGCGCCGGCGACAACCGTTCCGGCAAGGACGGCCAGGACCTCGTCCTGACCGTGCCCGACGGCACCGTCGTCCTCGACAAGCAGGGCAACGTGCTCGCCGACCTCGTCGGCCAGGGCACCACCTTCATCGCCGGCCAGGGCGGCCGCGGCGGCCTCGGCAACGCGGCGCTGTCCTCCGCGCGCCGCAAGGCCCCCGGCTTCGCGCTCCTCGGCGAGCCCGGCGAGGCGCGGGACATCGTCCTGGAGCTGAAGACCGTCGCCGACGTGGCGCTGGTCGGCTACCCGAGCGCCGGCAAGTCCTCGCTCATCTCCGTGCTGTCGGCCGCCAAGCCGAAGATCGCGGACTACCCCTTCACCACGCTCGTCCCGAACCTGGGCGTCGTCACGGCCGGCTCGACGGTCTACACGATCGCCGATGTGCCGGGTCTGATCCCGGGCGCCAGCCAGGGCCGCGGCCTGGGCCTGGAGTTCCTGCGCCACGTGGAGCGCTGCTCGGTGCTCGTGCACGTCCTGGACACGGCGACGCTGGAGTCCGACCGCGACCCGGTCACCGACCTCGACATCATCGAGGAGGAGCTGAAGCAGTACGGCGGTCTCGAGGACCGCCCGCGCATCGTCGTCCTCAACAAGATCGACATCCCGGACGGCCAGGACCTGGCGGACATGATCCGCCCCGACCTGGAGGAGCGCGGCTACCAGGTCTTCGAGGCTTCGGCCGTGGCGCGTACGGGGCTGAAGGAGCTGTCCTTCGCGCTGGCCGACATCGTCGCCAAGGCGCGTGCGGCCAAGCCGAAGGAGGAGTCGACGCGGATCGTCCTCCGTCCGAAGGCGGTCGACGACGCGGGCTTCACGGTCACGTACGACGAGGCCGAGGACGTCTACCGGGTGCGCGGCGAGAAGCCGGAGCGCTGGGTCCGCCAGACGGACTTCAACAACGACGAGGCCGTCGGCTACCTGGCGGACCGGCTCAACCGCCTGGGCGTCGAGGACGCGCTGATGAAGGCGGGCGCCCGATCGGGCGACGGAGTCGCGATCGGCTCCGAGGACAACGCGGTCGTCTTCGACTGGGAGCCCACGATGATGGCCGGCGCGGAGATGCTCGGCCGCCGTGGCGAGGACCACCGCCTCGAAGCCCCGCGTCCCGCCGCGCAGCGCCGCCGCGACCGCGAGGCGGAGCGGGACGACCCGCAGCGCGAGTTCGACGAGTTCAACCCGTTCTAGGGTCTGCCCGCCCCTCCCTCGCGTCACAGACGCTTCGAGCGCCCCACGTGCCACTCCGGCCGTGGGGCGCTCGTGCGGGAGCGGGCGGTCAGGACTCCTGGCTGTCCGCGATGTCCCGGAGGTGGGTGACGACCGGGCGGCCCGTCAGGCCGAGGGTGACCACGGCCGCCGGAGCGCCGCCGACCGCCGTCACCGCCGCCGGGCTGCCCACCGTGACGGCGGTCTGCCGGGCGCGCGCCTGGGCCGCTCCGCCGTCGCGGACGTCGTACACCAGGGCCTCGCCGCCCCCGGCCGAGGCCGCCATCAGCAGCCCGTCCGCGGTCGGCTTGCGGCCGCCGACCAGACCGACACGGCCGTAGCCCGGCACCACCGGGTTCGCCACGGTCGTCCAGCGACCGGTCCGCCCCGCGGCCAGCCGCTCGACCATCACACGGTCGCTCGTCACCGGGCGGTAGCCGAGCAGGACGGAGCCGTCCGCGGCGGTCACCGCGTCCGGAACGTCCCCCGGTCGGGCCACGAATCGCCGCGACCCCTTGCGCAGTTCGGCGGACGGCTTGCGCTGCGCCCAGTGCTCCACCCAGCCGGGCGCGGCGGCGAACACGTGGATCAGCCCGCCGCCGTCCACCGTGGCGGCGAGACCGTCCTGGACGTACCCGCCCGGCAGCGCCCGCCAGGGCGACCAGTCGCCCCGCTCGTCGAGGACGCGGGTGCTGACTCCCTTGTCTCCGTTCCGTACGAAGACGTGGACGCGGCCGTCCGCGCCGGTCACCGCGGTCGGCGGACCCGTCAGGCGGGAGCGCCGCGGGCGGGACTCGGGGTTGCCGAGCCCGACCCAGCTGGAGTCGAAGGGGCCGCCGGCCGTCCGCTGCCGGAGCATCACGATCTCGCGGACGTTGCGCGAGGCGGGTCCCTCTATCCGGGAGAAGCGCAGGGCGAAGATCAGCTGTCGGCCCTTGGCGTCCGTGGTCACGGAGATCGCGGGCGCCAGCGGCCCGCCGCCGAGGTCCTCGGGCGCGCCCAGGACCCCGGCCGACGTGCCGGTCCAGCGCGCGAGCCGGGTGCCGAGCACGGCGTACACGGTCAGCGAGCCGTCCTCGGAGGCCACGACCTGGGGCCCGGCGTTCGGATAGCGCCGGTGGGTGCTGCGTACCCACCCCTTCTTCGAGACGAGGACGCGGTCGGAGCCGATGGCGTAGTCGCCGCAGCCGGAGGGGTTGCCACACTCCCAGGAGGGGTCGCCGCCGTAGGCGTTCAGGTACTCGGTCTTGAGGGCGACCGTCTCGGGCGGCAGATTGTGCGGCCAGCGCTGGTTGTAGTAGCCGCGGTACGACTCGGTCTGGAACGCGGGCGCCTTGCCGCGGCGTCCCGACGCGTCGGCCCACTCGGCCAGCGCGCGCCAGGTGAAGAGCGCCGTCGCGGTGTGGTCGGGGTGGTCGGAGTAGCCGACCTGGTCGCTGCCGCGCGGGTGCCGCTCGTCGTGGACCTGGGCGTCGGGGTCGGGGTCGAGCGTCCGTATGAGGGTGGGCCGGTAGCGCCGCAGCAGCGAGACGAGGGTGTCCACCAGGTCCTGGCGGCCGTAGGAGAACGCCTTCTGGACCGGGGACTCCGGCGTCGGCTGGGTGGGGAGGCGGACGCCGGGGGTGCCCCACAGATGGGTCATGTTGACCTGCCGGCCGCGGTCCTTCGCGTGCATCCGTATGTTGAGGAAGACCAGCTCCGCCCGCCGTCCCTGGTGCTCCAGGACGTTGAGCTCGGCCTCCCGGCCCTCGGGCAGCGGGAGGGTGGTCCGCTCCCACGTGGTGAAGAGGGGGGCGCCCAGCATCCGCGCGTACGCCTGCCGCAGCCCCTGCTGGCGTGAGGAGATGTACGCGGGTAGGTTCGCGGGCGGGCTGGGTCGGCCGGGGACGGCGTTCACGCCGAAGGAACCGCCGTCCGTGACGTAGACGGAGATCACCGGCACGCCGTTCGACAGCGTGTGGATCACGTCGGGGTTCATGAAGAAGAGGTCGTCGTCCGGGTGGGCCACGATCTGCATCACCCGCGCACCGTCGGGCTCCGCGAATCCGGTCCGCGGCTCGGCGCCCAGCTGCCTCACCGGCATCCCGGAGCCGCCGCCGCCCGCGTGGTCGACGGGGGGCACCCCGGCGGGTGCGGTGGTGCAGCCGCCGACGAGTCCGGCCAGCGTCACGCCGGCCACGGACCCGAGCAGCGTGCGGCGCGACGGCACGAAGTGGTCGAAGGTGCTGCGGCGGCCCATTTTCCCCCTGCTTTCCTGCTGGCGATCCGGCGAGATCGCCACAGGTAAAGAGGGGAAACAGACATGTAGGTTTCACTTGATCGAGTGATTGCGGTCACATAATGGTCAAATCAGGAGTCAACTTGCCATTGAACTTCGTCCTTGACAGCATGTGCCGCTGACTGTCAGCTGAGAATGGAAGCCGGGAATCGCCGTGAGTGACTCACTGCTGCCCTACGCGGTGGGCGCTGCGAAGCGTGCGCGCCGGGCCGCCGTACGCATGCGCCGTCGGGTAGAGCAGCTGCACACCGTGCCGGCGATCGGCGGCGGGATCCGGCCGAGCGCGCAGCTCAAGCCCGTGCACTTCTCCGTCTCCAGCGGCAGGACCCTGAACGTCGCCCTCGCCGTCCCCGGGCGGCGCCTCACCTCCGCCGACCTCGTACTCTCGCACGGTACGAGCCGTGAGCGCGTGCCCCTCGAGCTCGAACCGCAGGCCGACGGCACGGTGCTGCTCACCGCGACCGTCCCCCTGCGCCACAAGGACTGCCCGGAGCCCGCCGGTCGCGGACCGGTGCTCGGCAGCGGCATCTGGCGTCTCGCCGTCCTGTTCACGGACGAGGGCGGGCAGACCCGCCGCGCGACGATCGCCGCGGCCGCGAGCCGGGACCTCTCCGACGGCCCCACTCTCCCGTTCTCCCCGTCGCCGACGAGCGGCGCGACCTTCCGGCTCGTGCGCTCGGTCGACGGCTTCGCGCTGCTGAAGGTCCGCGCCCCCCGCCCGCACGCCGAACTCACCTCGTTCGACCTGCGCTGGGACCGGGTCACGGTGCACGGACGACTCATCGGTACCGCTCCCGCCAAGGCATCCGCCGCGACGGCGGAGGCGGTGCTGCGGCGAGGCAACCACAAGGCCCTCACTGTCACTCCCGACTGGCAGGGCGACCGCTTCACCTTCGACGTTCCTCTGGACAGGATGGGCGCGGGGCGCGGAACGGCCCGGACCTGGGACCTGTACCTGCGGCTCGGCGGCACCCGGCTGAAGATCGCCCGGAAGCTGACCGACGTCCGTCACCTCAAGCAGGTCTACCGGACCCCCTTCCGCATCGTCGCACTCGAGAACGGCTCCCTCATGCGGGTGCACGCCCATGTCACCGCGGCCGGAGCGCTCGCCGTCAACTGCGCAGATGTCATAGCCGCGCACCCCAGCACAGAGGAAGTCGCATGAAGATCACGTTTCTGCTCACCTGGGGCGACGAAATGGGCGGCACCGAGATGGCCGCCTACACCCAGGCGATCCACCTGGCGCCCCGGCACGACGTCGAGGTCCTCAGCGTCTTCAAGACCCGGCAGGAACCCTTCTTCGCGGCCGCCCGCAAGGTCAAGCGGCGCTACCTGGTGGACCGGACCGGCGGCGTCGAGCGCCCCGTGCGCACCTCCACCCTCGACGCCGAGGCCTGCCGCACGCTGACCTCTCTCCCCAGCG
Organism: Streptomyces sp. NPDC013457; assembly: GCF_043089925.1. Lineage (NCBI taxonomy): Bacteria > Bacillati > Actinomycetota > Actinomycetes > Kitasatosporales > Streptomycetaceae > Streptomyces > Streptomyces sp. NPDC013457. Next base: position 437,126 of record NZ_JBICBL010000002.1, read on the forward strand.
AGATCATCAAGCCCTCGTGGGAGAGCACCTTCAACCGGCTCTCCGACATCGAGATGACCCAGGCGCTCGGCTCCCTGGACTCCGACGTCCTCGTCACGACCACGCCGGCCCTCATGGCCGCGGTCGCCGACCTCGCGCCGGCCCGGGTCGTCACCGTCCACCAGGAGCACCGCGCCTCCCAGCTGCGCGGCGTCTCCGGCGAGCCGCTCCTCGTGTACGCGCCCCGGATCGACGCCCTCGTCTCGCTCACCGAGCGCACCAACGACTGGTTCGCCGACTCGCTCGGCGCCGCGGCGCCCGAGCTCGTCGCCATCCCGAACGCGGTGCCCGACGGCTACCGACAGCGCTCCGACCTGGAGAGCAAGACGATCGTCCTGGCTGCCCGGATGACCCCGGAGAAGCAGCTCGACCACGCGATCCACGCCTTCCACCGTGTCTCCGCCGACTTCCCGGACTGGACGCTGCGGATCTTCGGCGACGGCCCCCAGCAGGTGCGGCTGCGCCACCTCGTCGAGGGGCTCGGAATCCACTCGCGGGTGGAGCTCATGGGCCGCTCCGACCAGATGGAGCAGGAGTGGGCCAAGGCCGCGCTCTGCCTGCTGCCCTCGCGCAACGAGGCGTTCCCCCTGGTCCTCCTCGAGGTCTTCGCCGCGGGTGTGCCCGTGATCGCGTACGACATCGTCACCGGACCCGCCGAGATCATCCGGCACGACGTGGACGGACTGCTCGTCCCGCCGCGCGACATCGACTCCCTGGCCGCGGCCATGTCCAGGCTGATGGAGGACGACGACACCCGCCACGCCTTCGGCAAGGCGGCGCGCGCCGGCGTCAACGAGCGCTTCTCCGGCGAGAAGATCACCGCGCAGTGGGAGGAGCTCTTCGAGCGCCTCGTCGCCCGCCGTGACACCCCCGAGCGCCTCGCCGCGCGGGCCGACCGTACCGCCCTGCGGATCGCGCAGGGCGGCACCAAGAGCTTCAGCGTCGCCGCCCCCGTCTCCCTGCTCGCCAACTCCGCCGACGAGCAGAAGGCGCGCGAGGTACTGATCCAGGCCCAGGACCGGTCCCTGATCCGGTCCGCCGGCCGCCTGGCCGAGGAGCGGGACGACATCGACGCCCCGACGATGGCCAATCTCAACCTGGAGATCACGGCCAAGGCCTTCGAGGACGCCGGTGTCCCCTTCACCCTGGTCCGCAACGACGGTCTCGCGCACACGGTCGCCGTCCCGGTCGAGCACCGTGAGAAGGCCCTCCAGGCCCTCGCGACCGTGCTGCACGGCAAGCCCGTGTACGGCGAGCTGATCACGCCGCGCGGTGCCGCCCCCGGCGCCGTCCTGGCCGAGCGGCTCGACACCGTCGGCGAGGTCGCCGGTGTGAAGATCTTCAAGCCGGTGACGAGCGCGAGCCGGACCCTGCGCTACGGGCCGGCGTACGGCTGCACCGTCGAGTTCTGGGACGAGGACGAGGACGGCTGGCGCAACAGCCCGCGCACGACGACGCTCCTCGGCCGCCGGCTGCCGTCGCTGGAGCCCACCGCCAAGCTGCAGGTCGGCGGGCACGACTATCCGACGCTGAGCCAGTTCACCAAGCCGCTGATGTGGGACGTCGACTTCCCCATCGACGTGGTCTACACGTGGGTCGACGACACCGACCCGGCGTGGCGCAAGCGCCGTGACGACGTCCGTCGCAAGCTGGACATGCCGGTCGACGACGCCGACAGCGGTGACGTCCGCTTCCGCAACCGTGACGAACTGCGGTACTCGCTGCGGTCGCTGCAGATGTTCGCGCCGTGGGTGCGCACCATCTACCTGGTGACGGACGACCAGACGCCCGAGTGGCTGGACGCCGGCCAGCCCGGCATCGAGGTGGTCGCCCACAAGGACATCTTCCCGGACCAGTCCTGGCTCCCGACGTTCAACTCGCACGCCATCGAGAGCCAGCTGCACCGGATCGAGGGGCTCTCCGAGCACTTCCTCTACTTCAACGACGACGTCTTCATCGGCCGTCCGCTCTCCCCGGGCTCGTTCTTCCTGAGCAACGGTGTCGCGAAGCTGTTCCGTTCGCCGACCTCCGTCCCGCCGAGCGAGCCGTCGGACGACGACGAGGGCTACTTCGCCGCGGCGAAGAACAACCGGGCCCTGCTGGAGCAGGCGTTCGGCCGGGTGGCCACCCACGGCTTCCTGCACGCCCCGCACCCGCTGCGCCGCAGCGTGCTGGCCGAGATCGCCGAGCGGTTCCCGGAGGAGGTCTCGGCGACGGCCCGTAACCCGTTCCGGGCCAACTCGGACCTGTCGATCACCTCGTCGCTGCACCACCACTACGGCTACCTCACGGGCAGCTCGGTGCCGTCGGCGATCTCCTGCAGCTACGTCAACGTCGGCAACTACGAGCACCACTCGGTGCTCAGCCGACTGCTCGCCAGCCGGAGCCACGACGTCTTCTGCATCGGCGAGTCCGCGGACGCCGAGGTGCCGGTGGACGAGCAGGACCGCGTGCTGCGGGCCTTCCTGAACGCCTACTTCCCGGTGCGGTCCCGCTTCGAGCGCAGCTGACTCCACGCGAAAGAGTGGGGCCCTTCCCCGTCCGGCCGGACGGGGAAGGGCCCCACTCTCGTTCCTGGGCGCGCTACGGCTTCTTCTCGTACGGGCTCGGCACCGGGAAGTACGCCTCCAGGAAGGGCGTGATCAGGTCCTTCTGGTCGGTCACGTCCTGCTCCGTCGACACCGTGTCGTTGACGCAGAAGACGGCCTTGTCACGGCTGGCGAGCAGCCGGCCGAGCCGGGTCTCCGTCCACGGGTGCGTCAGGTCCAGGTACGCGTACGGCAGCTGGGACGGCACCGCGCGCTGCGTGTGGAAGGCGTAGTAGTGGTGCAGCGACGACGAGATGGAGATGTCGTCGATGCTGCGGAACCTGCTCGCCTCGGTACGGCGGTACTCGGCCTCGAACTCGGTCTCGATCTCCGTCAGCACGCTGCGGCGCAGCGCGTGCGGCATGTGCTTCATCTTCTGCACCAGGACCGCGCCGTAACGCTCCTCGATCAGGCGCCGGTTGTTCTTGCCGGCCGCGGCGACCGGCGGGTCGTCGACGGTCCGCTCGCCGAGCGGCACCAGGGCCGGGGACGGGAAGAACTTGGTGAGCCCGTTGGAGTGGAAGAAGTCCTGCGGGGTGACCTCGTTGCCGAGCATCACGTCGTCGTTGAAGTAGAGGAAGTGCTCGGACAGTCCCTCGATGTGGTGAAGCTGGGACTCGATCGCGTGCGAGTTGAACGTCGGCAGCAGGTCGGGGGAGCGGAAGACGTCCTTGTGGCTGACCACCTTCAGGCCGGGGACGTCGGTGTCCAGCCAGTCGGGCTGCTGGTCGTCCGTCACCAGGTAGATCGTGCGGACCCACGGCGCGTACATGTGCAGCGAGCGCAGCGAGTAGCGCAGCTCGTCTCGGCTCAGGTAGCGCGCCGCGTTGGCCGCCTCCGCGTGGTACGCCTCGCCCGAGAACTCGGCGCGGCGGCGCAGCCAGGCCGGGTCGGAGCCGTCCACCCAGGTGTAGACGACGTCGATCGGGAAGGTGACCTCGTCGGTGTGGACGACGGCCGTCTCCGCGCGGGCCGGGACCCGGGCCGCGTCGGCCGACTCGCGGGGCGCGAGGCTGGTGAAGTACGACTCGGGGACGGTGACGGTCTCGCCACGCAGCGGCAGGGCGGAGGCGATCTTGCCGGGCCTCGGCGCCACCAGCTCGCCGTCCTCCTCGTGCCAGAACTCGACGTCGCAGCCGTACCGGTCGCCGAGCTTCAGGAGCTGGGTGGGATCGGTGTGGTACCAGGTGAGTCGCAGCACGTCGGCGTCGCGCAGCCGCTGCCAGGTGGCCGCCTCGAAGCCGGGCTGGGAGGTTCCCGAGACGGCGCTGCTCCCGCCGATCGGGGCGACGTAGCCCGGCAGCCGGTGACAGGCGTCGGTGAGCGCCGTGACGACCGCGGCGCGGTCCTCCGCCCGGACGGCCACGGCGGCGGCGGTGTCCGACTGGCTCCGTACGCAGAAGTGCTCGACCCCCGCCCCGGACAACGCGGCCAGGACGGCGCCCAGGTTCGCGCGGCGGGCCTCCAGCGGGGTGATCCCGGGGGAGACGAGCGCGACCTTCGACTCGCGGCCGACCGTGATCACGGCGCGGTCCTCGGCGGCGGTGAGCGCCTCGTACCGCTTGGCGACCCGGCCGCTGCGCAGCCGCTCGGCGGCGGCGGTGCCGTTCGCGATCCGGATCTTCAGACGGCGGCGGACGTCGGCGTCGACCTGCGCGACGATGGCCTTCCGCACGCGTTCCGGTATGGCTCGGCGGTAGACCCCAAGCAGCCGGGGTGCCTCGGGATTGCGCACTGCGGTCGACTCCTGAACCTGGTCATACGGACATGTGAACGTATCCAGTATGACGGGTGACGACCCCTCTCCCGGCGGGGCCCGGACCGCGCCCCGGGCGAACGCAGCCCGGCGCGCAATCCGTTGGGCGCGCGTCCCGTAGGATCCCCGATGTGAGTAGCGTCACCCATTCTCAGGTAGCGGGCAAGCTCGGTGTCGTGGTAATCGCACACAATGACGAGACCCTCGTCGGTGAGGCGATCCGGTCCGTCCTCGACCAGGGACCCGTGGTCGCCGAGGTCGTGGCCGTCGACGACGGATCCAGCGACGGAACGGCGCGGGTCCTGGACGAGCTGGCCGCGCTCCACCCCCGGCTGCGCGTCGTCCACCGCACGGTGAACAGCGGGGGCTGCGGCACCCCGCGCAACGACGGAGTCCGCGCGGTCACCGCTCCCGTGGTGATATTCCTCGACAGCGACGACATCCTCCCCGAGGGGGCGGCCGAGGCGCTGGTCGCGGCCGCCGAGCGTCATCGCGCCCCCGTCGCCGTCGGCGCCTGCGTGCGCCGTGAGCTGCCCGAGGGCCGCGACGTGCGCTGGCAGCCCGCGCTCTACCACGAGCCGGCCCTCCTGGAGACGGTGGCGGACCTCACCCCGCTGGTCCACGACACGCTCTGCGTCAACAAGGTGTACGACCGGGCCTTCCTTGCCGAGCACGGCATCAGCTTCCCCGAAGGCCACTGCGTCTACGAGGACTTCCTCTTCACCGCCCGCGTCCTGGCCGCCGCGCCCCGCGTCGCCGTGGTCCCCGACACGGTCTACGTCTGGCACGTGCGCCGCGCCGCCGCCCATCTGTCGATCTCCCTCGACCGGGACGGCGTCACCAACTGGCAGGACAGAATCGCCGCCCACCGCACGGCCGTCGAGACCTTCGAGGCGGCCGGCCGCGCGGAGTTCGCCGCCGCCTGCCGCGCCAAGTTCCTCGAGCACGACCTGCGCCTGTACGCCCGCGAGCTGCGGCGGCGCGACGCCGCGTACGTGGGCGAGTGGTGGGCGGCGACCCGTGAGTACCTCAAGGCGTTCGACGAGAGCGACCTCGCCGCCGCGACGGCTCCCGCCCGGTGGATGGCCCGCTTCATCCTGGCCGCCGACGAGCCCAGGGACCTGACCCGGCTGTCCCGGCTCGCCGCCGACCCGGCCCGGCTCCTCCCGCCGTACGCCCGCGACGGAGGCGCCGCCGTCTGGTCCGACGACCTTCCCGGCGCGGAGCTGGACGGTGTCGACACCCTGCCCCCGGCCGCCCTCCCGCTCGTCGTCGACGCCGATCTGCGCGGTCGCGCCCGCGGTGAGCTGCGGTTCACGGTCCGCGACCTGTACGGCAGGCTGACCAAGGCCGTGCCCCGTACCGCCCAGGTCTCGTTCCTGCCCCGCGGCTCGGACGTGGCCGTCCGTACCGAGCGGGCCGAGCTGAGGGAGGTCGCGGGCGGCTGGACCGGCCGCGTCCCGGCCGGACTCACCGCCCTCGCACGGGCGGGCCGGAGCCGGGAGGGCAGGGGCACCCAGCTCTGGGACCTGCGGATCACGGTGAGCTGCGCGGACGGCTCGTCGTTCACCACCGCGCTGCGGCTGCCGGAGGAGCGGCAGCGACGCCGGGTCCTGCTGAGCAGCCGGTACGGTGTACTGCTGGTGCAGCACTACACCACGGCGAACGGCTCGCTCGCGGTGCGGATCGCACCCGGTGTCCGTGACGGGCTCCGGGCTGTCGCAGCCAGGCTCCGCAGGCTCTCCCGCGGTACTTAGCGAAAGGGATTTGGGCGTTATGACCTATCTGATCACCGGTGGCGCCGGATACATCGGCTCGCACGTGGTCCGCGCCATGACGCAGGCGGGGGAGCGGGTCGTCGTCCTCGACGACCTGTCCACGGGCTACGCGGCGCGGGTCCCGGAGGGCGTTCCCCTGGTGGTCGGTTCGACCCTGGACCGTGACGTGCTCGACCGGACCATCGCCGAGCACGGTGTCACGGGCGTGGTCCACCTCGCCGCGAAGAAGCAGGTCGGCGAGTCCGTCGAGCAGCCGCTCCACTACTACCGCGAGAACGTGCTGGGCCTCACCGTCCTCCTCGAGGCCGTGGCCGCCGGCGGCGTGCGCAACTTCCTCTTCTCCTCCTCGGCCGCCGTCTACGGCATGCCCGACGTCGACCTCGTCACCGAGGAGACGCCCTGCCTGCCGCTGAGCCCGTACGGCGAGACCAAGCTCGCCGGCGAGTGGCTGGTCCGCGCGGCCGGCAAGGCCCACGGCATCTCGACCGCCTGCCTGCGCTACTTCAACGTGGCGGGCGCCGCGACCCCCGAGCTGGCCGACACCGGAGTCTTCAACCTGGTCCCGATGGTCTTCGAGCGGCTCGACGCCGGTGAGGCCCCGCGGATCTTCGGCGACGACTACGCGACCCCGGACGGCACCTGTGTCCGCGACTACATCCACGTCGAGGACCTGGCCGACGCGCACCTCGTGGCCGCGCGGAAGCTCGCCGAGTGGGCCGCCGCCGGCGAGCCGCGCGATCTGACGGTCAACATCGGCCGTGGCGAGGGCGTCTCCGTCACCGAGATGATCGACCTGATCAACGAGATCACCGGCCACTCCGGCACCCCGCTCGTCACCCCGCGTCGCCCCGGCGACCCGGCCCGGGTCGTCGCCTCCGCCGACCGCATCGCGGCGGAGCTCGGCTGGAAGGCCCGCCACGACGTCCGCGACATGATCGACTCCGCCTGGGCGGGCTGGGTCGCCCGCCGGGGCGCCTCCGCCTGATCCGGCGCCGACACCCGGTACGAAGGGAGGACCGCCGGTCACCGGCGGTCCTCCTTTTCGTCGTCGAGGGCCCCTCGCGTCTCCGGCCCCGCGTCTCCTAGCGGTCCAGCAGCGCGAAGAGGTACTCCCAGCGCGCCACGATCTCGTCCGTCGAATACCGCTGGATGTCGACGCGGGCCCGCTCGCCCATCCGGTCGCGCAGCTCCTTGTCGGAGATCAGCTCGTCCAGCCTGCGCGCGAACTCACCCGTGTTGCCGGGCGGTACCACCAGACCGTTCTCACCGTGCTCGATGATCTCGCGGACCCCCGGGGCCACGTCGAAGGCGACACAGGGCACGCCCGTCGCCATCGCCTCCATCAGCGTGAGGGGCAGGCCTTCGCCCCGCGAGGAGAGCGCGAAGAGCGACGCGCCCCGCAGGGCGCCCGGCACGTCGTCCGTACGCCCCATCCACGCGACGGAGCCGGCCAGCCCGAGCCGTTCCGACTGCGCCTTCAGCGCGGCCTCCTCGTCGCCGGAGCCGTAGATCCGCAGGACCCAGTCCGGATGCCGGGGCGCGACCTCGGACCAGGCGTCCAGGAGCAGGTCGACGCCCTTCTCCTCGTGCAGCCGGGCGATGCCGACGACCGCCTTCGCGGTGCGCGGGGAGGGCTCGTCGGGGAAGAACGGCAGCGGGTTCGGCATGGCGCCGACGTGGTCGAAGCGCTGCCGGATCCACAGGTCCGCGTCCTCGCGCGTCAGTGTCAGCATCCGGTCGACGTCCTGGTAGTACCGCTTGACCCGCTGGAAGCGCGACGAGGCACGGCACGTCTGGAAGGACTCGTGGCTCATGCCGATCACCCGCAGCCCCGTGGTGTCCGCGAGGGCCACCCACTCCATCGCCCAGACCTGCGTCACGACGACGACGGAGCCCGGGCGCACGGCGCGCAGGATCTCCGTGAGCTTCGCCGCCTCCCTGCGCATGCCCGACGCGCGCGAGGCCCTGCGCCGCCGCTCGACCAGGTCGAGCCTGCCCCTGACGCCGCGACGAGGCTTCAGGACCGGCGGATGGGCGTCGTACAGCGTCGTCGTCCGGTAGGGCAGACCGTCCCCGAGGTCGGCCCGCCGCTCCTCGGGGGCGGGGACGATGCCGACCACGTGGACCGCGTGGCCGCGCTCGCTGAAGAGCCGGGCCATCTGGTGCGACCAGCTGGTGATCCCGCCGACCTCGTCGACGCTGTTGGAGACGAGGACGATGTCCCTGGTCGTCGTCCTGGTCGCTGTCTGCATCGTGTCGGTCATCGACGGCTCCACCCGGAGAAGAACTTCTGGACGATCGAGCGCGCGGCGTCGCCCTGGTCGTACTCGCCGAACTCGGCCACGAAGCGCTTGCGCGCGTCGCAGTACTCCCGGCCCTCGGACTCGAGGTTCCGCAGCGAGGCGTACAGCTCGTCCTCCGTGCGGAGGACCGGTCCCGGCGCGTGCTCCAGCAGGTCGAAGTACGTCCCGCGATCCTCGTGGACGTACGCCTCGTAGTCGTACGTGAAGAAGAGCATCGGCCGGTCGAGCAGCGCGTAGTCGAACATCACGGAGGAGTAGTCCGTGATCAGCGCGTCGGCGAGCTCCATCAGCGGCATCACGTCGTGCTCGGAGGAGACGTCGACGACCTTGCCCTCCACGTCGGGCGGCAGCACCACGTGGTTGAAGTAGTGGGCCCGCACCAGCAGCACGTAGCGGTCGCCGAACTCCTCGGCGAAGCGCTCCACGTCGAAGGGGAGCGCGAAGCGGCCGGCCTTGCCCGCGGTGCGGAAGGTCGGCGCGTACAGCAGCACGGTCCTGTCCGCGGGGATGCCGAGCTTCTCGGCGAGCGGGCCGCGCACCCGGCGACCCGCCTCCTCCTCGCGCCGGCGGGCCCGGACCAGCACGTCGTTGCGCGGGTAGCCGGAGCGCAGCAGCGTCCGCTCCTGCAGCCGGAAGGCCTTGGCGAGGGTGCGTACGTCGTGCTCCGACCGGACCAGGAAGTGGTCGAAGCGGTCGAGGTGGGTCTGCTGGGCCTCCTGCTGCTGCCTGGTCTGCGCCTTGAGCAGCGGCTGGTCGAACCCCATCTTCTTGAGCGCCGAGCCGTGCCAGGTCTGGATGTACGTCGTCTCGGGCCGTTTGGCCAGCTTCAGCGGATAGCTCTGGTTGTCGATCCAGAACTCGGCACGGGCCAGCGCCTTGAGGTACGGCAGTGACCAGCGGCGTACGAGCTGGGCGCCCTCGGGGAAGTCCCGGGGTGTTCCGGCGTACGACCAGACCGCGTGGAAGTCCAGGCCCTGGCGGCGCATCTCCTCGTAGATCGCGCGGGGGCTGTCGCTGTACTGCTTGCCCAACTGGCTCTCGAAGACGACCGTCCGCTTCCTCACGGGCAGCCGGCTGTACACCTCGTGGTACACGCGCAGCTTCGTCTCGCCGGAAGTGAGGGTCTTGCGCAGCGCCTTGGCCCGGCGCAGGCCGGACTTGGCGAGCTGCCCCGGCTTCCCCCGCAGGCCGCGCTGGACGAACTCCTCGATCCGGTCGCTGTCGCCCTTGGATGAGACGAGCCGGAAGGCGAGATGGCCCTTGGCGGTGGGGTGGGGCTCCATCCGGTCGCCCACCAGGCGGGTCAGCCGTGGTGTGACCGGGAGCGCCCCGCCGCCCAGGTCGTGCCGGTCGACGGTGAGCCGGGTCCGGGTGGGCACGCCGTTGGCCCGGAGGACGACGCGGACGTCCCACACCGGGTCGATGACGCCGAGGGGACGGAGCGTCGAGCCGATGTCGGCCTCGGTCTCCCAGTGGACCGTCTCGCCGTCGTGGCGGAGCGAGGTGACGGGGAAGAGGTACGTCCGCAGGCTGCGGCGGCGGGCACGGAACTCCAGCTCGGCGGTGAGGGTGTCCCCGGGCGCCACGATCCCCAGCGGGTTGGTGATCCGGCCGGCGAGGCGTGCGGTGCCGCCGGACTCCGTGTAGGAGGTGAGTTCGTTGCGCAGGAACAGCTTGCCGATCGGCTTCTGGTGGTAGCCGAGTTCGGTCACGTCGAGCACCTCGCGGCCGAACGCGTCGTCGAGGTGCTCGGCGCACCAGTAGACCCGGCCGTCGCGCCGGGCGAGCGGTGAGGAGACCTTGTCGCGGTGGATCAGCGTGTCCACGGCGGGCAGCAGGTTCTCCCAGTCGCCCTTCTCCAGGAGGTACGCGCAGATCGCCTGGATCTTGGCCGCCCTGCCGTACGCCTCGCGGTCGAGGCCCTGGAGGTACGGCCGGGTCAGCTCGGCGAACTCGCGGCGGTAGGCCTCGTCCCGGAACGGAAGATCACGCAGATGGAGGACGAGGTCGTGCTTGAGGAACTTGACGTCCTTGGCGGCCCGGAGCTCCTCCAGGCCGTGCCGGTCGAGGAGCGCGTCGATCCGGCGGTGGATCTCCAGCCGGTGGCGGTAGTTCACCATCTCGTGGCGGCTGTTGGTGACCGACTTGACCTCGGCCTGCTCGTAGACGTGCCAGAAGTAGACCTGGTTGGGGATGAGGGTGATCCTCTTCGCCGCGAGGTAGGCGTCGGCGACGAACATCAGGTCCTCGTAGAACATCCCCTTGGGGAAGCGGAGTCCGTTGTCGAGGAGGAAGCCGCGGCGGTAGCACTTGTTCGTGGAGAGCGTGTCCCAGACGAACAGGTCGGGCAGCTCGGTGACGGACTCCAGGGTGCGGGTCGCCGAGTAGAGCCACGGGTACCACTCGTTGCGCTTCTCGTGCGCGGTGTCCTTGGTGAGGCGCACGCACAGGCCCGAGACGAGGTCGGCGCCGGTCTCCTCGGCGGCCGCGACCATGTTGCGGCAGGCGTTGCGCTCCAGGACGTCGTCGCTGTCCAGGAACATCACGTACCGGCCTCGCGCGTGTCCGATGCCGACGTTGCGCGGCTCTCCGCCCGCGCCGCTGTTCTCCGGCAGCCGGTAGGCCCGTACCCGCTCCGGCTGGGCGGCTGCCAGCTCCTGGGCGACCTCGAAGGTGCGGTCCCCGCTGCAGTCGTCGACGATCACGACCTCGACGCTCCGCAGTGTCTGGTCCAACACCGATCGCACGGCCGTAGGGAGACGCTCCGCGTCGTTGTAGGCGATGACGATCACTGAGACGTCAGGCACTGGCACCTCGATCCATTTTCGTGCGCAGGCCGCCTCGACGGCACCTCGCGTTCACTTTCCGACGGTCCGATGGGGTGGGAGGCGTCCGGGTGGGGGTCCGCGCCCGGATGACGGGGCGCTCCGCGATCGGATTCGTCGATTTTTAAGGGGCAACCCTATCGGCTCCGTCCTCTTCCAAGAGAAGTGTGCGCATCGGGTCATAACCTGTTTGTGCATAAATGGACGAGGGAAAGTGACGGGCCGTTCGAATGTCGACCAGGAGTTCGGAATTCAGGGATGTCCGCCGTGCTGAATCCCTCGCTTGAGAAGGGCGCCGGCCGGCGAGGAGACGATTCCTCTCCAGGGCTGACACGGACCGGACCGGCGCTCTCCGGAGACCTCAGGGCGCGGCGGACCGCGCCCTGCTTCGCCGCCGTGACCGCCATGGCGGCGTACTGCCTCGCCATGGCCGTGCACGGTACCTATCCCTTCGGCGGCAGATCCCGCGCGGTGAACGACCTCGGCAATCAGTTCGTGCCGTTCCACGCGCACCTCCGGGACCTGATGCACGGCGAAGCCCATGGCGACCTCTTCTTCAATTGGGCCAGCGGATACGGCACGCCCTTTCTCGCCGACTTCTTCACCTATCTGATGAACCCGTTCTCGTGGCTGGTCGGGATCTTCCCGCGGCACAGCGTCGAGTTCCCCGTCTTTCTGGTGACGCTGCTCAGCGTCGGTCTCGCCGCCGCGCTCATGACCGTCTTTCTCGGCCGGCTCCACGAGGGAAGTCCCTGGCTGCGCGCGCTGCTCTCGGTCGGATTCGGACTGAGTGCCTGGATGGTCTCGGACGGATTCTCCGACCCCATGTGGATGTGGGGGCTCGTCGCCCTCCCGCTCCTCGGCATCGCCTACGACTGGTGCCTGCGCCGCCGCCGCTGGGTGACCGGCGCGCTCCTCGTGACCGTCTGCTGGGCCGGCAACTTCTACACCGCCGCGATGGCCACCATCGGCATGGCCCTGATCCTGCTGGTACGGGTGCTGCTGGACGGGCGGCCCGTGGCGGAGCGGCTGCGCGTGGTGGCGCGGGCCGTCTCCATGACCGGCGCCGGGATCCTGCTCGCCGCGCCCGTGCTGACCGTCGGCCTCAAGGCCAGCAAGCTCTCCCAGCCCGCCCCCGAGGCCGTCTACCAGGGCCCGCCCGCGCCCCTCGACTACCTGGCGCACCTGATCCCGGGCGGTCTCGTCGGGCGGGTGCCGCACATCTCCGTCGGCATGCTCGCCCTGCTCCTCGTCGCCACCTACCCCTTCGTCCGCCGCGCGCCGGGCAGGGAGCGGGTCGCCTGGCTCGCCCTGGTCGCGCTGATGGCCTGCTCCCTGGTCTGGAAGCCCACGATCCTGCTCTGGCACGGACTGGCCATGCCGAACGGCAGCCCCTACCGCGCCTCGATCGCCCTCACGGCCGTGCTGGTCTGCGTGGCCTGGCTGGCGCTCGCCCGGCGGCCCCGCCTCCCCGAACTGCTCCGCGGCGGCGCCCTGGTGCTCGTCCTGGTCCTGAGCGTGAGCACCACCGCGTACATGGTGACGGGGCCCTGGATCCTCGCCGCCGGCGGCCTCGTCCTCCTCGGTCTGCTCCTCGCGCTGGACCGCTTCCGAGGCGACCGCCGCGTGCGCCGCGGCCTCACGGTGGCCCTGGCCGGGGCCGTCTTCCTCTCCTCCTCGTACACGGTCCTGTCCACGACACGGATCCGCGACGCCATCGAGTGGTGGAAGCCCAAGCGCACCTTCGACAGCCAGGCGCTCGCCGCGTACGGGCAGTTGAAGGCGGCGGACGCGTGGCCCGCGAGCCGTACCGACCCCGGCCCGCACTCGTTCGCCTCCAACGACCCGATGCTGCTCGCCGGGCAGGGCGGCGGCTACTACAGCAGCTACCTCCCGGCGGTCACCGCCGACGCCCTGCACCGGCTCGGCGCCGGCTGGTACATCCAGGGGCGCCACACGCGCAGCTTCGACGACCCGGTCGGCCGCGCCGTCATGGGCGTGAGCACCTACCTCGAACCGGACGCCGGACCCGACGGCTTCGTCCGGCGCTCGGCCCTCGCCCCTCCCGTCGTCACCCTGCGGCCCGCCGGCACGCCCCTCGACGGGACCGTCCGCGACGTCTCGCTCTTCTCCCGCCAGGAACGGGTGATGGGCGCGCGTCTCTACGAGGTGCCCAGGCTCGCCCGCGGCGGCGGTGGCCCCCGGCCGGTCCCGGGTCGCGGCTGGCCACTCGGCGCGGACGGAGCGGACGCGGCCGGGACGTCCTTCACCGCCGTCTGCGCCCCCGGCTCGGAGGCGTACTGGTACGCGCCCTGGCTGCGCGGCCGGGTCGACGCCCTCGGCACGACCCTCCGGCCCGCCGGCAGGTACCCCATGACCAGCAACCCGCTGTACCGACTCGGGACCGTCCCCGCCGACGGCCGGGTCGCGGTCAGGGTCCGCTCGGCGCAGCGCCAGTACATCCCGGAGAGCCCCGTCGGCTGCCTCGACCGCGCCGCGCTCGACCGGACCGTGCGGCAGCTGCGCGCCACCGGCCCCGGCCGCGTGGACTCCTCCGGCCACGGCATCGGCGCCGCCTTCGCGCCCGGTACGGCAGGGACCGCGGTCCTCTCCGTGCCCGCCGTCCCCGGCTGGCTGTGCGCCGTCGACGGCGGCCCGGCGCGTGTGCCGCGCACGCTCGGCGGCCTGATCGCCGTGGAACTCGGCGACGGCGCCTCGCGGCTCGCCTGTTCCTACCGCACCCCCGGGCTGCGGCTCGGGCTCGCGGCGAGCGGTGCGGCCGCGGCGCTGCTGCTCGCCGTGACCGCCGCCCACCTGCTCCGTACACGCACCGCCGGTTCGTCTCGTACCGACCACCCGTCCCGTAGATCGCGCTCGTCGTTCAGGAGCCAACGTTCATGATCAAGTTGTCCGTCGTTGTCCCCTGCTACAACGAGGAAGCGGTGATCGACCAGTTCGACGCCCGCATCCGTGAGGTGCTGGGCGCCCTGCCCGTCACGTACGAGATCTGCTACGTCGACGACGGCAGCGGGGACGGCACCTTCCTCCGGCTGCGCGCCATCGCGGCCGAGTTCGAGAAGGAGACCCGCTACGTCTCCTTCAGCCGGAACTTCGGCAAGGAGGCCGCCATGCTCGCCGGGCTCCGCGAGGCCACCGGCGACGCCGTCGTGATCATGGACGCGGACCTCCAGCATCCGCCGGAGCTCATCCAGCGGATGCTCGAACTCCACGAGCTGGGCCACGAGCAGATCATCGCCCGGCGCACCCGCGAGGGCGACAAGAAGCTCCGCAGCGCCCTGAGCCGGCTCTACTACCGCGGTGTCAACAAGTGGATCGACGTCGAACTGACCGACGGCGTCGGCGACTTCCGCCTGCTCTCCCGCGCGGCCGTGGACGCGCTGCTGTCGCTCCCCGAGTACAACCGCTTCTCCAAGGGGCTCTTCTCCTGGATCGGCTTCGACACCGTCACCTTCGACTACCAGAACGCCGCGCGCGAGGCGGGCGAGACGAAGTGGAAGTTCAGCTCCCTGCTCAACTACGGCATGGACGGGCTGATCTCCTTCAACAACCGTCCCCTGCGCATCGCCATCTGGCTCGGTCTCACGCTCACCGGTCTCGCCGCGCTGTACGCGATCTGGATCGTCGTGGCCGCCCTGACCCAGGGCGTCAGTGCCCCGGGTTATGTCACCCTCGTCGCGATCATCGTCGGGCTCGGCGGCGTACAGATGATCATGCTGGGACTGATCGGCGAGTACATCGGCCGGATCTACTACGAGACCAAGCGCCGGCCGCACTTCCTCGTCAAGGAGACCGACCGCTCCACGAGGCGCCGCCCCATCGCCGGCAGTGCCTACGCCGCGGGCCGCCGCGACGGCAGCCGCACCCGCGTCGCGGCGACCGAACGGGAGATGTGATGCGCGGTCAGCTCGGACAGATCGTCCGCTTCGGCGTGGTGGGCGCAATCAACACGGGGACGTTCTACGGCTGCTACCTGCTGCTGCACCCCTGGATGCCGTACTTCGCCGCGTACTCCCTCGCCTTCGTGCTCAGCATGGTCGGCTCGTTCTTCCTGAACACCTACTTCACCTACCGCACCCGCCCCACCTGGAAGAAGTTCGCGCTCTTCCCGCTCACCAACCTCACCAACTACCTGGTGCAGAGCGTCGGCCTGTACGCGCTGGTGACGTGGGCCGGGATGGACGACCGGATCGCGCCGCTGGTCGCGGCCGTCGTCGCCATCCCGTTCACCTACCTGCTGGCGAAGAAGATCCTCGTGCCCGGGGGCCGGAAGGCACAGGCGGGCGCCGCGGGCCCCGCCGGTGACGCGGGCGTCGGGTCGGACTCCGTCGCCAGCCGGTGACGACGGGCCGGGCGGCGCCGCGTGACCGTCACGCGTACGCGCCCCCGGCAGGTTCCGCCGCGCCGCCGGCAGGTTCCGCCGCGCCGCCGGCAGGTTCCGCCGCGTGCCGCCCGGCCGTTCCACTCAGCGGAATGGACGGGCGCCGTCCGTCCCCGCTCGCGTAGATTGCCTGGCAGACATCGGAATGAGGGCGACGCAGGTGACGGCGGTACAGGTGACAGAGGCAAGGCAGTTCGTGAAGGAAGCCCGCAGGATCGTCGTCAAGGTCGGCTCCTCCTCGCTCACCACCGCCTCCGGCGGCCTGGACGCCGACCGGGTCGACGCCCTCGTCGACGTCCTCGCCACGGTCCGCAGCGGCGGCGAGAAGGAGATCGTGCTGGTCTCCTCCGGCGCCATCGCCGCCGGTCTCGCCCCGCTCGGCCTCACCCGCCGGCCCAAGGACCTCGCCCGCCAGCAGGCCGCCGCCAGCGTCGGCCAGGGCCTGCTCGTCGCCCGCTACACCGCCTCCTTCGCCCGCTACGGCGTACGCGTCGGGCAGGTGCTGCTCACCACCGACGACACCAGCCGGCGCGCGCACTACCGCAACGCCTACCGGACCCTCGACCAGCTCCTCGCCATGGGCGCCCTGCCGGTCGTCAACGAGAACGACACCGTCGCCACGGACGAGATCCGCTTCGGCGACAACGACCGGCTCGCCGCCCTCGTCGCCCATCTCGTCCGAGCCGACCTGCTCGTCCTGCTCTCGGACGTCGACGGGCTCTACGACGGCGACCCCGCCAAGCCGGGATCCGCGCGGATCGCGGAGGTGGCGGGCCCCGGGGACATCGCACACGTCGAGATCGGCTCCGCCGGAAAGGCGGGGGTCGGCACCGGCGGCATGGTCACCAAGGTCGAGGCCGCCCGGATCGCCGCCGCCGCCGGCATCCCCGTCGTCCTCACCTCCGCCGTCCGCGCCGCCGACGCCCTCTCCGGCCGCGACACCGGTACGTACTTCCACCGCACCGGCCGCCGCTCCGCCGACCGGCTGCTCTGGCTCGCCCACGCCTCCACCCCGCAGGGTCACCTGACCCTGGACGAGGGCGCGGTACGGGCCGTCGTCCAGGGCAAGAAGTCGCTCCTCGCGGCCGGAATCGCCTCCGTGGAAGGGGAGTTCGTGGCCGGCGACCCGGTCGAGCTGCGCGACACCGACGGCCGCGCCGTCGCCCGCGGCCTCGTCAACTTCGACGCCAAGGAGATCCCCCGGATGCTCGGCCGCTCCACGCCCGAGCTCGCCAGGGAGCTCGGCCCGGAGTACGAGCGGGAGGTCGTGCACCGCGACGATCTGGTCGTCGTCCGCCCCTGACGGGCCGCTGCGTGAGAGCCGTGTGGAGAAACGGCCGAAAGACCGGCCATCCGGTAGGGACCTTTACCAAAACCGCCCCGGACGCCGCCTCGGGCTGGTCAACTTTGTCTCGGGGACAAGACAAGGGCGGGGTACAGCACCACACGCATCAATCAGGAGGCCGCCGGTGAGACGAGCGCGCCCAGGGGCACCGCCCCGCGGGACTGCCGAACGCGCCCTGACCAGTGTCGAGGCCGGAGCCGACTTCGACGAGGGACAGGACACCGACACAGCTGGGACACGCGTCGAGGAGCGACCGGTGGTCGCCTCGAAGCTCTGGCACATCACCCTCAGCGTCTCGGGCGCCGAGGCCCCGCTGAAGGAGGTCAGGCGCGGCCTCGAACAGCTGGCCCACGACCATCCCTTCCTGCTGACCAGCCGCTATGCCAATGATCACGCCGAGATCCGGTACTGGGAAGAGGCCCGTGACCTGCACGATGCCGCCGCGGTCGCGCTGCGGCTGTGGGGCGAGCACCGGCAGAGCGCCAAGCTGCCGCCCTGGGAGATCGTCGGCCTGGAGGTCATCGACCGCGAGACCTACCACCAGCGCATCGCCGAGGGCTACGGCCCCCCGCCGGCCGCCCCGGTGGGCGTCCACCCGTACTGAGACCGGCGTCACCGCGGCCCACGCGGCCACCGAGACGGCCGTCTCGGAGTGCGGGATGCGAACGGCATTCGTGAGGGATGTCCGCAGAGGTGCCAGTACCCTGCGGGCATGACCTCGCTCACGCCCCTCGACAACCTGTCCCCGGTCGCCCGGGCCGCCTACCGCGCCCGCGCCGCCGCCGCCGAAATCGCGCCACTTCCGCGCGCGGCCAAGGACGACGCCCTGCTGGCGATCGCGGACGCCCTCGAGGTCCGCACCGCCGAGATCGTCGAGGCGAACGCCGAGGACATCGCCCGTGCCCGGGAGGCCGGCACCAGCGAGTCGATCATCGACCGGCTCACCCTCACCCCGGAGCGGGTCCGAGCCATCGCCGCCGACGTGCGCGACGTCGCCGCCCTGCCCGACCCGGTCGGCGAGGTCGTCCGCGGCTCGACCCTCCCCAACGGCATCGACCTGCGCCAGGTCCGCGTCCCCCTCGGTGTCGTCGGCATCATCTACGAGGCCCGTCCCAACGTGACCGTGGACGCCGCCGCCCTCTGCCTCAAGGCCGGAAACGCCGTCCTCCTGCGCGGCTCGTCCTCCGCCTACTCCTCCAACACCGCCCTGGTGAAGGTCCTGCGCGACGCCGTCGGCGGCGCGGGACTGCCCGCCGACGCCGTCCAGCTCGTCCCCGGCGAGTCCCGCGACTCGGTACGGGAGCTGATGCGCGCCCGCGGCCTGGTCGACGTCCTCATCCCGCGCGGCGGCGCCTCCCTGATCCGTACCGTCGTCGAGGAGTCCACCGTCCCGGTCATCGAGACCGGCACCGGAAACTGCCACGTCTACGTGGACGCCCAGGCCGACCTCGACATGGCCGTCGACATCCTGATCAACTCCAAGGCGCAGCGCCCCAGCGTCTGCAACGCCGCCGAGACCCTCCTCGTTCACCGGGACATCGCGGACGCCTTCCTGCCCCGCGCCCTGGCCGCCCTCGCGGACGCCGGGGTCACCGTCCACGCCGACGAGCGGGTCCTCGCCCAGGCCGAGGGCTCCAAGGCCACCGTCGTCCCCGCGACCCCGGAGGACTGGGAGACCGAGTACCTCTCCTACGACATCGCCGCCGCCGTCGTCGACTCCCTCGACAAGGCCGTCGAACACATCCGGCTCTGGTCCTCCGGCCACACCGAGGCGATCGTCACCACCTCGCAGGCCGCCGCCCGCCGCTTCACCCAGCTGGTCGACTCCACGACGGTCGCCGTCAACGCGTCCACCCGTTTCACCGACGGGAGCCAGTTCGGCTTCGGGGCCGAGATCGGCATCTCGACCCAGAAACTCCACGCCCGTGGGCCGATGGGCCTGCCGGAGCTGACCTCGACGAAGTACATCGTCACCGGCGACGGCCACACGCGCTGACCTCCGAATCCCCCGATCGGCCCCGCCCCCGCAGGGCGATCGGGGAGCCGGACGGGCGGGGATAGTTCGCACTCTCCCTGCCCAAAACCACCTCCCAGGTCTACTCTGAAAAACGTGCCGGACGACGTGGGGGGCAAGCCGTTCCCGGACGGCAGGGACCCTGAGAACGCTGACGACCGCGGGGGCGCGGACGACTTCGCCACCGTGGTGTTCGACGAGGACTTCGTACGGGCCGCCGAGGTCCATGAGCCGACCGCCGTGGAGCGCCTGCTCGCGGCCGCCCAGGCGCGCGCCGAGGCGGAGGCCGCCCGTGCCCGGGCAGGCGGCGGACCGGGCGACGACGATCTCCGCGAGGACGGCTACGACCTCTCGGACCCCCTCGGGGGCCACTACGGCCACGTGTACGACCCGGACGACCTCGACGACGACTCGGGTCCCTACGGCCCCCACGGCGGCGCCCTGCGCCCCTACCGGGGTAGCGCCCGCTGGCACCGGCCCGTCGCCTGGGTGCTCGCCCTCGTGATGGGTGTCGGCATGGTCGCCCTCGCCTTCACCGCGGTCTACCGAGGCGCCTCCGCCAACCGGCAGGACCAGGTCCCCGCACCCGCCACCACCGGCATCGACAAGCCACGGGTGAGCCCTCCGGCGGTCACCGCGCCCTCGGCCTCCGCCGAGTACTCCGCGCCCCCCGCCCCGGCCGTCCCCCGGACGCCCTGAACCCTCCGATCCGAGCTTCGGGGTCATGCGCCCTGGTGGCCGGGGGTTTCGTCGGAATTCTTCGGAACTTGTCGTGTACCTGGGC
The DNA here is from genome assembly GCF_043089925.1 of Streptomyces sp. NPDC013457. Lineage (NCBI taxonomy): Bacteria > Bacillati > Actinomycetota > Actinomycetes > Kitasatosporales > Streptomycetaceae > Streptomyces > Streptomyces sp. NPDC013457. The sequence goes on from NZ_JBICBL010000002.1 coordinate 456,957, forward strand.
GTTTACCCGAGCCCCGTCCGACCTACTCTGAAGGTATGGCAGGGCGTGGCGACCCGCCTGAGGGGCCGGTTCCCGACCCCGGCGGTGGTGAGGACGAGTACCGATCCGTCGTCTTCGACGAGTCGTTCGTCCGCGCTGCCCGGCTCCAGGAGTTCTCCGCCGAGGAGCGGATGGGCGAGCACTCCCAGGCCGTGCGCTCCCGCCCCACCTGGAGGGAGGCCAGAAGCGGCTCCCGCCAGGCCCTCATGCTGGTCCTGCTGATCCTCCTCGCGTTCGGTACGGCCATCTACCTCGGCGTCCGCAACCCCTACCAGCCCCCCGTCGACCAGCGCGCCGAACCGCTGCGGATCACCATGGTCCCGCTCGCCCCGCAGAGCCCCGTGCCGGGCGGCGAGCCCGCCCAGCTGTTCGCCCACAGCCCCGCCGCCGAGTACCGCACGGGCGCCGCCGGCATCAACCTCCCGGTCACGGGACGCACCACGCACTTCTCGGAGAGCCAGGTCGTGGCCGCCCTGGCGATCGCCAAGGACTACCTCGTGGCGTCCTCACTGGACCCCGAGGTCCTGAAGGGCGCGACGGTCCGGCCCGCCCGGCTGCTCGTGGACCCCGACCAGCTGGCGCAGTTCGACCAGAGCGTCGAGGCCTCGCTCGACGACGGCCGCCACGCGGTCGCCGGCTGGCTGGTGCGGTTCGACCCCGCCCAGGTCGCCCTGGCGTCCCCCGGCATCCGCGTCCAGGGCACCCTCCGCTTCGCGGAGACGGCGACCGACATGCTGGAGGTCACCTCGGACCACACCTTCACCTACGCCCTGCGCCCCGCTGCCTCGGGCGCCGGGCCCGTGAGCGAGGCGTCGCTCTTCACCGTGCACCGCGAGACGCACTTCCGCTTCGACCGTGAAGACCTGCGGATGCACCGTGCCGAACTGCTGGCCAGCACCGTCCAGGCCGGTCCGCAGGCCTGCGGAACCGACCCGTCCGGCACGCTGCACCCGCTGCTCGCCGGCGAGCGAGCCCCGGATCCCGGCGGGGCGGCCGTCACCGACCCGTACGCCACAGGCCGGCCGGCCGTCTCCTCGCTCTGCGGGACTCTCGCCCCGAGCGCTCAGCCCTCCTTCTGACCGCCCTCGGCGCCACCGCCGTCGCCCGCGCCGCCGTCCGTGCCGGGTGCTCCGCCGCCGAACCGGTTGCGCAGCTTCCCGCCCAGGTCGTTCGCCAGGTCGCCCGCGCCGCCGGCTATGTCACCGACCAGCTTCATCAGCGGATCCTTGCTGGTGCGCACCGAATCGGCGTAGTGCCCGGCCGATTCCCGGAAGGAGTCGGTCACCGAGGTGTCCTTGTCCTCCGACCGCCGCGGGTAGTGCCCGTCCATGATCCGCTGGTAGTCCCGGGTCTCGGACCACTTCTTCAGCTCGGCCGCCCGGACCGTGGTGAAGGGGTGCGTGCGCGGGAGCACGTTGAGGATCTTCAGGACGGAGTCGCGCAGGTCGCCGCCCTTCTCGTACTCGTCAGCCTGGGCGAGGAACGCGTCCACGTTCATCTCGTGCAGGTGGTTGCCGCCGGCGATCTTCATCAGACCGCGCATCGACGCCTGGAGGTCCTGACCGGCCAGGAGGCCCGCGCGGTCCGCGGACAGCTCGGACTTGCGGAACCACTCCCGCAGCGCCGTCACGATCGCCATGATCGCCACGTTCCCCAGCGGGATCCAGGCGACCTTGACCGCCAGGCTGGTGAGGAACAGCAGGATCGTGCGGTACACGGAGTGACCGGAGAGGGCGTGGCCCACCTCGTGGCCGACGACCGCCCGCATCTCCTCCTCGTCGAGCAGCTCCACGAGGCCCGTGGTGACCACGATGATCGGCTCGTCCAGGCCGATGCACATCGCGTTCGGCTTCGGGTCCTGCGTGACGTACATCGGCGGGACCTTCTCCAGGTCCAGGATGTAACACGCGTCGCGCAGCATGTCGTTGAGGTGCGCGAACTGGGCGTCGCTCACCCGCACGGAGTCGGAGAGGAAGAGCAGTCGGAGGCTGCGCTCGGGCAGCAGCGCGCTGAGGGCCTTGAAGACCGTGTCGAAGCCGGTGAGCTTGCGCAGGGCCACGAGCGCCGAGCGGTCCGCGGGGTGCTCGTAGGCGCGTGAGGAGATGCCGGGGAAGCGCCTGCGCTGCCTGCTCGGCACGTTCCCCCGGTCGTTGTCGGACTTCTCGGTCATGGATGCCCCCTGTTCGTACGAGACCTTGCTCGTCCCCCTGACGCGTCCCAGCCTAGGTGCTGGGGTCCATCGCCACCGGAGCCTGTGGATAACTCGGGCACGGTGGGCCGCGACGGGGTACGACAGCCGGGACAACGACTGAGTCGGCGTGAGCGTGCCCGGACGGCCCGCATACGATGTCCGCGAAGTCTTCGCTCCCGTCCCCGATCGATAGGTCCTGTAGAAGATGAGCCTCCACAGCACCGCCGCCAACCTGGTCACGCTCGCCGAAGGCGCCGAGCACGGTGGCAACCACGACAGCCTCAGCCCCTACCTCACCGGTTTCGGCGCGTTCGGCGCGCTGCTCCTGCTGCTGTGGATCACCACCCGCTTCAACCGCGACCGCTGAGCCGGCGACCGGACCGAAGGCGCCCGCTGCCGTGCCAGTAGGCTCTGCACGCATGGGAGAGCAGGAAGTGTCTACTGGCGGCCGCGGCAAGCGCCGACTCGGCGTGATGGGCGGAACGTTCGACCCGATCCATCACGGGCACCTGGTGGCCGCCAGTGAGGTGGCCGCCCTGTTCCACCTCGACGAGGTGGTGTTCGTGCCGACCGGCGAGCCGTGGCAGAAGAGCCACAAGGCCGTCTCGCCGGCCGAGGACCGTTATCTGATGACGGTCATCGCCACGGCGTCCAACCCGCAGTTCTCGGTCAGCCGGATCGAGATCGACCGCGGTGGGCCGACGTACACGATCGACACCCTGCGGGACCTGCGCTCCCTCAACGGCGACTCGGACCTCTTCTTCATCACGGGGGCCGACGCGCTGTCGCAGATCCTCACGTGGCGCGACGCCGAGGAGCTCTTCTCGCTCGCCCACTTCATCGGCGTCACCCGGCCGGGCCACGACCTCACGGACGACGGCCTGCCCAAGGGCGGCGTCTCGCTGGTCGAGGTTCCCGCGCTCGCCATCTCGTCCACCGACTGCCGGGCGAGGGTCGCGCAGGGCGACCCGGTCTGGTATCTGGTGCCGGACGGCGTGGTGCGCTACATCGACAAGCGCCAGTTGTACCGCGGCGAGTGAGCCTCGGAGAGGGGCACCGGTGAACGATCAGAACCCGTACGACCCGTACTACCCGCAGCCGCAGATCATCGGCTACGACGAGTACGGGCAACCGGTGTACCAGCAGGTCCCACCGCAGTCACAGCAGCCGTACGACGCCTACGACCCGTACGCGCAGCAGCAGCCGCAGGACCGGCCGCACACGCAGCAGCCGCAGGCGCCGCAGCAGGGGTACGGCTACGACGCCTACGGGCAGCCCGCCCAGCCCCAGCAGCCCCAGACGTCCCAGCAGCCCCAGTACGACCCGTACGGGCAGCACGGGCAGCAGCAGGGCTACGGATACTCCTCGTACGAGACCGGGCAGCAGTGGGCCGTACAGCCCGAAGCGGCGCCGGCTCCCGCTCCGGCCGCCCCCGTGGCCGCTCCGGCCGGTGTGCCGGGCCCGCGCTCCGCGCCCGAGGACGGCGGCGAGCGCGACTACCGCACCGAGCAGTTCTCGTTCATCGAGGAGCCCGACGAGGACTCCGAAGACGTCATCGACTGGCTGAAGTTCACCGAGAGCCGCTCCGAGCGGCGCGAGGAGGCCAGGCGCAAGGGCCGCAACCGGGTCGTCGCCCTGATCGTGGTCCTCGCCCTCGCCGCCGTCGGAGGGGTCGGCTACCTCTGGTCCGCCGGCAAGCTCCCCGGCTTCGCGGGCGAGGAGCAGAAGCAGAACACCGCGACCGGCCCGCAGAAGCGCGACACGATCGTCGTCCACCTCCACGACCTCAAGGGCGGCGGCACCTCCACCGCCCTGCTCGTCGACAACACGACGACCGGGCAGGGCACCACCGTGCTGCTCCCGAACGCGCTCTCCGTCTCCACCGACGACGGCACCTCGACCACCCTCGCCAAGTCCGTCGAGGACGACGGGTCCAGCGGCACCCGCGAGTCGATCGGCAACCTCCTCGGTACGGAGATCGCCGGCACCTGGCGGCTGGACACCCCGTACCTGGAGAACCTGGTCGAGATCGTCAGCAACATCGACCTGACCACCGACGTCACCGTGCCCAGCGACAAGAAGGGCGAGGACCCGCTCGTCACCAAGGGCGAGAACCAGACGCTGAACGGCCGCGCCGCCGTCGCCTACGCGACCTACCGCGCGCCCGGCGAGGCCGAGGCCAAGCAGCTCCAGCGCTTCGGCCAGGTCATGTACGCCGTGCTGCGGAAGATGTCCGACGACCCCAAGGCCAACGCGGACACGATCGCCACGCTGGTCATGATCCTTGACCCCTCCCTGCCCGAGAAGGACCTCGGCGCCTCGCTCGCCGGGCTGGCCAAGCACGCCAAGGGCGGCGACTACAAGACGGCGGTCCTCCCGGTGCAGCAGGACGGCTCCCTCGGTGAGGGCGCGGCTGACAGCGTGGTCAAGGACATCCTCGGCGGCAAGGTCACCCCGCCCGAGCAGGGCGGCGCGGTCCGCGTCTCGGTCCGCGACGCGACCGGCAAGGACGCCACCGAGGCCGCCAGGGTCGTCCTGGTCAACGGAGGCTTCGCCTTCGTGGGCGGCACGGAGGCCGGCACGCAGAAGAGCTCGCAGGTCCTCTACGGCGAAGACGCCCAGAAGCCGACCGCGGTCGAGGTCGCCAAGACCCTCGGCCTCCCGGAGACCGCGGTCAAGAAGGGCGAGCCCGTCGGAAACGCGGCGGTCACGGTGGTCCTGGGCCAGGATTACAAGATCCCCGGGAGCAAGAAGTGACCCGTTCGTAATCGTTTGCGGGGCGGTCGGCGGTACGTGAGACCCTTGATGTGTCTCTGACCGCCGACGAAAGCCTGCTTGTGACCGCCACGGATCGCTCCATCGAGCTCGTCAACGCCGCCGCCCAGGCGGCGGCCGACCGGCTCGCGCACGACATCATCGCGTACGACGTCAGCGATGTGCTGTCGATCACCGACGCCTTCCTGCTCGCCTCCGCGCCCAACGACCGCCAGGTCAAGTCGATCGTCGACGAGATCGAGGAGCGGCTGAACAAGGACCTCGGCGCCAAGCCGGTCCGCCGTGAGGGCGACCGCGACGCCCGCTGGATCCTCCTCGACTACGTCGACATCGTCGTCCACGTCCAGCACAGCGAGGAGCGGGTCTTCTACGCCCTGGAGCGGCTCTGGAAGGACTGCCCCGAGCTTCCCCTCCCCGAGGACGCCCTGAAGACCCGCGGCAAGGCCGCCGAGCACGCCGCGCTGACGGGTGCCGCCGACGGGACGGACGGTGAGCTGAGCTGAGCACCGCCAGAGGCGGCAGCGGCCGCCGCATCGTCCTGTGGCGGCACGGTCAGACCTCGTGGAACCTGGAGCGCCGCTTCCAGGGCTCCACGGACATCGAGCTGACCGAGACCGGTGTCGCCCAGGCGCGCCGGTCCGCTCGGCTGCTCGCCTCGCTCAAGCCGGACGCGATCATCGCGTCCGACCTGAAGCGGGCGGCGGCCACCGCGGCCGAGCTGGCCGCGCTCACCGGTCACCCCGTCGCGCACGACTCCGCCCTGCGCGAGACGTACGCGGGGGAGTGGCAGGGGCTGACCCACGACGAGATCGTCGCGCTGTACGGCGAGCAGTACGCCGCCTGGAAGCGCGGCGAGCCCGTGCGCCGGGGCGGCGGCGAGCTGGAGACCGAGGTCGCCGACCGGGCCGCCCCGGTGGTCCTGGATTACGCCGACAAGCTGCCCGAGGACGGCACGCTCGTCGTCGTGAGCCACGGTGGCACGATCCGCACCACCATCGGACGGCTCCTCGGCCTGGAGGCGCATCACTGGGAGAGCCTCGGCGGGCTCTCCAACTGCTGCTGGTCCGTCCTCGGTGAGGGCGCCCGGGGCTGGCGGCTCATGGAGCACAACGCCGGCACGCTGCCCGAGCCGGTCCTCGGCGACGACGACTGAGCGGCCCGCAGACCCGGATTTCACTTTCCGGCAGGTCACAGGCTAAAGTTCTTCTTGTTCGCAGCGCGGAGCGCGAAGAACACGAGGGGCTATAGCTCAGTTGGTAGAGCGCCTGCATGGCATGCAGGAGGTCAGGAGTTCAATTCTCCTTAGCTCCACAGTCACCGAATCCCGTCCCCGCCAGGGGGCGGGATTCGTCGTTTCCGTCACTCCCAGGTGTCCACCTCCTCGACGCACAGCGTCTCTACGGCCCGCCGGCTCTCCTCGTCGTTCGGCGTGTACGCCACGATCCGGCACTCCGGCATCCCGTTGATCGAGAGCGACACCGACGTCAGCCGCAGCACGCCCACCGCGTCGTGACGGAACGTCTTGATCTGGCTGCGGGGCGGCACGACATCGCCGCTCCGCCACATTCGCGCGAACTCCGGGCTCGCCTCCGACAGCCGCCGGACGAACGACTCCCAGGCGGGCTCGCCGACGTGCCGGCCGTACGCCCCGCGCATCTGGGCGACCATGAGCGGCAGCTCGCGCTCCTTGTCGACGAGCGGGCAGTCCGCGTCGCGGATCGTGAAGAGCGTCCACAGGACGTTGCGGACGCCGGGCGCTCTCATCTCCGGGACGGAGAACAGCAGCCGGTAGGGGGAGTTGGTCGCGAGCACGTCGTACCGGCTGTTGTAGACGACCGCCGGATGGGGCGCCAGGGCGTCCAGGATGCCCTGGATCTCCGGGCTGACGACGTCCACGTCCTCGGTGCTCTGGTCGGGTGCGAACGGCACCTCCGCCAGGTGGTACAGATGCTCCCGCTCGGGCCGGTCGAGCCGGAGGACACGCGCCACCGCGTCCAGCACCTGGGCGGAGGCGTTGATCGGGCGCCCCTGTTCCAGCCAGGTGTACCAGGTGACGCCGACGCCGGAGAGCTGGGCCACCTCCTCGCGGCGCAGCCCGGGCGTGCGGCGGCGCAGGCCTGGTGGCATGCCCACGTCCTCCGGCGTCACCCGGGCCCGGCGGCTGCGCAGGAACGCGGCCAGTTCGTGCCTGCGCCGGCGCGGTGTCGGTGTTGCCACGATCGTCACACCCCCATGATCGAGTCCCCCCGCCGCCGTTGCCAGGTGGTGTCAGTACCAGCATCGGCGGGCTCTCGTTACTCGTATCGGATCGGCGTCAGGCTCCCTGACATGACGACGACCTCAACACGTCCCGTACTCAGTAAAGACGGCGGCACTGACAACCGGCGGCGGATGCTGCTCGCGGTGGTGCTCGCCGCCCAGTTCATGGCGCTGCTCGACGTCTTCATCGTCAACGTCGCCGCACCCACCATCCGTACCGAACTCTCCGCCTCCGGAGCGGGACTTCAGCTCGTCGTCGCCGGATACACCGTCGCCTACGCGGTCCTGCTGATCACCGGCGCGCGCCTCGGCGACCGGCTCGGCCACCGCCGTACCTACCTCGGCGGACTCGCCCTCTTCACCGCCGCCTCGCTCGCCTGCGGACTGGCCGCGGGAACGGGCCAGTTGATCGCCTTCCGGATCGTCCAGGGCGCCGGCGCCGCCCTGATGATCCCGCAGGTGCTCAGCCTCATCCAGCGCAACTTCACTGGGGAGGCCCGCGTCCGCGCGCTCGGCGCGTACTCCGCGGTGCTGGCCACCGGCGCCGCCGCGGGCCAGGTCGCGGGCGGAGTCCTCGTCAGCGCGGATCTGTTCGGCAGCGGCTGGCGGCCGGTGTTCCTCGTCAACGTCCCCATCGGCCTGGCCCTGCTGGCCCTCGGCGCCCGCGTCCTGCCGCCCGACGCGCGCACCGAACCGGAACGCTCGCGCTCCCTCGACCTGCCCGGCCTGGTCCTGCTCGCCGCCGCCGTCTCCCTCCTGACCGTCCCCCTGGTCCTCGGGCAGGAGGAGGGATGGCCGCTGTGGGCCTGGCTCTCGCTCGCGGCGTCCGCCGTGGTCCTCGCCGTCTTCGGGGCGTACGAGTCGCGGCTCGCCCGCCGCGGCGGCGCCCCGCTCCTCTCTCCGCGCGTCCTGCGCACCCCCGGGATCGGACGGGCCGCGATCCGGATCGGTGTGGCGATGGCCGTCAACGCGGGGTTCCTCTTCACCATCACCCTGCACCTGCAGGGAGGGCTCGGGTACAGCGCCCTGCGCGCCGGGCTGACCTTCGCGCCGGCCGCCGTCGTCTTCGGCGCGGTCGGTCTCACCTGGCGCCGCTGGCCCGCCCGCGGTCAGCGCTTCCTGATCCCCGGGGGATTCCTCGTCGCGGCGGTCGCGGCGGCCGCCGTCGGAGGCCTGCTCAAGGACGGCGGCAGCGGCGGCGGGGTGCTCTACCTGGCGCTCGCGGCCATGGGCGGCGGGCTCGCGCTGGCCTTCAGCCCCGCGCTGACCGGCGCGTTGGCCGGGGTGCGGCCCGAGGACGCCGCCGACGCCGGTGGCCTGCTCGCCACCGTGACCCAGCTCGGCCAGCTGATCGGCGTGGCGACCTTCGGCACCCTCTTCCTCGGCCGGCTGGACGCGCCGGGGGCGCCCGCCTCCGCCGACGCGCTCTGGGCGTGCGCTCTCGCGCTCGCCGCCGCGTCGATCTTGGGCGCGTCGACCGCCCTCGTACGCCGACGCGCCTGACCCCCTTGCGGGGCCATGGCAGAATCGGACGGCCGGAGGGGAACGAGGGTCCGGGCGGGAGGGGAGTGCGCGTTGGCCGTGAGTGGTGCCGAGGATGCCGAGGCCCATGCTGTCGCCGAGCCCGCAGCGGTCCCAGACGCGGTCCCACGCGCGGTCCGCGCCGCCGTCGAGGGGGCCGGACCGCGGCTCGACTGCTCCTCGTGCGGTTCCGCCCAGGTGGCCCAAATGCTCGGTGACAACGGCGGAGTGTCCTATGTGTGCACGTCCTGCGGCCACAGCTGGAGCTGAGTGATGGGAGCACACAGGCGGAAATGCGACTGGTGCGGCAGCGGTACGCCCATCGTCAGGGACATGGATCCGGTCAATGCCGAGTACCAGTACTGGTGCGAGGAGTGCGCGCGGGCGCTGATCATAAAGGGCGACCCGATCGAGACGTACCGCGAGCTCGAAGGAGAGCCGATCTACGGCCGTCTCCTCGACGAGCACTGCACCCTCAAGCGGTTCTACTCCTTCGCCACGGCCTGACGCCGGCGCGCCAGCGCGTAACCCGCGAAGAGCACCGTCATGGTCAGCGGATAGACCGCGGACAGCAGCATCTGACCGGCGTTCTGGTCGAGTTCGGGGCGGCCCGGGTCGTGTGGCACCCACCACAGCGCGAACGAGGCGAAGACCAGCGCCACCGCCCCCGCGGCCCAGCGCGGCCGCACTTGGTCACGGCGCTCCACCAGCAGAACGAGCAGCGGGACGCACCACACCCAGTGGTGGGACCAGGAGATCGGGCTGACCATCAGCGCCGTGATCGCGCAGACCACGACGGCCAGGGCCTTGTCCCCCCGCAGCGCGGCCCGTACCGCGAGCGCCATCGCCGCGCCTCCGAAGAGCACCGCGACCACCAGCCACCACAGGCCCGGGTCGTCGGTGTGCATCAGCCGGGCCAGCACTCCACGCAGCGACTGGTTGGCGGTCTCCTCGGCGAAGCCGACCCGCCCCGTCTCGAAGAGCGTCTCGGTCCAGAACCGCCTGGAGTCGTACGGCAGGGCCAGCGCGCTCGCCAGGGTCGTCGCGAGGAACACCCCCGTCGCCGTGGCGGCCGTGCGCAGCCACTGGTTCCAGCGCCTCTCCCGGCGCCACCGGAGCACCCCGGCGACCAGCAGGAACACCACGAAGAGTCCCGGTGTGAGCTTCACCGCAGTCGCCAGACCGATGCCCACTCCCGCCCAGCGGTTCCCCTCGCGCCGTGTGAAGTCCCACAGCACGGCCACGGCGATGAGCAGGTTGATCTGCCCGTACCGCAGGGTCGTCCACACCGGCTCGCACCAGACCACGACCGCCGCCACCAGCAGCGCCGCGCGCCACAGCCGCGCTCCGGGCAGGGACGGGCGGACCAGTTGCAGGGAGAGCTGGACCAGCGCGAGCACGAGGAGCAGGTTCCCCGCGGTCGTCAGTGTCCGCATCAGCGGAACGCCCACGAACGTCAGCGGGACGAACAGCAGCCCCGCGAAGGGCGGATAGGTCATGGCGAGGTTCGCCGAGGTGGCACGCATCGCGTAGAGGTCGCCCCCGGCCCGGACCGTCTCCCCCTCCGCCCGGTAGACCATCACGTCGAGCATGTTCACGTGGGCGAGCCGCTGGGCCACCCAGAACGCTATGAACGACAGGAGACAGGCAGCCGCGGCGGTGGCGAGAGGCCACTGGCGGGCGCGGGTTCGGGCGAGCACGGACACGGTCACAGAGGGGGACCCTACCCGTCGCCGTCGGGCCGCCAGGGAAACGATTTGGTGATCCCACGGGGAGCCGGTTAATGTTCTGTCTGTCGCCGCGGGGGAAACCCGGACGAGGCGGACAGCAAGGGGCTATAGCTCAGTTGGTAGAGCGCCTGCATGGCATGCAGGAGGTCAGGAGTTCAATTCTCCTTAGCTCCACAGAAAGAGAAGCGGACCATCCGAATCGGATGGTCCGCTTCTTCGTTTCCGGTGGTCCGGGGATCAACCCCGTCCGCTGCCCAGTGCCTTACGGCCACCGCCCGGCGGCAGGGCCGGCCGCTCCTGGGGCCCCTGCTCGATCCGGAGGGCCAGCGCGGGACAGCGGCGTACGGCCCGCTGCGCCCGGCCCCGCAGATGCATCGGCACGGAGGCGTCGGCGAGCGCCGGGTAGCCGTCGGGGCCCAGCCTGATCAGCTCCGGCACGATGTCGGCGCAGAGCCCGTGGCCCTGGCACAGCGTCCAGTCCACCGCCAGCTTCTCGCCGCTCGGAATCGACTCCTCCGCGTCCTGGTAGCCGGGGGCGGGGAGCGGCAGCACACCGACCGTCGGCCGGCCGCAGCCGCCGTCGAGGACATGGGCGGCCAGATCGTCCGTGAAGGCCGAGAGGGTCGAGGCGAAGAAGCGGGCCGAACCGTCAGGGTGCTTGCAGGCGCCGCGGCCCTTGACCGCCTGGGTGACCTCCCGCAGCGCCTCCAGGGCGGCCGGGCCGCCTCCGTTCAGGACGTCGGACAGTCCGCCCGCCGCCGCGGGAAGCCCGAGCCGGCAGGGTCCGCACTGTCCCGCCGTCTCCGCCGCCAGCCAGTTCGCGACCCGCAGCGACTCGCCGAGCGGACAGGTCTCCGGGCCGATCGGCAGGATCGCCCCGGCCCCCAGCGCGCCGCCGACGGCCGCCAGCGACGCGCGCGAGACGACGGCGTTGTCGACCGAGACCGAGTCGATCCAGTTGCCGTGGTAGCCGCCCGTGAGGACGCCCTGGGGCAGCAGCGGGGCGCCCGCCAGCTGGAGCACGTACCGCAGCGGGACACCCGTCGGCACCTCGACGACCATGGGGCGCGCCACCGCCCCGGAGAGCGTCAGCAGGACCGTGCCGGGCTCCGAGTCCAGACCGGAGTGCCCGTAGCGGCGTGGGCCGACCCGGGCGGCTATCGCCAGCTGGGCGTACGTCTCGGCGTTGGACAGCAGCGTCGGCGCGCCGCCCACGCCCGACTCCGCCGCGCGCTCCCGGCGGCCGGCCGGCAGGGCGGGCCCGCCCGATGCCGCGCGGATCACCGCCGAGGCCTCTCCGGAGACCATCCGCTCCGGAGTCCGCACGACACGCGCGCGCAGCGGCTGCCCGCGCCGGTCGGTGAGACCCCGCTCGGCGAGCGCCGACCGGATGGAGATCTCCGTGGAGTTGCGCGTCACGGCGACGATCAGCGTCCGGGCGCCGAGCGCCTCTGCGGCCAGCAGCGCGCCGTCCAGGATCAGGTGCGGGGCACGGTTGAGCAGGACCGTGTCCTTGCGGCAGGCGGGCTCGCCCTCGCTGCCGTTGACGACGACGACGGGGCGCACTCCGCGGCGGATCGCCGCCTTGCCGACCGCTCTGAGTTTGCGGCCGAAGGGAAACCCGGCGCCCCCGCGCCCGTGGAGGGATATGTCGTCCGCGAGCTGGGCGAGCTGGTCGCCGCTCATGGGATCCAGGGGCCCGTGCACCTTCAGGTGCATGTCGAGGCCGAGCCGCTCGACCAGGTCGAAGCCCTGGGTGAGCTGGGGCAGACCGACGACGCGGACCTCGGGGACGTCGGGGAGCGGGGCGTTCACGGGCGGTCTCCTGCGGGTGCGGTCCAGGGCTCACCCGCGGGAGGCGGGGTGGCGTAGGTCGGGGTCGGCTGCGGGGTCGTGTACGTCGGCACCGGGGGCGGGGTGGAGTACGCCGGGACGGAGGGCGGGGCCGTGTACATCGGCGCCGCGGGCGGCTCCTCGTACGACTGCATCGCGGGTGGGGTCGTGTACGTCGGCATCGGGGGCGAGGGAGAGGGCCAGTAGCCGGGACGGACGGGTGTGTCGGGGACGACGGGGAGCTCCTCGGTCAGGGGGATGCGTTCGGCGAGCGGGGCAGTGCCTTCGGGGGTGTAGGGAGGGGGCTCGGGCGCGGCGGTGGCGCGGGACACCGCGCGGTAGGCGGCGGAGAAGCCGCCGGGGACGCCGGGCGTGGGGCGGTCGAGCCACTCGGTGGACACGGTGGGGGGTTCGTAGCGTGGCTCCTCGCCGAACGTGACGGCGGGTTCGGCCGGTGCTGTGGCCAGGCCGGGCAGCTCGGCGCGGTCGCGCTCCAGGGGCCGTGTACGGCCTTCCAGGGAGGCGAGGAGCCCGGCGAACCGGTCGGCGAGCGCCCGCTGCGTCGGGGCGGGCAGCATCCTGAGCGAGACGGCGGAGGCGACCGCGGTCAGAGCCAGGCAGTACATGACCACGACCCAGGTGGCGGCCGGCCGCCCCGTGTACAGACCGTGCACGAGGGCGAAGCACCAGGCCGGGTAGGCCAGCATGTGCAGCGGCCGCCAGCGGGCCGCGAAGCGGCCGCGGCCGGCCAGTGCGCTGCGCAGCGCTCCGGTGGTCGCGGCGACGACCATGAGGAGTCCGGCGAGCGAGCCGAAGCCGATGAGCGCCGACGTGCCCGTGATGCCCAGCCCGAAGGGGATGAGCGCGCCGATGAGTTCCACATGGCCGAGCGAGACCTTGACGGTGCCGTGCAGCAGCAGGAAGCCGAGCGAGGCGATCGCGGTGGCGCGATGGATGCCCTGGGCGAGCAGCCGGTGCCGGGTCGACAGCAACAGCCGGTCGGTGGCGATCAGACCCCACGCGACCGACGCGGTCAGGGACACCAGCGACAGCACGCCGCTGGTGAAGTCGAGCGCGGCCCGGAATCCGTCACTGCCGACGATGGCGAGCAAAGGAATGATCACCAGGGCCGCGGCCGATATCCCGCCCTGCGCCGGTCTGCTCAAACCGGTGCGCTGGGCGGGAGTGGAGCGGATCTTGCGATGAGGGTTCATGGGGGCGACTCCGAATGGTGCGGATTAAGAGGTCCCGTTGCCGCATGCTAGGTCGCCCCATACCAGGCGGTAGGTGGTTTGCACGTTTACAGCGCGCAGGACGCGTAACTGACTTTTGGGTTGCCCCGGATAAGGGCGATACGCGGAGTAACCCGGGCGGCTCGGGCGGCCCGGCCGCACGGTGGAACGCCGGTGCGGCCCGCACGGGCCCTGCGGTACCCTGACGCCATGCGTGCCGTACGCCTTCTGCTTAGCGAGCCGCGCTGATCAGTCCCGACGGATGAAAGATCCGGTCGGAATCGGCGCGGCGTCCCCTCCTGTGCGAGGGGATTTTTCATTTCGTGGCAGTGCAGTTCGCGGGCAGTGGGCAGAGACGATCGATGGAGCTTCAAGGATCATGAGCGAGATGAATTCGGCTGCCGAGACGGCGGCCCCGCATCGTTACACGGCGGCCATGGCCGCCGACATCGAGGCACGCTGGCAGGACTTCTGGGACGCCGAGGGAACCTACGAGGCTCCCAACCCGACCGGTGACCTGGCGGGTGACGCGGCGATCGCGGCACGCCCCAAGAAGTTCATCATGGACATGTTCCCCTACCCCTCGGGTGCGGGCCTGCACGTCGGTCACCCGCTGGGCTACATCGCCACCGATGTCTTCGCCCGCCACCAGCGCATGACCGGGCACAACGTGCTGCACACGCTGGGCTTCGACGCCTTCGGCCTGCCGGCCGAGCAGTACGCCGTGCAGACGGGCACGCACCCGCGCGTGTCCACCGAGGCCAACATGGAGAACATGAAGGTCCAGCTGCGCCGGCTGGGCCTGGGCCACGACAAGCGCCGGTCGTTCGCGACGATCGACCCGGAGTACTACAAGTGGACGCAGTGGATCTTCCTGCAGATCTTCAACTCCTGGTACGACGGCGAGGCGAAGAAGGCCCGTCCGATCGCCGAGCTGGTCGAGCAGTTCGAGAACGGCACCCGTGAGATCCCCGGCGCCTCCACGCGCGCGTGGAGCGAGCTGAGCGCCGCCGAGCGCGCCGACGCCCTGAGCGAGTACCGCCTGGCCTACGCCTCCGACGCGCCGGTCAACTGGTGCCCCGGCCTGGGCACCGTCCTGGCCAACGAGGAGGTCACCGCCGACGGCCGTTCCGAGCGCGGCAACTTCCCCGTCTTCAAGGCCAAGCTGCGCCAGTGGAACATGCGCATCACCGCCTACGCGGACCGCCTGCTGGACGACCTGGACGCGCTGGACTGGCCCGAGGCCATCAAGCTGCAGCAGCGCAACTGGATCGGCCGCTCCGAGGGCGCCCGCGTCGACTTCCAGGTCGGTGAGACCGGCGCGATCACCGTCTTCACCACCCGCCAGGACACCCTGTTCGGCGCCACCTACATGGTCCTGGCCCCGGAGCACGACCTGGTCGAGAAGATCGTCCCGGACGCGTGGCCGGCCGGTACCCACGACGTGTGGACGGGCGGGCACGCCACGCCGGCCGACGCCGTCGCCGCCTACCGCAAGCAGGCCGCCTCCAAGTCCGACGTCGAGCGCCAGGCCGAGGCCAAGGACAAGACCGGCGTCTTCACCGGCGCGTACGCGACCAACCCGGTCAGCGGCGAGCAGGTCCCGGTCTTCATCGCCGACTACGTCCTGATGGGCTACGGCACCGGCGCCATCATGGCCGTCCCGGCGCACGACACCCGCGACTTCGCCTTCGCCCGCGCCTTCGAGCTGCCGATGCGCTGCGTCGTCGAGCCGAGCGACGACCGTGGCACCGACCCGTCCACGTGGGACGACGCCTTCGCCTCGTACGAGGCGAAGCTGGTCAACTCCGCGAACGACGAGATCTCCCTGGACGGCCTGGGCGTCGTCGAGGCCAAGGCGAGGATCACCGCCTGGCTGGCCGACCGCGGCATCGGCGAGGGCACCGTCAACTTCCGTCTGCGCGACTGGCTGTTCAGCCGCCAGCGGTACTGGGGCGAGCCCTTCCCGATCGTCTACGACGAGGACGGCATCGCGCACTCGCTGCCCGAGTCGATGCTGCCGCTGGAGCTGCCCGAGGTCGACGACTACTCGCCGCGGACCTTCGACCCGGACGACGCCGACACCCAGCCCGAGACGCCCCTGTCCCGCAACGAGGACTGGGTCAACGTCACGCTGGACCTGGGCGACGGACCGAAGAAGTACCGCCGCGAGACCAACACCATGCCCAACTGGGCCGGTTCCTGCTGGTACGAGCTGCGCTACCTGGACCCGAACAACTCCGAGAAGCTGGTCGACCCGGCGATCGAGCAGTACTGGATGGGCCCCCGTGAGGGCATGCCCACCGGTGGCGTCGACCTGTACGTCGGCGGCGCCGAGCACGCCGTACTGCACCTGCTGTACGCGCGGTTCTGGTCCAAGGTGCTGTTCGACCTGGGGCACGTCTCCTCGGCCGAGCCGTTCCACAAGCTGTACAACCAGGGCATGATCCAGGCCTTCGTCTACCGGGACGCGCGCGGTATCGCCGTGCCGGCGGCCGAGGTGGAGGAGCGCGACGGCGCCTTCTGGTACGAGGGCGAGAAGGTCAGCCGCGTCCTGGGCAAGATGGGCAAGTCCCTGAAGAACGCCGTCACGCCGGACGAGATCTGCGCCGAGTTCGGCGCCGACACCCTGCGTCTGTACGAGATGGCGATGGGTCCGCTGGACGTCTCCCGCCCGTGGGACACGCGCGCGGTGGTCGGCCAGTACCGGCTGCTGCAGCGGCTGTGGCGCAACATCGTCGACGAGTCGACCGGCGAGGCGACGGTCGTCGACACCGAGGACGCCGGCATCGACGCGGACACGCTGCGCGCCCTGCACAAGGCGATCGACGGCGTCTCGCAGGACATGGCGGCCATGCGCTTCAACACCGCCATCGCCAAGGTCACCGAGCTGAACAACCACCTGACCAAGGTGGGCGGCCCGGTCGCCCGTTCGGTCGCCGAACGACTGGTCCTGCTGGTCGCCCCGCTGGCACCGCACATCGCCGAGGAGCTGTGGCGCAAGCTGGGCCACACCGACTCGGTCGTCCACCAGGACTTCCCGGTCGCCGACCCGGCGTACGTCGTGGACGAGACCGTGACCTGCGTCGTGCAGATCAAGGGCAAGGTCAAGGCCCGGCTGGAGGTCTCCCCGGCGATCACGGACGCGGAGCTGGAGGCGCTGGCGCTGGGTGACGCGAACGTGGTCGCGGCGCTGGGCGGAGCCGAGATCCGCAAGGTGATCGTGCGCGCGCCGAAGCTGGTCAACATCGTCGCCTGACAGCCGCACGGCACGGCATGGGGGCTTTCCCCTACGGGCAGGTTGGGGGTTCCCAGGGAACCACCGGCCTGCCCGTTCCGTTTACCGTGGAAGAACGACAGCCGAGGGAACTCGACCCACGCCGGAGGGGCGCACATGGAAGCCGCGATTGTGATCATGGCGCTGCTCTTCTTCGCCTTCGTGGCGCTGGGGGTCTACGCGACCGTGAAGGCGGTCAAGGCCGCCAAACGCGGCGTCGACCGCACGATCCACCAGGCCCGGCGCACCGTCGAGGACACCACCCTGCGCGCCAAGAGCTTCGGGCAGGCCGGCGTCGGCGGGGAACTGGCACAGCTGCGGCTCTCCCTGCGCACCTCGATGCGCGCGACGCAGGACGCCCTGCAGGCCGGGGTGGCCGAGGACGCCTCGCTGAAGGAGTCGCTCGACCTCTTCCAGCGTCTCACCGCCCACGGCCGTGAGCTGGACGAGGACCTCAAGCGCCTGGAGCGCGAGCCCGACCGGGCGAGGGTCGCCGCACAGCTCAAGGACCTGCGGGAGCGCACGGAGCGGATCACGCACTCGGCCGACTCGCTGCGCTGGGCGGCCAGGGACCGGGCGCGGCGGTTCGCCGAGGACGACCTGAGCTCCCTCAGCGCCCAGATCGACCTGGAGGCGGGCGCGCTGCGCCACTGGTCGGGGGCGACCGCCCAGGACCCGGCCTCGGACGACTTCTCCTGGCCCGACGCGGGTTCCGCCGCGCCGGGCGCCGAGCGTGGACAGGTGTGGCCCGGCGAGGCCGACGGCCGGGCCGCCTCGTCCGCGTCGGCGTCCGCCGAGGCGGACGGAGCGGCCGCGGGGCAGCGTCCCGACACGGCGGCCCCCGGGCAGCAGCCGCCGCAGGCGATCACGGCCCCCGACCCGCGCCGGGCCGCCTATCCATGGGAGAAGACGGCGCGCCCCGAGACCACGAACTGACCTCCGGCCGACGCCGAGGAACGCGCCGACGTCGCGGAACACGGGGCCGGGCTGCCGTGGGGCCGCCCCGGCGGGTAACCTCCCGCTCATGTCCCGGCATGTCGCGATCGTCACCGATTCCACGGCCTACCTGCCACCCCAGGCGATGGAGCGGCACGGCATCACAGCGGTCCCGCTCACCGTCGTCATCGGCGACAGAGCGCTGGAGGAGGGCACCGAGATCTCGGCCCGCTCGCTGGCCCAGGCGCTCCAGAAGCGGCGGCCGGTGACGACCTCGCGGCCGGGCCCCGAGGTCTTCGCGGCGACGTACCGCGCGGCGGCCGAGGCCGGGGCGCGGGGGATCGTCTCGCTGCACCTCTCCGGCGAGTTCTCGGGTACGTACGACGCCGCCGTCGTCGCCGCCAAGGACGCGCCCGTACCGGTCAGGGTGGTCGACACGCGCATGGTGGGGATGGCGCTCGGCTTCTGCGCGCTTGCGGCGGCCGAGGTCGTGGACGCCGACGGTTCGATCGACGAGGCGGTCGCCGCCGCCGAGAAGCGTGCCGCCGGTACGTCCGCGTTCTTCTACGTCGACACGCTGGACTATCTCCGCCGCGGCGGCCGGATCGGAGCCGCGCAGGCCCTGCTCGGCTCCGCGCTCGCGGTGAAGCCTCTGCTCCAGCTCGACGGAGGCCGGATCGAGCTGCGCGAGAAGGTCCGGACGGCGTCGAAGGCGATCGCCCGGCTCGAGGAGATCGCGGTGGAACGGGCGGGCACCGGTGCCGTCGACATCGCCGTGCACCATCTCTCCGCCCCCGAGCGGGCCGCCGTGCTGGCCGACCGTCTGCGGGAACGGGTGCCGGGGATGGAGGAGTTGCACGTCAGCGAGGTGGGAGCGGTGATCGGGGCGCACACCGGTCCCGGGCTTCTGGCCGTCGTCGTGTCGCCCCGCTGACGTTTCCCGTCCCTCGTGTGAGTGACGGGTTTTTCCACAACTGGGCGCCTGTCCACGGAAATCGAGGGGTCTCAGCGGATTCGGACGGATGTGCCTACCGTCCTGTCCATGGCTCTTCGCACACATCTCGCATCCCGTCCGCCGACGCGTGACTCCGCGCGTCGCATCACTCGTCCTGCCGCGTCCAGCGGTCCCGGCCGCGCGCCCGGATCGGACGGGCGCATCCGTGTCCGCGGGCGCGGTTCGCCCCCGACGAGGCCTCTCACCGACCGAGGCCGGGCACGGCGGAGAAGCGCGGTCGCGGTGAACGGCGCCGCCGTACGGCGCCGGGGAGAGGCGCTGTTCCTCGACGCGGCCGGGCCCGCGGCTTCGCCGCAGTCGTCGCCATCGCCGTCGCCCCCGCCGGAGTGGGGCGCGCAGGAGGTCGTCGAGGCGCCACCGGGCCACCCGGGCGAGAGGGTGGCCGCCGGGCGGTGGGAGCGGCTGCGGCTCGCGCTGAGCGAGCGGTTACCGGTCTGGGTCCAGTCCCGGTGCGGCCTGGAACCGAGGACGCTCGCCGCGCTCTCCGTGGTGCTCGTCGTCGCCGCCGGGGTCGCCGGTCGGTACTTCTGGACCGGGCGGCCGGAGGCCGTCAGGGCGCCGGAGATCGTGCGGGCGGCTCCGATGCCGGAGGCCGGGGCGTCCCCCGTGGTCCCGGCGGCGCCGACGAGCGCGGCACCGCCCACGGGCGTCGTGGTCGATGTGAGCGGCAAGGTGCGACGGCCCGGGGTGCTGACCCTGCCGGCCGGGTCGCGGGTCGCCGACGCGCTGCGGGCGGCCGGCGGAGTCCGTCCGGGGACGGATCTCACCCACCTCAACCGCGCCCGGATCCTCATGGACGGAGAGCAGGTCGCCGTCGGAGTGCCGGCGGCCGCGGTCGTGGGTGGCGGTGGTGCGGGCGTGGGCACGGGGCCGGGCGCCGCTGCGGGTACGCGGGCGGCGCCGCTGAGTCTCAACGCGGCGACGGTCGAGCAGCTCGACACCCTGCCCGGGGTCGGGCCGGTACTGGCCCAGCACATCGTCGACCACCGTACGGAGCACGGCGGGTTCCGGTCGGTCGCCGAGCTGCGCGAGGTCAACGGCATCGGAGAGCGCCGGTTCGCGGACCTGTCACCCCTGGTCCGGCCATGAGCGCGCCCAAGCCGCCCCACGCGCCGGACGTGCGCGGTGTGCCCGTCGAGCCCGGTGTGCTCGAGGCGGACGAGGCGGACGAGGCGGACGAGGCGGACGAGACGGGTGAGGCGACCGGGCGTGGGCGAAGGCCTGAGGAGGGGCCGGTCGACCTCCGACTCGTGCCACCGGCGCTGGCGGCGTGGGGAGCGGCGGCGTGGGCGGTGGGGGCGGCCGGGTGGTGGGTGGTCGCGGGGGTGCTGGTCTGTCTGGCGGTGGCCGCTGCCCTTCTGGTGGCTCTCCGGGTGCGGCCCGGCTGGGCGCTGCGGGCCACCGCGGGCGGTGCCGTGCTGCTCTGCGCAGCCGCCGGTGCCGCTTCGGGCGGGTTCCAGGCGGCGGACCTGCGCCGCGGGCCGGTGCCCGGCCTCGCGGAGGAGTACGCCCGGGCGAGGGCGGAGGTGACGGTCACCTCCGACCCACGGCTCACCCGGGCCCGGATCCGGGGCGACAGGGCGGCGCCGGTCTCCGTCGTGCTGGACGCGGAGGTGAGCCGGATCGAGGTGAGGGGCGGAGTCGCGCACCGGACCAGGACTCCGGTCCTGGTGGTCGTGCCGGCCGGGGAGGCCCAGCGGGAGTGGCTGCGGCTGCTGCCCTCGACCCGGCTGCGGATCGCCGCACGGCTCGCGCCCCCGATGCACCCGGATGACCGGTTCGCGGCGGTGTTCCGGGTGCACGGGGCCGGACCACCCTGGATCACGGGGCCGCCGAACGCCGCGCAGCGCACGGCGGGGAAGCTGCGGGCGGGGTTGCGTCGCGCGACGGAGGACCTTCCTCCGGACGCCCGGGCGCTGTTGCCCGGCCTGGTCGTCGGCGACACCTCGCGGATCGAACCGGAGCTGAGCGACGCCTTCGAGGCCACGGATCTCACCCATCTTCTGGCCGTCTCCGGCTCCAACCTCACGATCGTGCTGCTCCTGCTCATCGGACGGCCGGGTACGGCGATGCGGGCGGAACGCGGTGGGCTCGCGCCTCGGCTCGGGCTCTCGCTGCGGTCCACCGCCGTCGTCGGGGGAGGGCTGACGCTCGCCTTCGTCGTCGTGTGCCGACCGGATCCGAGCGTGCTGCGGGCGGCGGCCTGCGGCGCGGTCGCCCTGCTCGCCATCGGCACGGGCCGCCGCAGGTCGCTCGTCCCCGCGCTGGCCGCGGCGGTGCTGGTCCTGGTGCTCTACGACCCGTGGCTCGCGCGGAGTTACGGATTCCTGCTCTCGGTCCTGGCCACCGGTGCGCTGCTGACCGTCGCGCCGCGCTGGAGCGATGCGCTGCGGCGGCGCGGGGTGCCGGGGAGGATCGCCGAGGCGCTGGCGGCGGCCCTGGCCGCCCAGGCGCTGTGCGCGCCCGTGGTGGTGGTCTTCGCCGCCCGGGTGAGCCTGGTCGCGATCCCCTGCAACGTGCTCGCCGAGTTGGCCGTGGCGCCGGCCACGGTGCTGGGCTTCGCCGCGCTCGCGCTGGCCCCGGTCTCGCTGCCGGCGGCGGAGCTGGTGGCGAGGGTCGCGGCCTGGCCCGCCGGGTGGGTCGCCGGCGTGGCCCGGGCCGGTGCCTCCCTGCCCGGGGCGGAGACGGAGTGGCCCGGCGGATGGTGGGGCGCGCTGCTGCTGGCGGGTGTCTTCGGCCTGGTGGTGTTCGGAGCCTGGAGGCTGCCCTTCCGGCGGAGGATCGCAGCGGGCTGTGTCGCCCTGCTGTTCCTCGCGGTGGTGAGGCCGCCGCCGCTGACCCGGCTGGTCAGCGGCTGGCCGCCGCCGGACTGGTCGTTCGCGATGTGCGAGGTGGGGCAGGGCGACGCGACGGTGCTGGCCGCCGGTGGTGGTGCGGCGGTGGTCGTGGACGCGGGGCCCGACCCGGTCCTGGTGGACCGGTGTCTGCACGATCTCGGGGTCAGCATGGTTCCCCTGGTGGTGCTGACGCACTTTCACGCGGACCATGTCGCGGGGCTGCCCGGGGTGCTGCGCGGGCGCGCGGTCGGGGCGATCCAGACGACGGGGCTCGAAGAGCCCCCAGGGCAGGCGGCGTTCGTGCGCCGCACGGCCGCGGAGGCGGGAGTGCCCGTGGTCCGGGCCGGGACCGGAGAGCGAAGACGCCTGGGCCCGCTGGAGTGGCAGGTGCTGTGGCCGCGGGCGCGGGCCGACGGGGTGGGGGCGGAGGAGTCGGGGCCGAACGACGCCAGTGTGACGCTGCTCGTCCGGACCGGGCGCAGGCTGCGGCTGCTGCTCCTGGGAGACCTCGAACCGCCGTCCCAGCGAGGCCTGTTGCGGGCGTACCCGGGGATCGGTCCGGTGGACGTGCTCAAGGTCGCCCATCACGGTTCCGCCCATCAGGATCCCGGGCTGATACGGGCGGTCAGACCGCGGCTGGCGCTGGTGTCGGCCGGCCGGGACAACCCGTACGGCCACCCCTCGCCCCGGACGGTCGAGGCGTTGCGGGCGGCGGGCGCCGAGGTGCTGCGGACGGATCGGGACGGCGCGATCGCGGTGACGGGGGCAGGGGCGGGGCTGCTGGCCGTGCCGAGCGCGCGACGACGCCCGTGAACGACGCGCTTGCGAACGACACGCAGGTAAAGAAACGCTTGTAAAGGAGTCTTTCTAAAGATAGCTTTACATCATGTCGGAGCATGAGACAGCGGCCACGCCGCCCGGCGACGAGCAGCCGCGCAGCATCAGCCTCACGGACGCCCGCGCCCTGCGGGCCTACGCCCACCCCACGCGGATGACCCTGGTCGGTCTGCTGCGCCGGAGCGGGCCCTTCACCGCGACCCGGGCGGCCGAGCTGACCGGGGAGTCGGTGGCCAGCTGCTCGTACCACCTGCGGATACTCGCCAAGTACGGGCTGGTGGAGGAGGCGCCGGGCGGCCGGGGGAGGGAGAAGCCCTGGCGCGCGACCGCCCGGTACACCGAATGGCCGGGCGACAGCGAGGACGCCTCCGTCGCGGAGGCGGCGGACGCCCTGAGCGTCGCGATCGCCGAGCGGTACTTCGAGCGGGTCCTGCGGGCCATGGAGGACCGGCACCGGCTGCCCAGGGAGTGGCGGGAGGCCGAGATGTTCGGCGACTCCCTGCTCCACCTCACGCCGGACGAGCTGGCCACCTTCAGCCGGCGGGTCGACGAGTTGCTGCAGCCGTACGAGGACCGCGCGGGCGACGCGTCGCTGCGGCCCGAAGGGGCCCGGCCGGTCAGCGTGCTGCGGATCGCGTATCTGGACCGAGAGATTCCCGAGGAGATCCCCGATCTCCTCCACGAAGACGATGAGGAGTGAGGGATGAGACTGACGGAACGCATACCCGCGCTGCTGCGGGAGCGGACCTTCCGGCGGTACTGGACCGGCCAGACCGTCTCGCTCGTCGGCGACCAGATCTCCCTCATCGCGATTCCGCTCGCGGCCGTACTCGTCCTCGGCGCCGACGCCGCGGAGATGAGCTGGCTCAAGACCGCGGAACTGCTGCCCGCGCTGCTGCTCAACCTGCCCTTCGGGGCCTGGGCCGACCGGCAGGCGAAGCGGCGGCGCGCCATGATCGCGGCCGACCTCGCACGGGCCGCGCTGCTGCTGACCCTTCCCGTCGCCTATCTGCTCGACGCCCTCACCCTCGGGCAGCTGTACTTCGTGGCCTTCGGGGTCGGCGCGCTGGCCGTGCTCTTCGAGGCCTGCAACGCCTCGCTGTTCGTGGCGCTGGTCCCGGCCGACCGCTATGTCCAGGCCAACTCACTGGTCAACGGCAGTCGTTCGATGGCCTGGCTGGCGGGTCCCAGCGCGGGCGGTGTACTCGTGCAGATGCTGACGGCGCCCATCGCCCTGGTCGCCGACGCCCTCACCTATCTCGTCTCGGCGGGCTACCTGGCCCGGATCAGACCCGTGGAGCCCCCGCCGGCACCGGGCGGCAAGGGCCACTTCACCGAGGGCCTGCGCTGGCTCGTCCGGGAGCCGTCCATGCGGGCGCTGTTCGCGGCCTCGGGAACGATCCAGTTCTTCAACTACATGTTCCACACGCTGTTCGTGCTCTACGCCACCGTCGAACTGGGCCTCAGCGCCGGCGTTCTCGGCGCCGTGCTCGGCGCGGGAGCGGTGGGAGGGCTGGTCGGCGCCGCATGCAGCGGGGCGGTCGTACGCCGCATCGGGATCGGCCCCTCGATCGTGTTCGGCTTCGTCGGCTTCACCGCGCCGCTGCTGCTCATACCGCTCAGCCAGGGCCCCACCGCCCTCGTCGTCGCGCTGCTGTTCACGGCGGAGTTCCTCTCCTGCGTCGCCGTCATGATCGTCGACATCGCCGCGGCGTCGTGGCAGATGGCGCTGATACCCGAGAGCATCCGGGCCCGGGTGATGGGCGCCTTCCGCACCCTCAACCACGGCTTCCGTCCGATCGGAGCGCTCGCCGCCGGTGTACTCGGCACGGCCCTCGGGCTGCGCCCGACCCTCTGGATCGCCACCGTCGGAGGTCTGTTCGCCGTGCTCTGGCTGCTGCCCTCGCCGCTCGCCCGTACCCGCGAACTGCCCACGCCCGCCCAGGATGCCGTACCCACGGCCTGAGCCCGGCCGGCGCCGGCAGGACGTCAGACCAGCCACTCCCCGGCACGCATCAGCTCCCGCTCCGCCAGTTCGTTCGCCTCGCGCCAGGCTTTCACCGACCTGGGGGTGACACGGAGGTAGACCCAGGCGGGCCGGCCGCGCGGATCCCAGGCCAGCTTGGCCGCGAAGACGTCGGCCGAGGAGGTCGGCAGGTCGGCGCCCTCCACCGCCTCCGCCGTGCCGTCGATCAGCACCACGTCCCGGGTGTGCCCGAGGCTGAGCCTGACCTCGCCCCTCGGGGTGAGATTGCGGGCCGTGGGATTGGTCCGCTTCGTGCAGAGCAGAAGGGTCCCGCGGTCCGGCAGCCCGTCCTGGACGTCCCAGACGAAGGAGAGCGGGACCAGGCACGGTTCGTCGCTGCCGGACGCGGTCGCGACCCAGAGGTCCTCGTCCTGCGTGAGGCGGGTGAGAACGTCCTGCTTGCGCTGCGAGCGGGGACGGGGGAGGGGATGTTCATGATCGGACATGACCCGGACGGTACGGGAGGCGGTGCGGGGACGCCTCGGGCCACGGGCCTCGGGCATCCGACCTAGGACCAGCGCCGCATGGCCGAACCGAGGGGCGCGGCGCCAGACTCGGAGCATGACCACTCATACCCAGCGGGCTTCGGACACGGGGGACACGGCCGACACGGCGGACACGGGGGAGGCGGCGGTCGCCGCGGTCTCGGTGGACGTGCCGGTCGAGGCGTATCTGCGGCGCATCGGAGCGGTCCGACCGGAACGCCCGGACCTGGCCGCGCTGCGCGACCTTCATCTGCGCCACTTGAGGGCGATCCCCTTCGAGAACCTGTCCATCCAGCTCGGCGAGGACATCGTCCTGGAGGAGAAGCCGCTGCTCGACAAGATCGTCGAGGCGGGCAGGGGCGGGTTCTGCTACGAACTCAACTCCACCTTCGCCGTCCTGCTGCGCGAGCTCGGCTTCACCGCCACGCTCCTCCAGGCGCGTGTCGTCGGCAAGGACGGGGTGCTGGGCATCCCGTACGACCACATGGCGGTGCTGGTGGAGACGGCGGAGGAGGGGCGGTGGCTCGTGGACGTCGGATTCGGCGACCACAGCCACCTCCCGCTGGCGCTGGACGAGCGGGGCGACCAGCTCGATCCCGCAGGCACGTTCCGTGTCGTGGAGACCGACGAGGGCGACCTGGACGTGCTGCGCGACGGCGAGCCGCGGTACCGGCTGGAGCGCCGGCCGCGTGTGCTCGCCGACTTCACGGCCGGGGCCTGGTACCACCGCACCTCCCCGGACTCGCACTTCACCCGCTCGCCCATCTGCTCCCGGCTCACCGAGGAGGGACGGATCACCCTCAGCGGCCACAGGCTCGTCACGACCGTGCAGGGCGGGGAGCGGACGGAGCGGCTGCTCGACGGTGAAGGGGAGGTGAGGGCGGCGTACCGGGACCTGTTCGGCATCGAGCTCGCCGAGCTGCCGGCCGTACCGCCGTCACGGGAGCCTGCCGCCGAGGGCGCCGACACGGGCTCCCGCCCGGGCGCCGACCCGGCCTCGGCCCCGGACGGTTCGGACCCGTCCGCGTAAGGGCCGCTCGGCTCGTTACGGTGCCTCCAGCCAGCCTTCGTACTCCGCGGCGAGTTCGTCCAGTGCCGCGGAGTCGAGCCGGCCGTCCGGGTCCTCGACGACGACCAGCCACTGCGCGTCCTCGGCGTCGTCCTCGCCGGCCAGGGCGTCCCGTACGAGCTGGGGTTCATGGGCGACCGCGAAGCGGGCGGGGAGCTCTTCGGCGACCTCCTCGGCGGCGTCGCGGTCGGGCAGTACCAGTACGTGTCGTTCACTCACCTCGCCATTCTGGGGCATGGGGAACGGTGTCAGTGGCCCGTGGGATGCTGGACGCGATGGCCACCAGGAAGAATTCGAACGACGACCTTCTCGCCCCCGTCACGCTCGCCGTGGGCCAGGAGGACCTGCTCCTCGACCGCGCCGTCCAGGAGGTGGTGGCGGCCGCGCGGGCCGCCGACGCCGACACGGACGTACGGGACCTGACCTCCGAGCAGCTCCAGCCCGGGACGCTCGCGGAGCTGACGAGCCCGTCGCTCTTCGCCGAGCGCAAGGTGCTGGTCGTGCGGAACGCGCAGGACCTGTCCGCGGACACGATCAAGGACATCAAGGGTTACCTCGGCGCGCCCATCGAGGAGATCACGCTGGTGCTGCTCCACGCGGGCGGCGTCAAGGGCAAGGGCCTGCTCGACGCGGCGCGCAAGGCGGGTGCCCGGGAGGTGGCCTGCCCGAAGACGACGAAGCCGGCGGAGCGGCTGACGTTCGTACGGCAGGAGTTCCGGGCGCTCGGGCGGTCGGCCACGCCCGAGGCGTGCCAGGCGCTGGTCGACTCGATCGGCAGCGACCTGCGGGAGCTGGCGTCGGCGGTCTCGCAGCTGACGGCGGACGTCGAGGGGACGATCGACGAGGCGGTCGTCGGGCGGTACTACACGGGGCGGGCCGAGGCGTCGTCGTTCAACGTGGCGGACCGTGCGGTGGAGGGGCGGGCGGCGGAGGCGCTGGAGGCGCTGCGCTGGTCGCTCTCGACCGGCGTCCCGCCGGTCCTGATCACCAGCGCGCTGGCGCAGGGTGTCCGGGCGATCGGCAAACTGTCGTCGGCGCGGGGCGGGCGGCCGGCTGATCTGGCGCGGGAGCTGGGGATGCCGCCGTGGAAGATCGACCGCGTGCGGCAGCAGATGCGGGGCTGGACGCCGGACGGGGTGTCGCTGGCGCTGCGCGCGGTGGCCGAGGCGGACGCGGGTGTGAAGGGCGGGGGGGACGACCCGGAGTACGCGCTGGAGAAGGCGGTGGTCGCGGTGGCGCGGGCGGCGAGGCTGCGCCGGTAGGCACGGTGTTGTGCCGGGCGGCGCGGGCGGCGAGGCTGCGCCGGTAGGCACGGTGTTGTGCCGGGTCGATTCCCCCGCCCCACTCCGCCCTCCCCGAGACCCTTCCGGCCCCTTCCGGCCACTTCCGGATCCTTCCGGCGGCCGGGGGGCACTGCCGCAGTCGAACCCGGCGGCCGGGTCCGGGCGCGGCGAAGGCCCCGTGGGCTTCTGGGGAAGAAGCGCGCGGGGCCTTCGGCGTGGTGCTTGGTGGGCTCGTACACGCGTGGCGAACGCGTGTCGCGTACGAGCCCGGGGTGCCGGTTGGGAGCGGGAGAGAGGGCCCGCTGGGTCCCGTCCGGCGTTACATCAGAGAGCTCAGCCCTGCAGAGCGGCAACCTTGGTGGCCAGCGCCGACTTCTTGTTGGCGGCGGCGTTCTTGTGGATGACGCCCTTCGAGACAGCCTTGTCGAGCGCGCGGGAGGCGGCGCGAGAAGCCACGACGGCCTTCTCGACGTCACCCGCGGCGACGGCCTCGCGGGCCTTGCGGATCGCGGTCTTGAGCGAGGACTTGACGGCCTTGTTGCGCAGGCGCGCCTTCTCGTTCGTCTTGTTCCGCTTGATCTGGGACTTGATGTTCGCCACGAAAAGAGCCTTTTCAGGTTCGGTGTTGTTTCTGAGGTGTGCCTCTGCGCTGAGAGGGCGTACGAGACACAGCTGTCCACGGTATCAGGGCCGGTAAGCTCTGCCCAAACCGAGCGGAGCCGCTCACTCGTGGGACCATGGAGCCTACGTATCCAACCGACCATCGCCCCGAGACGAGACCTTGCGTGCCCGCGACTCCTACCCACGTGCCTGAGCCGAGCCGTACCGACCCGGCGTTGATCCGCAATTTCTGCATCATCGCGCACATCGACCACGGCAAGTCCACGCTTGCCGACCGGATGCTCCAGCTGACCGGTGTGGTCGACCAGCGGCAGATGCGTGCCCAGTACCTCGACCGGATGGACATCGAGCGCGAGCGCGGCATCACGATCAAGTCCCAGGCCGTGCGTCTCCCCTGGGCGCCCACCGAGGGCGAGGACCAGGGCAAGACCCACATCCTCAACATGATCGACACCCCCGGGCACGTCGACTTCACCTACGAGGTCTCGCGGTCCCTGGCGGCCTGCGAGGGCACGATCCTGCTGGTGGACGCGGCCCAGGGCATCGAGGCGCAGACCCTCGCGAACCTGTACCTCGCGATGGAGAACGACCTCACGATCGTTCCCGTGCTGAACAAGATCGACCTGCCGGCCGCCCAGCCGGAGAAGTTCTCCGAGGAGCTCGCGAACCTCATCGGCTGCCAGCCCGAGGACGTGCTCAAGGTCTCCGCCAAGACCGGCATGGGCGTCGAGGCGCTGCTCGACCGGGTCGTCGCGAACGTTCCGGCCCCCGTCGGCGTCGCCGACGCCCCCGCCCGCGCGATGATCTTCGACTCCGTCTACGACTCCTACCGCGGTGTCGTGACGTACGTCCGTGTCGTCGACGGCCAGCTCAACAAGCGCGAGCGCATCAGGATGATGTCGACCGGCGCCACCCACGAGCTGCTGGAGATCGGTGTCTCGTCCCCGGAGATGACGCCGTCGGACGGTCTCGGCGTCGGCGAGGTCGGCTACCTCATCACCGGTGTGAAGGACGTCCGCCAGTCCAAGGTCGGTGACACGATCACCTCCCTGAGCAAGGGCGCCACCGAGGCGCTCGGCGGCTACAAGGACCCCAAGCCGATGGTGTTCTCGGGCCTCTACCCGCTGGACGGCTCGGAGTACCCGGACCTCCGTGAGGCCCTCGACAAGCTGCAGCTCAACGACGCCGCGCTGGTCTACGAGCCGGAGACCTCCGCCGCGCTCGGCTTCGGCTTCCGCGTCGGCTTCCTCGGCCTGCTGCACCTGGACGTGATCCGGGAGCGGCTGGAGCGCGAGTTCGGTCTCGACCTGATCGCCACCGCCCCCAACGTGGTCTACCGCGTGACCATGGAGGACGGCAGCGAGCACACGGTCACCAACCCGAGCGAGTTCCCCGAGGGCAAGATCAACGACGTGTACGAGCCCGTCGTACGCGCCACGATCCTCGCCCCGAGCGAGTTCATCGGCGCGATCATGGAGCTCTGCCAGACCCGTCGCGGCACCCTCCTCGGGATGGACTACCTCTCCGAGGACCGGGTGGAGATCCGCTACACCCTCCCCCTCGCCGAGATCGTCTTCGACTTCTTCGACCAGCTGAAGTCCAAGACGCGCGGTTACGCCTCCCTCGACTACGAGCCCACCGGCGAGCAGGCCTCCAGCCTGGTCAAGGTCGACATCCTGCTGCACGGCGACAAGGTCGACGCCTTCTCCGCCGTCACCCACAAGGACGCCGCGTACGCCTACGGTGTGCGGCTCGTCGCCAAGCTGCGCGAGCTCATCCCGCGGCAGGCGTTCGAGGTGCCCATCCAGGCCGCGATCGGCTCCCGGGTCATCGCCCGTGAGACCATCCGCGCCATCCGCAAGGACGTCCTCGCCAAGTGCTACGGCGGTGACATCTCCCGTAAGCGGAAGCTGCTGGAGAAGCAGAAGGAAGGCAAGAAGCGGATGAAGATGGTCGGCTCCGTGGAGGTCCCGCAGGAGGCCTTCATCGCCGTCCTGTCGAGCGACGACTCCGCCGGCGGCAAGAGCAAGAAGTGATCGGCTGTTTAGCTGACTGATACATCGAACGGGTCTCCGCGCGGACGGTGCGGGGGCCCGTTCGGCGTTCGTTCTGTTATCAACCGGGTATGAAGAGGCGGCCACCAGGCTCTTACGCGCCGGACTTCGGCCATCTACGCTGATCCCCGAATCGAAGGTTACTCGCCAGTTAGATACGCACCGCCAGATCGCACCACCCGCAGGCACCGCCGCCGCCCGGAGGACGTCGTGAGCGACACACAGACCTTGATCGAGAACCGGCCGCCCTCCGTGGCGACCCTCTTCCTTGAGCGCGTCGAGCGGACTCCTGATGCGGAGGCCTATCGCTATCCGGTTCCGGCGGTTTCCGGCCAGGGTCCGGACGAGTGGAAGTCGCTCAGCTGGGGGCAGGCCGCCGAGCGGGTCTACGCCATCGCCGCCGGTCTGATCGACCTGGGGGTGCAGGCGGAGGAGCGCGTCGCCCTGGCCTCCTCCACCCGGGTGGAGTGGATCCTCTCCGACCTCGGTGTGATGTGCGCGGGAGCCGCCGTCACCACGATCTACCCGCAGACCAACGCCGAGGAGTCGGCGTTCATCCTCTCCGACTCCGAGTCCAAGGTGCTGATCGCGGAGGACGCGACGCAGGTCGCCAAGGCCCGCGAGACCCGTGCCGACCTGCCCGGTCTCCACCACGTCGTCGTCATCGACCCGACGGGCGTCGAGAGCGACGACTGGGTCC
The DNA here is from genome assembly GCF_043089925.1 of Streptomyces sp. NPDC013457. Classification (NCBI taxonomy): domain Bacteria; kingdom Bacillati; phylum Actinomycetota; class Actinomycetes; order Kitasatosporales; family Streptomycetaceae; genus Streptomyces; species Streptomyces sp. NPDC013457. The sequence goes on from NZ_JBICBL010000002.1 coordinate 487,677, forward strand.
TCTCGCTGGCCGAACTGGAGAAGCGCGGCCAGGCGTACCTGGAGCGGCACGCCGACGCGGTCAAGGAGCGCGTCTCGGCGATCACCGCCGACCAGCTCGCCACCCTCATCTACACCTCGGGCACCACCGGCCGCCCCAAGGGCGTCCGCCTCCCGCACGACAACTGGTCGTACATGGCCAAGGCCATCGCCGCGACCGGTCTCGTCACCGGCGACGACGTCCAGTACCTCTGGCTGCCCCTCGCGCACGTCTTCGGCAAGGTGCTCACCTCCGGCCAGATCGAGGTCGGCCACGTCACCGCCGTCGACGGCCGCATCGACAAGATCATCGTGAACCTGCCGGTGGTCCAGCCGACCTACATGGCCGCCGTGCCCCGGATCTTCGAGAAGGTCTACAACGGCGTCGCCGCCAAGGCGCGCGAGGGCGGCGCGGCCAAGTACAAGATCTTCCAGTGGGCGGCCGGAGTGGCCCGCGAGTACGCCAAGGTCACCCAGGACAACTTCCGCCGCACCGGTACCGCCTCCGCGCCCTTCGGCCTCACCGTGAAGCACAAGGTCGCCGACGCGCTGGTCTACAAGAAGCTCCGCGAGGCCTTCGGCGGCCGTCTCCGCGCCGCCGTATCCGGCTCCGTCGCGCTGGCACCCGAGATCGGCTTCTTCTTCTCCGGCGCGGGCATCCACATCCTGGAGGGCTACGGCCTCACGGAGTCCAGCGCCGCCTCCTTCGTCAACCCGGGCGAGGCCTACCGCACCGGCACGGTCGGCAAGCCGCTGCCCGGCTGCGAGGTCCGGATCGCCGACGACGGCGAGATCCTGCTGCGCGGCCCCGGCATCATGGAGGGCTACCACGGCCTGCCCGAGAAGACGGCCGAGGTCCTGGAGGCGGACGGCTGGTTCCACACCGGGGACATCGGCGAGCTGTCCGCCGACGGCTACCTGCGGATCACCGACCGCAAGAAGGACCTGTTCAAGACCTCCGGCGGCAAGTACATCGCGCCGACCGAGATCGAGGGCCAGTTCAAGGCCGTCTGCCCCTTCGTCTCCAACATCGTCGTCCTCGGCGCCGACCGGAACTACTGCTCCGCTCTCATCGCGCTCGACGAGCCCGCCATCCTCGGCTGGGCCGCGGAGAACGGCCTCGCGGGCAAGGCGTACGCGGAGGTCGTGGCCGCCCCGCAGACCCTGGCGATGGTCCAGGGATACGTGGACCGCCTCAACGAGGGCCTGCAGCGCTGGCAGACGATCAAGAAGTTCCGGCTGCTGCCCCGCGACCTGGACGTGGAGCACGGCGAGCTCACCCCGTCGCTGAAGATGAAGCGGCCGGTGGTGGAGCGGACGTACAAGGACCTGATCGAGGACATGTACGCGGGGGCGCGGGAGGCGTGACCGCTCCGGTCCGGCCGTAGCCGGGGTTATCCACAGGCCGGCGGCCCACCTCGGGCAGTACGGGACAATGGGCTCATGCCTTCCGTACTGCCCGATGGTGAGCCCATGCCCGATGACGGGGCGCTGCCCGCGCACGCCCTGGAAGGGGCCGGGGAGCGGCCGCTCGGGTTCTATCTGCACGTGCCGTACTGCGCGACCCGCTGCGGCTACTGCGACTTCAACACGTACACCGCCAGTGAGCTGCGCGGTGCCGGAGGCGTGCTCGCCTCCCGGGACAACTACGCGGGGCAGGTCGTCGAGGAGATACGCCTCGCCCGGAAGGTGCTCGGCGACGACCCGCGGCCGGTGCGGACGGTCTTCGTCGGCGGCGGTACGCCCACGCTGCTCGCGGCCGGTGATCTCGTACGGATGCTGGGGGCGATCCGGGACGAGTTCGGGCTCGCGGACGACGCCGAGGTGACGACGGAGGCGAACCCGGAGTCGGTGGATCCGGCGTATCTGGCGGAGCTGAGGGCCGGCGGCTTCAACCGGGTGTCGTTCGGGATGCAGAGCGCCCGGCAGCACGTCCTGAAGGTCCTCGACCGTACGCACACCCCGGGCCGGCCCGAGGCGTGCGTCGCGGAGGCGCGGGCGGCGGGCTTCGAGCACGTGAACCTGGACCTGATCTACGGGACGCCGGGGGAGTCCGACGACGACTGGCGCGCGTCGCTGGAGGCGGCGATCGGAGCGGGCCCCGACCACGTCAGCGCGTACGCGCTGATCGTCGAGGAGGGGACGCAGCTGGCGCGCCGGATCCGCCGCGGCGAGGTGCCGATGACGGACGACGACGTGCACGCGGACCGGTACCTGATCGCCGACTCCGTCTTCGCCGAGGCCGGCTTCGACTGGTACGAGGTGTCGAACTGGGCCACGTCGGAGGCCGGGCGGTGCCTGCACAACGAGCTGTACTGGCGCGGCGCCGACTGGTGGGGCGCGGGCCCCGGGGCGCACTCGCACGTGGGCGGGGTGCGCTGGTGGAACGTGAAGCATCCGGGGTCGTACGCGGCGGCCCTCGGCGCCGGGAGGTCGCCGGGCGCCGGGCGGGAGCTCCTCTCGGCGGAGGACCGGCGCGTGGAGCGTGTGCTTCTGGAGCTGCGGCTCCGGGAGGGCTGCCCGCTGGACCTCCTGAAGCCCGACGGCCTCGCGGCGTCCCGTAAGGCCCTCGCGGACGGACTCCTCGCGCCCGGGCCGTACGAGGCGGGGCGCGCGGTCCTGACCCTGCGGGGCCGCCTCCTCGCCGACGCGGTCGTCCGCGACCTGGTGGACTAGGTCCCGGCGTCGCGCCCCGGCGCCGTGCCCTGGCGCCGCGCCTTGGTGCCGCACCCCGGCGCCCGCCTTGGTGCCGCGCCCCGTCGCCGCACCAAGGCGCGGCGACGGGGCCTCGCTGTCGCGGCCCGCGCGGATCGGCCGGGTGGGACGGCGCTAGGGCGCCGTCACGAAGTCGATCAGTTCCTCCACCCGGCCCAGGAGCGACGGCTCCAGGTCCTTGTAGGAGTGGACCTTCGACAGGATGTGCTGCCAGGCCGCTCCCGTGTTCTGCGGCCAGCCCAGCGCCCGGCAGACGCCCGTCTTCCAGTCCTCGCCCCGGGGGACCGCCGGCCAGGCCGGGATGCCCACGGAGGACGGCTTCACCGCCTCCCAGACATCGATGTACGGGTGCCCCACGATCAGGACGTCCGGGGACGAGACCTGCGCCGCGATGCGGGACTCCTTCGAGCCCGGCACCAGGTGGTCGACGAGGATGCCGAGCCGCGCGTCCGCCGCCGGGCCGAACTCCGCGACGATCGACGGGAGGTCGTCGATGCCCTCCAGGTACTCCACCACCACGCCCTCGATACGCAGGTCGTCGCCCCAGACCCGCTCCACCAGCTCCGCGTCGTGCCGGCCCTCCACGTAGATCCGGCCCGCCCGCGCCACCCGCGCCCGCGCGCCCGGGACCGCGACGGACCCCGAGGCCGTGCGGCTGGGGCGCGCCGGACCGGCCGCCGGGCGGACCAGCGTCACCACCTTGCCCTCCAGCAGGAAGCCCCGGGGATCCATCGGGAACACACGGTGCTTGCCGAAGCGGTCCTCCAGCGTGACCGTGCCGGCCTCGCAGCGGATCACCGCTCCGCAGAATCCCGTCGCGACCTCCTCCACCACGAGGTCCACCTCCGCCGGCACCTCCGGCACCGGGGCGGATCGCTTCCAAGGGGGCGTCAGGTCCGGGTTGTAGCTGCGCATTCGGGCGACGTTATGCGACGGAGAAGCGCCGTGCCAGCTCATCCCGCTGGCGCCGCACGAACGCCGCGTCCACCACCGCCCCGTGTCCCGGCACGTACAGCGCGTCCTCCCCGCCGAGCGCCAGCAGCCGGTCCAGGGCCGCCGGCCAGCGCGAGCCGATCGCGTCGCTTCCGGCCTGCGGCTCGCCCGACTCCTCGACCAGGTCGCCGCAGAAGACGACCTCCACCCCGTCGACGTCCGGGACGAGGAGCGTCAGATCATGACCCGAGTGCCCCGGCCCCACGTTGGCCAGCAGCACCTGGCGGCCGCCCAGGTCCAGCGTCCATTCGCCCGACACCATGTGCCCCGGCAGGACGAGGGTGTCCACGGCCTCCGTCGCCGCCGACTCCGCCACCCCGTGCCGTACCGCGTCCTCCCGCAGCGCGTGCCCTTCCCGTCGCAGCAGCTCGTCCAGGCCCACCGCCCCGAACACCTCCGCCCCCGCGAAGGCGGCCGTGCCGAGGACATGATCGAAGTGCGGGTGGCTCAGTGCGATGTGTGTCACTCTCCGGCCGCCCGCGAGCGCCTCCGCCTGCCCCCGCAGCTCGGCGCCCTCGGCGAGCGTGGAGCCCGTGTCGTACAGCAGCACGGCGCGCTCGCCCAGTACCAGCCCCACCGTGGCGTCCCAGCCGGGCAGTCGGCGCCTGCCCACCCCGTTACCGAGCCGCTCCCAGCCGTACTCTTCCCAATCGACATCCATACCGCGACGCTATCCGCAACGACGTGGCCTCCGACCCGGCCTCCTTGCCAGGAGCGATGCCCGCCGCCGTACACTGGCCGGGGGATTCCTGGCACTCGAACAGGGCGAGTGCCAAATGCGGAGCAACCGATACGACAGCTGGAGGTGTGCGCGATGCTCAGCGAACGCAGACTCGAGGTGCTGCGCGCCATCGTCCAGGACTATGTCGGGACGGAGGAGCCGGTCGGCTCCAAGGCGCTCACGGAGCGCCACAAGCTCGGCGTCTCGCCCGCCACCGTGCGTAACGACATGGCCGTCCTGGAGGACGAGGGCTACATCGCCCAGCCTCACACCAGCGCCGGACGCATCCCGACCGACAAGGGCTACCGGCTCTTCGTCGACCGGCTCGCCGGCGTCAAGCCGCTGTCGACGCCCGAGCGGCGCGCGATCCACAACTTCCTCGACGGAGCCGTCGATCTCGACGACGTCGTCGGGCGCACGGTCCGGCTGCTCGCGCAGCTGACCCGGCAGGTCGCCGTCGTGCAGTACCCGTCGCTGACCCGCTCGACGGTCCGGCACGTGGAGCTGCTGTCGCTGGCCCCCGCCCGGCTGATGCTGGTGCTGATCACGGACACCGGCCGGGTCGAGCAGCGCGTCATCGACTGCCCGGCGCCGTTCGGCGAGACCTCGCTCGCGGACCTGCGCGCCCGGCTCAACAGCCGTGTCGTCGGCCGCCGTTTCGCGGACGTGCCGCAGCTGGTGCAGGATCTTCCGGAGTCCTTCGAGGAGACGGAGGACCGCGGCACGGTCTCGACGGTGCTCGCGACCCTGCTCGAAACCCTGGTGGAGGAGCACGAGGAGCGGTTGATGATCGGCGGTACCGCCAATCTCACCCGTTTCGGCCATGACTTCCCCCTCACGATCAGGCCCGTTCTCGAAGCCCTCGAGGAGCAGGTCGTGCTCCTCAAGCTGCTGGGCGAGGCCAAGGACTCGGGCATGACCGTACGGATCGGGCACGAGAACGCCCACGAGGGCCTCACGTCCACGTCCGTCGTCGCGGTCGGCTACGGTTCGGGCGACGAGGCAGTCGCCAAACTCGGCGTGGTCGGACCGACCCGCATGGACTACCCCGGAACGATGGGAGCGGTACGCGCAGTGGCACGTTACGTCGGACAGATCCTGGCGGAGTCGTAAGTGGCCACGGACTACTACGCCGTACTCGGCGTGCGCCGCGACGCGTCCCAGGACGAGATCAAGAAGGCATTCCGGCGGCTCGCCCGCGAGCTGCACCCGGATGTCAATCCCGATCCGAAGACGCAGGAGCGGTTCAAGGAGATCAACGCCGCCTACGAGGTGTTGTCGGACCCGCAGAAGAAGCAGGTCTACGACCTCGGTGGCGACCCGCTGTCCGCGTCCGGCGGCGGCGGTGGAGCCGGCGGCTTCGGCCAGGGCGGCTTCGGGAACTTCTCGGACATCATGGACGCCTTCTTCGGCACGGCGTCGCAGCGCGGACCGCGCTCGCGCACGCGCCGCGGCCAGGACGCCATGATCCGGCTGGAGATCGACCTCAACGAGGCCGCCTTCGGTACGACGAAGGACATCCAGGTCGACACGGCGGTCGTCTGTACGACCTGCTCCGGCGAGGGTGCCGCGCCCGGCACGTCCGCCCAGACCTGTGACATGTGCCGCGGCCGTGGTGAGGTCTCGCAGGTCACGCGGTCCTTCCTGGGCCAGGTCATGACCTCTCGCCCCTGCCCCCAGTGCCAGGGCTTCGGCACGGTCGTCCCCACCCCGTGCCCCGAGTGCGCGGGCGACGGGCGGGTCCGCTCGCGGCGCACGCTCACCGTGAAGATCCCGGCCGGTGTCGACAACGGGACGCGCATCCAGCTCGCGGGCGAGGGTGAGGTCGGCCCCGGCGGCGGCCCCGCCGGTGACCTGTACGTCGAGATCCACGAGGTCCCGCACGAGGTCTTCCAGCGCCGCGGCGACGACCTGCACTGCACGGTCACCATCCCGATGACGGCGGGAGCGCTCGGTACGAAGGTGCCGTTGCAGACGCTCGACGGGATGGAGGAGGTCGACATCCGCCCGGGCACCCAGTCCGGCCAGTCGATCCCGCTGCACGGGCGCGGCATCACGCACCTGCGCGGCGGCGGCCGGGGAGACCTGATCGTGCACGTCGAGGTGACGACGCCGTCGAAGCTCGACGCCGAGCAGGAGCGGCTGCTGCGCGAACTGGCGAAGCTGCGCGGCGAGGAACGGCCCACGGGTCAGTTCCAGCCGGGTCAGCAGGGGCTGTTCTCGCGGTTGAAGGACGCGTTCAACGGGCGGTAGGCGTACTGCTGCCGGGGGTCCGGGGGTCGTCCCCCGGGCAGGCACAGTCAGCCGGGTCAGCAGGGGCTGTTCTCGCGGTTGAAGGACGCGTTCAACGGGCGCTAGACCGGATCCCCGCCGCCCGTCGGGCGGTCGGTTCCGGGCCTGGAAGGGCGGTATCCGCGGGTCGCGGATGCCGCCCTTCCGTATGACACGATGCCTGCATGTCCACCGCGCTGAACGATCTCTCCCGATACCCGATCGTGCAGGCCCCCATGGCGGGTGGCGCGTCCTGCCCGGAGCTCGTCGGAGCCGTGTGCGCCGCCGGCGGGCTCGGGTTCCTCGCCGGGGGCTACAAGACCGCGGGCGGGCTCTACCAGGAGATCAAGCAGGTGCGCGGGCTGACCGGCGAGCCCTTCGGCGTCAACCTCTTCGTGCCGCCCGGCGGGCAGCCCGCCGATCCGGCCGCCGTCGAGGTGTACCGGCACCAGCTCGCCGGGGAGGCCACCTGGTACGAGACGGCCCTCGGCGACCCCGACAACGGGCGCGACGACGCCTACGACGCCAAGCTCGCGATCCTGCTCGAAGACCCGGTCCCCGTCGTCTCGTTCACCTTCGGCTGCCCCGACCGGGACACCTTCGACGCCTTCGCCCGCGCCGGTACGTACACGATCGTCACCGTCACCTCCGCCGACGAGGCCCAGGCGGCCCAGCGGGCCGGGGCGGACGCCGTCTGCGTGCAGGGCGTGGAGGCCGGCGGACACCAGGGCACGCACCGCGACGACCCGGACGCCGCTCTCGCCGGGACCGGGCTCCTCACGCTCGTCACCCAGGTCCGGGAGGCGGTGCAGCTTCCGATCCTCGCGGCCGGCGGGATCATGCGCGGCGCGCAGATCGCCGCGGTCCTCGCGGCCGGTGCCGACGCCGCCCAGCTGGGCACCGCGTTCCTCGTGTGCCCCGAGTCGGGGGCGCACGCGCTGCACAAGCAGGCCCTGACCAACCCCCTCTTCGTCCGGACCGAGCTCACCCGGGCCTTCTCCGGCCGCCCGGCGCGCGGGCTCGTCAACCGGTTCATGCGCGAGCACGGGCCGTACGCCCCCGCCGCCTATCCCGAGGTCCACCACCTCACCGCCCCCGTCCGCAAGGCAGCCGCCACCGCGGGCGACGCGCAGGGTATGGCCCTGTGGGCCGGCCAGGGGCACCGGCTGGCCCGCGAACTCCCCGCGGGCCGGCTCGTCGAGGTGCTGGCCGCCGAACTCGACACCGCACTCACCGCGCAGGCCCACAGGAGCAACGCCTCATGACCGCACCCGTCTTCGTCGTCGAGGCCGTCCCCGGCAACGGCCCCTTCCTCCTCGACGGCCCCGAGGGCCGTCACGCCGTCTCCGTGAAGCGGCTGCGCGCGGGGGAGGACGTCGTCCTCACCGACGGGCGGGGCACCTGGGCCGACTGCGTGGTGCTCGGCGCCGAGGGCAAGGACCAGCTGACCGTCGAGGTCTCCGGCAGGTACGAGGAGGCCGCGCCCGCGCCCCGTATCACCGTCGTCCAGGCGCTGCCCAAGGGCGACCGGGGCGAACTGGCCGTCGAGATCATGACGGAGACCGGGGTCGACGCGATCGTGCCGTGGGCCGCGTCCCGCTGCATCACCCAGTGGAAGGGCGACCGCGGGCTCAAGGCCCTCGCCAAGTGGCGGGCCACCGCGCGCGAGGCCGGCAAGCAGTCCCGCCGTACGCGCTTCCCCGAGGTCGCCGACGCGATGACCACCAAGCAGGTCGCCGCACTCCTCGCGGGGGCCGACCTCGCCGCCGTGCTGCACGAGGACCGGGACCACCCGAGCGGCGCGCTCGCCGAAGCCGAACTCCCTGCCGAGGGCGAGATCGTGCTCGTCGTGGGCCCTGAAGGGGGCGTGTCCCCGGAGGAGTTGGCGGCCTTCGAGGCGGCGGGCGCGAAACCGTACCGACTCGGCCACAGCGTCCTGCGTACCTCCACGGCCGGTACGGCGGCCACGGCGCTGCTCCTCGGCCGCACGGGCCGCTGGAGCTAGTCCGCCACCAGCGTGTCGAAGAGGGGCCAGCCGTCCGTCTCGTGCAGGCCGTGGGCCGTCGGGAGGAGACCGCGTGCCGTGGCCTCGTCGAGGAAACGGCGTACCACCCCGGGCTCGTTGAGGTTGAGGTAGCCGTCTCCGGTGTCCGCGACCTGGCCCGCGCCCATGTACCCGCCCTGCGTCACACGGCCCGGGCCCTCCTGGAAGACCAGGCGCAGCTGGGCGTGCGGGGTCTCGGCCCGGCGCAGCGTCAGGAGTTCCCGGCAGGGCGGGTGCAGGTGCCCGACCGACCAGAGCCAGACCGTGCCGTCCGCCGTCAGCCTGCGCGGTACGCGTTCTCGTCGCCCCATGCGCCCACGGTATGCGCGGAGCCCGGGGGCGCGGCAACGGGATTTCGGACCCGGTGGGTGCGGAAGGCATGTCGGTTCATAGGGTGACCGCATGTCCGACGAGTCTCCTCTGATCCGTAGTCTGCGCGCCGCGGTCGCCGCCGCGCCCGAAGACGTGCCCCTGCGGCTGCACTTCGCCGAACTGCTCCTCACCGAGGGGCGCGGCGACGAGGCCGTCACCGAGGCCGCCGTCGCGCTCCAGCGCGCGCCGGGTGACGAGGCGGCGCGGGCGCTGATGCTCCGGGCGATGGGACAGCACGCCGCACCCGCAGCGGCCCCGGCGGCAGAAGCCGCCCCCGCGACCCCCGCCGGCGAAGCCGCCCCGACCGCCCCTGCCGCCGACGCCGCCCCCGCCCGGTCCTCCTCCTTCGACTGGAACGCGGCCGAGCAGGAGGTCGGGGACCTCGTCGGGCCCCGGTTCGTCGAGGGCGGCGGCGGTGACGGCGACGACCTGGAGCAGCCGCTCACCTCCGACGGCGGCGGAGACCCCGGGGACGCCTCGGCCTGGGACGTCGACGCCCCCGGCTCCGTACGCCTCGCCGACGTCGGCGGCATGCAGGAGGTCAAGGGCCGCCTGGAGGCCGCCTTCCTCGCTCCCATGCGCAACCCCGAACTCCGCAGGCTGTACGGCAAGTCCCTGCGCGGCGGCCTGCTCCTGTACGGCCCGCCCGGCTGCGGCAAGACCTTCATCGCCCGCGCCGTCGCCGGCGAACTCGGCGCGAGCTTCATGTCGGTCTCGCTCTCCGACATCCTCGACATGTACATCGGCACGTCCGAGAAGAACGTCCACGACATCTTCGAGACCGCCCGCGCCCAGGCCCCGTGCGTCGTCTTCCTCGACGAGCTCGACGCCCTCGGCGCCAAGCGCTCCCGTACACACCACAGCGGACTGCGCAACGTCGTCAACCAGCTCCTCACCGAGCTCGACGGAGTCGACGGGGCCGAGAACGAGGGCGTCTTCGTCCTCGCCGCCACCAACGTCCCCTGGGACGTGGACCTCGCGCTGCGCCGCCCCGGCCGCCTCGACCGGACCCTGCTCGTGCTGCCGCCCGACGCTCCGGCCCGCGAGGCGATCCTCCGCTACCACCTGCGCGAGCGCCCCATCGAATCGGTCGATCTCGGCAAGCTCGTCAAGATCACCGAGGACTTCTCCGGCGCGGACCTCGCCCATCTCTGCGAGACGGCCGCCGAGTCCGCGCTCCTCGACTCCGCCCGTACCGGCACCGTCCGCATGATCAACATGAAGGATCTGCTGGGCGCGGCGAAGCAGCTGAAGCCGTCGAGCGAGTCCTGGTTCGCCGCCGCCCGCAACGTGGCGATGTTCGCCAACGACGGCGGGATGTACGACGACCTGGTCACCTACCTGAAGAAGAAGCGGAAGCTGTGAGCGTGAAGCACCCGGAGTTGGAACAGGCCGAGCTGCTCTACGGCATGGGCCGGTACGGCGAGAGCCGGGAACGCGTCGCCCGGTGGATCGCCGAGGCCCCCGACGACCACCACGCCCTGGTGCTGCTCGCTCGGTGCCTCATAGCCGAGGAGCGATTCGCAGAGGGCCTCGGCGCCGCCGACGCGGCGCTGACCCACGCCCCGGACTTCGCCTACGGGCACTACATCCGCGGTGTCGCGCTGCGCCGCCAGGGGCGGCCGCACGACGCCGAGGAGGCGATGCGGGAGACCATCCGTCTCGACCCGGACTACTGGGCGCCGCGCGCCGTGCGCGCCGAGCTGATGCCCTTCGTGCGCGACCGGTTCCCGGGAGGCGACGCGGCGGCGGTCGCCGAGGGACTCGCGGAGGCACAGGAAGCCGTCCGGCTGGGGCCGGAGGAGCCCCGCGCGTGGGAGGCCCTGTACAAGCTCGCCCTTTTCAACCGGCGCCCCGACCTCGCCGACGAGGCCGTCCGGCAGCTCCTGCGGATCGACCCGACCAACACCCTCGCCGTGACGATGGCCACGGAGGACGAGGCCGCCAAGCCCGGCACCTCCGCCGCGCAGGCCGCCGACCTCTACGCCGGCGGTCTCGCCGCCGCCCCCGACTCCAACTGGCTGCGCAGGGACCTCGACAAGGCCGTCTACCGGATGCTGCGGGGGACGCGCTGGCTCGCGCTGCTCTGCCTGGTCCTGGCGGGTGTCACCCTCGACATCTTCCCGACCGACGGCGAGGAGCCGAAGGAGCTCCCCGTCGACCTCGGCACCCGGCTCTGGGCGTTCGCGCTGATGGCGGCGGTGTGGGGCTTCGGCGCCCTGCGCCGCTACCGGCGGATGCGCACCGGCGCCCGGCTGACCGTGCGCGCGCTCGTGCGACGGCTGTTCTGGCCCCGGGTCGTCCTCGCACAGGCCACCCTCGCGACGCTCTGCGCCCTGGTGATGCTCCTCGTGCCGTGGACCGACCGCACGGTCCCGCAGGTCCTGTTCTGGGTCGGACTCGTACCGAACCTGCTCAGCATCACCCATGACCGGGACAAGGTCTGATGCACCCCGCCCTGGACAGGGCCGACGCCCTCTTCGACGTGGGGCGGTACGAGCAGGCCGCCGCCCTCGCCGCGCAGCATCTGGCCACCGACCCGCAGGACGCCGCCGCGCTGGTCCTGCTGGCCCGCTGTCGGCACCGGCTGGGCCGCGAACAGGAGGCACTCGAGTCGGTCGAGGCGGCGCTGCTCGTCGAACCGGACTCACTGCCGGCCTGGTTGATGCGCACCCACGTCCTGCTCGCCGTGCAGCGTTACGAGGAGGCGGAACGGTCCGCCCGGTACGCCGTCGAACTCGCCCCGCAGTACTGGGGCAGTCACTACGCCCTCGGCACCGTCCTCGACCGGTCCGTCCGCGTCGAGCGCCGGCGCGAGGCGTACGAGGCTGCCCGGACCGCCGTCGCGCTCGGCCCCGAGGAGAGCGACGCGCATTTCCTCGTCGGCCTCACCGCCCAGCGCACCGGCGACCACCGCGTCGCCCGGCAGGCCTACGAGACGGCGCTGCGCCTCGATCCGCAGAGCAGCGAGGCCCACAACAACCTCTCCCTCCTGCATCTGCGCCGACGCTGGTTCCGGCCGGGGTCGTGGACGAAGGCCGCCGAGGGCTTCGTCGAGTCGGCGGCGCTGGACACGAACGACCGCCAGGCCCGCTACAACCTGGAGACCATGGCCTGGGGCACCGCCGCGGGGGCCCGCTGGGTGGCCCTGGCCGGCTTCCTCGCCGCCGGCCTCGGCTCCGCGCCGCTCCGCACCGGCGGCTCGGGCGGCGACGCCCTGGTCCCGTACCTGATCGGCGCGGTCGTCCTCGTCGGCGGCTGGGCGGGCTGGGCGGTGTGGATCACCCGGCGCGTACCACCGCGGCTGCGCCGCCCGCTGATCCTCGTGGCGCGCAACTGCCCGCCCGTGCTCGCCATGGCGATCGCCGTCGGACTGCTCGGGCTCCACTCGGCGGTCTCCATGGCCGTGGTGACGCTGGACGCGTCCGTCGTCGGGGCGCTCGGCTACCCGCTGTTCTGGATCGTGATCATCACCTACTGGGTCAGCCGCTCCCGCCTGCAGCGCCGCGCCCCCGGACCCGAGCGCGGTCGGTGACACGGCCGATACGATGCCGGAGTATCTGATCTTCCGAGGCGAGGAGGCCCGGGCCATGGCCGGAGAGCCGCAGAGCGACTGCCTGTTCTGCAAGATCGCGGACGGGGAGGTTCCGGCGACGATCGTGCGTGAGACGGAGACCACCCTCGCCTTCCGGGACATCAACCCGCAGGCGCCCACGCACGTGCTCGTCATCCCGCGCGTCCACTACCCCGACGCCGCCAGCCTCGCCGCCGCCGCGCCGACCATCGCCGCGGACGTGCTGCGCGAGGCCGGCGAGATCGCCGCGCAGGAGAAGGTCGACGGCACCGGCTTCCGCATCATCTTCAACACCGGGGCCGGCGCGGGCCAGACCGTCTTCCACGCCCACGCGCACGTCCTCGGCGGCCGCGGTCTCAACTGGCCCCCCGGATAAGACGTGTCCGTACGTGAACTCGTCGTGCTCGGGACCGCCAGCCAGGTCCCGACCCGGCACCGCAACCACAACGGCTACCTGCTGCGCTGGGACGGCCAGGGCATCCTGTTCGATCCCGGCGAGGGCACCCAGCGCCAAATGCTGCGGGCCGGGGTCGCCGCGCACGACATCGACCGGATCTGCGTCACGCACTTCCACGGCGACCACTCGCTCGGTCTGGCCGGGGTGATCCAGCGGATCAACCTCGACCAGGTCCCGCACCCGGTCACCGCGCACTACCCGGCGAGCGGGCAGCACTTCTTCGAACGGCTGCGGTACGCGACGGCCTACCGCGAGACGGTGCGGCTGACGCAGGCCCCGGTGGACGCCGACGGGCCCCTCGCGGTGACCGACTCGTACACGCTCGACGCGTACCGGCTCTCGCACCCGGTGGAGTCGTACGGCTACCGCATCACCGAGCCCGACGGGCGCCGCATCCTGCCCGAGCGGCTCGCCGCGCACGGCATCAAGGGCCCGGACGTCGGCCGGATCCAGCGCGAGGGCGTCCTGGACGGCGTGACGCTGGACGAGGTCAGCGAGGTCCGGCGCGGGCAGCGGTTCGCGTTCGTCATGGACACCCGGCTCTGCGACGGCGTGTACGCGCTCGCCGAGGGCGCCGACATGCTGGTCATCGAGTCGACCTTCCTCGACGAGGACGTCCGGCTCGCCACCGACCACGGCCACCTGACGGCCGGACAGGCCGCCGCCGTCGCGCGCGACGCGGGGGTGAGGCACCTCGTCCTGACCCACTTCTCGCAGCGGTACGGCGACCCCGCCGAGTTCGAACGGCAGGCGCGGGCGGCCGGGTTCGACGGCGAGCTGAGCATTGCCCAGGACCTGATGAGGGTCCCCCTACCGAAAAGATAGATCGATGCCCCTCCCCAAGGCCGAACTCCACCTCCACATCGAAGGCACCCTCGAACCCGAGCTGGCGTTCGCGCTCGCCGCGCGCAACGGCGTCACCCTGCCGTACGCGGACACCGAGGAGCTGCGCAAGGCGTACCTCTTCAGCGATCTGCAGTCCTTCCTCGACCTGTACTACGGGCTGATGGCCGTGCTCCACACGGCCGAGGACTTCACCGAGCTGGCCGACGCCTACCTGGCGCGGGCCGCCGCGCAGGGGGTGCGGCACGCCGAGATCTTCTTCGACCCGCAGGCACACACGGCGCGCGGGGTCCCGATCGGCACCGTGATCGAGGGCCTGGCCCGCGCGCTCGACGGGGCGGAGGAACGGCACGGCGTCTCCACGCGGCTGATCATGTGCTTCCTGCGGGACGAGTCCGCCGAGTCGGCGATGGCCACGCTGGAGGCCGCGCGGCCGTATCTGCACCGGATCACGGGCGTCGGCCTGGACTCGGCGGAGGTGGGCCACCCGCCGTCGAAGTTCCGCGAGGTGTTCGCGGCGGCGGAGGCCCTCGGTCTGCGGAAGGTCGCGCACGCGGGCGAGGAGGGCCCGCCGGCGTACATCCGCGAGGCGCTGGACGTCCTCGGCGTGGAGCGGATCGACCACGGGCTGCGGTGCATGGAGGACCCGGAGCTGGTGTCACGCCTTGTGCGGGAGCGGGTGCCGCTCACGCTCTGCCCGCTGTCGAACGTACGCCTGCGCGCGATCGACGTCCTGGAGGACCACCCGCTGGCCTCGATGCTGGGCGCGGGTCTGATGGCGACCGTCAACTCGGACGACCCGGCATACTTCGGCGGCTACGTGGGCGACACGTTCGACGCGGTGCGGGGTGCGCTGGGGCTGGACCGGGAGCAGCTGCGGACGCTGGCCCGCAACTCCTTCGAGGCGTCGTTCCTGGATGACGACGAGGACCGCAGGGCGCGGTACGTGGCCGAGGTCGAGGCGTACGACTTCGAAGCGGAGTGAGGCGTACGGAGTCGAGGCCGAGGCCGTGGACGGGCGCCGGGGCGGGGCCCGGCGCCCGGCCGGCGGTTGCACGGCGCCCGTCCTGTGGCTGCCGTTGATGTCTTGACGGGTCCAGGGCGTGTTTCGAAAGTCCCGTCTGGCCGGGGGCCCGCCCTTCGGGCGAACGGCGCTCCTTTCGGAACACGCCCTAGCCCTGGTCGCTCGGGCGGGCCAGGCGGAAGGACCGGCGGTCGGCGCGGCGGCGGGTGGGGACCGGGATCTCGGTGACCTCCTGCTCGGGGGCGCCCATCTGCGGCACCAGGCCCGTCGCGGCGGTCGTCGTGCCCGCCAGCACCGCCGCCGGGGCGCCGCCGCGACGGCGCACGGAGCCGGGGACCAGCGGGCGGCCCGAGGTGTGCAGCGCGACCGCCGTCATCGGGACCGCGACCAGCAGGAGCAGCACGCACAGGACCAGGCCCATGCCCGGGTAGCCGGCCTGCTCGGACAGGACGCTGCCGGCGACCGGCCCGCAGGCCACGCCCAGGGAGGACGCCGAGCCGACCAGCACGGCCCAGCGGCCGCGCGGGTCCAGGGAGGCGGCGAGACCGAGCAGGTACGACAGGACGACCGGGTAGAAGACGTTCCAGAGGATCTCGCCGGTCGCGAAGGCGGCCAGGTTCTCCGCGCGTGAGCTGATCAGTACGCACCCGGCGATGATCGCCGTGCCCGCCCCGACCGGCGCGGCCCTGCCGATCCGCGAGCCGAGCGCCCCCGCGGCCGTCACGCCCGCGAGTCCGGCCCCCAGCGCCGCCGCGAAGACGGCGCCGACGGTGACCTCGCTCAGCCCGGCCTGGGTGAGACCGATCCGGCCGCTCACGCCCCAGAGGGCGTTCTGTGCCATGGACCAGCACAGGATCGCCCCGGCGAGGACGAGACCGGAGCGCCGGTGGGGGAGCGGAGAGCCCCCGCCCCCGACCCGGACCGGCTCCGCGGCCGGGCGCCCGGCCCCGCCCGTCGGACGGCCCAGGCCGCCTGCCGGTCCGCCCGCCAGGCCCCGCGTCAGCGGCCAGACCAGCGCCGCCGCCACCGCGATGGACGCGAACGGCAGCGCGTGGCCGCCGCCGAGGTGGGGGAGCGAGAGGTAGAGCGCGCCTGCCGTCGCCGAGACGGACAGCAGGCCGAGCGTCGAGGCCCGGTGCGGGTCCCGCTGCGCCGCGATGCCCGCCGCGGCCACGGCCAGCGTCGTACCGGAACCGAAGCCGCCGGCCACCGCGCCGCTGACCACCTGCGGAACGCTCGTGGTCAGCGCCGCCGAGCCATAGCCGACGATCATCGCGAGGAGGCCGATGCGGGCCGCCCGGCGCGGGCCGAGCCGCTCCACGCGCGCGGCCAGCGTGAAGCCGGCCGAGGCGGAGGAGAGGAGCAGCACCGAGCCGACCAGTCCCGCCTGGGCCGGGGTGAGGCCCAGTCCGGCGGAGAGTCTGCCGACGACGGTCGGGAGCAGGTACGGAGCGAGATAACCGGCCGTGAACAGGGCGACAAGGGGCCCCAGGGCACGCGGGCGCGACGACATGGGTGTTCCAGGGAACGGGAGGTATGGGAGGGGCGCCCGGTGTTGCACGGGGTCGCGGGACATATCTATCAAGCGGGCGGGGGCTCGCAGAAGCCCGAAAGGGAAGGAAACCCCGCATTCGGAATGTGATCTGGGTCACCATGGGTTTGGGGTCGAGTTCCTCGGGTAAGAGCGCGAGCTTTTTCATCTCGCCGCACCCGCCACTCAGGCCCCATCGGGCACACTTGACCTGATCCGCACGATGTTCGGGGAGCCTGCCGTGACCACAGCAAGGGGAGACCAGCAACGCGACGCGGGAGTCGACCCGTTGGTGCGTCTGCGCGAGCCCACCGACCCCGCCTGCGACGTCTTCCTCACCGGCACGGTCTTCCTCGACATCATCTTCACCGGCCTCGACTGCGCCCCCGTGCGCGGCACCGAGTCCTGGGCCAGGGGCATGGGTTCCAGCCCCGGCGGCGTCGCCAACATGGCCACCGCCCTCGCCCGCCTCGGCCTGCGCACCTCGCTCGCCGCCGCGTTCGGGGACGACCACTACGGCGAGTACTGCTGGGACGCCCTTGAGCAGGGCGAGGGCATCGACCTCTCGCTGTCCCGCACCGTGCCCGGCTGGCACTCCCCGGTCACCGTCTCCATGGCGTACGAGGGCGAGCGCACGATGGTCTCCCACGGCCACGAGGCCCCGCCCCTGGACGGTGCCCTGCCCGCCTACCCGCCGCACGCCCGGGCCGCCGTCGCCTCCCTGGCGCCGGGCCGCGCGGAGGAGTGGGTCGCCCAGGCCGCGCGGGGCGGCGCACGGGTCTTCGCCGACGTCGGCTGGGACGACACCGGCCGCTGGGACCTGAACGGCCTGACCGACCTGGCGCACTGCGAGGCCTTCCTGCCCAACGCCCAGGAGGCCATGCGCTACACCCGCACCGACTGCCCGCGGGCCGCCGCCCGCGCGCTCGCCGACAAGGTCCGCTACGCCGTGGTCACCCTCGGCGCGGAGGGCGCGTACGCGGTCGACGGCGCCACCGGCGAGACCGCGGAGGTCCCGGCCATCGAGGTCTCCGCCCTCGACCCGACCGGCGCCGGCGACGTCTTCGTGGCCGGATTCGTCACCGGCACCCTCGCGGACTGGCCCCTCGCCGACCGGCTGGCCTTCGCCGGACTGATCGCCGCGCTCTCCGTCCAGGAGTTCGGCGGCTCGCTCTCCGCGCCCGGCTGGGGCGAGGTCGCCACCTGGTGGGAGCACGTCCAGGAGCACGTCTGCCAGGACCCGGAGGCCCTGCGCGGCCGGTACGCCTTCCTGGAGCGGCTGCTCCCGGCCGCGACCCGCCCCTGGCCCCTGCGGCGCGCGGTCCCGACGATCGGGTTCAGAGCGGCCCCGTCGTAAAAGCCTTCGGCCGTGTCGGTGACAAGTCGTAGGCTTGGTACCCCAGAGGTTGTCGAGCAGCGAGAACCCTGCAACGGGAGGTATGTGCAGGCCACAGTGCCGGCCCATGACTCAGACACCCACAGCACCCAAGGGCGCGCCGGGCGAGGCCCGCGCCCACTTCACCGTCCCCGCCAAGCATCCGATGGTGACCGTTCTCGGCTCCGGTGACGCACTCCTGCGCGTGATCGAGAGGGAGTTCCCGAAGGCCGACATCCATGTCCGGGGCAACCAGGTCAGCGCGGTGGGCGAGGCGACGGAAGTCGCTCTCATCCAGCGCCTGTTCGACGAGATGATGCTGGTGCTCCGCACCGGACAGCCGATGACGGAGGACGCAGTGGAACGCTCGATCGCCATGCTCAGGGCGAGCGAGAACGGCAAGGCGGAGGACGGCCAGGAGACCCCGGCCGAGGTGCTCACGCAGAACATCCTCTCCAGCCGCGGTCGCACCATCCGCCCCAAGACCCTCAACCAGAAGCGGTACGTCGACGCGATCGACAAGCACACGATCGTCTTCGGCATCGGCCCCGCGGGCACCGGCAAGACGTACCTGGCCATGGCCAAGGCGGTCCAGGCCCTGCAGTCCAAGCAGGTCACCCGGATCATCCTGACCCGGCCGGCCGTCGAGGCGGGCGAGCGGCTCGGCTTCCTGCCCGGCACGCTCTACGAGAAGATCGACCCGTACCTGCGCCCGCTCTACGACGCGCTGCACGACATGCTCGACCCGGACTCGATCCCGAAGCTGATGGCCTCGGGCACGATCGAGGTCGCGCCGCTGGCGTACATGCGAGGACGGACGCTCAACGACGCGTTCATCATCCTCGACGAGGCGCAGAACACGAACCCCGAGCAGATGAAGATGTTCCTCACCCGGCTCGGCTTCGAATCCAAGATCGTCATCACCGGTGACATCACCCAGGTCGACCTGCCCGGCGGCACGAAGAGCGGTCTCCGCCAGGTCCGGGACATCCTGGACGGCGTCCCCGACGTGCACTTCTCGACGCTCACCTCCCAGGATGTCGTCCGGCACAAGCTCGTCGGCCGTATCGTCGACGCGTACGAGCAGTACGACAGCCGCAACGGCCTGTGAATTTCCGAAGCTGGAGCAGAGAAGCACCATGTCGATCGACGTCAACAACGAGTCCGGAACCGAGGTCGACGAGCAGGCGATCCTCGACATCGCCCGCTACGCGCTCGCGCGGATGCGCATCCACCCGCTCTCCGAACTCTCGGTGATCGTCGTGGACGCCGAGGCGATGGAGCAGCTCCACATCCAGTGGATGGACCTGCCGGGCCCGACGGACGTCATGTCCTTCCCGATGGACGAGCTGCGCCCGCCCACGAAGGACGACGAGGAGCCCCCGCAGGGCCTCCTCGGCGACATCGTGCTCTGCCCCGAGGTCGCCACCCAGCAGGGCAAGGACGCGCCGACGCAGCACTCCATGGACGAGGAGCTCCAGCTCCTCACCGTCCACGGAGTGCTGCACCTGCTGGGCTACGACCACGAGGAGCCGGACGAGAAGGCCGAGATGTTCGGCCTCCAGGCAGCGATCGTCGACGGCTGGCGCGCGGAGAAGGGCCTGACCGGCCCCTCCCCGGCGCCGACCGTCTCCTGAGCCCCCGATGGACGCATCGCTCATCCTCGGCGCCGTCGGCCTGGTCGTCGTCGCCTGGCTGGCCGCCTGTGCCGAGGCCGGCATCGCCCGGGTCTCCAGTTTCCGCGCCGCCGAGGCCGTACGGTCGGGGCGCCGCGGCGCCGAGAAGCTGGCGCAGGTCGCCGCAGACCCGACCCGCTATCTCAACGTGGCGCTGCTCGTCCGCGTCGCCTGCGAGATGGCGGCCGGCGTCCTCGTCACGTACGCCTGCCTGGAGGAGTTCTCCGAGACCTGGCAGGCCCTGCTCGTCGCCATCGCGGTGATGGTGCTCGTCTCGTACGTCGCCGTCGGCGTCTCGCCGCGCACCATCGGACGGCAGCACCCGCTGAACACGGCGACCGCGGCGGCGTACGTCCTGCTGCCGCTGGCCCGCGTCATGGGCCCGATCCCGCAGCTGCTCATCCTCGTCGGCAACGCGCTCACCCCCGGCAAGGGCTTCCGCAAGGGACCCTTCGCCTCCGAGGCCGAGCTGCGGGCGATGGTCGACCTGGCCGAGCAGGAGTCGCTGATCGAGGACGACGAGCGCCGGATGGTGCACTCCGTCTTCGAACTCGGCGACACGCTCGTACGGGAGGTCATGGTGCCGCGCACCGACCTCGTCTGCATCGAGCGGTACAAGACGGTCCGTCAGGCCCTCACGCTCGCGCTGCGGTCCGGCTTCTCGCGGATCCCCGTCACGGGTGAGAACGAGGACGACATCGTCGGCATCGTGTATCTGAAGGACCTGGTCCGCAAGACGCACATCAACCGGGACGCCGAGGCGGACCTGGTGTCCACGGCGATGCGCGCGGCGGCCTTCGTGCCGGACACCAAGAACGCGGGCGACCTGCTGCGCGAGATGCAGCAGGAGCGCAACCACGTCGCCGTCGTCATCGACGAGTACGGCGGCACGGCGGGGATCGTCACGATCGAGGACATCCTGGAGGAGATCGTCGGGGAGATCACCGACGAGTACGACCGGGAGCTCCCGCCGGTCCAGGAGCTGGGCGACGACCGCTACCGGGTCACCGCCCGCCTCGACATCGGCGACCTCGGCGAGCTGTACGGCTTCGGCCCCGACGAGTACGACGACGAGGACGTGGAGACCGTCGGCGGACTGCTCGCCAAGGCGCTCGGCCGCGTGCCGATCTCCGGAGCCAAGGCGGTCGTGGAGCTGCCTGACGGGCGCTCCCTGCGGCTGACCGCCGAGTCCCCCGCGGGACGACGGAACAAGATCGTGACGGTGCTCGCGGAGCCCGTGCCGGCCGCCGAAGGGACCGGGGATGACGCCTGACCAGCTGCGCGCCTTCTGCCTGGAGTTCAACGACGCGACGGAGGAGTTCCCCTTCGGGCCGGACACCTCCGTCTTCAAGGTCGCCGGGAAGATGTTCGCGCTGTCCTGGCTCGACGGCAGACCCCTGCGCATCAACCTCAAGTGCGAGCCCGAGGAGGCGGTGCGGCTCCGCGAGGAGTATCCGGCGGTCGCCCCCGGCTACCACATGAACAAGCGCCACTGGAACACGGTGACCGTCGGCGAGCTCCCGGACCGCATGGTCCGGGAGCTCGTCGAGGACTCCTACGACCTGGTGGTCGCGGGCCTCCCGAAGGCGGTCCGCCTCCGCCTCGACCGGCCGTAGCGCAGGCCCCAGGGCGCCCGGCCCGCCCGGAGAAGCGCCGCCGGTCCCCGTACCCGATCGCGGTCCGACCAGCGACCGTTCGGGTCCGGGCCCGGATGCCCCGCGCACAGGAACGTCACAGCGGCCGGATATCCTCCTCGCGATCCGGCCGTCCCCTCCCTCCGGTGCCGGTTAGTCACGTCACTCGCACCTGCAAGGGGTTCTTTCATCATGCGTACGCGCCTCCGCCACGGCCTGGCCGCCGCCCTCACCGTCTCCGCGCTCTCCCTCGTCGCCGCGTGCGGCGGCGGCGACAGCAAGGACGACGCCAAGAAGGACGCCGACAAGCCGGCCGCCACCACGTCCGCGGCACCCACCTCCGCCGCGCCCGCCACGCCGCTGACGGCCGCCCAGATGAAGGCCGGCATCCTCGAGGTGAAGGACCTGCCGTCCGGCTGGAAGACCACCAAGCACGAGACGACCTCGTCGGTCTACAAGGTCGACAAGGCCGCGTGCGAGCCGCTCGCCCCGATGCTGGGCGGCGACATCGCAGGCGCCACCAAGGGCGCCACCGGCGACTTCGCCGTGGGCAACAACGACTCCGAGATCACCGAGGAGATCGTGACCTTCGACGGCACCGGCGCCGCCGACTACATCAAGAAGCTCGGCGGCGCGCTGGACGCCTGCCCCGACTTCACCACCGAGGCCGACGGCACCAAGATGAAGGTCGCGGTGAAGAAGATCACCGCCCCGCAGGGCGCCGAGGAGGCGCTCGCCTTCCAGCTGTCGCTGGAGGTCGCGCCCGGCATGAAGATCGAGCCGAACCTCATCGTCGTCCGCCAGGGCACCGGTGTGATGCGGTTCCTGCACCTCGCCGACGCCGCCACCGCCAAGAAGGACTTCGACACCCTCGCCAAGCTCGCCACCGACAAGTTCGTGAAGGGCGCGCAGAGCTGATCCCGGGCCCCGACCTATCCTCGGGGCATGACGATTCAGCCTGACCACGGCGCCCTCGGCGCCGAGGACCTCAAGATCATCACGCTGGCGCGCAGCGCCCGCGCCCGCAACGGTGTGCCCGAGGGCGCGGCGGTACGGGACGAGACCGGTCGCACGTACGTGGCCGGAACCGTGGCCCTGGAGTCGCTCAAGCTGAGCGCGCTGCAGACCGCGGTCGCGATGGCCGTGGCCAGTGGCGCCCAGTCCCTGGAGGCCGCGGCCGTCGTCTCGACCGCCGACGCGGCCTCGGACGAGGACCGTGCGGCGGTGCGCGACCTCGGCGGTCCGGACACCCCCGTCCTGCTCGCCGGGCCCGACGGGCAGCTGCGCGTCGCGGTCACGGCGGGCTGAGGTCCAGGCGGACCCGAAGGGGGCTCGGCAGCACGCCGGGCCCCCTTTGCGCGTTTGTGAAGAATCAACGAGACGTCTCTTGTCTTCCCAGGCCCGGTGCGCGTCAATGACAGCGGTCCGTCCGACGGGCCGTCAGATTCACGCCTCACGCAGCGTCCGCACCCCTGCGTGCTTCATCGGGAAGGGGTACGACCTCATGAGAGGCAGCAACTTAGGAATCGGTGCCGTCCTCGCGGGCGCGCTCGCCGTGACCGGACTCGCCTTCGCCCCGGCGGCCGCCGCCGTGACACCGGGCAGCGCCACGGCGACGTACGACTGCGGGTTCTGGGGCGGAGGGCTCGCCACCCTCCAGGCCACGCAGAGCGGCACGGCCGCGACGATCACCCTCACCTCGGCCGTCAAGACGCCGGTCGCGGTCGGCGCCGACACCATCAACGCCCAGCTGACGATGGCCAAGGGCGGTGGCGGAACCCGCGTGTTCAGCGGCACCAGGAACCCGGCCCTGGCGGCGAACCAGTCCGTCACGATCGGTCCGCTCGGCGGGACCGTGGCCGCCGGCGACAGTCTCAACTCGTACTTCGCCGGCACCGCGCTCACCATGACGATCTTCGGCGTGACCGTGAACTGCGACGCGGTCACCTCGCAGTCGCCCGGGCCGTTCGTCTTCTGACGGCCCCTGTCGCACCACTCGCCGGCGTCGCCTCGGGCGGCGCCGGTACCTGTGTTGCACACGCGCCTGACCAGGCAAAACGTCGATCTTGACAGCATCTGATGGGCCATCAGTCGGTGCATTTCGATTCCATTGACTTCTCCTCACGCGCGGCCGTCAATGGCGCCCTCTCATCCCTCAGGAGGGGGCACACATGGCTCTGAGAAACCCGCCCCGAAGACGGCGCTGGACCGCCGCCCTCGGGGCCACCGCCCTCGCGTTCGGCGTCGCCGGCGCGCTGGCCCCACCGGCCGGAGCGCTTCCCGCGTCCCAGGCGGTGGACTTCACGACCCGCTGCGTCCCGCCGCCGATCGCCGGCATCCCGCCGATCGAGGGCACCACGACGGCGGAGATCACGGTCGACAAGCCCACGCCCAAGGTCGGCGACACCGTCACGGTCACCTACACCGTCACCAAGCCGGCCGCGTCGAACCCGGTCGACCTGGCCCTTCCGGCCGACATCATGACCCCGAGCGGCAAGGTCGTCCTCGGCGGCGCCCAGTCCGGCGCGGTCACCGTCACCGGGCCCAAGAAGAACCCGCCGGTCCCCGGAAAGGGCGCCTTCCCGGCGTTCTCGATGACCGGTACGTTCACGGTCACCGCGCCCGGCTCGATCAGTCTCTCGCCCGGCGACTACAACATCCACACCAGTTACATCATGGAGCTGGACACCCCCTGTACCGTCCTGAACCCGCCCGCCCCCGTCTCCGAGACGGTCGTCGCGAGCGCGCAGCCGGGAGCCAACGAGCGCAACATCGCGCTCGACGCGGCCTCCGGCGCACCCGGCGCCCGGGTCACCGTGACCGGCGCCAAGTTCACACCGCTCGCCGAGGTCACCGTCGTCGGCCGGTCCGGCGCGGCGGAGACCGCCGACAGGATGACCGTCACGACCGACAGCGCGGGCGGGTTCGTCGCCCGTCTGAAGGTCAACGACAAGGCGACGACCGGGGTCGTGGCGTACGAGGGTGCGGCCTGGGACCCGGAGAAGGGTGCCGGACCGGCCGCGTACACCGTCATCGACGACACCCCGCAGCCGCCGAACAGCCAGAAGCTCACGGCGACGGTCGCGGCGGGGCAGCTGTCGATGACCCAGGCCGGTGACGCCGTCCAGCTGTCGTCCGTCGACTTCGGTCAGGGAGGCGCGGCCACCGGCGATCTGAAGACGGTGACGGTCAAGGACTTCCGCGGCGGCCCCGCGGGCTGGTCCCTGACCGGCAAGGTCACCGACTTCACCGGACCCGGCGGCTCCATCGGCGCCGGCGCCCTCAGCTGGACCCCGGCCTGCACCACCAAGGCCGGCAGCCCGAGCACCTGCGTCCCCGGCTCGGCGGGCACGGTCGGCAGCGGCGGGGCGACCCTCGCCTCGACGCCGAACGGCACCCTCACCGGCGGTGAGTTCACCGTCGACGCCAAGGTCTCCCTCGACGTCCCGGCGTTCACCGCGCCCGGCTCGTACGCGGGCGTCCTGACGCTCACGCTCAGCTGATCCTCGGCACGCACCCAGCGGGCCGGGCGCGCACCCGGTCGGCCCGCTCCGAACCCTGCCTCACCACCCCACTCCGAACCTGCTCACCACCCCACTCCGGCCCCCGCTCCGGACCCGATCCGGAATCCCGCTCCGGAATCCCACTCCGGACCCGATCCGGAATCCCGCTCCGAACCCCGGGAGGTCCGCACCGTGCGCACCAGGCTGTACGTCCTCCTCGTCGCGGCGGCGCTCGTGCTGCTCGGCGCCCCGTCCGCCCGAGCCGCCGACAACGGGGAGTGGGCCGTCTACCCGGCCGCCTCCCAGCTCGGCAGCCGCCCGTACTTCTACCTCTCCGCGGACCCCGGCACGACCGTCACCGACGAGGTCACGGTCGCCAACAAGACCGGTACCCCCCGCACCTTCCGGCTCTACGGCGCCGACGCCTACAACACCGAACGCGACGGCGGCTTCGCCATCCGCACCAGCAGGGAGAAGCAGACCGGCGCCGGTGCCTGGATCGCACCCGCCCGCACCCGCGTCACGGTCCCGGCCCGCTCCTCCGTCACCGTGCCGTACACCCTGACCGTCCCCGAGGACGCGGAGCCCGGAGACCACCCCGGCGCCGTCGTCGCCCTCGACGAGCGCGTGGAGCCCGGCGGGAAGGGCTCGGTCGCGGTCGGTGTCCAGCGGGCCGTCGGAGCCCGGGTCTACCTCCGGGTCAACGGCCCCACCGTCCCCGCCCTCGCGGTCGAGGACGTCACCCTCGACCAGGACCGGCCGCTCGTCCCCGGCGCCGGTACGAGCACCGCCCTCATCTCGTACACGCTCCACAACCGCGGCAACGTCACGCTCAACCCCCGGGTCGCCCTGCGCGCCGAGGGCGTCTTCGGCCGCACCCTGCTCGCCCGCGACCTGGCGAAGATCCCCTCGGAGCTGCTGCCCCGCCAGAAGATCCGGCTCACGGAGCGGTGGACGGGGTCGCCGCAGTTCGACTGGGGCGAGGTGACGCTCACGGCCACCGCGAAGGACGTACGGGAGTCCGGGCGCGCCTCCTTCCTCGCGCTGCCCTGGCTCGCCGCGGCCACCGTGCTCGCCGGGGGAGCGGCGGCGCTGATCGGGCTGCGGGTCCGGCGCCGCAGGGGCTCCGGCGGGCACTGAGTACGTGACGGCGTCCCGCATCGGGGAGAATGGCCCCCATGAGCGCTCGTAACCAAGATTCCGAAGCCGTCCACCGGGCCGGCTTCGCCTGCTTCGTCGGCCGCCCCAACGCGGGCAAGTCCACCCTCACGAACGCTCTGGTCGGCCAGAAGGTGGCGATCACCTCCAACCGGCCGCAGACGACCCGGCACACCGTGCGCGGCATCGTGCACCGCCCGGACGCGCAGCTGATCCTGGTGGACACGCCCGGCCTCCACAAGCCGCGCACGCTCCTCGGCGAGCGCCTGAACGACGTCGTGCGCACGACGTGGGCCGAGGTCGACGTGATCGGCTTCTGCCTGCCCGCCGACCAGAAGCTCGGCCCCGGCGACCGTTTTATCGCCAAGGAGCTCGCGGGGATCAAGAAGACCCCGAAGGTCGCGATCGTCACCAAGACCGACCTGGTCGACTCCAAGACGCTCGCCGAGCAGCTCATCGCCGTCGACCAGCTCGGCAAGGAGCTGGGCTTCGAGTGGCAGCAGATCGTCCCCGTCTCCGCGGTGGGCGACAAGCAGGTCCAGCTGGTCGCCGACCTGCTGATCCCGCTCCTGCCGGAGTCCCCGCCGCTCTACCCCGAGGGCGACCTCACGGACGAGCCGGAACAGGTGATGGTCGCGGAGCTGATCCGCGAGGCCGCGCTGGAAGGCGTACGGGACGAGCTGCCGCACTCGATCGCGGTCGTGGTCGAGGAGATGATCCCGCGCGAGGACCGCCCGGCGGACAAGCCGCTGCTCGACATCCACGCGAACGTCTACATCGAGCGCCCCAGCCAGAAGGGGATCATCATCGGCCCGAAGGGCAGCCGCCTGAAGGAGGTCGGGATGAAGTCCCGCAAGCACATCGAGGCGCTGCTCGGGACCCCGGTCTTCCTCGACCTCCACGTGAAGGTCGCGAAGGACTGGCAGCGCGACCCCAAGCAGCTCCGCAAGCTCGGCTTCTAGGCCGCCCCGCGGGGCGGCCTCGGGGCCCGGCGTCGACCTCGCGCCCGGTGTCGGTCTCGGGGCCCGGGGTCGGTCGCGGGCCGGGTCGCCGTCAGGCGCCCTCCTTCAGGACCTTCGTGATCAGGGCGCGCTGCGACTCCGTCAGGCGCGGGTCGCAGCAGCGGACCGTCTCGTCGTCGACCGTGATCTCGTACGAGAAGCCGTCCGGCACGCCCCGGACGTCGCCGTTCCCCTCCCGGAGGACGGCGACGGCCAGTGTGTGCCAGTCCCCGGCGTCCGGCCGGCCGGAGGTGTCCACCTCGGCCGACCGCTCGATGCCCGCGAAGCCGCCGGTGCGCCGCACTCGAATACGCATGCCCCTGGTCTATCAGTCCGTCGGCACGCCGACGGCTCCCCAGGCCTTCAGCACGGCCTGGATCTCCTTCCCGTCCCCGTACCGCGCCCGCGCCGCCGCCACCGTCGCCGCCGCGAACTCGGAGAACCGCGTCTCGGGGGTGAGCGTCCCGCCGGTCATAACGTCGTACCAGATCTGCCCCGCCCGCTCCCAGGCGTTGCCGCCCAGCTCGGTGGCCGCGAGGTAGAAGGCGTGGTTCGGGATGCCCGAGTTGATGTGCACCCCGCCGTTGTCGCGGCTCGTGCGGACGTAGTCGTCCATGTGGCCCGGCTGGGGGTCCTTGCCGAGGACGTCGTCGTCGTACGCCGTGCCGGGCGCCTTCATCGAGCGCAGCGCCGTCCCCTCCACGTTCGGGTGGAAGAGGCCCTCGCCGATCAGCCAGTCCGCGTCCTGCGCGCTCTGGCCGAGCGTGTACTGCTTCACGAGCGAGCCGAAGACGTCCGAGACGGACTCGTTGAGCGCGCCCGACTGGCTGAAGTACTCCAGGTTCGCCGTGTACTGCGTGAAGCCGTGCGCCAGCTCGTGGCCGATCACGTCCACGGGGAGCGTGAAGTCGAGGAAGATCTCGTCGTCGCCGTCGCCGAACACCATCTGCTCGCCGTTCCAGAAGGCGTTGCCGTAGTTCCGGTCGTAGTGGACGGTCGCCAGGAGCGGCAGCCCCGCGCCGTCGACGGAGTCCCGGCCGAAGCCCTTCAGGAAGAGGTCGAAGGTGGCGCCGAGCCCGGCGTACGCGCGGTTGACGGTGGCGTCGGCGGTGGCCTCCTGGCCCTCCTCGCGGACCACGGCACCCGGCAGCTCCGTGCCGTTCCGCGCGTCGTGCACCGTGCGGCGCGGGCGGGCGGACTCCGCGGGTTCCGTGGGGCCCGCCGACCGGGTCACGGCCGGCTGGGAGAGGACGCGGCTGGTCCGGTTCATCGCGTCGGCGACCAGTGTGCGCCGGGCGGCCGCCGCGACGGCCGGGTTCTCCGAGGCCGCCAGGTGCTCCAGCAGGTGCGGCGGCACGATCGTGCAGAAGACCGGGTGGACGGGGACGTACGCGTGGGAGGTCATGCCAGCAATGTGGCACTGGGTCACCCCACTGTCACTAGCGGCGACCATGATCCGCGAAATGGAGTGATTCGTCACCCTTTCGTATTGTCGGCCAGGCCGTCCCGCATACTGAAACAGGCCGTCCGCGCTCCGCGGACCTGAGCTAGGCTGCGGCACATCATGCGTTTCGGGCTGCTTCTCCTTAGCTGCCGCGGCGAGGGCCTGTAGTCGTAGGCCGACCCCCTCCCCGCGGGACCTGGTGTTGCGTTCGACAGTCGGCCGTCCCCCGGAAGGACCCGAGGAGCCCTACGCAATGTCTCAGCCCGTTGGCCGTCCGACGCCCATCACCAACGCCACCCGGACGCAGAAGCCGTCCGGCATGCCGATCCACAAGTACGGGCGGTACGAAGCCGTCCACATCCCCGATCGCACCTGGCCCGAGCAGCGCATCACCAAGGCTCCCCGCTGGCTGTCGACCGACCTGCGCGACGGCAACCAGGCGCTGATCGACCCCATGAGCCCCGCCCGCAAGCGCGAGATGTTCGACCTGCTGGTGCGGATGGGCTACAAGGAGATCGAGGTCGGCTTCCCGTCCTCCGGCGAGACCGACTTCAACTTCGTACGCTCCATCATCGAAGAGGGCGCGATCCCGGACGACGTCACCATCTCCGTCCTGACCCAGGCCCGCGAGGACCTGATCGAGCGGACGGTGGAGTCTCTGGTGGGCGCCAAGCGCGCCACGGTCCACCTGTACAACGCCACCGCGCCCACCTTCCGCCGGGTCGTCTTCCGCGGCTCGAAGGAGGACATCAAGCAGATCGCCGTCGACGGCACGCGGCTGGTCATGGAGTACGCCGACAAGCTGCTGGGCGACGACACGGTCTTCGGCTACCAGTACAGCCCCGAGATCTTCACCGACACCGAGCTGGACTTCGCCCTGGAGGTCTGTGAGGCGGTCTGTGACGTCTGGCAGCCCGAGGAGGGCCGCGAGATCATCCTGAACCTGCCCGCCACCGTGGAGCGTTCGACGCCCTCCACCCACGCGGACCGGTTCGAGTGGATGTCCCGGAACCTGAGCCGCCGGGAGTACGTCTGCCTGTCCGTCCACCCGCACAACGACCGCGGTACGGCCGTGGCGGCGGCCGAGCTGGCCATCATGGCCGGCGCCGACCGCATCGAGGGCTGCCTGTTCGGGCAGGGCGAGCGCACCGGCAACGTCGACCTGGTCACCCTGGGCATGAACCTGTTCAGCCAGGGCGTCGACCCGGAGATCGACTTCTCGCAGATCGACGAGATCCGCCGCACCAGCGAGTACTGCAACCAGATGGAGGTCCACCCGCGCCACCCCTACGCGGGCGACCTGGTCTACACCGCCTTCTCCGGCTCCCACCAGGACGCCATCAAGAAGGGCTTCGACGCCATGGAGGCCGACGCGGCCGCCCAGGGCAAGACCGTGGACGACATCGAGTGGGCGGTTCCGTACCTGCCCATCGACCCGAAGGACGTCGGCCGCTCCTACGAGGCCGTCATCCGGGTCAACTCGCAGTCCGGCAAGGGCGGTATCGCGTACGTCCTGAAGAACGACCACAAGCTGGACCTGCCGCGCCGGATGCAGATCGAGTTCTCGAAGATCATCCAGCAGATGACGGACTCGGAGGGCGGCGAGGTCACGCCGGCCGCCATCTGGTCGGTCTTCCAGGACGAGTACCTGCCCAACCCGGACAACGCCTGGGGACGTATCCAGCTGCGCTCCGGCCAGGCCACCTCGGACACGGACGGCACCGACACGCTGACCGTCGAGGCGGTCGTCGACGGCACCGACACCGTCCTGACCGGCTCCGGCAACGGTCCGATCTCCGCCTTCTTCGCCGCGCTGCAGTCGATCGGCGTGGACGCGAGGCTGCTGGACTACCAGGAGCACACGATGAGCGAGGGCGCCTCCGCGCAGGCCGCCTCGTACATCGAGTGCGCCATCGACGGCAAGGTCCTGTGGGGCATCGGCATCGACGCCAACACCACCCGCGCCTCGCTGAAGGCCGTCATCTCGGCGGTCAACCGCTCGGCGCGCTGATCCGTTCCCCGGGACGGGGCGCCTCCCGACCCGGGACGCGTCTCTCCGAGCGGAGGAGCGCCTCTCCGGGCGGAGGAGCGCCTCTCTGGGCCGGGCGGTACGTCACCCTTTCCGGTTGACACGGTGCAGTGCCCGAAAGGGGGCCCGTCCACACGGACGGGCCCCCTTCGGGCTGGAGCGGCGGCTCCGAGCCCCTCCCGCGGCGGTGTCGTGTCTCGGCCAAGTCGATGGCGATCTGTCGACGAGGTGCTGACGCCACATCATGGATGTGGTTAACATCACTCCCCACGTCGGCAAAGTCGCCGGTTCGTCAAGGGAGGTGCGGCGTGCGGTCTGCCCGAGAGTCACGCGGACGAAAAGTGATCCTCTGCGGCGTTCGTACCTCCTGGAACACCGTCGGGGACGGCGAGTTCTTCTGCGAGGAGTGCGGCGGCGACCGTAACTACCGCAGGCGGACGGGACGCCGCCGGTTCGCCGTCCTGGGCGTCCCCCTGCTGCCCCGCGGCCTCGCCGGGCCGGTCGTCGAATGCACCGCGTGCCACACCCACTTCGGCACCGAGGCGCTCGACCACCCGACGACGAGCCGCTTCGCCGCGATGCTGCGGGACGGCGTGCACACGGTCGCCCTCGCCGTCCTCGCCGCGGGCGGCAGCTCGTCCCGTACGGCCGTGGACACCGCGGTCACGGCGGTCCGCGCGGCAGGCTTCGACGAGTGCACCGGAGTCCAGCTCACCGACCTCGTCGAGGCGCTCGCCGCCGACACCGGCCGGTTCCTGCCCGACGCGGGCGGCGGCGGCGCGGCCCTGGCCATCGAGTTGCACGAGGCCCTGGAACCGCTCGCCCCGCATCTGGCCGCCTCCGGGCGCGAGTCGATCCTGCTCCAGGGGGCCAGGATCGCGCTCGCGGACGGGGCGTACAGCCCGGCGGAGCGGGACGTGCTCCACACCGTCGGGAACGCGCTCGCGCTCTGCTCCGACGACACGGCCCGGCTCCTCACCACGGCGAGGACGCTGCTCTAACCGCTCCTTCCTGTCTCACGGCTCGATGTTGTGGTTGAGCCGGAACAGGTTGCCGGGGTCGTAGCGGCGTTTGACCGCGCGCAACCGGTCGTAGTTCTGACGGTAGTTGGCGCGCACCCGGCCCTGGTCGTCGGTGTCCATGAAGTTGATGTAGCCGGCCTCCTCGGCGTGCGGCCGCAGGTCCCGGTCGTACGCCCGCGTCCAGGCGATGTTCGCCTCGTTGTCCGCCGGGTCCGTGTGCGTCGTGCCGATCGCGGCCGAGAAGAAGGCGTCGCGGTAGGCGAACGCGGTGTCCTCGGGGCCGACGCCTGCTCGCCCGGGCCGCCCGGCTACGCGGGGGCGCCGGCAATGCCGTGGGCGTAGGCGTAGGCCGTGGCGGCGGTACGGGAGGTCACGTCCAGCTTGGCGAAGATGTTGTTCAGGTGGCGGGCCACCGTGTGCTCGCTGATCACCAGCACCTGGGCGATCTCCCGGTTCGTGCCGCCCTCCGCCACCAGCCGGAGGACCTCCGCCTCGCGGGCGGTCAGGCCGCCCGCGAGCGGGCGCCGCCGCCCCGCCGTCAGCAGGGCCGCCGCGCGGCGGGCGGCGGGCGTCGGGCAGCGCGCCGAGCCGCTCGAAGGCCGCCCGGGCCGCCATGAGCTCCAGCCGTGCCGCGTCCTCGTCACCCGCCGCCCGGTCGGCCGCGGCGAGCAGCATCCGTACCTGCGCGGCCTCGTACGGGACGCGCAGCTCCAGCCAGCGGGCCAGCGCCCGGCGCAGCGGACGCACGGCGGTCGGCTCGTGGCGGGCCAGGCCGAGTGCGCCCCGGGCGGTGTCGGCGACGGCGCTCAGGACCGGCGCGTCACCGGGCAGCGCCTCCAGCCCGGCGACCGCCTCCGCGGCGTCGTCCAGGTCCCCGACCGCCAGCGCCACCTCGGTCCGCGCCGCGAGGAGCCGGGCCCGGCCGAGGAGGTCGTGGGCGGTGTCGCTCCGACAGGCCAGGGCGAGCTTCAGGCCCGTCACGGCGGCGTCGGCCTTGCCCTGGGCGAGCCTGAGCAGGGCAAGCCCCGGCTGCGGGATGCGGCCGAGCTCGTGGGCGTGCGCGTACGCGGTGGCGGCGTCGTCCAGGCGGCCCTGACGCCGCCGGATCTCGCCGGCCGCGTAGTACGCCTCCGCGGCGACGTCGAGGCTGTCCACCGGCACCTCGTGGCAGACCCGCGCCGCCTCGGCCTCGGCGAGCTCCCAGGCCCCGCGGAGATCGAGCACCTCGACATGGTGGATCCGGCACAGACCCCGGAAGGGGTTGTCCGTGACCGCCTCGGGGGCGGGGGCGGGTACGGCTCCGGGCGGGCTGTCCGGGGCCTCGGGTGCCGGCCAGGGCGGCCCGGGGCGGCCCTCCGTGTCCGGCGTGCGGACGTGCTGGGACCAGGGGACCTCGCACCAGGCCATCGCCGCGTCCGTCCACTCCACCGCGCGACCGAGGTCCGCCGCCTCCATGCACTGGGTCAGCGCCAGACAGAAGAGCCAGCCTGTGAACATCCCGCTCAGCTCGCCCGCCGTCACCGCGCACATCGCGTCGTCGAGGAGCGCGAGCCCCTCCGCCCGGCGGCCGTTCGCGAGGAGGACCGCCGCGTGGGCCTGACGGCCCAGGGCGATCAGGTCCGGGCTGCCGGAGTCGCGGGCGAGCCGTTCCATGCGCCGCGCCGCGGCCAGCGCCGCCTCCGGATCGCGGTGCTCCTGGGCCTCCTCGGCGTCCGTCCAGGCGATGAGGCACTGCTCGGGGCAGTCCGGTTCGTCCTCCAGGTGGTGCCGGGACCGGTGCAGCCACCCGGCCGCCGCCGCGGGCCGGCCGAGGCAGCGGTACTCGAAGTGCAGCCACCAGGCCACCTGGCCCGCACCGCGGTGGTCGCCCGCCGCCACATACCCCGCGTGGGCGCGCAGCCGCGCGGTGACCGACTCGTCCACGTGCCCCGTCCACCAGGAGGCGTCCGCGAGGAGGTCCAGGTCGCCGGCGTCGAGGGCGGCGGACGGATGCCGGTCGGCGTCGCGCAGCAGGACGTACGCCTCGGCCCACGCGTCCCGGGCCGCCGCGTCCCGTGCCCGCTCGACGGCGGGTGCCTCATCGACGGGGACGGCCATCGCCGCTCACATCCCTTCCCGGCCGTGCCGGCCCTTCCAGAATATGAGCGCGTGGCACGCACGGCCTCCCGTACTCCCGGCGGAGTAACCGGGCCTCCGTACCGCCCCCGGCAGTAGCCCTCGGCTCCGCCGTCAGCGCGACGAATCCGCGGCGGGGCGACGGGAGTCTGGGATCGACCCAGACGACCGCAACGACCGGAGGGAGCCCCGTCATGGAGGGCCGTAAGAGGACCGTCGGCTGGGGGGTGCTGGCCCTGTGGGTGATCGTGATCGCCCTCGCCGCACCCCTCGCCGGAAAGCTCGGCGACGTACAGCGCGACCGCGCCGTCGACTATCTGCCCGCGAGCGCCGACTCGACCCAGGTCGCGAAGATCACCGAGCAGCTGCCCGGTGGAGACTCCACCGACCTCGTGCTCGTCTACCACCACGAAGGCGGGCTGACCGCCGCCGACAAGGCCACCGCCGCCCGGGAGGTCGCGCGGGTGGCGGCGGAGCACCCGCTCACGGCGCCCCCCGTGCCCGTCCCCTCCGAGGACGGCAGCACCCTCCTGTACGCCGTGTCCAGCACCGAGCCCGGTACGGACGAAGCGGCCAGGGACGCCTTCGTCCTCGACGTCCGCGAGACGGTGAGCGGCGAGGTCGGCGGACCCGGCGCGCTCGCCACCGACGCGAGCGAGGTCTACAACTCCCTCGACGGGCCGCTCCTCTACACGACCGTCGCCGTCGTCGCGATCCTCCTGATCGTCATCTACCGCAGCCCCTTCCTCTGGCTCGTGCCCCTGGTCGTCGCGGGTGTCGCCGACTACCTCTCGATGGCCGTCACGTACGCCCTCCACCAGGGCTTCGACATCAGCGTCTCCGGTCAGAGCACCGGAGTGATGACGATCCTCGTCTTCGGCGCGGGCACCGACTACGCCCTGCTCCTCGTCTCCCGCTACCGCGAGGAACTGCGCCGTACCGAGAGGCCGTACGACGCCATGGTCACCGCCCTGCGCGGCTGCGGGCCCGCCGTCCTCGCCTCGTCCGGCACCGTCGCGCTGGGGATGCTCTGCCTGCTCGCCGCCGACATGAACAGCAGCCGGGGCATGGGCCCCACCGCCGCCGTCGGGGTGCTGTGCGCGCTCGTCGCGATGATGTCGCTGCTTCCCGCGCTGCTCGTCGTCCTCGGCCGGCGGGTGTTCTGGCCGCTGATCCCGGAGTACGGGAGCGAGCCCAAGGCCGTGCGCCGTTCCCTCTTCGCGGCGATGGGCTCCTCGGCGGGCCGCCGTCCCCTGGCCGTCCTGGTCGCGGGCGCCGCCGCCCTGGCGGCGCTGGCGCTCGGAGTGGTGAACCTGCCGGGCGCGCTCAAGCAGGAGGACTCCTTCACCTCCGCCCCGGAGGCGGTCGCCGCGATGAAGACGCTCGCCGCCGCGTACCCGGAGATGGGCACCCAGCCCGTCACCGTCGTCGCCCCGACCGGCGCCGTCCCCGGGGCGCTGCGGACCGCCCTCGCGACGGACGGCGTCGCGAAGGCGGAGCGGGGCCGCAGCGGCGGCGGCTGGACGGAGATCTCCGTCGTCGCCTCCGACCCGCCGCAGTCGGCGGCCGAGACCGCGACCATCAGGGAGCTGCGGATCGCGCTCGGTGACGGCGTGTACGTCGGCGGGCCCAGCGCCGAACAGCTCGACATGACCGACACCAACGCCGGCGACCGGAACATCGTGGTGCCGCTCGTCATCGTCGTCGTCCTGCTCGTCCTGATCGTGCTGCTGCGCAGCCTCGTCGCGCCGCTGATCCTGGTCGCGGCCGTCGTCGCGGTCTGGGGTGCGGCCCTCGGCATCGGCGGGTTCGTCTTCGAATCGCTCTTCGGCTTCGAGGGGACCGACCCGGGCCTGGCCCTGCTCTCCTTCGTCTTCCTCGTCGCTCTCGGCGTCGACTACGGCATCTTCCTGATGCACCGGATGCGCGAGGAGTGCCTGAACGGTTCGGAGCCGGGTGCCGCGGCCCTGACGGCCCTGCGTACGACGGGCGGGGTGATCGCCTCGGCGGGTCTCGTCCTCGCCGCCACCTTCGGGGTCCTTGTGAACATGCCCATGGTGCAACTGGCGGAGCTGGGCTTCGTGATCGCGGTCGGCGTCCTGCTCGACACCTTCCTGGTCCGCACGTACCTCGTGACGAGCGCGAGCGTGCTGCTCGGCCGGAGGGTCTGGTGGCCGGGGCCGCTGGCCAAGGAGCCCACGCCGGCGGGCGGTTCGCCGAAGGCCGGCTCGTCGTCGGGGTCCGAGCCGACTCCCGTACGGGTGTGACCGGGGGCGGATGGGGGGCTTCCCGGACTGTCAGGAGCCCCCGCCCGCAGGGAGGATGAACGTCATGGACTTCGCAGCGGCCTTCACCCGTGACCCGCAGGCGGCGCCGTACCCGGTGAGGTGCGACGCGGCGGCCGCGGCGGTCTTCGCCGTCCTCGCGGCGGTGATCGCGCTCACCGTCGACGACGGCCGGCGGCCGGACCTGCTCGGCTGGGCGCTGCTGCTCGCCGCGCACGTCCCGCTGGCGTGGCGGCGCAAGGCCCCGCTGCCGGTGCTGCTCGCCGTGGTGGCGTGCGTCGTCCCGTACCACGGGCTGGACTACATGCACCTGGCGCCGATACCGGCCTCGATGGCCGCGCTCTACACGGTCGCGGCCACCGGCCCGCCGAAGCGGACGCTGGTCGTGGGGCTCTCGGTCACCTCGATCACGCTGACCATGCAGATATTCGTCAACCCGCACGAGATCGTGGAGTTGCTGCGGGTCTCCGGCTGGTCGATGGCGGTGCTGGTGTTCGGCGCGAGCATCCGGCTCTACCGGGAGCTGGTGGCGGGCGTGGTCGACCGGGCCGCGCGAGAGGCGGAGCGGAAGGTCGCCGAGGAGCGGTTGCGCATCGCCAGGGACCTCCACGATCTCCTGGCGCACTCGATCACCCTGATCGGGGTGCAGACGTCGGTCGCCGCCCACGTCCTGGTCGCCGACCCGGACCGGCTCGACCGGGAGGCGCTCGCCCGGGCGCTCGACGGCATAGCCGAGACGTGCCGGGAGGCCCGCTCCGAGGTGCGGACGACGCTGGACGTGCTGCGGGCGGCGCCGGAGGGCCCGCTGCCGGATCTCGCCTCGCTGCCCGATCTCGTACGGTCCTCGGGGGCGGACCTGACGCTCCGGACAGGGGAAGCGAAGGTTCCGGCGGCGGTGGGGGCCGCGGCGTACCGGATCGTGCAGGAGTCGCTGACCAACGCCGTCCGGCACGGGGGTGCGGACGGCGGTGTGTGGGTCGATGTCGCCCTGGCGGACGAGGTGTTGACGGTACGGGTGACCGACGGCGGCGCATCTCCGGGTGGCTCGGGTGGCTCGGGTGGTCCCGGGGGCGTCGGCGGCTCCGGGGGCGTGGGCGGCGCCGGCCCCGGCTCCGGGTACGGGATCGTGGGGATGCGCGAGCGGGCGCGGAGTGTGGGAGGGACACTGAGCGCGGGCCCGCGGGCCGGCGGGGGCTTCGAGGTCACGGCGGCGCTGCCGCTGGTGGCGAGGGAGGGGGTGACGGCGTGATCCGGGTACTGCTCGCGGACGATCAGACGCTCGTCCGGGCGTCGTTCGCGATGCTGGTCGACTCGGCGCCCGACATGGAGGTCGTGGGGCAGGCGGCCAACGGCAAGGAGGCGGTGGAGCTGGCCCGTTCGGCGCGGGCGGACCTGGTGGTCATGGACGTCCGGATGCCCGAGCTCGACGGGATCGGGGCGACGCGGCTGATCGCCGCCGACGAGGACCTGGCGGGGGTGAAGGTGCTGGTCCTGACGACGTACGACACGGACGAGCACATCCTGGAGGCCTTGCGGGCGGGTGCCTCGGGCTTCGTGGTCAAGGACATCCGCCCGGCCGAGCTCCTCGCGGCGATCCGCACGGTGGCGGCGGGGGAGTCCCTGCTCTCCCCGGGACCGACGGCCCGGCTGATAGCCAGGGTCCTCGCGACTCCGGACACACCGGTGACGGGAGGACCGGAGGGGTTGTCGGACCGGGAACGCCAGGTGCTCGCGCTGGTGGCGCGGGGTCTGAACAACACGGAGATCGCGGAGGCGCTGGGGCTCTCACCCCTCACGGCGAAGACCCACGTGAGCCGGATCATGGGAAAGCTGGGGGCGCGCGACCGGGCGCAACTGGTCATCGCGGCCTACGAGTCGGGCCTGGTGGCACCGAGTCGCTGACACGGGCCGGGCCCCCACCGGTCAGGTGCCGGTGGGGGCCCGGGATGTCGGGGCGGGGCGTCGGCCGGTGACGGCGTCCGTGACGTCGTGCGGTGACGGCGTGCGGTGGCGTCAGCCGAGCTCGACGCCGCTCGCGCGGAGCATGTCCTCGCGCTCGACGATCTTCACGCGCTCGCGGCCCTGCGGCTCGCCCAGCGCCTTCTCGGCGGCGTCGAGGGCGTACCAGCCCTCCCACGTCGTGTACGTGATGCCCTTGGCCTCCAGGAAGGCGACGACCGCGTCCGTCTCGGGGGTCCCGGGGGTGAGGAGGCGGCCGTTGGCGAAGTCGTCGAGCAGGTTGGCGACCGTCTCGTTGGCGTCGCCCTTGGTGTGGCCGATGAGGCCGACCGGGCCGCGGCGGATCCAGCCGGTGACGTACGTCGACGCCAGGTGGGCCCCGCCCTCCTCGATCACGCGGCCGCCCTCGTCCGGAACGGTGCCGGAGGCGGTGTCCCAGGGGAGCTTGGGCAGTTCGTCGGAGAGGTAGCCGACGGCGCGGTAGACGGACTGGACGTCCCAGTCCGTGGTCTGGCCGGTCCCCTTGACGTTGCCCGTGCCGTCCAGCTCGGTGCGCTCGGTCCGGAGGCCGACGACCTTGCCGTCCTCGCCGAGGATCTCGACCGGCGACTCGAAGAAGTGGAGGAACAGCTTGTGCGGGCGGTCGCCGATGTCGCGGATCGCCCAGTTCTCCAGGGTCTTGGCGACCATGTCGGTCTGCTTGTTCTTGCGCCGCTCGGCGATGGAGCCCTCGTCGTAGTCGATGTCCTCGGGGTTGACGATGACCTCGATGGTGGGGGAGTGGTCCAGCTCGCGCAGCTCCATCGGGCTGAACTTCGCCTGCGCCGGGCCGCGGCGGCCGAAGACGTGGATCTCCACGGCCTTGTTGGCCTTCAGGCCGTCGTAGACGTTCGGCGGGATCTCGGTCGGCAGCAGCTCGTCCGCGGTCTTGGCGAGGATGCGGGCGATGTCGAGGGCCACGTTGCCCACGCCGAGGACGGCGACCTTCTCGGCCTCCAGCTCCCAGGTGCGCGGGACGTCCGGGTGACCGTCGTACCAGGAGGCGAAGTCGGCGGCGCCGAAGGAGCCGTCCAGCTCCACACCGGGGATCTTCAGCTCGCGGTCGGCCATGGCGCCGGTCGAGAAGACGACGGCGTCGTAGAAGGCGCGCAGGTCGTCCAGGTGCACGTCGGTGCCGTAGTCGACGTTGCCGAAGAGGCGGACCTGCGGC
This sequence comes from Streptomyces sp. NPDC013457, assembly GCF_043089925.1. Lineage (NCBI taxonomy): Bacteria > Bacillati > Actinomycetota > Actinomycetes > Kitasatosporales > Streptomycetaceae > Streptomyces > Streptomyces sp. NPDC013457. Next base: position 526,650 of record NZ_JBICBL010000002.1, read on the forward strand.
TTGTCGAGGACCTGGTGCAGGGCCGTGATGATGCCCTTGATGCGCGGGTGGTCCGGCGCCACGCCGTACCGGATGAGGCCGAAGGGGGCCGGCATCCGCTCGAAGATGTCGATCGACACGCCCGGCTCGGCGGCGGCCTCGGACTTCAGCAGCGCATCGGCGGCGTAGATTCCGGCGGGGCCGGCGCCGACGATCGCGACCCGGAGAGGGCGGGGCATGTCAGGTTCCCTTCGCAAAACGACGTGACGACGATGGCTGTCGTCACTTAGGTCACCCTAAATAACGCCTGAAGCGCGCCGGTACCCGCCCCCGGCCTATGAGCCCATAAGGCGAACTTATGACCCCTCAAAGAAGGGGCTGGAGAGTGCCATGAAGGCGGGCGGCGCGGCGCCCGCCGAGCGTTCACTGTCATTCATTGCAACGGATCCATGGGCTGACGTTGCGTTAAATCACTGAACACTGCAACGAAATTGCCATTCTGACCTGCCGTGATGGTGATTCTATGCAATAGGAGTGTTGCCGACTCTTCGAACGCAACGTAGCTTTTCCCTCATCGGAAACAGCGACGAGTCACCGGAGAGCATGATGCAGAAGTTCGACACCACCGCCCCGATCGCCGCCGTCGTGGACATCCCCGCCGGAAGCCTTCGGCTCATCGCCGCCGACCGCGCCGACGCCACCGTCGAGGTCCGCCCGGCCGACCCCTCCAAGAGCCGCGACGTGAAGGCGGCGGCGCGGATCGAGGTCTCCTGCGGAGACGGCGTCTTGCGGATCGAGGCCCCGGCGGCGGAGAGCCGCGTCCTGGGCGACGCCGGATCCGTCGAGGTGACGGTCCAGCTGCCCGCCGGCTCCCGGGTCGAGGGCAGGGCCGGGGCCTGCGAACTCCACGGCGTCGGACGGCTCGGCGACGTCGCTTTCGAAGGCGCGTACCGCAGGATCAGGATCGACGAGGCCGCGAGCCTCCGCCTCGCGGCGGTCGACGGCGACGTCGAGATCGGCCGGCTGGGCGGCTCCGCGGAGATCAGCACCGCGCGGGGCGACATCCGGATCGCCGAGGCCGTGCGTGGCACGGTCGTGCTCCGTACCCAGTCCGGCGACATCTCGGTCGTCGCGGCCGCCGGGGTATCGGCCGCCCTGGACGCCGGTACCGACTACGGCCGCGTCGACAACGCCCTCAGGAACGACGGCACCGTCGCACTCGACATCCGTGCCACCACCTCCCGCGGCGACATCACCGCCCGCAGCCTCTGACGCGCGGCGGTGGCCGGGACCGGCTGAGCGGCGCGCCCCGGCGCCCCGCCGGGGCGCCGGCACGTTTGCGATCCGTCCGTTCGAAAAGGGTGACGGTTTGCAGGTCGCCGCGATTCAGCGCGTCCCGGCCGGGTACGGGTTCCGCATTCTCTGTTCGCGCCTCGCTTTGGCCATGGCCTGACTCCCCGGCTCCACCGGGTACTTCCAGGACCTGCGTATCTGCCGATTCTACGGATTCCGCACCACCTCGGGTGCGGTAAACGCGAAATGGATTCGGAAAGGGATGCGTGGGTGAAGGAACAGGTCACGCGGTCGACATCGGGGCCGTCGAAGAAGCGAGTGAGACGGTGGCGGATTTGCGCGAGGAACCCCGCCGCACTGCCGGGGGAAGAAAGGGGCCGGTCATGAAACTGCCCATCGGGTCGTACGTCGTCGAGATCCGCACCGGTCGTGTGGGCACGGTCATGGGGCACGAGGGCCCGTACATCCAGCTGCGGCCGCTCGGCGGCGGGCGCGAGTGGGACGCGGAGCCGGAGGGCGTCCGCGAGGCCACCTCCGCCGAGCGCCTCCGCGCCGCCACCGCGCACGCGAACGCCCGCAGCCGGGGCGAGGTGCCGTGACTCCGCGAGCGGCCCGCCGCCCGCGCCCGCCGGGCGCGGGGCGGTGGCGCGGGTGACGGAACGGCGGGAGCGGCCACGGGGCACTTCTCCCGTACGGGAGAATGGGCCGCATGAGTCTGTTCCGCGACGACGGCATCGTGCTGCGCACCCAGAAGCTGGGTGAAGCGGACCGCATCATCACGCTCCTCACGCGCGGTCACGGACGGGTGCGCGCCGTGGCGCGCGGAGTGCGGCGGACGAAGTCGAAGTTCGGGGCCAGGCTGGAACCCTTCTCCCACGTCGACGTGCAGTTCTTCGCCCGCGGGAGTGATCTCGTGGGACGCGGGCTCCCGCTCTGCACCCAGAGCGAGACCATCGCCGCGTACGGCGGCGGGATCGTCACCGACTACGCCCGCTACACCGCGGGGACGGCGATGCTGGAGACGGCCGAGCGGTTCACGGACAACGAGGGCGAGCCTGCCGTGCAGCAGTACCTGCTGCTCGTCGGCGGGCTGCGCACCCTCGCCCGGGGCGAACACGCCCCCCACCTGATCCTCGACGCCTTCCTCCTCCGCTCCCTCGCCGTCAACGGCTACGCGCCGAGCTTCGAGGACTGCGCGAAGTGCGGGCTGCCCGGGCCCAACCGGTTCTTCTCGGTCGCGGCGGGCGGCGTCATATGCGGCGACTGCCGGGTGCCCGGCAGCGTCGTACCCTCTCCGGAGGCCATCGGCCTGCTCAGCGCGCTGCTCACCGGCGACTGGGCGACTGCGGACGCGTGCGAGCCGCGTCACGTCAGGGAGGGGAGCGGGCTGGTGTCCGCCTATCTGCACTGGCACCTGGAGCGCGGCCTGCGTTCCCTGCGGTATGTAGAGAAGAGCTAGGAGATCCATCGCCATGGCCATCGCACGACGCGGAATCCTCGGACGGCAGCGACGGGAGTACAAGGTCCCCGAGCCGCACCCCTCCGGTGCCCGTCCGCCGAAGCTCCCCGCCGAGCTGGTGCCCAACCACGTGGCCTGTGTGATGGACGGCAACGGCCGCTGGGCCAAGGAGCGCGGCCTGCCGCGCACCGAGGGCCACAAGGTCGGCGAGGGCGTGGTCCTCGACGTGCTCAAGGGCTGCCTGGAGATGGGCGTCAAGAACCTCTCCCTCTACGCCTTCTCCACGGAGAACTGGAAGCGCTCCCCCGAGGAGGTCCGCTTCCTCATGAACTTCAATCGGGACGTCATCCGGCGGCGCCGTGACGAGATGGACGAGCTCGGCATCCGTATCCGCTGGGTCGGCCGGATGCCGAAGATGTGGAAGTCGGTCGTCCAGGAGCTCCAGGTCGCCCAGGAACAGACCGTCGGCAACGACGCGATGACGCTCTACTTCTGCGTGAACTACGGCGGTCGCGCCGAGGTCGCCGACGCCGCGAAGAAGATCGCGGAGGATGTGGCGGCGGGCAGGCTGGACCCGGCGAAGGTCAACGAGAAGACCTTCCAGAAGTACCTGTACTACCCGGACATGCCGGACGTCGACCTGTTCCTGCGCCCCAGCGGTGAGCAGCGCACCTCGAACTACCTGATCTGGCAGAGCAGCTACGCGGAGATGATCTTCCAGGACGTCCTGTGGCCGGACTTCGACCGCCGTGACCTGTGGCGCGCCTGCGTGGAGTACGCCTCCCGCGACCGCCGCTTCGGTGGCGTGGACGCGGCGGACATGGCCGTCCTCGACAAGGGCTGAGCAGGAGGAGGGGGGAGGGGAGTGACCGTGCAGGGGCCGAGCAAGGTCGAACTGGTCTACGTGCCGACGAAGGCCGAGGTCACGGAGGTGGTCAGGGTCAGGCTGCGCCACTCGCCGATGGGGCGCCTGCTGCGGTGGCTGCTGCCCACCGGAGGAGTCCTGGCCGCTCTGGTCGTGGTGTGGGAGCTGGCGGGGCCGGGGGCCCCGGAGCTGTCGAAGGTGTTCCTCTTCGGCGGTCTCGGCGCCCTGGTCCTCACGCTGGGACCCCTGATACCGCGGGTGACGGGAAGTCAGATGTACGGGCTCGTCGAGCCGCAGGGGGAGTTCCGGGCCGTCGTGGACGACGACGGGGTGACCTGGACGACGCGCGTCAGCGAGACCACGAGCCGGTGGGCGATGCTGCCCCTGTACGTCGAGACGCCCACGCTCTTCGTCCTGCTCTCCGCCGACCGGGCGGGTGTCGGCGTCGCCGCGCTGCCCAAGCAGGGCGTGTCCGCCCCCGAGGATCTCGACCGGTTGCGGGCCATCCTGGAGCGCCATGTGAAGCGGGTCTGACACCCGCCCGAGGCCCCGGTTGCGTACGGCACCGGTTCCGGCCGCACGGAAGGGCCCGCACCGGAGCGATCCGGTGCGGGCCCTTCCGTACGGTCCGAGGGCCTGCGTGGCCCTGCCCCAAGACCTACTTGGCCGCGCACTCCGCGCAGGTGCCGAAGATCTCGACCGTGTGCGCCACGTTCACGAACCCGTGCTCGGAGGCGATCGTCTCCGCCCACTGCTCCACCGCCGGGCCCTCCACCTCGACCGCCTTGCCGCAGACGCGGCAGACGAGATGGTGGTGGTGGTCACCGGTCGAGCACCGGCGGTAGACCGTCTCGCCCTCGCTGGTGCGCAGCGCGTCGACCTCGCCGGCGTCCGCGAGGGTCTGCAGCGTCCGGTACACCGTCGTGAGGCCCACGGAGTCGCCGCGGTGCTTGAGCATGTCGTGCAGTTCCTGAGCGCTGCGGAACTCGTCCACCTCGTCGAGCGCCGCCGCCACTGCGGCCCGCTGCTTGGTCGAGCGGCCGCGTACGGGGGGTCCTGCCGTCGCCACGGGGGCCTCCTAGTGATGTCGTCGCCCCCGCCATTCTGCCAGGCTGCTAGAGCGGGGCGTCCTCCGTCGGCCGCCGCGTTCCGGGAACGGCCATGTCGCACTCCGCCGAGGACGGCGACGAGGCCGCGGCCGCGGCCTCGGCGGCCCGGGCGCGGCGCCTGGCCAGGGGCGCCGAGAGCGCCGTCAGGACGATGAAGACGCCGATCGCGAGCAGCACGATGAGCGAGCCCGGGGGCAGGTCCTGGTAGTACGTGGTCACGGTGCCCGTCAGCGTGACACCGGTGCCGATCACGATCGCGAGGACGAAGGTCGCGCGGAACGAACGGGACAGCTGCTGCGCCGCCGCCACCGGGACCACCATCAGCGCGCTGACGAGCAGCAGCCCGACGACCCGCATCGCGACCGTGACGGTCACGGCCGCAGTGATCGCGACGAGCAGGTTCAGGGCGCGCACCGGCAGGCCGGTGACGCGGGCGAACTCCTCGTCCTGGCTGACCGCGAAGAGCTGGCGGCGCAGACCGACGGTGACCAGGACGACGAAGGCGGCGAGGACGGCGATCGCGGTGACGTCCTCGGACGACACCGTGGACAGGGAGCCGAACAGGTACGAGAGCAGATTGGCGTTGGAGCCGCCGCCGACCTGGATCAGCATGACGCCGCCCGCCATGCCGCCGTAGAAGAGCAGGGCGAGCGCGAGGTCGCCGCGGGTGCGCCCGTACGTCCGGATCAGCTCCATCAGCACGGCGCCGACGACGGCGACCAGGGTGGCCATCCACACCGGGCTGCTGTTCAGCAGGAAGCCGAGGCCGACACCGGTCATGGCGACATGGCCGATGCCGTCGCCCATCAGCGCCTGGCGGCGCTGCACGAGGAAGATGCCGACGGCGGGTGCGGTGATGCCGACGAGAACGGCCGCGAGGAGCGCCCGCTGCATGAAGGCGGGTTCGAGGAATTCCATGATCAGGTCAGCTTCCTCAGGTCAGCAGACCCGTACGGAGCGGCTCACCGGCCGCGTGCGGATGGACGTGGTCGTGGCCGGGCAGGGCGTGCTGGCCGACGGCCTGCGGCGGCGGGCCGTCGTGGACGACACAGCCGTCGCGGAGGACCACGGCCCGGTCGATCAGCGGCTCCAGGGGGCCCAGTTCGTGCAGCACGAGCAGCACGCTGGTGCCGTCCGCGACCTGTTCGCGCAGGGTGGCGGCGAGGATCTCCTGGCTGGCGAGGTCGACGCCGGCCATCGGCTCGTCCATGATCAGCAGCTCGGGCCGCGAGGCGAGCGCGCGGGCGATCAGGACGCGCTGGTGCTGGCCGCCGGAGAGGGCGCTCACCGAGTCCTTGGCCCGGTCGGCGAGGCCGACGAGGTCGATGGCCCGGTCGACGGCGGCCCGGTCGGCCTTGGTCAGCCAGCCGAAGGTGCGGCGGGAGAGCCGGCCGGAGGAGACGACCTCGCGGATCGTGGCGGGGACACCGGAGGCGGCGGTGGTGCGCTGAGGGACGTAACCGACGCGGGCCCAGGCGCGGAACCGCTTCTGCTCGGTGCCGAAGAGGGAGATCGTGCCGCCGGTCAGCGGCACCTGGCCGATGATCGCGCGGACGGCGGTGGACTTGCCGGAGCCGTTGGCGCCGAGCAGCGCGACGACCTCGCCGGGGTGCACGGCGAGGTCGACGCCGCGCAGGACGGGGCGCGCGCCGAGGGTCGCCGTGGCTCCGCGGACGGATATGACGGGCGGGACGGGCGCGCTCACGGGTGCCTCCTGCTGTGCGTGGGTCACTTCGCGCCGAGGGCCTTCTTCAGCGCGGCGAGGTTGGACTGCATGACCTCGACGTAGTCATCGCCCTGGGACCTGTCCGTGATTCCCTCCAGCGGGTCCAGGACGGCGGTGGTGAGGCCGGTGTCCTCGGCCAGGGTCTTCGCGGTCTTGTCGCTGGCGAGCGTCTCGAAGAAGACGGTGGAGACCTTCTCCTTCTCCGCGATGGTCTGGAGCTCCTGCATCCGGGCGGGGCTCGGCTCGGACTCGGGGTCGATGCCGGTGATGCCCTCCTGGTCCAGGCCGTAGCGCTCGGCGAGGTAGCCGAACGCCGAGTGCGTGGTGATGAAGGTCCTGGTGGTCGTGTTCTTCAGACCGGTCTCGAACGCCGTGTCCAGGTCGCCGAGCTTCTTCACCAGGGCGTCGGTGTTCTTCCGGTAGTCGGCGGCGTGGTCCGGGTCGGCCTTCGCCAGGGAGGCGCCGACGCCCTTGGCGACCTCGGCGTACTTCACCGGGTCGAGCCAGATGTGCGGGTCGGCGCCGGCCTCGGACTCGTGACCGTGGCCCTCCTCCTCGTGGCCGTGCTCCTCGGCGCCGTGGCCGTGGCCGCCGGTGCCGTGCGTTTCGAGCTGCGTGAGGCCGGCCGCGTCGACGGTGTGCTCCACGCCCGCCTGCTTGATCGCCTCGTCGACGGCGGGCTGGACGCCCTTGAGGTAGAGGATGTAGTCGGCATCGCCGAGCTCGCCGATCTGCCTCGGCTTGAGCTCGAGGTCGTGCGGCTCGACGCCCGGCGCGGTCAGCGTCTCGACGGAGACGTGCGCGCCGCCTATCTGCTCGGCCAGGTACTGCATGGGATAGAACGACGCCACCACGCTGAGCCTGCCGTTCGCCTTGTCGGCGGCGTCGGACGTCCCCGAGCAGGCGGAGAGCGTGACGAGACCGAGCGCGACGGCTCCGGCGACGGCGGTGGTGGGTATCAGACGGCGTACGTTCATGACACTCATTTTCAACAAAACTGGAAACGGTTGTCAATTGCCTTACCTGTGTTCCGTCCCACTACAGTGCGGCCATGCGGCGCACGGAGATCAACGGCATCCCTCTGTACTGGGACGACATCCCCGGGCCGTTCACCGCCCACCTCTTGTTCGGTACGGGGAGCGTGGACGAACCGTTTCCCCGCCTGGGCATCACCGAGCTCGCCGGGCAGCTCGCCCTGACCGCCGTCGCCGACGCCGCGCGGGCGTGCGACGAGATCGCCTCCAACGCCGACGGCCGCTTCACCCGCTTCTCGGCCTCCGGCGAGCCCGAGCAGGTCGCCGAGTTCGTGAACCTGCTCTGCCGCGCCCTCGCCGACCCTCCGGTGGACGAGCTCGCCGCCGCCGTGCGCAGGGTCCGGGCCAGGCAGCTCCGTGAGGAACGCTGGGGCCGGTTCCAGGAGCGCGAGCTCGGCTTCCGCTACGGGCTGCGCGGGCCCGGCAAGGTCGCCTGGGCCGCCCCCGCCGTCGCCCACATCGACGCCGCCGATGTCCGGGCGTGGGCCGCCGAGCGCCTCACCCGCGACGGCGCGGTGCTCGTGCTCAGCGGCCGGCCGCCGGAGTCCTTCGACCCGCGACTCCCGGAACCGCCGCACGGGCCGTGCGCCGTGCGCCCCGTCGTGGAGCCCCTTCCCGGGGTCACCGGTTGCTGGATCGAGGGACCCGACGGCTACGGCGAGCAGGTCACGGTCTCCTTCGAGGGGCCTGCCTCGCCCGCCGGTCATCTCGCGGCGGACATCGCCCGGAGCCGTGCCCTGCGCGACGAACGCGTGACGGTGAACCTGACCGGGAGCCTGGAGGTCGCCTCCAGTTATGTGGGCGGCGGGCGCATGCTCTTCTGGCTGGTCGCCGAGACCGACGAGCTGGGCGTCCAGAGTGTCGCCGAAGGGCTCGACGCCGCACTCCGCGAGCTGGCCGAGCACGGCCCGGCCGAGGACGAGGTGCGGCGGGCCGGACGGGCCTGGTCCGAGCGGCTCGACGGGGACGACCAGCGGCACACCCAGCTCCTCACGGCGGCCCTCGACCACCTCGCCGGTCTGGAGGTCTTCGACGTCGCGGGCGTACGGGCCCGGCTCGCGTCACTCGGTCCCGCCGACGTCCGCGCCGCCCTCGGCACGTACCCCTCGACCGCGTTGCTCACCCTGCCGGAACACTGCGCCCCCGGCCCGGACAGCCCGTTCGCGCCGGAGCCGGACCGCTCCGGGGGCGGGTTCCACGAGGCCTACGAGTACCGGCCGAAGCTCTTCGGGCCCGCGGGACGCGCGGACCGGATGTATCTGAGCGACGAGGGCCTCGCGCACTGGACGACGTACTGCCACCACGCCGTTCGCTGGCACCAGGTGGCGGGCCTCGGGGTGTTTCCCGACGCGCGGCGGGTGCTCTACGGGGAGCGCGGCACGGTCATCGATATACAGGCAGACTGGTACAAGTCGGGAGGCGATCTGATCGCCGCCGTCGACGCCCGTGTCCCGGCCTCCCTGTGCTTCCCGATGAGCGAGGCCGAACCGATTTGATACGGGGGGTGCGGGCGCCGGTAACCTGAGGCATTCGCACTTCGTCGTCGTAATGAAGAGAGCACCGTGGCCGCCGACAAGATCGACACCATCGTCAGCCTGAGCAAGCGCCGTGGCTTCGTCTACCCGTGCAGCGAGATCTACGGCGGCCAGCGTGCCGCCTGGGACTACGGACCGCTGGGTGTCGAACTCAAGGAGAACATCAAGCGCCAGTGGTGGCGTTACATGGTCACCGCGCGCGAGGACGTCGTCGGCATCGACTCGTCGGTGATCCTGGCCACCGAGGTCTGGGAGGCCTCCGGTCACGTCGCCACCTTCACCGACCCGCTGACCGAGTGCACCTCCTGTCACAAGCGCTACCGCGCCGACCACCTGGAGGAGGCGTACGAGGAGAAGCACGGCCGTCTCCCCGAGAACGGCCTCACCGACCTGAACTGCCCCAACTGCGGCAACAAGGGCACCTTCACCGAGCCCAAGCAGTTCTCGGGTCTGCTCTCCACGCACCTCGGCCCGACGCAGGACTCCGGCTCCGTCGCCTACCTCCGTCCCGAGACCGCGCAGGGCATCTTCACCAACTTCGGCCAGGTCCAGCAGACCTCGCGCAAGAAGCCCCCGTTCGGCATCGCGCAGATGGGCAAGTCCTTCCGGAACGAGATCACTCCGGGCAACTTCATCTTCCGCACCCGCGAGTTCGAGCAGATGGAGATGGAGTTCTTCGTCAAGCCGGGCGAGGACGAGCAGTGGCACGAGTACTGGATGGAGCAGCGCTGGAACTGGTACACGGGCCTGGGTCTCCGTGAGGAGAACATGCGCTGGTTCGAGCACCCGAAGGAGAAGCTCTCCCACTACTCGAAGCGCACCGCCGACATCGAGTACCGCTTCCAGTTCGGCGGCAGCGAGTGGGGCGAGCTCGAGGGTGTCGCCAACCGCACCGACTACGACCTCAAGGCGCACTCCAAGGCGTCCGGGAACGACCTGTTCTACTTCGACCAGGAGACCCAGGAGCGCTGGACCCCGTACGTCATCGAGCCCGCCGCGGGCGTCGGCCGCACCATGCTGGCCTTCCTGCTCGACGCGTACAACGAGGACGAGGCCCCGAACGCCAAGGGCGTCATGGAGAAGCGCACCGTGATGCGCCTCGACCCGCGCATCGCGCCGGTCAAGGTCGCCGTCCTGCCGCTCTCCCGCAACCCGCAGCTGTCGCCGAAGGCCAAGGGTCTCGCCGCCGACCTGCGGCAGAACTGGAACATCGAGTTCGACGACGCCGGCGCCATCGGCCGCCGCTACCGCCGCCAGGACGAGATCGGCACGCCGTTCTGCGTCACCGTCGACTTCGACACCCTGGACGACAACGCGGTGACCGTGCGCGAGCGCGACACCATGAAGCAGGAGCGCGTCTCCCTCGACCAGATCCAGGGCTACCTGGGCAGCCGCCTGCTCGGCTGCTGACCAGCCTGATCGCCTACGCCGAAGCCCCCGGTTCCAGTGGAACCGGGGGCTTCGGCGTATCGAGCGGAACGCCTGCCGAGCGGGACGGTCTAGGGGCGCAGGCCGCGCAGCAGGAGGTCCACCACCGCGTCGAACTCCGCCTGGATCGTGGGGCGTTGCCACTCAGGAGCGTAGGCCGGGTCGTGGAACCGGGCCGTGGCCGCGAAGAGGGCCCGCGCCGTGCTGTCCGTGTCGGCGGCGGTGAACTCGGCGCCCCGGACGCCCTCCTCGACGATCTCGCGCACCTGGCCGACCAGGACGCCGAGGTGGTCCTCGACCACTCCGCTGTTCTCGTCGAGCAGGACCTCGTAGGTGGCGAACAGCTCCGGGTCGTCGCCCGCCTTGTGGCGCTTGGCGTCGAAGAGTTCGGCGAACCAGGCACGGAGCTTCTCCGGGGCGGGCCGGCCCGCGGAACCGGTCAGCTCGGCCAGCGCGGCTTCCGTGCGGGAGAGCCAGCGCGCCGTCACCGCCTCCCGCAGCGCCGCCTTCGTGCGGAAGTGGCGGTAGACGCTGCCGTGGCTGACGCCGAGGACCCGGGCCACGTCCACCACCGTCGCCTTCGCCGGGCCGTACCGCCGCAGCACCTCCTCGGTGGCTTCGAGGATGCGCTCTGCGGTCAGGGTCTCGGTGGGCATGGGATGACAGTACCTGTCAGCCGAAGCGCAGGTCAGTGCTCACTGTCCAGGTGGGCCATCTGGACAGCCGGGTAGCGCTCGCCGGCCGCCGCGCCCGCGGGGACGGCCCGCTCGATCGCGTCCAGGTCGGCGGCGTCCAGGGTGAGGTCCAGCGAGCCGAGGGCCTCCGTGAGCCGGTCCCGGCGGCGGGCGCCGACCAGCGGGACGATGTCGGCGCCGTGCGAGGCGCCCTGCGCCAGGACCCAGGCGATGGCGGTCTGCGCGACCGTCACGCCCTTGGCCTCGGCGATGGCCCGCAGCTGCTCCACCAGGTCCAGGTTCCGGTGGAGGTTGTCGCCCTGGAAGCGGGGAGACATCCCGCGGAAGTCGCCCGGGGCCAGCTCGCGGTCACGGGTGAAGTGGCCGCTGATCAGGCCGCGCGACAGCACGCCGTACGCCGTGATGCCGATGCCCAGCTCGCGCGCGGTCGGGAGGATCTTCTCCTCGATGCCCCGGGAGATCAGGGAGTACTCGATCTGGAGGTCGGCGATCGGGGCGACGGCCGCCGCACGGCGCAGGGTGTCCGCGCCGACCTCGGAGAGCCCGATGTGGCGGACGTGTCCGGCCTCGACCAGCTCGGCGATCGCGCCGACGGTCTCCTCGATCGGCACGTCGGGGTCGACACGGGCGATCCGGTAGATGTCGATGTGGTCGGTGCCCAGGCGCTGCAGGGAGTACGCCGCGAAGTTCTTCACCGCGGCGGGGCGGCCGTCATAGCCGGTGAAGCCGCCCTCGACCGTGCGCAGGGCGCCGAACTTCACGCTGGTCAGGGCCTTCTCGCGGGCGGCCGCGGGAGCCGTGCGCAGGGCCTCGTTGATCAGCAGCTCGTTGTGGCCCATTCCGTAGAAGTCGCCGGTGTCGAGGAGCGTGATCCCGGCGTCGAGCGCGGCGTGGATCGTCGCGATCGACTCGGCGCGGTCGCTCTCGCCGTACAGCGCGGACATGCCCATGCAGCCGAGGCCGAGGGCGGAGACCTCGGGGCCGGTGGCGCCGAGGCGGCGGGTCGGGAGGGTGCGGGTGGAGGTCATGGGGGTCTCCTCGGGAGGGACGCGGAACGTCGGGGGAGCGACGCATGACAACTATGGCATGACGACTGACAGATTTCAATGTTTGTCATTCGCGTGGATGGTGCGACGGAAAATCGGGTGTCTGGCGTGTGCGGGGCGGGTAGCGTCTACGCCATGTCTTCGTTCTTCCAGATCTACGAGTGAGAGCGCGGCGGGCCTCGACGCCCGCCCCGCCGGACGATCCCCTCACCACTTCTCACCAATGGGAGAACCCCATGGCCAAGGGCCGCAACAACCTCCTCGGCGTCGGCGGACAGCGCAAGAAGCTGTCACGAGGCGACCAGCAGGGCGCCGTTCAGAACAGCAGCGCCGACCGCAGGGCCGCCGTCGACCAGAAGCAGGAGCTGCTGAGGAAGATGCGCGAGCGCGCGCTGGGTGCCGAAGGCGCCGAGACCGCCACCGCGGACACCGCGGGCGGCCAGGAGTAGCCGCAGTCGCTACGACGACGTGGGCCCGGGTCACGGAAGGTGACCCGGGCCCACGTGCGTGTCGGCCAGTGTGCGTGTCGGCCAGTGCGTGGAGCGCCGATGCGCGTGCCCGCCGGTGCGCGGGCTAGCTCACGGCGCGCGGCAGGCGCAGGCTCATCAGGGCGGTCAGGAGCACCGCCGCCACCTGGATCAGGAGCGTCACCGTCAGCGCCGTCCCCATCGAGCCGGACGCCGACAGCGACAGGAACAGGGAGCCGAGCGTGGCAACGCCGAGGGCCAGGGCGGACTGCTGGGTGGTGACCATGACGCCGCTGCCCACGCCCGCCCGGTCCGCCGGCACCTCGGAGAGGACGACCCGGAACAGGACCGGGAGCTGGAGACCCTGGCCGAGTCCCGCCACGGCCATGCCCGGCAGGAGGCTCCAGGCCGAGAGGGAGGGCCAGGAGCCCCAGGCCGCGAGGGCGAGCAGACCGATGCCGAAGGCCTGGACGAGGGCGCCCGCCGTGACGACCCGGGTGCCCCAGCGCCGTACCAGCCGAGGGCCTGCGAGCGAGGCGCCGAAGAAGGCCACCGCCATGGGGACCAGCGTGAGGCCCGAGACCACCGCGCTCATCCTCAGGCCCTGCTGGAGCGCCACCGCGATCACGAACATGAAGCCGCCGAAGCCGACCGAGAACGGCAGTACCAGGGCGAGCCCCCGGCGCAGGGAGACCAGACCGAGCAGGCTCGGCGGTACCAGCGGCGTACGGCCCCGCCGGTCGGCCCGCAGCTCCACCCGCCAGAACGCCCCCGCGGCGAACGGGAAGATCCCGAGCGCGACCCAGGTCCACAGCGGCCAGCCCGCCGCCCTCCCCTCCGTGAGGGGGGCGAGGAGCGTGAGCAGCGCCAGGCCGAGGAGGAGGGTGCCCGGGACGTCGACCGGTGCCGGGCGCTCCGAGCGGGTCTCCGGGACGGTCCGCACGGCGAGCAGCAGTCCGGCCACCGCCACCGGCACGTTGACCAGGAAGATCGCCCGCCAGCCGCTGCCCGCGAGGTCGGCCGCGACGAGCACCCCACCCAGGATCTGACCGGCCACCATCGCGAGCCCGGCGGTGGCTCCGTACAGGCTCAGCGCCTTCGCGCGCCGTGCTCCTGTCGTCGAGGAGTGAATGGTCGCGAGGACCTGGGGCAGCATCAGTGCGGCTGAGGCACCCTGTGCCACACGCGCCCCGACGAGCGTCCAGGCGTCCGGGGCCAGGCCGCAGGCGAGCGAGGTCACGCCGAAGGCGGCCATGCCGACGAGGAAGAGCCGGCGGCGGCCGAAGAGGTCGCCGAGCCGCCCGCCGAGTACGAGCAGTACGGCGTAGCTGAGTCCGTAGCCGGCCACGACCAGCTCCAGCATCGCCGGACCGGCCGCCAGATCGTGGTCGATGGTGGGGAGGGCGACGTTGACGATGAAGAAGTCGATCAGCGGCAGCGCGGCGCCGAGGAGCACGGTGAAGAGTCCGAGCGGGCCGAGGGCGGGGGCCGCGCGACCGACGGCGGAGCCGGTCCCGCGGGCGGGGGCGGTGGTGGAGGCTGGAGTAGGCACGCTGTCGACGATCCGCTCAGACTCAGCCTGGTACCAGAGTGTCTTTATCCTGGTACTAGCACTACCTGGCAATGGGCTGAGCGCCCCGGCACCCTGGGAGCATGACGACCATGGCCGTGGAGACCACGCGCACACGGGGCACGGAGGCCGGGACCACGCGAGCCCCGGCAGCCGGGACCACGCGAGCCCCGGAGGCCGGGGCGCGGACCGATGTCCGGCGGCACGAACTCGCCGCCTTCCTGCGCAGCCGCCGCGAGCGGATCACCCCCGAGCAGGTCGGCCTGCCCCGTGGTCGGCGCCGCCGCACCCCCGGACTGCGCCGCGAGGAGGTCGCGCACCTCTCCGCCGTCGGCGTCACCTGGTACACGTGGCTGGAACAGGCCCGGGACATCCACGTCTCGCCTCAGGTCCTCGACGCCCTCGCCCGGGCCCTTCAGCTCGACGCGACCGAGCGCACCCACCTCTTCGCCCTCGGCGGCGAGACCGACCCGAACCCGGAGGCGCCCTGCCCGACCGTCACGCCCGCCCTGCGCGCGATGCTGGACCAGCTGGAGCCGCTGCCCGCCTGCGTCCAGAACAGCCGGTACGACATCCTCGCCTACAACCGCACGTACGGCAGGCTGCTCTGCGATCTCGACGAGCTGCCGCGCGAGGACCGGAACTGCATCTGGCTGGCCTTCACCAACGACGAGTGGCGGGCCGCCGTCGCCGAGCTGCCGGACGTCACGCGGGCGATGGCGGGCAAGTTCAGGGCCTCCATGGCCGAGCACCTCGCCGAGCCCGCCTGGAAGGCGATGCTGCAGCGGCTGGAGGCCGCCTCGCCGGAGTTCCGGGAGATCTGGGCGCGCCACGAGGTGGTGGCCCAGGGCGGCCGCACCAAGATTATTCGTAACGCCCATGTCGGGCCCCTGCACCTGGAGCACACCAACGTGTGGCTCGGCCCGACCTCCGGACCGCGCCTGGTGACGTACGTACCGGTCGACCAGGAGTCCCGTGCGGGACTCGACCGGCTCCTGGCGCTCGCGGTTCAGGAGGCGGAGCAGGTCGCTCCCGCGGGTGTCTGAGCCTCCTCCGCCTCCAGTCGCCGCGCCGTCCTCTCCGCCGTCCCCATCGCCCACTTCCCGCTGGTCAGCGCGCCGACCACGAGCACACAGAGACCGCAGCCGGTCATGATCCAGTAACCGCCCCTGCTCGCCGCCACGAAGTCGTCCGTACGGGAGAGCGTGCCGACCCCGGCGGCCAGGACGGCTCCCACGACGGCGACGCCGAGCGTCTGGCCGATCTGCCGGCTGGTGGAGGCGACGGCCGACGCCACCCCCGCCTGGGAGAGGGGCATGCCCGAGACGGCGGTGTTGGTGATCGGAGCGTTCACCATGCCGAAGCCGATCCCGAAGAGCACGTACCCGGCGAAGAGCATCGGATCGTGCGTCTCGGCCTCGAAGGCGGCGAAGGGCAGGCAGCCCGCCGCCATCGCCGTCCCCGCGAGCAGCAGGGGCAGCCGCGGTCCGCGCGCCCCGACGAGCCGCCCGGAGAGCGGGGCGAAGACCAGGGTCATGGACGCCATCGGCAGCATGTACATGCCCGCCTCCAGGGCGGAGAGCCCGCGCACGTTCTGGAGGTAGAGCGTGTTCAGGAAGAGGAATCCGCCCAGGGCGGCGAAGGCGCAGACGGCGATGACCGTGGCGCCGCTGAACGGAGCGCTCCGGAAGAACCGTAGGTCGATCAGCGGCTCCCGGCGCCGGGGCTCGTAGAACAGCAGCCCGGCGAGCGAGGCCAGCGCGACGCCGGCGAAGGGCAGGCTGCTCTCGATGATCGCGTACGTGAGCGAGCCGAGGAAGGCGGCGACCAGCACCTGGCCGACCGGGTCGGGGCGACGGGGCCTGGGCGCCTTGGACTCGGGGACGTAGCGCAGGGTCAGCAGCAGCGCGGCGAGGCCGACCGGCAGGTTGATCCAGAACACGGCGCGCCAGCCCACCGAGTCGACGAGCAGCCCCCCGACCACCGGACCCGCCGCCATGGAGACGCCGACCACCCCGCCCCACAGCCCGATGGCCCGGGCGCGCGCCGCGGGCTCGGTGAAGGTGTTGGTGATGATCGACATGGCGACCGGGTTGAGCATCGAGCCGCCGACCGCCTGGATCATCCGGAACACCACCAGGGTCTCCAGGCTGGGGGCGAGCGAGCAGAGGAGCGAGCCGAGGGTGAAGAAGACGAGACCGGTCACGAAGACCTTGCGGCGGCCGATCCGGTCGGCGGTCGAGCCCGCGAACATCAGCAGCGAGGCCAGGACCAGCGTGTAGGCGTCGATGGTCCACTGCAGGCCCGCCACGGAAGCGTGCAGGTCACGCTGCATGGCGGGGAGCGCGACGTTCAGCACGGTGTTGTCCAGGCTGACGATCAGCAGGCTCATGCAGCAGATCGCCAGGATGACCCGTTTCCGGTCCCGGCCGGGCGGCGCGGATGTGAGCTCGGGCATGTGCGGATCGTACGGCTGCCTAAGGAGTGCCGCAGTGCGCGACAATGGCTGAATGACCGCGTTCTCCCCCCTCTCCATCGGGCCGCACCTCGTGCAGCCGCCGGTGGTGCTCGCGCCGATGGCCGGCATCACCAACGCCCCTTTCCGTACCCTCTGCCGTGAGTACAGCGGCGGCAAGGGCCTGTTCGTGAGCGAGATGATCACGACGCGGGCGCTGGTGGAGCGCAACGAGAAGACCATGCAGCTCATCCGCTTCGACGCGAGCGAGCAGCCGCGGTCGATCCAGCTCTACGGCGTCGACCCCGTGACGGTCGGCAAGGCCGTACGGATGATCGCGGACGAGGACCTGGCCGACCACATCGACCTGAACTTCGGCTGCCCGGTCCCCAAAGTGACCCGCAAGGGCGGCGGCTCGGCCCTGCCGTACAAGCGGCCGCTGCTGCGCGCGATCCTGAACGAGGCCGTCTCCAACGCGGGCGACCTGCCGGTCACGATGAAGATGCGCAAGGGCATCGACGACGACCACATCACCTTCCTGGACGCGGGGCGGATCGCGGTCGAGGAGGGCGTGACGGCGATCGCCCTGCACGGGCGGACGGCGGCGCAGCACTACGGCGGTACGGCGGACTGGGACGCCATCGCGCGGCTCAAGGAGCACGTGCCGGAGATCCCGGTGCTCGGCAACGGCGACATCTGGTCGGCGGACGACGCGCTGCGGATGATGCGCGAGACCGGTTGCGACGGCGTGGTCGTGGGGCGCGGCTGCCTGGGGCGGCCGTGGCTCTTCGCGGACCTGGTGGCGGGCTTCGAGGGCACCGGCGCCTACGCCCAGCCGGGGCTGCGCGAGGTCGCGGAGGCGATGGTGCGGCACGCGCGGCTGCTCGGCGAGTGGCTCGGGGACGAGTCGCGCGGTGTCATCGACTTCCGCAAGCACGTGGCCTGGTACCTGAAGGGCTTCTCGGTCGGTTCCGAGATGCGCAAGAAGCTGGCGATCACCTCGTCCCTGGACGAGCTGAGCGCTCAGTTGAGCGAGCTGGATCTGGACCAGCCGTGGCCGACGGGCGCGGACGGCCCGCGCGGCCGCACGTCGGGCAACAACCGCGTGGTGCTGCCGGACGGCTGGTTGAAGGACCCTTACGACTGCGCGGGTGTCAGCGAGGAGGCCGAGCTGGACACGTCCGGGGGGTGACCCCCGGTGGTCCGGATCGTGGAAAATCGGGCCGAAGTTCGGCGTGATCCTCGCCACCCTTGATAGGGGTGCTGCTCAGATGAGCAGATTACGAGGCGTTGCACTTATGGAGGGGTGGCACTGGGTGCCACCCCTCTTGTGTTCAAGAGTTGAACGCAGATGCTCAAGAAGTCGCTCATGTGAGCGGGTAACCTCGGGTTTGAGTCAAGGGGGCTTCGGAGTCTGAAAGCGGAAGCTACTCGTCAGTTACTTTCGATGCGCTGGCGGACGGGTGGTTAAGACCATGTGACCGGTAGGCATACCTCCACAGGAGCCTTCGATCTGGGTATGTTCCTCGCCGTCAGGGCAGCCACCGAGTCCTCGAGGAGTCGAGACACGTGTCGGAAAACAAAGATCAGAAGTTCGTGTACGACTTCACCGAGGGCAACAGGGACCTGAAGGACCTGCTCGGTGGCAAGGGTGCCAACCTCGCCGAGATGACCAACCTCGGCCTCCCGGTTCCCCCCGGCTTCACGATCACCACCGAGGCGTGCAAGGTCTACCTCGACAGCGGCTCCGAGCCGGTCGAGCTCCGTGACGAGGTCACCGCCCACCTGGACGCCCTCGAGCAGAAGATGGGCAAGAAGCTCGGCCAGGCCGACGACCCGCTGCTCGTCTCGGTGCGCTCCGGCGCCAAGTTCTCCATGCCGGGCATGATGGACACCGTCCTGAACATCGGCCTCTCCGACGCGTCCGTCGAGGGCCTGACCGCCCAGGCCGGCGACGCGCGCTTCGCCTGGGACTCGTACCGCCGTCTCATCCAGATGTTCGGCAAGACCGTCCTCGGCGTCGACGGCGAGCTCTTCGAGGAGGCCCTCGACGAGGCCAAGGCCGCCAAGAAGATCACCGTCGACACCGACCTCGACGCGGCCGACCTGAAGAAGATCGTCAAGCACTTCAAGAAGATCGTGAAGGCCGAGGCCGGCCGCGACTTCCCGCAGGACCCGCGCGAGCAGATGGACCTCGCCATCGAGGCCGTCTTCAACTCCTGGAACACCGACCGCGCCAAGCTCTACCGTCGCCAGGAGCGCATTCCCGGCGACCTCGGCACCGCGGTCAACATCTGCTCCATGGTCTTCGGCAACCTCGGCCCGGACTCCGGCACCGGCGTCGCCTTCACCCGCGACCCCGCCTCCGGCCACCAGGGCGTCTACGGCGACTACCTGCAGAACGCGCAGGGCGAGGACGTCGTCGCCGGTATCCGCAACACCGTGCCGCTGGCCGAGCTCGAGTCGATCGACAAGGCGTCGTACGACCAGCTGATGCAGATCATGGAGACCCTGGAGACCCACTACAAGGATCTCTGCGACATCGAGTTCACGATCGAGCGCGGTCAGCTGTGGATGCTGCAGACCCGCGTCGGCAAGCGCACCGCCGGTGCCGCCTTCCGGATCGCGACCCAGCTCGTCGACCAGGGCCTGATCGACGAGGCCGAGGCGCTCCAGCGCGTCAACGGCGCCCAGCTCGCGCAGCTGATGTTCCCCAAGTTCGACGAGAACGCCAAGGTCGAGCAGATCGGCCGCGGCATCGCCGCCTCCCCGGGCGCGGCCGTCGGCAAGGCCGTCTTCGACTCGTACACGGCCGTCAAGTGGTCGCGCTCCGGCGAGAAGGTCATCCTCATCCGCCGTGAGACCAACCCGGACGACCTGGACGGCATGATCGCCGCCGAGGGCATCCTGACCTCGCGCGGCGGCAAGACCTCGCACGCGGCCGTCGTGGCCCGCGGCATGGGCAAGACCTGTGTGTGCGGCGCCGAGGAGCTCGAGGTCGACACCAAGCGCCGCCGGATGACCACCTCCTCCGGTGTGGTCGTCGAGGAGGGCGACGTCGTCTCCATCGACGGCTCCACCGGCAAGGTGTACCTCGGTGAGGTACCCGTCGTACCGTCCCCGGTCGTCGAGTACTTCGAGGGCCGGATGCACGCCGGCGCCGACGACGCCGACGAGCTGGTCGCCGCCGTCCACCGGATCATGGCCTACGCCGACCGCGTCCGCCGGCTGCGCGTCCGCGCCAACGCCGACAACGCCGAGGACGCCTCGCGCGCCCGCCGCTTCGGCGCCCAGGGCATCGGCCTCTGCCGCACGGAGCACATGTTCCTCGGCGAGCGCCGCGAGATGGTCGAGAAGCTGATCCTCGCCGACACCGACGAGGAGCGGACCGAGGCCCTCGAGGCCCTGCTCCCGCTGCAGAAGAAGGACTTCGTCGAGCTCTTCGAGGCCATGGACGGGCTGCCCGTCACGGTCCGGCTGCTCGACCCGCCGCTGCACGAGTTCCTGCCCGACATCACCGAGCTGTCCGTGCGCGTCGCCCTCGCCGAGGCCCGCAAGGAGCCGCACGAGAACGAGCTGCGCCTGCTCCAGGCCGTGCACCGGCTGCACGAGCAGAACCCGATGCTGGGTCTGCGCGGTGTCCGGCTCGGCCTGGTCATCCCCGGTCTGTTCACCATGCAGGTCCGGGCGATCGCCGAGGCCGCGGCCCAGCGCATCGAGGCCAAGGGCGACCCGCGTGCCGAGATCATGATCCCGCTCGTCGGCACCGTCCAGGAGCTGGAGATCGTCCGCGACGAGGCCGAGCAGGTCATCGCCGAGGTCCAGGCCAAGACGGGTGTGGAGCTGAAGCTCGCGCTCGGCACCATGATCGAGCTGCCGCGCGCCGCCGTGACCGCCGGTCAGATCGCCGAGGCCGCCGAGTTCTTCTCCTTCGGCACCAACGACCTCACGCAGACGGTCTGGGGCTTCTCCCGGGACGACGTGGAGGCCAGCTTCTTCACCGCGTACCTGGAGAAGGGCATCTTCGGTGTCTCGCCCTTCGAGACCATCGACAAGGACGGCGTGGGCGCCCTGGTCCGCAGCGCGGTCCAGGCCGGCCGGGCCACCCGCCCGGACATCAAGCTCGGCGTCTGCGGTGAGCACGGCGGCGACCCGGAGTCGGTGCACTTCTTCCACGAGGTCGGACTCGACTACGTCTCCTGCTCGCCGTTCCGGATCCCGGTGGCGCGCCTGGAGGCCGGCCGGGCCGCGGCGGAGTCGAAGGGCTCCGACAGCCGCTGAGCCCTCGGGCTCGGCCCTGCTGGACGGCCGCTGACCGGACGTTCAGTAGCAAAGGTCACCGGAGTCGCCGCTCGTCCCCGACCCTCAACCGATGGGCGGCGGCTCCGGGTCGCAAGAGAGATGGGGCGGACACCTTGTGCGGAGGTGTCCGCCCCGTCGTATTTCGTCCACCCCGGAGCCGCCCCGGGATGTTCGCCGGATGTGAGTTTGTGTTCAATCGAGGCCGATTGAATTATTGGCCGTTGAACTTTCGGTATTGAACTTTCCACGATTGGTCCCGCAAAGAACGGGACGGGCGCGACCCCCGGATCCCCACCCGGTGGCCGCGCCCATTACCCATGCCGGGCAGGTGAGCCGCAACCCTCGCCGACCGCCGCCGGGCGTGCAAAGCCCCCCACGGTCTTCGCCACGCCACCTCGGTCCTGAAGGTTTCCTGCCCGACCCCCACAGCTTTTCCGTTTGCCCCCGGTCGCCGCGATGCTTTTCAAGTGTGGCTGAAACACCCTGGTAACGTGCTGTGATGATGTGCATACTCGTCGACGGGGGCGGTTGCGAGTGCACAGGTGGGGGTTCAATGCTGCGGATTCATTTCACCGCGAGCGATGTGGCGGGGGTGCGGATGGCGGCCCGGCCGGACGTTCTGTGGGAAACGATTCTCAGCTTTCATCGGCTTAGGGACCGGCGCGGGCCGGTCGTCTACGGAGAATGGCGTTCCGACACGCGTCCACGGCTCAACGGAGAGACACGACTGCTCGCCGCCCTCGTTCCGAGTCGCGGTTACTTCCCCGACTTCCTGACTCCTCCCGAGGGCCTCCACGGCCTCGACGAGGCCCTTCAGGCGCTCCGCGAGACCCCCCGGGAGCGGCTCGGGACCGAGCTGGCCCTCCTCGGCGCGGACCGGGCCGGCGGCCGGACGGTGCCGCACTCGCTGCGGGCCCTCGCCGAGGGCGGTGCCGAATCGTTCGGCCGGCTCATCGGGACCCTGCGCAGCTACCACCGCGCGGCGATCGAGCCGTACTGGCCGCACATCCGCGCCCGGGTCGAGGCCGACCGCGCGCTGCGCGGCCGGGCGCTGCTCGACGGGGGCGCCGAGGAGCTCCTCGCCTCGCTGCCGCCGATGTTCCGCTGGCGCTCGCCGGTCCTGGAGGCCGACTATCCCGTCGCGCGCGACCTGCACCTCGACGGCAGGGGCCTGCTGCTGCAGCCCTCGTACTTCTGCCGCGGCACCCCGGTCGTCCTGCGCGACCCGACGCTGCCGCCGGTGCTCGTCTACCCGACGACGCACTGCGAGGCGCCGACCGTCCACGAGCCGGGCGGCTCGTCGCTCGCCAAGCTGGTCGGCAACACGCGCTCGGCGGTCCTGCACGCGATCGGCGACGGCGGCACGACCAGCGAACTCGCCCGCAGGGCAGGGGTGTCGCTCGCCTCGGCCAGCCAGCACGCGGGCGTCCTGCGCGAGGCGGGCCTGGTCGCCACCCTGCGGCACGGCAACGCCGTCCTGCACACCCTGACGCCGCTGGGCGCCGCCCTGCTGGGCGGCGCCCGGCGAAGGGTGGCGGGGGCCGTGTCGGCGGCCCCCGCCGAGCGCCTCTACGCGCGGAACGGGCCGGTCACCTCGTAGGTGATGCCGCCGGAGGAGCTGCCGGAGGTGCCGCGCTGGCTGGAGAAGTACAGCCGCCTGCCGTCGGGGGAGAAGGCGGGCCCGGTGATCTCGGAGCCGGACTGGCCGCTGATCCGCAGGAACGGGGCGACGACGTCGTCCGGCGTGATGATGCAGATCTCCATGTTGCCGCCGTCCTCGGCGATGAACAGATCGCCGGAGGAGGAGCCGGTGACGTTGTCGACGCCCGTCAGCGGGGCGCCGCCGCCGGACACCAGCGAGTCGTCGTACGCGAGCTCGTAGGTGTTGGTGGTGAGGTTGAGCTGCCAGAGACGGTTGTCGCCCTTGGTGGTGAACCAGACGGTGTCGTTGGCGTAGTGGCAGCCCTCACCGCCGTTGAACTTCTTCGAGCCGGAGACCTGGCTGCGCGTCGCGGTCGGAGAGCCGTCCGGGTCCGGGACGTTCTGCCAGGTGAAGGAGCCGGAGGTGGCGGTGCCGGCCACCAGCACCTGGAGCGTCCCGGAGGAGAGGTCGCCCCAGGTGGTGGGTATGAACCGGTAGAAGCAGCCGCTGGTCTCGTCCTCGGTCAGGTAGACGACCTTGCGGACGGGATCGGCCGCGGCGGCCTCGTGCTTGAAGCGCCCCATCGCGGCGCGGCGGACGGCCGCGTTCACGCCGTACGGGTCGGTCTCGTAGACGTACCCGAGGCTGACCTCCTCGCAGGAGAGCCAGGTGTTCCACGGGGTCTTGCCGCCCGCGCAGTTGGTGCGGGTGCCGGAGAGGATGCGGTACGCGCCCGTGACGTTGCCGGTGGAGCCGAACTTCACCGCGCTCGCGCCGCCGCCGGGGTTGATCTCCGAGTTGGAGACGTAGATCCAGCCGCTTCCGTCGGCGAAGCAGGCGCCGCCGTCGGGGGCGTTGTGCCAGGTGTACGAGGTGCCGGGGACGGTCTGTCCCGACCGGGCGATGACCCGGCTGCTGAATCCGCTCGGCAGCAGGATGCCGTTGGCGTCGGCCGGGCCGAGGGCCCCGTAGGGGCCGGCGCCGGGCTGGGCGGGGGCCGCGTAGGCCGCCCCGCGCATCAGGGTGCCGCCGAAGGCGGCCGCCGACGTGCCGATGACCGCTCCGCGCAGGAAACTGCGTCGCTCCACGTCTCACTCCAGAGGGGGTGGTGTGTGAACCCGCCGCACCGGTCGGCGGCGGGGTCGCGCGCTTTCGGAACCTAGGAGTACGGAGTTGGTACCGAGTTGACGGTGCAGCAACAACCGATGAAGGGGAAGCGTCGGGCGGAATATCAGTGGGTCCGGCGGCATGTCAGCGGGGTCCGGCGGCGCGCACCCCGGCGCACGGCGCGGCACGGGGACGGCCGCGCCTCCGACTCGGAAAACCTCCCGCGCGCCGATGAGTTTCCACGGGGCCCGCCGTCTTAACTCTCGAAAGCGCACAGGAGCACCCGAGACACCCCGGGCCACATGAGAGAGCGGACACCATGAACCAGATGATCTTCGTCAACCTGCCGGTCAAGGACCTCGAAGCCTCGAAGGCCTTCTGGGGCAAGCTCGGCTACTCCTTCAACCCGCAGTTCAGCGACGACACGGCCGCATGCGTGATCATCAGCGACACGATCTTCGCGATGCTGCTGACCGAGCCCAAGTTCAAGGAGTTCACCGCGCCCGGCAAGGAGATCGCCGACGCGACCAGGACGAGCGAGGTGCTCCTCGCGCTCAGCGCCGAGAGCCGCGAGAAGGTCGACGAGCTGGCGGACGGCGCGCTCGCCGCCGGTGGTACGCCGGCGAAGGAGCCCATGGACTACGGCACGATGTACGGCCGCTCCTTCACGGACCCGGACGGCCACCACTGGGAGGTCATGTGGATGGACCCGGCCGCCATCGAGGGCTGATCACCGGGCGGGCATCCCCGCCGGTCACCCCTTCGGACCGTCGTACGTCACGCCGGTGAGCTGCTCCGAGGCAATCCGGAGCCGCTCGCCGGCGACGTCGTCGAGGGTCCACCACGCCCGCCACGAGGCGCCGGGCGCACCCCGCATCATCAGGAACGACGGGCCGGTGAACGAGTGCCCGGGCGGGTGCCTGCGCCTGTGCCGATGCCGGTGGTGCTGCCGGCGCTGCGGCCGGGCGTGGCCATGCGGCCCCCTCGTTCCTGCTCCGGAGGAGGACCGCACAGCCTACGTCTGACCGCCTCAGGCCGATACGCCGCCGTCGATCACCAGGTCGGTTCCGGAGACCGGTTCGACCCGGACCGTGCGGACCGGGAAGACCGTCACCGACACCCCTTCGTCGTCCAGGCACCTCCCCGTCTCCAGGTCGAAGCGCTGCTTCAGGAGCGGCGAGGCCACGAAGGTACGGCCGCCCGCCGAGCCGAGGAGGCCCCGGGACAGGACCTGGGCGCCCGTGAACGGGTCGCGGTTCTCGATCGCGTACGCCCGCCCCGCCCGGTCCAGGAAGAGCGCCGCCTGCCGGCCGTCGGGAAGGAGCGCGGCCACACCCCGGCCGGGGGTCAGCCGGGAGGTCTCGCAGACAGTCGTCCAGGCGTCGGTCTCGGCGTCGTGGGAGAGTTCGAGGTTCATCGGGCTTCAGACCCCTTCCAGAGTTCCGATGGTGAGGACGGTCAGGTCCGGCTTGATCTGGTCGCGCTCCGGGACGAACCGCACCGACGGGTCCGGCGCGTCCGGCGCGTTCACGAAGGAGACGAAGCGGCGCAGCCGCTCCGGGTCGTCCAGGGTCGCCGCCCACTCGTCCTGGTAGTCGTCGACATGGGCCGCCATCAGCGCCTCCAGCTCGTCGCAGAGCCCCAGCGAGTCGTGGACGACCACGTCCCGCAGATGGCCGAGCCCGCCCTCCAGGCGCTCCAGCCACACCGAGGTGCGCTCCAGGCGGTCGGCGGTACGGATGTAGAACATCAGGAACCGGTCGATCAGCCGCACCAGTTCGGCGTCCGACAGGTCCTGCGCCAGGAGGTCCGCGTGGCGCGGGGTCGCGCCGCCGTTGCCGCCGACGTACAGGTTCCAGCCGTTCGCCGTGGCGATGACGCCGAAGTCCTTCGACTGGGCCTCCGCGCACTCCCGCGCGCATCCGGAGACCGCCGACTTGAGCTTGTGCGGCGAGCGCAGACCCCGGTAGCGCAGCTCCAGCTGGATCGCCATCCTCACCGAGTCCTGGACGCCGTAGCGGCACCAGGTCTGCCCCACGCAGGACTTCACGGTGCGCAGCGACTTGCCGTACGCGTGCCCCGACTCGAAGCCCGCGTCGACCAGCCGGGTCCAGATCGCCGGCAGCTGGTCGACCCGCGCACCGAACAGGTCGATCCGCTGACCTCCCGTGATCTTGGTGTACAGCCCGAAGTCGCGGGCCACCTCCCCGATCACGATCAGCTTCTCCGGGGTGATCTCTCCACCCGGGATGCGCGGCACGACCGAGTACGAGCCGTTGCGCTGCAGGTTGGCGAGGAAGTGGTCGTTGGTGTCCTGGAGGGAGGCCTGCTCGCCGTCGAGGATGTAGCCGCCCGCCCCGATCGTCGGCGCGAGACTGGCCAGGATCGAGCCGACCGTCGGCTTGCAGACCTCGCAGCCCTCGCCGCCCCGCGCCTCCGGCAGGCCGTGCGAGTCGAGCAGCTCGGCGAAGGAGGTCAGCCGCAGCGTGCGGGTGATCTCGTACAGCTCACTGCGGGTGTACGCGAAGCAGCCGCACAGCCCCTTGTCCGCGGGCTCCGGCAGCAGCTGGCCGATGAGCTTCACACAACTGCCGCAGCCCGTACCCGCCTTGGTGCACTTCTTCACCTCCGGCAGCGTCGCGCACTGGCTGATCGCGTGCTTGGTGACGTTGTGGCACGAGCAGATGACCGCGTCGTCGGGGAGCGCCGACGGCCCCAGCGCCACCGGAGCGCCCGCGCCCGCCGGGAGGACCAGCTGCTCCGGGGAGACGGGCGGCACCGAGCCGGTGAGCGGCCGCAGCATTCCGTACGAGTCGGCGTCGCCGACCAGGACACCGCCGAGCAGCACACCCTCCCGGTCGACCACGAGCTTCTTGTAGACCCCGGAGCGGGAGTCGGAGTACACGACGTCGAGGCAGCCCTCGGCCGTGCCGTGCGCGTCCCCGAAGGAGGCCACGTCCACACCGAGCAGCTTCAGCTTGGTCGACATGTCGGCGCCCGTGAAGGAGCGTTCCTCGGCCTCGTCGGCGATCGTCGCCGCCGCGGTCAGCGCCATCTCGTAGCCGGGCGCCACCAGGCCGTACACCCGGCCGTCCGAGGCGAGCGCGCACTCGCCGATCGCGTAGACGGACGGGTCGGACGTCCGGCACCGGTCGTCCACCGCGATGCCGCCGCGCTCGCCCACCGTCAGGCCGCAGTCGCGCGCCAGCTGGTCCCGGGGCCGCACACCCGCGGAGAAGACGACCATGTCCGTGGCCACCTCGGAGCCGTCCGAGAGACGCATCCCGGTGACCGCGCCGTCCTCGGTCACGACCTCCTGCGTGCCGGTGCCGGTGTGGACCGTGAGACCCATCTGCTCGATCGTGCGCAGCAGCGCAGCGCCACCGCCCTCGTCGACCTGCACCGGCATCAGCCGGGGCGCGAACTCCACGACGTGCGTGTCGAGTCCGAGCCCCTTGAGCGCGCCCGCCGCCTCCAGGCCGAGCAGCCCGCCGCCGACGACCGCGCCGGTCGTCGCCGTCCTGGCGTACTCCTCGATCGCGAACAGGTCCTCGATCGTCCGGTACACGAAACAGCCGCGCGCGTCCCTGCCCGGGACGGGCGGTACGAAGGGGTACGAGCCGGTGGCCAGTACGAGGGTGTCGTACGCGAAGACCTGCCCGGAGCGGGCCGTGACCGTACGGGCCGCGCGGTCGACCGACTCGGCCGGGTCGCCGACGTACAGCTCGATGCCGTACTTCGCCATGAAGCCGTCCTCGACCATCGACAGGTCGTCGGGGGTCCGGCCGCTGAAGTACGAGGTCAGCTGGACGCGGTCGTAGGCGGGGCGCGGCTCCTCGCAGAGGACCACGACCCGCGCGCGCTCGGTGACGCCCCGGTCCGCGAGCGCCTCCAGGAACCGCTGGCCGACCATGCCGTGGCCGACCAGGACGAGGGTGGGGGTGTGCATCTCAGGAGCCTCCGTCATGGGTGAGCAGATGAAGCAGGGGAGCGTCGGGCAGGGCCTCGTCGCCCTCCCACGCCCGGGCGAGCGTTCCGACCGCGGCGAGATCGCCGAGCAGTACGCCGCCGACGAGCCGGTCGCCGCGGACGACGACCTTGCGGTAGGCGCGCCGGGTGGCGTCGGTCAGCTGGACCACGTCGTCCCCCGGCAGCGGTGTGGCCTCGCCGAAGGCGGCCAGGTCGAGGGCCTCGGGCCCGCCCAGCGTGAGCCGGGTCAGGGCGCGGGTGCCGGTGTAGGCGGGGCGGACCGCGCCGGGCCCGGCCGGGGAGCCGTCGGCGGCGACGGCCGTCTGCGCACCGAGGACGTCCGCGAGCGCGTCCGCCTGTTCCAGCGCCGGGCCCGCCAGGCCGTACACGCGGCCGGCGTGCTCGGCGCAGTCGCCGATGGCGTGGATGTACGGGTCGGAGGTCCGCAGCTGGTCGTCGACGACGACACCCGTCCGCACGTCGAGCCCCGCGTCCCGGGCGAGACCCGTCCGCGGCCGCACCCCGCACGCGAGGACCACGACCTGCGCGTCGAGCACGAAACCGTCGGCCAGTTCGACCGCCGTGACCGCTCCGTCCCGCTGCCGCAGCCCGCTGACCCGGCACTCGGTGTGCACCTCGACGCCGAGGGACTCCACGTGCGACCGCAGCAACTCCGATGCCGACGCGTCGAGCTGACGTTCCATGAGCCGCTCGCCCTGCTGGGTCAGCACGACCTCCGCGCCGAGCGCGGCCAGCGCGCGGGCGGCGGAGACCCCGAGCAGTCCGCCGCCGATGACGACCGCGCGGACCCCGGGGCGGACGACGCCCCGCAGCTCCAGGCAGTCGTCGAGCGTACGGAAGGGGTGGACGCCCGACGGCAGCCGCGCGCCGCGCAGTCCGCGCAGCGGCGGAAGGACCGGGTTGGAGCCGGTGGCCAGGACCAGCCGGTCGTAGCCGACCTCCGTCCCGTCCTCGCACGCCACGGTCCGGGCGGCCCGGTCGATCCGCACCGCCCGCACCCCGCGCCGCACCGGCTCCAGGGGGGCGGGCAGCGCGATCACCTCCGGTGCGTACCGCCCGGCGAGGACGTCCGCGAGCAGCACCCGGTTGTACGGCGCGTGCGGCTCTTCGCCGAGGAGGGTGACAGGCAGGCGCTGGGCGAGCCGGACACCCGCCGTTCCGCCTCCGACCACCACGATCCGTGTACTCATGCACCGAAGCGTGCGGGGCCGGTGTTACCCGTCGGCATCCCGACTGTTTCCCGCACGGAACGCTGATCTCAGCTCCCGGGAGAGGGCACTGTGAGGCGTGCGGGTGTGAGGCTTAACCGGTGGTCAGGGCGCCCTCAAGAGGGCCTTAAGGATCGCGGGGGAGGGGCTGACCTGGGGTTCTCGTATACCGCCGGACCCTAGTGTGCGGTGCTGTGACCACCGAGGTTCAGGAACCGACCCATCCGGCGCTCGCCGCCTACCTGGAGCAGCGCGAGGGGCGCGTGCGGCCCGCGCCCGCGCCCGCGGCCCTGCGCGTCCCGCCCGCGCCTCGTGACCCCGCGGCCCGGCGCGTCCCGCCCGCGCGCCGTAGCGCCGCACCCCGTACCCCCGCACCCCGTACCCCCGCACCCCGAACCCCCGTGCCGCCGCGCGTCTCCCCCGACCGGCTGCGCGACGGCCTCGTCGGCGGGGCCGGGGGAGTGGCCCTCGTCTGGGGCGTCCAGGCGCAGCCCTCCGCGCGGCTCGACGCCTTCTTCGCCGGTGGCGCCCACCTCACCGGGCTGCTCGCCGGATACGGCGTGCTCGTCATGCTCTTCCTGATGGCCCGCGTCCCCGCCGTCGAGCACGGCGTCGGGGCCGACCGGCTCGCCCGGTGGCACGCCTTCGGCGGCCGGTACGTCCTCGGCCTCGTGGGTGCCCACGCGCTCCTCGCGCTCTGCGGGTACGCCGTGCACACCCGTACCGATCTCGTCACCGCCGCCGGAGGGCTGCTCTCCTACCCCGCGCTCGCCGCCGCCACCGCCGGTACCGCGCTCCTCGTCGCCGTCGGGGTGACCTCCGCCCGGGCCGCCCGGCGGCGCCTGCGCCACGAGACCTGGCGGGCGGTCCATCTGCTCAGCCACCTCGCCGCCGCCCTCGGCTTCGTGCACCAGCTCGCCGGGCCCGACCTCACCGGAAGCGTGCTCGCGCTCTGGGGCTGGTCGATGGCGCACGCGACCGTCGCCGTCGTCCTCGTCTGGTACCGGATCGTCGTCCCCGTCCGGCAGGCACTCCGCCACACCCTTCGCGTGACCGAGGTGCGCGACGAGAGCCCGGACGTCGTCTCCGTGACCATCCGTGGCACCGGCCTGGAGCGGCTGTGCGCGGAACCCGGCCAGTTCTTCCGCTGGCGGTTCCTGTCCCGGCGGCTCTGGCGCACCGCGCTCCCGTTCTCCCTCTCCGCGCCGGTCCGGGACGACACCCTGCGGATCACGGTGAAGGCACTCGGCGACCACACCCGCCGGATCCGCCGACTGCGCCCCGGCACCCGCGTGCTCGCCACCGGACCGTTCGGGGCGCTCACCGCCCACCGCCGCACGCGGCGGAAGGTGCTGCTGCTCGCCGGGGGCGTGGGCATCACCCCGATGCGCGCGCTCTTCGAGACCCTGCCCGGCGGGCCGGGCGACGTGACGCTGCTCTACCGCGCCTCCGACGCCGAGGGGCTCGTCCTGCGCGAGGAGCTGGAACGGATCGCGCGCGGACGGGAAGCCGCCCTGCACTACCTCCTCGGCCCGTCCGACGGCTCCTTCGACCCGCTCGCCCCGCAGGCCCTGCGCAACCTGGTTCCCGACCTCGCCGCCCACGACGTCTATCTCTGCGGCCCGCCCGCGATGGCCCGGGCCGCCACCGCCTCACTCGTCCGGGCCGGGGTTCCCGCCCGCCGCATCCACTCCGAGGACTTCAGTCATGACTGAGCACCGCGCCAAGCACCGCATGCGGCACCGCGCCCGGCGCGTCCACGCCGCCGACCGCGCCAGACGGCAGGTCGCCGCCGGGCTCCTCGCCGCCGGCGCCCTCGCCGCCACCTTCCTCACGGCCGCCGTCGAACCGGCCGCGCCGCCCGCGCCCGACCGGTCGCCGGCCGGCACAACCTCAGACGTCTATCAACTCTCCGGGGATTGATGGACTGCACACCCATCTCCTCCGTAGGCTCGCGGGCATGCCTGACATATCCCTGACCACGCTCATCGTGCTCTGCCTCGCCGCGCTCGTGGCCGGCTGGATCGACGCCGTGGTCGGAGGGGGAGGGCTCCTGCTGCTGCCCGCCCTGCTGCTCGGGCTCCCGCACGTCCCGGCGGCCCAGATCCTCGGTACCAACAAGGCCGTCGCGATCGTCGGAACGTCCGGGGCCGCCGTCACCTACGTACGCAAGGCCCCGGTGCAGGTGAAGACGGCCGTACGGATAGGGCTCGCTGCCCTCGCCGGGTCGATGGCGGGTGCCTTCTTCGCCGCCGGGATCAGCAGCGACGTCCTGCGCCCCGTGATCATGGTCGTGCTCGTCGGCGTGGCGGCCTTCGTGATGCTGCGGCCCTCCTTCGGGACGCAGACGGAGGCCACGGGGCCCGTCGGCCGGGCCCGGGTCGTCACCGCGATCGTGCTCGTCGGCGGGGGCATCGGTTTCTACGACGGGCTGTTCGGGCCGGGCACCGGCACGTTCCTGGTCCTCGCGCTCACCGCCGTGCTCCATCTCGACCTGGTGACCGCCTCCGCCACGGCCAAGATCGTCAACGTGTGCACCAACGCGGGCGCGCTCGCGATGTTCGCCTACCAGGGCAGCGTGCTCTGGCAGCTGGCGGCGGTCATGGCCGTGTTCAACCTGGCCGGCGGGATGGTCGGGGCGAGGATGGCGCTGAGCAAGGGGGCCGAGTTCGTCCGCGGCGTGCTGCTCGTCGTCGTCTTCTCGCTGGTCGCCAAGCTCGCCTTCGACCAGTGGTCCTGAGCGGGGTCAGCGCACGCCGATGAGGTGGCCGAAGGCGACCACGTTG
Organism: Streptomyces sp. NPDC013457; assembly: GCF_043089925.1. Taxonomy (NCBI): domain Bacteria; kingdom Bacillati; phylum Actinomycetota; class Actinomycetes; order Kitasatosporales; family Streptomycetaceae; genus Streptomyces; species Streptomyces sp. NPDC013457. Next base: position 558,346 of record NZ_JBICBL010000002.1, read on the forward strand.
CCCTGGTAGCCGTTCTTCTCGGTGAAGCCGCCGCCGCAGGTGATCACGCGCAGCTCGGCCCGGTCCGCCCGGCCGTAGACCTTCGCGTCGGGGAACGCCTTGTTCGGGTACACCTCGACGGCGTCGATCGTGAAGACGGCGGTCCGGCCGTCCTGGCGGTCCACCTCGATCCGGTTGCCCTTCTTGAGCGCCCCGAGGGCGTAGAAGACGGCGGGGCCCCGCTTGTTGTCGACATGGCCGGCGACGATCGCGGTGCCCTCGGCGCCGGGCGTGGTGCCGCCCTCGTACCAGCCGGCCAGGTTGCCGTCGTCCGCCGGCGGTACCTCGAGGGAGCCGTCGGGTCCCAGGCCGAGCCCCATCAAGGGCGTGTCCACGTCGATCTCGGGGATGCGGAGCCGGACCGGAGCGGAGGGCGGCAGCGGGTCGGCGGCCGCGGTGGTGTGCGCGTTCGGGCCGGCGGCGAAGGCCTGGGCGGCGGACGGGACCGGCGGCGTGACGTTCTCCGACCCGTTCTGCACGAGCCAGATGCCGACGCACGCGGCGACGGCTATGCCCCAGCCCTTGCTCCTGTTGCTCACGTTCTGCCCTCTCGGGTGGTGCGGGGGGAAGGGCCCCGTGTGGGGGAGCGGAACCCCGGGTGGGGGTCCCCCGGGTGTGGCCCTGCCCCCGCCGGGCCTCATGCGGGCGCGCGGCGGGGGCAGGACGTGCGGTACGTCTCAGCCGTCCTGCGCGCCGCTCGCCCGGCGGCGCAGGAGCCACGTACCGCCGACGGCAGCCGCGGCCAGCACCGCCGCGCCCGCCGCGATCTGGGTGGTGTCGGGGCCGACGCTGCCTCCGACACCGGTACTCACATGGCCGGTCGGGACCTTGTGCTCGACGCGGAGCTCACCGCGCGCGGTCCTGCCGTTGTCGCAGGCGACGCTGATCCAGTACGTACCGGCCTTGGTGTGGTGCGGGACCTTGAACTGGCCGACCACGACCTCCTTGTGCGTGCTCGGGTTCAGCTGGAAGTCGCCCGCGCCGAGGGACTGCGCGTCTCCCACACCGTGGCCGTGCTTGCCGCAGGCGAGCGTGTTGACGGTGACGGTGGTGCCCGGTGTCGCGGAGGACGGATAGACCTCGAGCGTCTCGGATTCCCCGGCGAACGCGGGGGCGCCGAGGGCACCGACGGCGGCGACCGTCAACGCGGTACCGGTGAGCAGGCGGGCAGTGGTGCGCATGGGGTCCTCCGGGGCGCGCGAGCGGTCATGCCGGGGAGGCCTCCCGGGAGGGACTTCCCGGGACCTACCTCCTAGGACCGAGATAAGAGCCGCGACGCGCCGCGCGCCTGCTGAGGGAGGGTCAGAATTACGCCGTCCGGTGCGGTGCGGCGCCTTGCCCAGGTGGTGTTTGCGCAGGTCAGGAGGGGTTACGGAGAGTCAGTTGACGGCCCGTGTCGAACGGGTGACACGACCGGCCCGCCCCGGGCGGCCCCGCCACCGAGCGGTCCCGAGGCCACCCACCGAGGGGCGCGCCGGCCAAGCGCGTGGGCGACCGAGGATCCCCACCCCTCCGTGCGGCGCGGTCCCGCCCTGCCGGGCGGACGGGGTCCCGCCCTGCCGGGCGGACGGGGTCCCGCCGTGTCGGGCGGACGTGGTCCTGCCCTGTCGGGCGGACGTGGTCCCGCCCTGCCGGGCGGACGGGGTCCCGTCGTGCCGGGCGGACGGCGTCCCGCCGTGCCGGGCCGCACGAGCCCCGCCTGCCGGGCGGACGGATCCCCGCCCCGCCGGGGGGCGTCGGGTCCGGGCTCGGCGGCTGCCTCAGGGGATCAGACGATCAGGCCCTCGATCGCCGCCCTGGCCCACTCCTGGGCCCCCACCGTCGTGCCGGCCGCGACGCCCGTCGCGACGGGCGCCAGGACTCCCCTCAGCGTGGCGAGCGCGCGGCGTACCTTGCTCTCCTCGGGATCCGGCCGGGTGATCACCTCCAGGACGCCGTCGACGGCGTCCTCCGCCTCCTCGCGGTCCCGCTCGCCGAGGCCCGCCTCGGGCAGCTGTCGCAGCAGCTCGGTCATGCGCGCGGCCAGCTCCTCGTAGCCCGGCGCGACCGCGCTGTTGACCTGCTGGTTCTGGGTGACGTTCTCGCTGTTCCAGGCGAGCTGGTTCTGCGTGGCCGGGCCGTTGAACACCGGGCCGTCGTAGCGGTTCACGTGCTGCGGATCACTCATGTGCCGGGACCGTCCTCTGCCGTGTGCCGCGGGGTGATGTGGACGTTGTCGTTGTTCCACAGGATCTGGCTGTTGACGACGCGGTCGTTGAAGACCGGTCCGTTGAAGATGTTGACGATCTTCGGCGGCAGTTCGACCGGCTCCTCGACGCGGACGACCGCCAGCGACGTGTTCAGCGAGATCAGGTCGACCCGCCCGTTGTGCCGTACGGCCGTGCCCGCCGACCCGCTCACGGAGCAGTCCACCAGCCGGCCGCCGCACTCGTCGTCGAAGGCCGCGCCGACGAGTGCGCACTCCCTGAACGCGCCGCGCGTGACGTCCAGATAGGCCGAGTCCTTGCCGTACAGGCCCAGCGCCTCCGAGCCGGTGACGGACAGGTCCGTCGCGAAGAGCCGGGCGCTGTTCAGGACCACGGCACCGCCACTCGTCACCTCCCCGACCCGGCTGTCGGCCACGCGCAGCGAGGCCTCCTCGCCGACGCCGAAGCCCAGCAGCCCCCGCTCCGCCGTGATGCCCTTGAGCGAGACGCGTGCCTGGCCCCCGACGGCCACAGCCGCCAGCGCGAAGTCGTGGAACACCGTGTCGACGGCCTCGGCCGTGGTGCCTCCGTTGCCCCGTACCTCCAGGCCGGACGGGCAGCGGTCCACCCGGACACGCTCGAACAGGGCCGTGGAGTCGTCGTCGAAGACCCGCAGCGCCGAGCCCGTCAGATCCTCGATCGCGATGCCGGTGAAGCGGCCCCGGGCGCCTTCGGTGACCGCGATGCCGACGTTGCCGCCGCAGACGCGGCCGCCGTGGACCTCCGGCGCGCCGCCCTTGGTCGAGAACACCGCGACGTTCCCCGCGCCGACGACCTGGCAGTCCTCGAACCTGCCCCGGGCCGAGGTCTGCACGTTGATGCCGGTGTCACGGCACGCGCTGAGCACACAGCCGCGCACCACCGGGTCCGCGCCGCTCGCCGCGCCGATCCCGTGCCGCGCCTCGGTGACGCGGGTGCGGTCCACGGAGCCCCGGGACTGCTCGATGAACATGATCCCCTCCGCGTGCACGGCGGTGATCGCGCAGTCGGCCACGGTGAGTTCGGCGCGGGTGTCCGCCATGAGCGCCGCCTGCCCGGTGCCCGTCAGCTCGCAGCCGGTGACCACGGCGTACGCGTCGCAGACCCGCACCCCGTGGATCCGGCTGCCCTCGATCCGGCAGCCGTGGACACCGACCCGGGCCCCCTCGATCACGGCGATCGCGTTGTCGGCGGCGTCGGTGAACCGGCACCGCTCGACCAGTCCCGAGGACCCGGTGAAGACGGTGCGACCGTGCAGGACCGTGCTGTCCCGCAGGGTGACGGCGGTGTGCGGCCGCGCGTGCACGGCGACGCCGCCCCGCACCCGGATCTCGGTCCGTTCGAGGGTGAGCGTTCCGCCCTGGCAGGCGACCGCGTCCGTCTCGGCGTCACCGCCGGTCAGCACGAGCCCTTCGACGCGCACCGCTCCGGAGGTCTCCAGCACCGGCCCGCGCGGCCGGCTCACCACGACGGAACCCGCGCCGTCACGCGCGAACAGCCGCACCTCGCCCCGGACGAACAGCGTCTCGTCGTAGTGGCCGGGCGCGATCTCGATCTGGGCGGCCCTGCCCCGGGCGGCCGCGGCCCGCAGGGCGGAGGTGATGTCGGGGTGGGAGCGACGGCCGCCCCGTGGCGAGACGACGTACCTCGCGACCATCTCCGGACCCCCATGTCGCCCACCCGTACCGTCGATGCTACCTGGCACCCGGCCTCGAACAACCTTGGAGACGAGTCGTGTTGGGGGTGAAAGGATCCTTCCGAGACCGCTCCCTACAGCCGCTCCCACGGCACCGACTCGTACGCCTCGTGCACCCGCCCCATGAGCCCCTCGTCCACCGCGAGCCCGAGCGCGTCGATCCCGCCCACCGGCGAGACACCGCGGGAGTTCGTCACGAACGCCGCCCGCATGTCCGGGAGACCGGCCATCGTCACCCGGCGCCGTACGGAGCCCAGGCGCTGCTCCAGGAGCGCCATCGTGACGCCCGTGAGGCAGGGCGCGGAGGGCCAGATCACCGACGTGCCGTCCCAGAAGGCGATGTTGGTGACCGCGCCCTCCGCGATCTCGCCGTCCCGGGAGACCAGGAGGGCGTCGTCGTAGCCCTCGCGCCGGGCCGCCTCGCCGTAGTAGGACTGGCCGAAGCCGCCCAGGTGCTTGATGTGGGGAGCGGGGCGCCAGTAGTCGACGGACTTCAGGCGCTGCGGGGTTCGCGGTGCGGCGGCCGGGGCCCGCAGGACGGTCACGAGGCGGACGCCCTCGTAGACGTACACCCGCGCGGTCGCGTCGTCGAGGCCCGTCGTCCTCAGTGCGCCGGCCAGGAGGCCCCGGACGCGCTCGCCGTCGACGCCCTGCCCGAAGAGCTCGCGGGTGGCGCGGTCCAGGCGGTCGACGTGCAGGCCGAGACCGCGGACCCGCCCGGCCCTCACCTGCATCGCGGTGAAGTGGCCGAAGCCGCTCAACAGGGTGGCGAGGAGCGCAGGATCGCCCGCCGGGGCGCCGTCGATCTCGATGTGCGGGAGAGAAGCCGTCATGCCTCCCACCGTAGGCCGACGCGTCCCGAAGATCGGCGCTTGACCTCAACCAAACTTGAGGTATCAGGATTCTCGGCATGGACATCACCCACGCGGACTCCACGCCGCTCAAGCTCGCCCTCGTCGTCGCCAGCAACCGCGAGGGGCGGTTCGCGCCCGTCGTCGCCGCCTGGTTCCGCGCCCGCCTCGCCGAGCGCACCGACTACACCGTCGACGTCGTCGACCTCGCCGACGTCGATCTGCCCGCCCTCACCCACCACCCCGACGCCGCCGCCTCGGCCGAGCTCGCCAAGGTCTCCCCGGTCCTCGCCGCCGCCGACGCGTTCGTCGTCCTCACCCCCGAGTACAACCACTCCTTCCCCGCCCCCCTGAAGTCCCTCATCGACTGGCACTACACCGAGTGGCAGGCCAAGCCCGTCGGCTTCGTCTCCTACGGCGGGATCTCCGGCGGCCTGCGTGCCGTCGAGCAACTGCGCCAGGTCTTCGCCGAGATGCACGCCGTCACCGTCCGCGACACCGTCTCCTTCCACAACGCCCACGGCGACTTCGAGGAGGACGGGCGACACAAGGACCCCACCGGACCGGACGCCGCCGCCAAGACGATGCTCGACCGGATCGCCTGGTGGGCGCACGCCCTGCGGGACGCCAAGTCCGCCCGCCCCTACGGCGCCTGAGGGGGCGACGCACCCATGCTGCTCCGACTCGTGGCGGGCCGGCTCCGGCCCTACCGGCGCACTCTGGCCCTCGTCGTCTTACTCCAGCTCGTCCAGTCCGTCGCCTCCCTGACCCTCCCCACCCTCAACGCCGACGTCATCGACAACGGCGTGCTGCGCGGCGACACCGCCCATGTCCTCACCGGCGGCGCCCTGATGGCCGCCGTCACCCTCCTCCAGGCCGTGGCCGCGGCCGCCGCCGTCTACCACGGCGCCAGGATCGCCATGGGTGTCGCCCGCGATCTGCGCGCGGCCGCCTTCCGCCGCGTCCAGGACTTCTCCGCCCGGGAGATGAGCCGCTTCGGCACCGCCTCCCTCATCACCCGCACCACCAACGACGTCCAGCAGGTGCAGACGTTCGCCGTCCTCGTCCTGACGATGCTCGTGGCGGCGCCCCTGCTCTGCGTCGGCGGCATCGTCATGGCCCTCGACCAGGACGTTCCGCTCGCGCTGCTGCTCCTGCTCTTCGTCCCGCTCATGGCGGGCGCCGTCGGCACCGTCGTCCTGCGCATGCGACCGCTCTTCCGCGGGATGCAGGAACGCGTCGACGGGGTCAACCGGGTGATGCGCGAGCAGATCACGGGCATCAGGGTCGTCCGCGCCTTCGTCCGCGACCGGCACGAGCAGCGGCGCTTCGCCGCCGCCAACGGCGAACTGCGGTCGGTCGGAGTGCGGGTCGGCCGGCTCCAGGCCCTGATGTTCCCCATCGTGCTGATCGTCTGGGAGCTGGCGACCGTCGCCGTCATCTGGGCGGGCGCCCACCGGATCGAGTCCGGGGCCCTGCAGGCCGGTTCGCTGATCGCGTTCCTCGGCTATCTGCTGCAGATCATGATGTCGGTGATGATGGTGCTCTTCCTGCTGATGCACATGCCCCGTGCCGAGGTCAGCGCCGAACGCATCCAGGAGATCCTCGCCACCGAACCGTCCGTCACCCCGCCCGCCGCGCCCGTCCGCCAACTGCGCGAGGCCGGCCGGCTCGACATCCAGGACGCCGACTTCAGCTACCCCGGCGCCGAGGAACCCGTCCTGCGCTCCGTCAGCCTCACCGCCCGCCCCGGTCGCACCACGGCCGTCATCGGCTCCACCGGCAGCGGCAAGACCACCCTCCTCGGCCTCGTCCCCCGGCTCTTCGACGCCACCGGCGGCCGGGTCACGGTCGGCGGCGTCGACGTCCGCGACATGGACCCCGCACTCCTCGCCCGTAGCGTCGGACTCGTCCCGCAGAGGCCGTACCTCTTCTCCGGTACGGTCGCGAGCAACCTGCGGTACGGCAGACCCGGGGCGACCGACGACGAGTTGTGGCACGCGCTGGAGGTCGCCCAGGCCGCCGACTTCGTGCGGAAGCTCCCCGAAGGCCTCGACGCTCCGGTCTCGCAGGGCGGCACCAACCTCTCCGGAGGCCAGCGCCAGCGCCTGGCCATCGCCCGGGTCCTCGTCGCCCGCCCGCGGGTGTACCTCTTCGACGACTCCTTCTCCGCCCTCGACAACCGCACCGACGCGCTGCTGAGGGAGGCCCTCGCGGCGGAGACCGCCGACGCGACCGTCGTCATCGTCGCCCAGCGCGTCTCCACGATCCGCGACGCCGACCGGATCGTCGTCCTCGACCAGGGCCGGGCCGTCGGCAGCGGGACCCACGAGGAACTCATGCGGGACAACGCCACCTACCGGGAGATCGTCCTCTCCCAGCTCACCGAGGAGGAAGCAGCGTGAGTGCCCCCGAACGCCGGGGACCGGCCGTCCAGCAGCGCGGCCCCGGCATCAGCACCCCGTCCCTCGAACGCTCCCTGCACTTCCGCTCCTCCGGCCTGCGCCTGCTGCGCACCATGGCCCCCGACCGCCCCCGGCTCCTCGGCGTGCTCGCCGCCGCGTCCGCGAGCGTCGCCCTCGCCGTCCTCAGCCCGCTGATCCTCGGCCACGCCACCGACCTCGTCGTCTCCGGCGCCGCGAGCCCGGCCGGGGTGGACTTCCGCGCCGTCGGCCAGGCGCTCGCCGCCGCCTTCGCGGCCGTCGCCGGCGCCGCCGCGCTCAACTGGATCCAGCAGCGCCTCGCCACGACCGTCGTCCAGCGGGCCGGGCACCGGCTGCGCGCCGAGGCCCAGCGCAAGCTGGCCCGGCTGCCGCTCTCGTACGTCGACCGGCAGCCGCGCGGCGAGGTGCTCAGCCGCACCACCAACGACATCGACAACATCACCCAGACCCTCCAGCAGGCGTTCGGCCAGATGGTCCGGGCCCTGCTCACCATCGTCGGCGTGCTGGTGATGATGTGCTGGATCTCGCCGCTGCTCGCCCTCGTCGCCCTCGCGACCGTCCCTCTCTCCGTGGTGGTCGCGGCCCGGATCGGCAAGCGCGCCCAGCCGCAGTTCGTGCGGCAGTGGGCCGTCACCGGCCGCCTCAACAGCCATGTCGAGGAGATGATCACCGGGCACGCGGAGGTCGTCGTCTTCGGGCGGCGCGACGCGGCCGTGGCGCGCTTCGACGAACTCGGCCAGGAGCTGTACGCGGCGAGCTTCCGCGCCCAGTTCGTGTCCGGCTTCATCCAGCCGGCCCTCACCTTCGTCGGCAACCTCAACTACGTCCTGATCGCGGTCGTCGGCGGGCTGCGGGTGGCGAGCGGAACGCTGAGCATCGGAGACGTCCAGGCGTTCATCCAGTACTCGTACGAGTTCAACGGTCCCGTCAACCAGGTCGCGGCCATGGCCAATCTGCTGCAGTCCGGGGTCGCCTCCGCCGAGCGGGTCTTCGACCTGCTGGACGCGCAGGAGGAGTCCCTCGAGCCCGAGCCCGTGCCCGTGTCCGGGCGCGCCCCGCTCGCTGCGACGGTCGCCGGCCGGGTCACGTTCGAGGAGGTGGCGTTCCGTTACGAGCCGGACAAGCCGCTCATCGAGGACCTGTCGCTGACCGTGGAGCCCGGCCGGACGGTCGCGATCGTCGGGCCGACCGGCGCCGGCAAGACGACGCTGGTCAATCTGCTGATGCGCTTCTACGAGGTGACGGGCGGCCGCATCGCCCTCGACGGTGTGGACGTCTCGGCCATGACCCGCGAGGACCTCAGGTCCGGCATCGGCATGGTCCTCCAGGACACCTGGCTGTTCGGCGGGACCATCGCCGAGAACATCGCGTACGGAGCGAGCGGCGAGGTCTCGCGCGAACGGGTCGTCGAGGCGGCCATGGCCACCCACGCCGACCGGTTCATCCGGACCCTGCCCGAGGGTTACGACACGGTCCTCGACGAGGACGGCGCCGGGCTCAGCGCGGGCGAGAAGCAGCTCGTCACCATCGCCAGGGCGTTCCTCTCGGAGCCGGCGATCCTGGTCCTCGACGAGGCGACCAGCTCGGTCGACACCCGCACCGAGGTCCTCATCCAGCGGGCCATGTCCTCGCTCCGGGAGGGCCGTACGTCGTTCGTGATCGCGCACCGGCTCTCCACCGTCAGGGACGCGGACGTCATCCTGGTGATGGAGAACGGCTCGATCGTCGAACAGGGCACGCACGAGGAGCTGCTGGCGGCGGACGGCGCGTACGCCCGGCTCTACGCGGCCCAGTTCGCCCGGGCGGCCTGAGTACGGTGAGGGCATGACCCTCGCATGGACCGTGCTCACCACCACCGACAGCGCCGCCAAGGCACAGGAGCTCGCCCGCGGGGCGGTCGAGGCCCGTCTCGCCGCCTGCGCGCAGATCTCCGGGCCGGTCACCTCCGTCTACCACTGGCGGAAGGCGATCGAGACCGAGGAGGAGTGGCAGGTGCTCTTCAAGACGACGGCGGCGCGCTACGAGGAGCTGGAGGCCCATCTCCTCGCCGCGCACGACTACGAGACGCCCGAGGTCCTCGCCACCGCCGTGGTCGGGGCATCGGCGGCCTACCTGGCGTGGCTGGAGGCCGAGACGACCGGGCCCGCCGCCGGATGACCGAGCTGCCCTTCTTCGTCTACGGGACGCTGCGGCCGGGCGAGTACAACCACGACCGGTTCCTGCTGGGCCGCACGGCCCGGGAGGAACCGGCCCGGCTCACCGGAGCGCTCCTCCACGACGGGCCCGGCTACCCCTACGTGGTGCCGGGCGAGGGTCTGGTCGCGGGGGACCTGGTGACGGCCGCGCCCGGGGAGTACGGCGAACTCCTCGCGGTACTGGACCGGGTGGAGCTCCCCGCCGGGTACGAGCGGTCCGAGCGCGAGGTGGTACGGGTCCGGGACGGGGCGGCCGTCCGGGCCTGGGTCTACTTCGCGGCGCCGGGCACGCCGTTCGGACCGCTCATCAGGGGCGGGGACTGGCGGGCTCGACCCGGACCGCGCACGTCTTGAACTCGGGCATCCGGGAGACCGGGTCGAGCGCGGGGTTGGTGAGGGTGTTGGCGCGCCCCTCGCCGGGCCAGTGGAACGGCATGAAGACCGTGTCCGGCCGGATGGCCGTGGTGATCCGGGCGGGCGCGACGGCCCGCCCGCGCCGCGACACGACGGCGACGCGCTCGCCCTCGGCCACGCCGATCCGCTCGGCGAGCCGCGGATGCAGCTCCACGAACGCCCCGGGCGCGGCGGCGTTCAGCTCGTCGACGCGCCGGGTCTGCGCCCCGGACTGGTACTGCGCGACGACCCGGCCGGTGGTCAGCACGACGGGATACGCGGCATCGGTCTCCTCGGCGGGACCCCGGTGCACCACCGGCACGAACCGCGCCCGCCCGTCGGGCGTGGCGAACCGGTCGAGGAAGAGGCGGGGGCTCCCGGGATGGGGCGGCTCCCCCTCGGCGGGCTCCGGGCAGGGCCAGAACACGCCGTCCTCCTCGCGGATACGGCGGTAGCTGATGCCGGAGTAGTCCGCCGGGCCGCCCGCCGACGCACGGCGGAGCTCGTCGAAGACCTCCTCCGGGTCGGTCGGGAAGCCCTTCTCCCAGCCGAGGAGCGCCGCGAGGCCGTGCAGGACCTCCAGGTCCGTGCGGACGCCGTCCGGCGGGGTGATCGCCCGCCGCCGCAGCAGCACCCGGCCCTCCAGGTTGGTCGTCGTCCCCGTCTCCTCCGCCCACTGGGTGACCGGCAGCACCACGTCCGCCAGCTCCGCCGTCTCCGACAGGACCACGTCCGCGACGGCCAGGAAGTCCAGCGAGCGCAGCCGCCCTTCGATGTGCGCGGCGCGCGGCGCCGAGACCACGGGGTTGGAGCCCATCAGGAGCAGCGACTTCACCTCGCCGCCCAGCGCGTCCAGGAGTTCGTACGCGCTGCGGCCGGGCCCGGGCAGCGACGCGGGGTCCACTCCCCACACCCCCGCCACGTGCGCCCGCGCCGCCGGGTCGTCCAGTTTCCGGTAGCCGGGGAGCTGGTCGGCCTTCTGGCCGTGCTCGCGGCCGCCCTGGCCGTTGCCCTGTCCCGTGAGGCACCCGTACCCGCTCAGCGGCCGCCCGGCCCGTCCCGTCGCGAGGCAGAGGTTGATCCACGCGCCGACCGTGTCCGTGCCCTTCGACTGCTGTTCCGGGCCGCGCGCGGTGAGCACCATCCCGCTCTCCGCGTCGCTGAACATCCGCATGGCGTCCCGCAGGAGCGGCACCGGTACGCCGGTGATGCGCTCGACCAGTTCCGGCCAGTGCGCCATCGCCCCGGCGCGGGCCGCCTCCCACCCCGCCGTGCGCTCCCGGACGAACTCCTCGTCCACCCGCCCCTCGGCGACCACGAGATGGAGGAGTCCGAGGGCGAGCGCGAGGTCGGTGCCGGGGCGCGGGGCGAGGTGGAGGTCGGCCTGCTCGGCGGTGCGCGTGCGGCGCGGGTCGACGACGATCAGCTTCCCGCCGTTCGCCTTCAGCTCGGTGAGGTAGCGCAGCGCCGGCGGCATCGTCTCGGCCAGGTTGGAGCCGACGAGGATCACGCAGCCGGTGCGCGGGACGTCCTCCAGCGGGAAGGGCAGCCCGCGGTCGAGACCGAACGCCCGCTGGTGCGCGGCCGCGGCGGACGACATGCAGAAGCGTCCGTTGTAGTCGATCTGCGAGGTGCCGAGCACGAGCCGGGCGAACTTGCCCAGCGTGTACGCCTTCTCGTTGGTGAGCCCGCCGCCGCCGAAGACCCCCACGGCATCGGGTCCGTGGTCGACGCGGGTCCGGTGCAGTCCGTCGGCGACGGCGGAGAGCGCCTCCTCCCAGGTGGCCGACCTCAGGACCCCCGTGTCAGGGCATCGGACCAGGGGCCCGGTCAGCCTGACCCGGGAGGAGAGTACGGCCGGGGCGGTACGGCCCTTGCCGCACAGCGCGCCCCGGTTGACGGGGAAGTCGGGGCGGTCGACCACCTCCACGGAGCCGTTCGCGGGGCGCAGCCCCATGCCGCACTGGAGGGCGCAGTAGGGGCAGTGCGTGGGGGTGGTGGCAGCCTCGGACATGCGGAAAGCGTGCTCCGGCCGTGTTACGGGAGGCGACGCCCCGCATTACGGGCGATGGGCGCTCTCCTCCGCCGTACGCCGGGCCGGAGGTGAGGGCCGGGCGGCCCCGGGGCGAGCCGGGGGCCGGTCCTCGCCGGGCCGGGGGTGAGGGCGCCGGCCCGGCGGGGCGAGCCGAGGGTCAGCGCGCCGGGGCGAGCGCCTCCGTCACGCCCTCCTCGCGCTCCCCGAGGAAGTGCGGGTCCGGCCGCAGCGTCGCGTCCAGGGCCGCCTTGCCCGCGGCGGCGAGCTCGCGGACGCCGCCGTAGTAGAAGACGGAGTCGTGCGGTTCGACGACCTTGACCCCGTACGCGTCGATGCCGGCCGCCCCGCAGAGGGCGACGGCCCGCCTGATGTGGAAGTCCTGCGTCACGAGGACGGCCCGGTCGACGCCGAAGATCTTCTTGGCGCGGACGCAGGAGTCCCAGGTGTCGAAGCCCGCGTAGTCGCTGACGATGTGACGGTCGGGCACTCCGCGCTTGGTGAGGTACGCGCGCATCGCGTCGGGCTCGTCGTACTCGACCCGGCTGTTGTCGCCGGTGACGAGGACGACCCTGACCTTCCCCGCGCGGTAGAGCTCGGCGGCCGTGTCGAGCCGGTGCGCGAGGTACGGCGTCGGCCGGCCCTTCCAGAGGCCGGCGCCGAAGACGACGGCGACGTCCTGTGCGGGGACGTCGGCGGTGGTCCGCAGGCGGCCGTCGGCGACGGCGTGCATCCAGGTGGCGGGCGCGAGGGCGAGGACGGTGCCCAGCATGACGGCCTGGACGGTACGGCGGCGGGCCCGCCGGGTGCGCGGCAGCAGTGCGGACGGGCGCCGTGGCAGGGCGCCCGGGGGCAGCAGTTGCGCGACCCGTTTCAGCTGGGCGGGTACGCGTACGCGTCGCATGGACGAACCTCCGTGGATCTTGCCTGCCCCGTCACCCTGTTCGACGCGGATCGGGGCTGTTCGGTTCGCCGCCTCCGTAGAGAAGGGCGGCGAGGGCGACGCCGAGCAGCGTCCCGAGGAGCTGCGCCCCGACGAACCCGGGCAGCGAGCCGGGCGCGATGCCGGTGAAGGAGTCGGAGAGGGCGCGGCCGACGGTCGCCGCCGGGTTGGCGAAGGAACCGGAGGAGGTGAACCAGATCGCCGCCGCGATGTAGGCGGCCACCGCGAGCGGGGCGAGCGCGAGCCGGCCGATGCGGCGCAGCCCGAGGACGAGCAGGACGAGGCCCGCGGTGGCCACGGTCTCGCCGAGGAGGAGGTGGTGGTCGGAGCGGACCTGGGTGGACCAGGTGCCGGGCGCCCGGCCGAACATCGTCTCGGCAAGCAGTGCGCCGGTGACCGCGCCCACGAGCTGGGCGGCGCAGTAGGCGGCGACCTCGCCGGGGCCCGGGGCGTCCTCCTCGCCCCGGCGGGCCCACCACTCGCAGAGGGTGACGGCGGGGTTGAGGTGGCCGCCGGAGAGGGGGCCGAGGAGCGCGATCAGGATGCCGAGGCCGATCGCGGAGGCGAGGGAGTTGGCCAGCAGGCTCACCCCCACGTCACGGCTGAGGGCCTCGGCGCGGATGCCGGAGCCGACGATGACGGTGACGAGGGCGGCGGTGCCCACGAGTTCGGCGGCGACGCGTCTGGAGAGCCGGGGCGGGGCGGTCGGAGTCATTCGCATGATGGAAAAGATATTCCGCTAGATAAAAGAATGAGGGAAGAAGGGGGTAAGCCGTACGATCCGCAGATGATCACCGAGGCGGCGCTCAACAACGCGGAGTGGTGCGAGGCGATGTGCCGTGCCCACGGCCGCCCGGGCGCCTTCGGGCCACGGGCCTGGACGAACGGGCGCCGCACCCCGCCGTACTATCCGGACGCCGTGACGCTCACGGCCGACGCGTCCGTACGGGACGTCCTCGGCGGCATCGACCGCCGGGCCCCCGGCGCCTCGGTCAAGGACTCCTTCGCCCGCCTCGACCTGACCGGCGAGGGCTTCCGGCCGCTCTTCGAGGCGAGTTGGATCCACCGGCCCGCCGGACGCCCGGCCCCCGCCGCGCCGGACGGGACGCGCTGGCGGGCCGTCCGTACCCCGGCGGAACTCGCCGCGTGGGCGACGGCCTGGAGCGGGGGCGACGCCGACGAGGCCGCGCTCTTCCGCGCCGGACTCCTCGACGACCCGGCGACCCGCGTGGTCGCGGGATACGGCGCCGACGGCCGGATCGCCGGGGGAGCGGTGCTCAGCGGGAACGGCCGGGTGACCGGCGTCTCCAACCTCTTCGCCGCCGACGGAACCGACCCCGCCGAGGCCTGGGCCGGCTGCCTGAGCCTGGCCGACGGCGGCGGCCCGGTCGTCGGCTACGAGTCGGGCGACGACCTGCCGCCCGCGCTCGCCGCCGGCTTCGAGGAGATCGGCCCCCTCCGGGTCTGGCTGTCCGCCGACGCCTGACAGTTCCGCGGGGCGGTCCGTGAGCCGGTGGAAAACACTCGTGACGCCCACGCAACGGGGAGGCAACGCGGCGCCGTCAGGATCGGTGCATGACGGAGCGGGACAGTACGTTCGACAGCACGGCCGAGCTGCTCGGCACGATCACCACGCGGCTCGCGGAGCGCCTGAGCCGGGTCCGCCCGTACGACGTCCGGCGCCGCCCCGCCCTCGTCGCCGTGGGCCACGGCAGCCGTGACCCGCGCGCCGCCGTCACCCTCTCCCACCTCGTCGACCGCATCCGCGAACTCCGCCCCGGCCTCGACGTCCGCCTGGCACACATCGAACTGAACGCCCCGCTGCTGCCGGACGTCCTCGCCGACGTCACGGCGGGCATCGGGTCGGGCGTCCTCGCCGACGTCACGGCGGACATGCGGTCGGGCGTCACGGCCCGCTCCACGCCGGGTGGCACGGCGCGCGTCACGCCGGGTGGCACGGCGCGCTCCACGCCGGGCGTCACGGCCCGCGTCACGCCCGGCGTCACGCCGGACGTCACCGAAGAGGCCACGGCGCGCGTCCCGGCAGGACTCCCGGGGCGGGAAGCGGCCGGACCCGGGGCCGTCCTCGTCCCGCTCCTCTTCGGGCCCGGCCACCACGTCAAGCACGACCTGCCCGCCGCGGCCGCCGCGCTGCCCGAGGGCCAGGTCCGGATCGCCGCGCCCCTCGGCGCGCATCCGCTGCTCGTCGAGGCCCTCGCCGACCGGCTCGCCGAAGCGGGGTGGACCTCCGCCGACAGCGCCTCGCGCGCCACCGGCGTCGTCCTCGCCGCGGCCGGGTCCCGTGACCCCGAGGGCCTCGCCGCCGTCCGCCGGATCGCCGCCGCCCTGTCCGAGCGGCTGGGCGGTGTGCCCGTCCTGCCCGCGTACACCTCCGCCGCCACCCCGACCGTCCCCGACGCGGTGCGCGTCCTCGCCGCGCGGGGCCGCCACCGGGTCGCCGTCGCCTCCTGCTTCACCGCCCCAGGCCTCTTCGCCGGCCGCGCCGCCGCCCATGCCCCCTGGATCGCCGCGCCCCCGCTCGGCGATCACCCGGCCCTCGCCCGCCTGATCCTCCACCGCTACGACCGGTCCCTCGCCGCCCCCGCCGCCACCTGGCGACAACTCGCCTCCGCCTGAGGGAATCCCGCTCCCGCCCCGGCGAACGCCCCCTCTGCGCACGCACGGGCCGAATTCGACCGCACGTCCTCGCCCCACTGTCCGTCCCGCCCGTTACCTTCGGTGCATGGAAGGCTTCACGGACACCCCCGGCTACGACGACGACGCGACCGAACGCTGGGCCGCCGAGCCCGACAAGCGGCCCGGGCGGACCGCCTTCCAGCGGGACCGGGCGCGCGTGCTGCACTCCAGCGCCCTGCGCAGACTGGCCGGCAAGACGCAGGTCGTCACCCCCGGTTCGCGCAGTCACGCCTGGGACGCCAGCCCCCGCACCCGGCTCACCCACTCCCTGGAGTGCGCCCAGGTCGGGCGCGAGCTCGGCGCCGCGCTCGGCTGCGACCCCGATCTCGTCGAGGCCGCCTGCCTCGCCCACGACATGGGCCACCCGCCCTTCGGGCACAACGGAGAGGTCGCGCTCAACGACTTCGCCAAGGACTGCGGCGGCTTCGAGGGCAACGCCCAGTCGCTGCGGCTGCTCACCCGGATCGAGCCGAAGCGGTTCATCGCCGACGCCTCCACCGGCCGCCCCGTCAGCGTCGGCCTCAACCTCACCCGCGCCGCGCTCGACGCCGCCACCAAGTACCCCTGGACGCGCGGCGGGCACCCCGAGGACCCCGGCTCGCCGAAGTTCGGCGTGTACGAGGACGACCTGCCCGTCTTCGACTGGGCCCGCGAGGGCGCCCCCGCGCACCGTAAGTGCTTCGAGGCACAGGTCATGGACTGGGCCGACGACGTGGCCTACTCGGTCCACGACTTCGAGGACGGTCTGCACGCCGGCCACATCGACCCGAACATGCTCTTCGCCGAGCCCGAGCGCGCCGACATCTGGGCCGTCGCCATCGGCAGGTACGTACCGCACGACACCGATCCGCAGGAGCTCGCAGAGGCCCTCGACCGCCTCGTCGACCAGGACTGGTGGCCGCACGGCTACGACGGATCGGCGGTCGCCCAGGCCCGGCTCAAGGACGCCACCAGCCAGCTGATCGGCCGCTTCTGCCTCGCCGCCGAGGGCGCCACCCGCCAGGCCTACGGGAGCGGCCGGCTCACCCGGTACGCGGCGGAGCTCGTCGTCCCCCGCGCGACCCGTAACGAATGCGCCGTTCTCAAGGCCGTGGCCGACCGGTACGTGATGCAGCGCGCCGAGCAGGAGGCGCTCCGCGCCGACCAGCGCATCATCCTCGCCGAACTCGCCGAGGCGCTCACCGCCCGTGCCCCCGAGGGACTCGACCCGCAGTTCCGGGCCTTCTTCGACGCGGCGGAGGACGACAGGTCACGCAAGCGGGTGATCATCGACCAGATCGCCTCCCTCACCGACGCCGCCGCCTCCACCCTCCACGCCCGCCTCAGGCCCCACCGCCCCTAGGGGCGTCCGCCCCGGCCGTCCGGCGCTCGCCCTCTTTCGCCATCACGCTCCGTGCGGGACGCTCGGCGGAGCGCCCGAGGCGGTACGGCTCGCCGAACGACCGGAGGCGTAGCGTAGAAGCGGACGCAACGAGGAGGCATCAAGTGGTCGACGCAGATCAGACCTTCGTCATCGTCGGCGGGGGACTGGCCGGGGCCAAGGCGGCGGAGACGCTCCGCTCCGAGGGGTTCACCGGCCGCGTGATCCTCATCGGCGACGAGCGCGACCACCCCTACGAACGCCCACCGCTCTCCAAGGGCTATCTGGCCGGCAAGGAGGCGCGGGAGAGCGTCTTCGTGCACGAGCCCGCCTGGTACGCCCGCGCCGAGGTCGAGCTGCACCTCGGGCAGCCCGTCACGGTCGTCGACCGCGAGGCCCGCACCGTACGCCTCGGCGACGGCACCACGATCCGCTACGACCGGCTTCTGCTCGCCACCGGATCCGAGCCGCGCCGCCTCGACATCCCCGGCACGGGACTCGCCGGCGTCCACCATCTGCGCCGGCTCGCCCACGCCGACCGGCTGCGCCAGGTCCTGGCCGCCCTCGGCCGGGACAACGGCCATCTGGTGATCGCGGGCGGCGGCTGGATCGGTCTGGAGGTCGCCGCCGCGGCCCGCGGCTACGGCGCCGAGGTCACCGTCGTGGAGTCCGAGCCCACCCCGCTCCACCAGGTCCTCGGCCCCGAGCTCGGCCAGCTCTTCGCCGATCTCCACACCGAACACGGCGTCCGCTTCGTCTTCGGCGCGCGGCTCACCGAGATCGTCGGCCAGGACGGCATGGTCCTCGCCGTTCGTACCGACGACGGCGAGGAGCACCCCGCCCACGCCGTCCTCGCCGCGATCGGCGCCGCCCCGCGCACCGCCCTCGCCGAGGCGGCGGGGCTCGCCCTGGTCGACCGGGCCCACGGCGGCGGCGTCGCCGTCGACGAGTCGCTGCGCACCTCCGACCCCGACATCTTCGCGGCCGGTGACGTCGCCGCCGCCGCTCACCCGGTCCTGCACACCCGGCTCCGCGTCGAGCACTGGGCCAACGCCCTCAACGGCGGCCCGGCCGCCGCCCGCGCCATGCTCGGACAGCACGTCTCGTACGACCGCGTCCCGTACTTCTTCTCCGACCAGTACGACCTGGGCATGGAGTACTCGGGCTGGGCCCCGCCCGGTTCGTACGACCAGGTGGTGCTGCGCGGCGACGTCGGCAAACGGCAGTTCATCGCGTTCTGGCTCAAGGACCGCAAGGTGCTCGCCGGGATGAACGTGAATGTGTGGGACGTCACAGAGCCGATCCAGCGCCTCATCCGCGCCCAGTCCCCGGTGGACACCGACGCCCTCGCGGACCCGTCCGTCCCTCTGGAGAGCCTGATCTGAGGAGACAGGCGCAGCCGGCGGCGTCCTCCTGGGGGAGGAGCCGCCCGCCCGCCCGTAGAATTCATGCGTGGCAGGCAGGATCAACGATGACGACGTGAAGGCGGTACGGGACGCGGTCCCGATCGACGCCGTCGTGTCCGAGTACCTGCAGCTCCGCAACGCCGGCGGTGGCAACCTCAAGGGTCTCTGCCCCTTCCACGACGAGAAGTCGCCCTCCTTCCAGGTCAGCCCGAGCAAGGGGCTGTTCCACTGCTTCGGCTGCCAGGAGGGCGGCGACACCATCGCCTTCGTGATGAAGATCGACCACCTCTCCTTCTCGGAGACGGTCGAGCGCCTCGCCGCCAAGGCGGGCATCACCCTGCGCTACGAGGAAGGCGGCTACAACCCCGGCCACCAGCGGGGCGAGCGCATCCGCCTGGTCGAGGCGCACAAGGTCGCCGCCCAGTACTACATCGACCAACTCGACTCGCCCGAGGCCGAGATCGGCCGCACGTTCCTCGCCGAGCGCGGCTTCGACCAGGCCGCCGCCGCGCACTTCGGCGTCGGTTACTCCCCGGCCGGCTGGGACCACCTCACCCGCTTCCTGCGCGGGAAGGGCTTCTCCGACAAGGAGCTGATCCTCTCCGGGCTCTCGCAGGACGGCCGCCGCGGCCCCATCGACCGCTTCCGCGGCCGCCTCATGTGGCCCATCCGGGACGTCGGCGGCGACGTCGTCGGCTTCGGCGCGCGCAAGCTTCGCGAGGACGACAACGGGCCCAAGTACCTGAACACGCCCGAGACGCCGATCTACAAGAAGTCCCAGGTGCTCTACGGCATCGACCTGGCCAAGAAGGACATCGCCAAGGTCAGCCGGGCCGTCGTCGTCGAGGGCTACACCGACGTCATGGCCTGCCACCTGGCCGGCGTCACCACCGCCATCGCGACCTGCGGCACCGCGTTCGGCAGCGACCACATCAAGATCCTCCGCCGGCTCCTGATGGACAACGGCTCGGCCCGTGTCATCTTCACCTTCGACGGCGACGCGGCCGGCCAGAAGGCCGCCCTGCGCGCCTTCGAGGACGACCAGAAGTTCGCCGCCGAGACGTACATCGCGATCGCCCCCGACGGCATGGACCCCTGCGACCTGCGGCTCGCCAAGGGCGACCAGGCCGTCGCCGAGCTCGTGGAGCCGCGTACCCCGCTCTTCGAGTTCGCGCTGCGCCAGATCGTCCGGCGGTACGACCTGGAGACCCCGGCCGGCCGGGCCGCCGCCCTCGACGAGGCCGCGCCGATCGTCGCCCGGATCAAGAACATCGCCTCCCAGCACGAGGTCGCCGTCCAGCTCGCGGGCATGCTCGGCATCCTCGACACCCAGTTCGTGGTCAGGCGCGTCGGCCAGATCGCCCGCTGGCAGCGCGACCGCGGCGGCCGGGGCGCCGCCGCGCCGGCGGCCCCGCAGCACGGCGGCGCCTCCCGTGCCGGAAGGGCTGCGGGGGAGTACGGCGCACCGGCCCCCTCGGCCGCTCCCTCCGGGCCCGCGCTCAACCTGCGCAGCCCCGCGCACCGCACCGAGCGCGAGCTGCTCAAGCTGGCCCTCCAGCGCCCCGAGCTCGTCTCCCCGGCCTTCGACGCGTACGGCGTCGACGAGTTCACCGCCCCGCCCTACGCGGCCGTCCGCCAGTGCGTCCAGGACGCCGGCGGCGCCACCGGCGCCCCCGACGACTACCTGTCGGCCGTCCGCGAGGCCGCCCCCGACGACACGGTCCGCGCGCTCGTCACCGAACTCGCCGTCGAGACGATCTTCGCCAAGGTCGTCGACGAGGTCTACGCGGGCGCCCAGCTCGTCTCGGTCCGCCTGCGGGCCGTCGACCGCCGCGTACGCGACATCCAGGGCAGCCTGGCCCGCCTCGGCACCCACGGCGACCCCGCACAACTGGCCGCAGTGCAGAACGAGTTGTGGGTCCTCACCCAGTACGCCCAGTCGCTGCGCACCAACGGCGCCGACGCGCTCTGACGTTCGGTCACCTCGCGAACTCAAAAAGTCACCGCACGCCCCTCGTGGCGGTGATGTGTCGTACCCCACACTGGGGAGCGGTGCCTGAGCCCCCGGAGCACCGGCAGCGATCACCCTGGAGGTCGCCCCCGTGCAGACCCAGACCCTGTCCCCGACGGATCTCGTGCCCGGGCAGCGCCCGGCCGTCCATCACCCGGAGGCGCCGGCCTCCGCGGAGCCGGCCGAGCCGGCCGACCCGCCCGAGCCCGCCGAGTTCGTGGACGACACACCGGAACCGGAGCCGGTACCGCGCCGCGTCGACCTGGGCGGGAACGGGCCCTCCTCCGACCTGTTCCGCCAGTACCTGCGGGAGATCGGCCGCATCCCGCTGCTCACCGCCGCCGAGGAGGTCGAGCTCGCCCGCCGCGTCGAGGCCGGGCTCTTCGCCGAGGCGAAGCTGGCGTCCACCCCCGATCTGGACTCCCAGCTGGCGCTCGACCTCGACCGGCTCGTCGTCCTCGGCCGGATGGCCAAGCGCCGGCTCATCGAGGCCAACCTGCGGCTCGTCGTCTCCGTCGCCAAGCGGTACGTCGGACGCGGGCTGACCATGCTCGACCTGGTCCAGGAGGGGAACCTCGGACTGATCCGCGCCGTGGAGAAGTTCGACTACGCGCGGGGCTACAAGTTCTCGACGTACGCGACCTGGTGGATCCGCCAGGCGATGTCCCGGGCCCTCGCCGACCAGGCCCGGACCATCCGCGTCCCCGTCCATGTCGTCGAACTGATCAACCGGGTGATCCGGGTCCAGCGCCGCATGCTCCAGGAACGCGGCTACGAGCCCACCCCGGAAGAGGTCGCAGCCCAGCTCGACCTGGCCCCCGAACGGGTCGGCGAAGTGCTGCGCCTCGCCCAGGAGCCGGTCTCCCTGCACGCCCCCGTCGGCGAGGAGGACGACGTCGCGCTCGGCGACCTCATCGAGGACGGGGACGCCACGAGCCCCGTGGAGTCGGCGGCCTTCCTGCTGCTGCGCGAGCACCTCGAGGCCGTCCTCTCCACCCTCGGCGAGCGCGAACGCAAGGTCGTCCAGCTCCGCTACGGCCTCGACGACGGCAGGCCCCGCACCCTGGAGGAGATCGGCCGGCTCTTCGGCGTGACGCGCGAACGCATCCGCCAGATCGAGTCGAAGACCCTCAACAAGCTGCGGGACCACGCCTTCGCGGACCAGCTCAGGGGCTACCTGGACTGACCGCCGTCAGTCGACCTCGGCGACCGCCTGGGCGAACTGGGCCGCGTACAGCCGCGCGTACGCGCCGTCCGCCGCCAGCAGCTCCTCGTGCGTGCCCTGTTCGACGATCGAGCCGTTCTCCATCACCAGGATGACGTCCGCGTCCCTGATGGTGGAGAGCCGGTGCGCGATCACGAACGACGTACGCCCGTGGGACAGCCGGGCCATCGCCTTCTGGATGAGGACCTCGGTGCGGGTGTCGACGGAGCTGGTCGCCTCGTCGAGGACCAGGATCACGGGGTCGGACAGGAACGCCCGCGCGATCGTGATCAGCTGCTTCTCGCCCGCGCTGACGTTCCCGCCCTCGTCGTCGATGACCGTGTCGTAGCCGTCGGGCAGGGTCCGGATGAAGCGGTCCGCGTGTGCGGCGCGTGCCGCCTCCTCGATCCGCTCCCGGGTGACCTCGCCCCTCGCTCCGTACGCGATGTTCTCGGCGATGGTCCCGCCGAACAGCCAGGTGTCCTGGAGGACCATGCCGATGCCGGACCTGAGGTCCTCGCGGGTCATGGCCGAGACGTCCACACCGTCGAGGGTGATGCGGCCGCCCGTCACCTCGTAGAAGCGCATCAGCAGATTGACCAGCGTCGTCTTGCCGGCGCCGGTCGGCCCGACGATCGCGACCGTCTGGCCGGGCTCCACGGTCAGCGACAGGTCCTCGATGAGCGGCTTGTCCGGCTCGTAGCGGAACGCCACCTCCTCCAGGGCGACCTTGCCGAGCACGGACGTCTCCCAGCCTTCGGCCGGGGGTGCCCCCATCTCGCTCCTCGGCGCGTCCGGTGCCTGCTCCGCCGCGTCGAGCAGCTCGAAGATCCGCTCGGCCGAGGCGACGCCCGACTGCACGAGGTTCGCCATCGACGCGACCTGTGTCAGCGGCATCGAGAACTGGCGCGAGTACTGGATGAACGCCTGGACGTCACCGATCGACAGCGTTCCGCTCGCCACCCGCAGCCCGCCGACCACGGCGACGAGCACGTAGTTGAGGTTCGAGATGAAGAACATCACCGGCTGCATGACACCGCTGTTGAACTGGGCCTTGAAGCCCGCCTCGTACAGCGCCTCGTTCTGCTCGCGGAAGTCCGCCGCCGACTCGTCCTGCCGCCCGAAGACCTTCACCAGCGCGTGCCCGGTGTACATCTCCTCCACATGGGCGTTGAGCGTGCCCGTGGAGCGCCACTGCTGCACGAAGTGCGGCTGCGACCGCTTGCCGACCTTGGTCGCCACGACCACCGACACCGGCACGGTCACCAGCGCCACCAGGGCGAGGAGCGGCGAGATCCAGAACATCATCGCCAGCACACCGACGATGGTGAGCAGCGAGTTGATCAGCTGCCCCATCGACTGCTGGAGCGTCTGCGAGATGTTGTCGATGTCGTTGGTCGCCCGGCTCAGCACCTCACCGCGCTTGGCCTTGTCGAAGTACGACAGCGGCAGCCGCGCCAGCTTCGCCTGGACGTCCTCCCGCATCCGGTAGACCGTCCGGTTGATCACCTTGATCGACATCCGGGTCGCCACCAGCATGAGGAGACCGGCGGCCACGTAGATCACCAGGACCCAGAGCAGCACCTCGCCGACGGCAGAGAAGTCGATGCCCTGCCCGGGGGTGAAGTCCACCCCGGACAGCATGTCCGCCATGCCGTCGTCGCCCTTGGCCCGCAGGCCCTCGATCGCCTGCGCCTTCGTCGTGCCGTCGGGCATCTGCCGTCCGACCACACCCGCGAAGACCAGGTCGGTCGCCTTGCCGAGGATCTTCGGGCCGACCACCGAGGCCGCCACGCTGAGCACACAGGTGATCAGCATCAGCCAGAGCGCGCCCCGCTCGGGCGCCAGCTGCTTCAGCAGCCGCTTGCCCGAGCCCTTGAAGTCCATCGACCGCTGGTCGGGGCCTCCGCCGGCCATCATTCGTCCGCCAGGACCGGCCATCAGGCTGCCTCCGCCTCGGTCAGCTGGGAGAGCACGATCTCCCGGTACGTCTCATTGCCCGCCATCAGCTCGTGATGGCGCCCGGTGCCCACGACCCGGCCCTCGTCGAGGACCACGATCCGGTCGGCGTCCCTGATGGTCGACACCCGCTGGGCGACGATCACGACGGTCGAATCCGCCGTCTCCGCCTTGAGCGCCTCCCGCAGCAGCGCGTCGGTCTGGTAGTCGAGCGCGGAGAACGAGTCGTCGAAGAGGTAGATCTCCGGCCGCTGCACCAGGGTCCGCGCGATCGCGAGCCGCTGCCGCTGCCCGCCGGAGACGTTCGTGCCGCCCTGCGCGATCGGGGCGTTCAGGCCGTGCTCCAGCTTCTTCACGAAGTCGGCCGCCTGCGCGACCTCCAGCGCGTGCCACAGCTCGTCGTCGGTCGCGTCCGGATTGCCGTACCGCAGGTTCGTCGCGACCGTGCCGGAGAAGAGGTACGGCTTCTGCGGGACGAGCCCGACCGTGCGCGCCATCAGCGCGCGCTCCAGCTTCCGTACGTCCACGCCGTCGACGAGCACCTCGCCGCCGGTCACGTCGAACAGCCGCGGCACCAGGCCGAGGAGCGTCGACTTGCCGCTGCCCGTCGAGCCGATGATCGCCGTCGTCTCGCCCGGCCGCGCCACCAGCTCCACGTCCCGCAGGACCGATTCCTCGGCGCCCGGGTAACGGAACTCCGCGCTCCGGACCTCCAGGTGGCCGCGCCGGTCCAGCTCGCGCACCGGCTCGGCCGGGGGCACGACACTGCTCTCCGTGGCGAGGACCTCCTCGATGCGCTCGGCGCACACCTCGGCCCGCGGCACCATCATGAACATGAAGGTGGCCATCATCACGGCCATCACGATCTGCATCAGATAGGCGAGGAACGCGGTCAGCGCGCCGATCTCCATCCCGCCGCTGTCGATGCGGTGTGCTCCGAACCAGACCACCGCGACGCTGGAGACGTTCACGACCGTCATCACCGTCGGGAACATCAGCGCCATCAGCCGCCCGGTCGCCATCGAGACGTCGGTCAGCTCGGTGTTCGAGACCTTGAACCGGTCGCGCTCGTAGTCGTCCTTCACGAAGGCGCGGATGACGCGGTTGCCGGTGATCTGCTCGCGCAGCACCCGGTTCACCGTGTCGAGCCGCTCCTGCATGGTCCGGAACAGCGGGCGCATCCGCTTCACGATCAGCGCGACCGAGACGCCGAGGACCGGCACGACCGCGAGCAGGACCGCGGACAGCGGCACGTCCTGTCCGAGCGCCATGACGATGCCGCCGACGCACATGATCGGCGCGGAGACCATCAGCGTGAACGCCATCAGGACCAGCATCTGGACCTGCTGGACGTCGTTGGTGGTCCGGGTGATCAGCGACGGCGCGCCGAACTGCCCGACCTCGCGGGCGGAGAAGGACTGCACCCGCTCGAAGACCGCGGCTCGGACGTCCCGGCCGAGGGCGGAGGCGGTGCGCGCCCCGTAGTACACCGCGCCGATGTTGCAGACGACCTGCACCACCGAGACGGCGATCATCACGGCGCCGAAGAGCAGGATGTAGCCGGTGTCACCGTTCACGACACCGTTGTCGATGATGTCCGCGTTCAGGCTCGGCAGGTAGAGGGACGCGCAGGTCTGCAGGAACTGCAGCAGGACCAGCAGTCCGATGGGCTTTTTGTACGGTCGAAGGAAGGTTCGGAGAAGTCGTAGGAGCACGGGTCCTACTATCGCCCGCGCTCCCAGGACGTTACGAGCCGGTTTTGTCGAACCTTGAACGGACTCCGCTACCAGCCGAATCCGTCGCCGCTACGCGCCGAACGCGCCCGGATGCGTCTGCTCCCGCGTGGCCGCGTACTGCTGCCGCACCGCCTGGCCGACCGCCAGCTCCTCACCCGGCTCGAAGACCTGCGCGGCGGCGCCCTGCCAGGCCGGGGGAGCGGCGGGGGAGAGCGTTCCGCGCGCGACACCGAGCGCCCACGCCGCCTGCCGGGCGGCGCCGCGCGCCGCGTAGTCCGCGGGCTGCGGGACGACGACCTGCGCGCCGAAGACCGAGGGGGCGATCGCCTGGACGGCGGGCAGCCCGGCCGCGGCGCCGAGCAGGAACACCCGGCGGACCTCGACGCCGCGCCCGCGCAGGACGTCCATGGCGTCGGCGAGCGAGCAGAGCATGCCCTCGAACGCGGCCCGCGCGAGGTGCTCGGGCTTCATCGACTCGCGGCGCAGACCGCTGAGCGTGCCGGCGGTGTGCGGCAGCTGCGGGGTGCGCTCGCCCTCCAGGTACGGCAGGAGGACGAGCCCGGAGGAACCGGGCGTCGACTTGAGCGCCAGCGCCGACAGCTCCTCCAGGCTCTCCGCGCCGAGCATCTCGGCGGTGCCGCGGAGCGCCCGCACGGCGTTGGAGGTGTGGACGACGGGCAGGTGCATCCCGGTCGCGTCGGCGAAGGAGGTGATCAGACCCTGGGGGTCGGCGAGCGCCTCGTGGTGCACGGCCATCACGGAGCCGGAGGCGCCGAGGGAGACGACCGCGTCGCCGGGGCCGAGCCCCAGCCCGAACGCGGCGGCCATCGTCTCGCCCGTACCGGCGGAGATCAGCAGCCCCTCGGGGGTGGTCCCGGCGGGGTCGGCCGGGCCGAGGACCTCGGGGAGCACGGCCTGGTGGCCGAGGGCCAGCTCGACCAGGTCGGGGCGGTAGGCACCGGTGCCCGCCGACCAGTAGCCGGTGGCGGAGGCGGCCCCGCGGTCGGTGGTGCGGCGCACGGGCCGTCCGAGCAGCTGCCAGACCAGCCAGTCGTGCGGCTGGAGGAGCATCGCGACGCGCTGGGCGTTCTCCGGCTCGGAGCGGGCCAGCCAGCGGAGCTTGGCGACGGGCTGCCCGGCCTGGGGCACGGAGCCGACGGCCTCGGCCCAGGCCTGCCGCCCGCCGAACGCCTCGACGAGATCCGCGGCGGCGACCTGCGCCCGCTTGTCGTTGCCGACCATCGCGGGCCGCACGAGGCCGCCCTGCGGGTCGAGCGGCACGAGGCCGTTCTGCTGGGCGGAGACGCCGATGGCCTGCACCCCTTCGAGCAGCCCGCCGCCGGCCGCCTCGCCGAGCGAGAGCAGCCAGGCCTGCGGGTCGACGTCGGTGGCCTTGGGTTCACCCGGGTGCGGGGCGTACCCCTGGCGCAGCACGGCACCCGTGTCCGCGTCGCAGACGACGATGCGTGTGAACTCGGCAGAGCTGTCCAAGCCGGCGACTATCCCCATGGAGGAGATTCTGCCGCACGCGGGGGAGTACGGGGAGCGCGTGCGGGGTAGGAGACGCGTTTTCGGGCACACATCGGCCCGTCGGCGGCCGGCTCGGCCGCCGACGCCGTGCCGGAGCCTGCCCGGCTAGGTGTTGCTCACACCCCAGTCGTCCTCGGTCACCTGGCCGTTGTGGTGGCGCAGCGCGTGGATCCGGTCGGTGACCGAGACCGGCAGCTTGTCGCCGACCTTGTCGCTCACGACGTGGAACGCCTTGCCGGCGACCTGCCGCCCGGTCTGCGCAGCGGACTCGGCGGCGTTGCGCACCGCCGGGTTCTGCGAGAAGTCCCGCGCGGACTTCTTCATCTGCTCGTAGCGCTCGCGCCCGGAGCGCGTGCCGAGGACGTAACCGACGGCCAGTCCCACGACGAACGTCAGCTTGTACCGCACGGCGGCACCACCCTTCCCTTGAGCTTCCCTGATCCTTCACTGGTGCCCACGAGCGCCCACGGCATACCGATTGGCGGAGCACCCCCCTGCTTGCGCTAATGTATGTGTCGCAGCGAGCGAGCGCCGCCCGGGAACACCCGAGGTGGATCCGTTCGGTGCAACGCAGCAATCCCCTGTAGCTCAATTGGCAGAGCAGCCGGCTGTTAACCGGCAGGTTACTGGTTCGAGTCCAGTCGGGGGAGCGCGATCCCCTGTAGCTCAATTGGCAGAGCATTCGGCTGTTAACCGGAGGGTTGCTGGTTCGAGTCCAGCCGGGGGAGCAAGCGAAAGAGGACCCTTCGGGGTCCTTTTTCTTATGTCCGGGAACCATGCGCCACGCTGCGCGGTCCTCATGGTCGAGCAGCGCGCGGCAGAGCCCGACCATCCGGAGCAGGAGATCGTATGAGCGGCTATGCTGCGGCAGACGGCGCGCACACATGTACGCGCCACACGTAAAGGGGCGGTAGCTCAGCCGGTTAGAGCAGCGGACTCATAATCCGTCGGCCGTGGGTTCGAGTCCCACCCGCCCCACCATCACATGGTGCAGCAGAATCGTTCTGACCAGGAGCTTTCCCTGGTCGGACGATTCTCTCCACGACCGCGGCGGGCCTTGCCCGCGCGTCTCTCCCAGTGTGCGTACCGCGCGTCGACGCAAGCGGTCCGACACGCCCACGTCACTCGGATGCCGCACCCCTCGGCCACCCTTGGCCCCCTCCGCGGGCGCTCGTGACAGCCCGTCCCGGGTGACCGGCGTCACACCACGCTTCTGTCAGCTATCGGGGCCCCGTCTCGTCAAGGGGGTACGCGAACGAGACAGGAGCAACGCCATGAAGCACCGCATCGTCGTACTCGGCGCCGGATACGCCGGGGCCTTCGCCGCCGGGAACCTGGCTCGCCGGCTTTCGCCCGCCGACACCGAGATCACCGTCGTCAACGCCGTACCCGACTTCGTCGAGCGGATGCGGCTCCACCAGCTCGCCGTCGGCCAGGACCTCGCGGTCCGCAAGCTCGCCGACGTCTTCGCCGGAACCGGAGTCCGGCTGCGCCTGGCGCGCGTCACCGGCGTCGACCCCGAGCGCAGGACCGTCGCCGTGACCGGCGAGGAGGGCGACGGCGAGCTCGGGTACGACACCCTTCTCTACGCGCTCGGCAGCTCCGCCGCCCGTCACGGCGTCCCCGGCGTGGCCGAGCACGCCTTCGACGTGACCGGCCTCGCCTCTGCGCTGCGGCTGCGCGAGCGCCTGGACGGGCTCGGCGCGGGCGGCACCGTGCTCGTGGTCGGCGAGGGGCTGACCGGCATCGAGACCGCCACCGAGCTGGCCGAGTCCCGGCCCGACCTCGAGGTCGCGCTCGCCGCCCGCGGCGAGCTGGGCGCCTGGCTCTCCCCGAAGGCCCGCCGCCATCTGCGCCGGGCCTTCGACCGGCTCGGCGTCACGGTCCACGAGCACACGGGCGTCGAAGCGGTCGAGCCGTCGTGGGCGGTCTGCGCCGACGGCAGGTCGATCCCGGCCGACGTGACCGTGTGGTCGGCCGGGTTCGCCGTCCACCCCATCGCCGCCGCGAGCGGCCTGGAGGTGGCCGAGACCGGCCAGATCGTCGTCGACCGCACCATGCGCTCGGTCTCGCACCCGGACGTCTACGCCGCCGGTGACTCCGCCTACGCGATCGGCGAGAACGGGCGTCCGCTGCCGATGTCCTGCGCCTCGGCCGGATTCACCAACATGCAGGCGACCGCCGCGATCATCGCCCGTCTGACCGGCGACGAGGTCCCGACCACCGGGCTGAAGTACTACGGCAACCACATCAGCCTCGGACGGCGGGACGCGATCTTCCAGATGGTCGACGGGGACGTCCGGTCCAAGTCCTGGTACCTGGGCGGCCGGACCGCCGCGCGGCTCAAGGCGGCCGTGCTCAAGGGGGCCGGGTGGGGCATCGCCCATCCGACCTTCGGCATGCCGAAGCGCAGGCGCCGCCTGGCCGCCGCGCCCGCCGTTTCCGGTGTGGGGGTCGCCGCCTGAGGCGTGTCGCGGAAGCAGCGCCGTCCGTCCGCGGGGCGGGCCGGACCTTCGTGACGCGCCCTAGGGTGTTCCGCATGGACAGCTCAGCCGTCGATCGGTTCGAGGCCAGCCGGAGCCGGCTGGCCTCGCTCGCGTACCGTCTGCTCGGCTCCGCCGCGGACGCCGAGGACGCCGTGCAGGAGACGTTCCTGCGCTGGCAGGCCGCGGACCGCGCGCGGGTCGGGGTGCCGGAGGCGTGGCTGACCAAGGTCGCCACCAACCTCTGCCTCGACCAGCTCCGTTCGGCCCAGGCGCGCCACGAGCGCGCGGCCGGTGCCTGGCTGCCGGAACCCCTCCTGGAGGGCGACCCGATGCTCGGCCCGGCCGACACCTTTGAGCAGCGCGAATTGGTGTCTCTCGCCGTACTGACGCTGATGGAGCACCTCTCGCCGGTCGAGCGGGCCGTCTACGTCCTGCGCGAGGCGTTCTCGTACGGCCACGCCGAGATCGCCGGGATCCTCGACATCACCGAGTCCGCGAGCCAGCAGCACCTCCACCGTGCCCGGGCCCGGGTCGGCGCCGGGCGCCGCCGTGGCGCGGAGACAGACCCCGCGTCCGCCCGCCGGGTCGTCGAGGAGTTCCTCGCCGCCGCCGTGTCGGGGCGCACCGAACGGCTGGTGGCGCTGCTCACCGACGACGTGACGGCGGTCTCGGACGGCGCGGGACTGGCCAGGCGGCTGCTGCGGGTCCGGACGCCCGAGCGCGTCGCCTCCTTCGTACGCGCCGGTTTCAAGCCCACCGCGGCGAAGCGGCGGCTGGCCGGCGGCTCGCCCGCGTTCCACATCGCGACGGTCAACGGCTCCCCGGCCGTGCTCGCGGTGCTCGACGGCCGGGTCGTGGGCGCTGTCGCGTTCGGGGTGAACGACGGCCAGGTCGCCTCCCTGCACGGCATCGCCGCGGCGGAGCGGCTCGGACGGCTCAGCGGCGCCTGGGGCCGGCACGAGCCCGACGCCCCGGTCATCGACGCATGGTGACGCGCCGAACCGTGGTGACGCGTCTGCGCAGGGTGAGGTGACCTGAGCCGCCGGAATCCGCGAGGGCCGCCCGCGGGGCGCGGCGCGGACTCGGGCGGCCCTCGCGCGGCCGGTCGCGTGCCTACATCAGCGGAGCGTACGCGGCCGGCGCCGTGGGCAGGTCGATGCCGTGGGCGAAGAGGGCGGCGCGGACCCGGTTGTCGACGCCGATCTTGCAGTAGATATTGCTGACGTACGCCTTCACCGTCGACGCCGTGAGCCCCAGTCGGCCGCTGATCTCCACGTTCGTCAACCCGCCCCCGATCAGAGCCAGAATCTCGCGCTCACGCAATGTCAGAAACGCGGGCAGCGGCTTCTCTTCACGGCCGCCCAGCTTCGGGCCCGGCAGAAACGAGCACCACAGCATCGCGAGCGGCAGCACGGCCGCGCCGGCGGCCATCGTGTGCACGGCGTGGGCCAGAGCCCGGGGGTCCACCCCCTCGGGAAAGTACCCCGAAACGCCCGGCGGCAGGGGCTGGGGCCGGCTCGCCATGCTGTCCGGGTCGCCGATCAACGCGACCGGCACGCGCCGGAGTTCCCGCCCTCGCAGAGCCGTGAGGAACAGATCGAGCCCGGGCAGCTGGTCGGCGGCGAGCACGCTCGTCCGCGGCCGATCGCGCACCGCGGCGGTTCCCGCCTCCGCGGACGAGCACACGGTGACGGTGAACTCCCCTGTTTCGGTCAATGCCTGTTCGAGCCCTCTGCGAATCCATGGATGGTGATGAATGAGGGTGACGTGGTCCATGGTGAATCCCCCTGAGTACTGCAATAAGCCGTGGTCGGGAGGAAACCTACCCCAGACAATCAGCCACGCCCCAGGGACAGTTAAGAGGGAATTCGATCAGAAACGGTTGCGGTCCTGAGGTCTGACGAACCAGGTTCGCGCGGACGGTGACGTATCGGCCGACTTGTCCCGCGGACCAACCAAAGGAGGCGCGCGATCGGCAGTGTGCAGGGCCGCGCCGAGCGCAGAGGATCAGGGCATCCCGGCGGCCCCGCCACCGGGGGAGTGCCCGCCCCGCTCCAATCGGGGCGGGCACCTGCTCGATCGTATCGATCCCATCGAAAGGAACGACAGGTGCTCACTGCCCTGCGCGAGACGCCGCTGCGTCTTGCCACCCAGGCCCAGATCCTCGCCACCACCGCCCCCGCGGCCCTGACCCAGCACGCCTCCATGGCGCTGGCCAAGGCCAAGGGCACCGAGGACGAGCCGCGCTTCCTCGCGCACCGCATCTGGCAGATCGTCCTGATCGTCGCCATCGCCGTCGTCCTGGTCGCCGGCATCGTGTCCTACGCCCTGGTCGCGTACCAGTGCGTGAGCCGTGGCTACGACCGCGTCAAGTGGAGCGGCCCGAACGGCTGGCGCGTCTGGGAGTTCAAGATCATCTGCGAGAAGTACTGAGTCTGACGCCCGGCTCGCCCCCACGTCCCCCGACGTGGGGGCGGGCTTCCCCTTCACCCGTACCACGACCTCTTGGACCCAGCGTGAAGAAGATCGTCAAGTCCGCCCTCCTGGCGCTCCTGGGCGGGGCCGGCCTGAGCCTGGCGGCTCTGGTGCTCTCCATGATGTACGCGATGTCCCGGGACGGTTCGGTCAGTGTGCCGGGCCTCATCGACTACGTGCAGACCGACGCCCAGCTGAGCATGCAGCCCTCCGGGTACTTCCCGCTCGTCATCGTCGCGCTGGGTGTCGCCTGCTTCCCCGTGGCGTACGGCGCGCTGTCCAGGAAGCGGGGTGACGGCCATGCCGCGCGGTGACTCCGCCGTCGTCGAGAGCGTTGCGGCGCCCACCCGCGCCGAGGACTCCCCGTACGAGATCCCCCTGGCTCTGGAGGGCCTGAGCAAGCGGTTCGGCGGCCGCCACGCCCTGCGCGACGTCACCGTGACCATGCCCGCCGGCGCCGTGTGCGGGCTGGTGGGGGCCAACGGAGCGGGCAAGTCCACCCTGTTGCGCTGCGTCATCGGGCTGACCGAACCGAGCGGCGGAACCGGACGGGTCTTCGGGGAGAAGCTCGGTACCGACTCGGCGAAGCGCCTGGTGTCGTACGCGCCCGACGAACTGCCCATGCCCGACATGCTCACCGGCCACGAGTACCTGGGTCTGATCGCCGGTCTGGAGGACCGCCCGCGGGACCTGATGAGGAACGCGGAGCGGCTGGCCGAGATCTTCGGCATCGACGGCGCCCTCACCAAGCTCGTCGGCTCGTACAGCCACGGCATGAAGCGGCGCCTGCAGTTCGCCGGAGCCTTCAGCAGCGACGCCCCGCTGCTCATCCTCGACGAGCCCTTCTCGGGCCTCGACGTCGAGGGCTCCGTGCTCCTGCGGCTCGCGCTGCGTACCTGGACGCGATCCGGACGCTCCGCGCTGGTCACCATCCACGACCTGCACACCGCCGAACGCGAATGCGACTTCATCGTGGTGCTGTCCGACGGCCGGCTCGTGGCGCAGGGCGCGCCCCGGTCCATCAGCGAGGTGGCCGGGACGTCCTCGCTCGAAGCCGCGGTGCTGCGCCTGAGCGGCCTGGAGAACGTCTCCGAGACCGCGGACGACATCTTCGCCGAGCTCATGGGGCCGGGCTCATGACGGCCGCCCCCGTCTCCGCCGGCGCGCGCGGGCTCCACCTCGCGTCCCCGCGGCCCTCGAACCGGCGCTCCCTGCGGCCCTCCCTCGCCATCGCCGGGGCGACCGCACGGTCCCAGCGCAACACCGTGCGCCAGATGCTGCGCCGTTCCCCGGTCGTCACCTCGGCCGTCCTGCTGGCCCTGGTCGTGTTCGGCCTCGCGATGGTCGCCTTCCAGGTCCAGGCGCTGGCCCCGCTGGTCCACGAGCAGACCCTCACCGCCCTCCAGGACCGCCAGCTGAAGGAGGTCAACCGGGCGGCGCTCGCCGGGATGGCGGCCGCGGCGTCGGGGGCCACGCTGATCCTGGACATCCTCGGTCTCCAGCCCGCGGGCGTCCGCGTCCTCGCCGTCTCCAAGGGGGTCGGCCGCTGGAACCGGGCCCTGGGCGAGCTGATCCCCCCGTATGTCACCGCGATGACCGTGGCCTCCTTCCTGGTCGGCCCCGTCACCGTGCTGTCGCTCACGCGCGTGCAGGCCACCGGCGGCACCGGCTTCTGGCTCGCGCTCGCCGTCGCCCTGCTGTTCACCGCGCTCACCGCGCTGGTCGCCACCGTCACCACGCTGGCGGTCCAGGCCCTGACGGCGCTGGTCATGCGGTCGTCGAACGACGCGCTCGGCGTGAAGTCCGTCAGCGCCTCCCTCTGCGGCGTCCTCCTCATCACCGGAATCGGTCTCGTCCTCGCCGGCCGCACCTGGGGCCTGTACGTCCTGTGCCCGCCGCTGGCCGTGACCGGAGGCGTCCCCGAGACCCTCCCCGGCGTGCTCCTCGCGGTGGTCGCGGGCCTTGCCTGGGGCGTGCTCTGTGCGTACGTCCTCTCGTTCGCCGGCACGACGGCCCGCAACAACGAGAGCGGCGCGCCGTGGCGGCTGGGCTTCGTCCGGCTGCCGGGACGCGGCGCCCGGACGGAGGCGCGCCAACTGCTGCGCGACCCGCTCTACATCTCCGCCACGTCCGTCTCCCTCGCCGCCGCGGCGGCCATCGCGGTCCTGTACCACCTCGACTATCTCCAGGACGCCACGGCCTCGTTGCTCCTGCTCGCCGTCTGCGGCATCTCCTCCCTCATCACCGGTCTCGCCCCGTTCCGGCTCGCCGGAAACGCCTGGCTCTACGCCATCCACCCCCGGGGCTTCTCCCGCTGGGGCCGGCAGAACGCCTTCGGGGCGATCGCCGCGGGTCTAGCCACCGTCGTCGCCGTACGCGTGGTCAGCCTGGTGCCCTTCGAGGCGGGCCGGGACCTGGTCATCCTCACCATGGCGCTGGCCGGGAGCGCGCTGAGTGTCCTGTACGGACTCGCCACGGTCACCGCCGACTTCGCGGAGAAGCGGGTGACCCTGCTGGTCAGCGGGTTGTCGAGCGGTGCGACCCTGGGGGCGCTGTTCTGGTTGGCCTCCTCGGTCGACGCGCTCTCGACGGCCGCGGCGACCGCGGCCCACTGGCTGCTCGTCAGCGGGGCGGCCCTCTGCGCGGTCCAGCAGGTGATGCGGGTCAAGGACCGCGACTTCGCCCGGACGGCGGAGCGGTGATCCTGCTGCGCCTGGTGCTGGTCGCCCTCGTCCACGGCCGCAGGCCGATGGCCTGGCTGGCGCTCGCGACCGGGCTGATGCTGGTCTGCGTCTGGCCGGCGGGCTGGACGTTCCGGTCCTTCGTACTGGCGGGGTTCGTCGCCGTCCCCCTCAGTGTCGTCGTGCACGAGTACGGCCACGCCCGGACGGCGCTCCTCCTCGGGGCCCGTGAACTGCGGGCCGAGTGGCGGGGCGGCTCGATGGCCGTGTCGCACGAGAGCCTCGGGGCGGCGCGGAACCTGGCGGTGGCGCTCGGCGGACCCGCGGGCTCGGGAGTGGTCGGCGGGGCCCTCGTGACCGTCGGCCTGCTGTACGGATGGCAGCCCCTGGTCCTGCTCGGAGCGATCGTCGCCTTCCCCGCCAGCACCCTGATCCCGCCCGGTCACGACGGGCGGACGTGCCGCCACCAGGCCCGGGAGTGGCTGGCGGCCCGGGTGCCGGCCGAACGGGAACCCGCGGCCTGAGGGCGCGGGGTGCCGAGAAACAGGGAGGGCCCGTACGTGTCGGACGACACGTACGGGCCCTCGTCGGCGTTTCGGGCGCCGGGACCGCGACAGGACTACTCGACGACGAGCTCGACCTGGATGTTGCCGCGCGTGGCCTTGGAGTACGGGCAGAACGCGTGGGTCTTCTCCAGCAGCTCGCGGCCGGGCTCACCCTGGAGGTGGTCGGGAAACTCGGCGCGCATGACGACCGCGAGGCCGAAGCCGCCGTCCGTCTCGTCCTTGCCGATGGAGACCTCGGCGGTGATGGAGGCGTCCGCGATGTCGATCTTCTCCTGGCGCGCCACGAGCCCCATCGCGCTGGCGAAGCAGGCGGCGTAGCCGGCGGCGAAGAGCTGCTCAGGGTTGGTGCCCTGGCCGTTGCCGCCGAGGGCCTGCGGGTGGGCGAGGGGGAGGTCGATGTGGCCGTCGGAGCTGACGGCGCGGCCCTCGCGGCCGTTGGCGGTGGCGACGGCGGTGTAGATCGCGTTCATGGGTCCTCGTTTCCCTGTGCGGTCGGGGTCTGAGAGAGACAGTAGCGCGCAATTCAGTTGTGCACAACTTAATGGCTCACCATGAGATGTCCCGTACCCTGGGAGCCATGGAGACGCTCGACACGAACCGGGACGAGGACTTCCTCCGCCTCGACCAGCAGATCTGCTTCTCGCTGCACGCCGCGACCCGCGCCTTCAACGGCGTGTACCGCGCCGCGCTCAAGGACCTCGGGCTCACCTACCCCCAGTACCTGGTCATGCTGGTGCTCTGGGAGCACGGCGAGCTGCCGGTCAAGCGGATCGGCGAGCACCTGCGCCTGGACTCCGGGACGCTGTCCCCCCTGCTCAAGCGCCTGGAGGCGGCCGGATACGTCGAGCGGCGCCGCTCCGCGGAGGACGAGCGGTCCGTGACCGCCCGCCCCACCGAGGCCGGCACCGCCCTGCGGGAGCAGGCGCGCGCCGTGCCCAGGCGGATCGCCGCCGCGACCGGCATGGAGCTGGAGGAGATGCGCGCCATGCGGGCCCGGCTCGACGAGCTGGCCGTCCGGCTGGGCAGCGTCGACCCGGACGACCTCGGCCCCTGCGAGTAGCACCACCCGCGAGTGGGGCCCGTGCGGGCAGGGCCCGTGCGAGTGGGACCCGTGCGAGTGGGACCCGTGCGAGTGGGCCCCGTGCGAGTGGGCCCCGCGCGCAGGGGTCCGGGGGAGCCGGCCCGGTGGGCGCACCGCGTGCGGAGTGATCCTCCCGCAACGAAAATGTAAGGATCCGAATCCGGTCACGCCCCTATACTCCGACCATGTCCTCCCTCACCCTCAGGCGCGCCACCGCCGACGACTCGCGTCGGCTCAGCCGGCTCGTCAGGAAGTCCGCCGCCTATCGCGGCGACTACGCCTCGATGGTCGACGGCTATGTCGTCGGAGGGAGCTACATCGAGCACCACGCCGTCTTCGTCGCCGTCGACGAGCGCGACCTCGTCCTCGGGTTCTACGCCCTCCTCCTCGACGAGGCCGAGCTCGACCTCGCCTTCGTCGCCGACGAGGCGCAAGGACGGGGCACGGGGCGGCTCCTGATGGAACACATGACCGCGCAGGCCCGTGCCGCCGGGCTCACCTCCGTACGGGTCGTGGCGCATCCGCCCGCCGAGGAGTTCTACCTGCGGACCGGAGCCCGCCGCACCGGCACCGTCGAGCCCGCGGGCCGGATCCACTGGGCCAGGCCCGAGCTCCGGTTCGACGTCGCGTGAGCACCGCCGAGAAGGCCGAACAGGCCGACCGCCGCCGCGTCTTCGCCGACCTCACCCCGCTCCGTACCTCCGTGCACTACCGCCGCCTCTGGTTCGGCAACACCGTCTCCTGGGTCGGCGAGGGCATGACCGCGCTCGCGGTCTCGCTCCAGGTGTACGACATCACCCGCTCGCCGTTCTCCGTCGGACTCGTCGGGCTCTTCTCCCTGGTCCCGCTGATCGTCTTCGGCCTCTACGGCGGCGCCATCGCCGACACCGTCGACCGCCGCAGGCTCGGTCTCGCCAGCGCCACCGGCTCCGCCGTGCTGTCCGCCGCCCTCGCCACGGCCGCGTTCGCCGGCTTCCACCAGGTCTGGTTCCTGTACGCGATCGTGGCCCTGCAGTCCGTCTGCGCCGCACTCAACTCGCCCGCCCGGACCTCGATGATCCCGCGCCTGCTGCCGGCCGAGCAGCTGCGCGCCGCCAACGCGCTCAACTCGATGACGATGACGTTCGGCACGCTCGTCGGCCCGAGCCTCGGCGGCCTCCTCGTCGGCGTCGGCGGCTTCCAGACCGCCTACCTCATCGACGCCGTCGCCTTCTCCGCCGCCCTGTACGCGATGTGGCGGCTGCCCGCCATGCTCCCCGAGCGGACCGGGACGAAGCGCGCCTCCGTCCTGGACGGCCTGCGCTTCCTCGCCACCCGCCCCAATCTGCGCATGACGTTCTTCTCCGACTTCTGCGCGATGATCCTCGCCCACCCCCGCGCGCTGTTCCCCGTCGTCGCCGTCCTCTGGTACGACGGCGACGCCACCACCACCGGTCTCCTCGCCGCCGCCCCGGCCGCCGGGGCGCTCCTCGGCGGGGTCCTCAGCGGCTGGCAGGGGCGCATCCACCACCACGGACAGGCGATCCTGCTCGCCGTGGCCTGCTGGGGAACGGCGATCGCCGTCTTCGGCCTGACCCGCAACCTCTGGCTCGGGCTGCTCCTGCTCGCCCTCGCCGGCTACTCCGACACCGTTTCCATGATCTTCCGCAACACGATGATGCAGGTCGCCGCCCCCGACGAGATGCGCGGCCGGCTCCAGGGCGTCTTCATCGTGGTCGTCGCGGGCGGGCCCCGGCTCGGCGACTTCCTCGCCGGCTCGGTCGCCGACCTCACCTCGCCCGCCGTCGCCGTCACCGGAGGCGGCATCGCCTGTGTGCTCGCCATCGGTCTCCTCGCCCTGTACGGGAGGGAATTCCGCCGGTACGACGCACGTCGTCCCACGGCCTGAGCTGGCGGTTGGCCGCCACGGCACATAGCCGCCAGGCCGTACCGTATTCAACGGCCTCCGACCGGAACAGACTCCTCGCGGCGCCCGGAACCACCCCTTCCCCCGGGTGCCGAGGAGTGCGTCGATGATCAGACCTTCCGCAGGAGGAAGGGCCGGGCTGCTCGCCGCCGGCATCTCCCTGGTGCTGCTCACGGCAGGGCAGACCGCCGCTGCCGGGGGAACCACCGCCACCGCCGTACCCGCCACCTTCAAGGGCGCGACCGACGCGAGCGCGACCGTCACACTCATCACCGGCGACCGGGTCACCGTCACCGAACTGGGCGGCGGCCGGAAGACCGTTACGGTCGACCGGGCCGAGGGCGCCACCGGCGCCGTACGCAGCGAGATCTCCGACGGCCGGATCACCGTCGTCCCCGACGAGGCCCGTCCCTACCTGGCCTCGGGCGTCCTCGACCGCCGGCTCTTCGACGTCAGCGGCCTCATCGCGCAGGGCGTCACCGACGAGCTGCCCCTGATCGTCACCCACGGCAGGGTGCGCGCGCCGCCGCGCCGCGCGGCACCGAGACCGTTCGCGCCCTGCCCAGCATCGGCGGCGCCGCGGTGGAGGCGACCGATCCGGCGGCGTTCTGGCGGTCGTTCACCTCGCCCGCCACCCGCTCCGCGGGCGGCAAGGTCTGGCTGGACGGCAAGGTCGAGGCCGCGATGGCCGAGTCCAACGCCCAGATAGGCACGCCGAAGGCCTGGGAGGCCGGGCTCACCGGCAAGGGCGTGAAGGTCGCCGTCCTCGACACCGGCGCCGACCTCGGCCACCCCGACCTGGCCGGCCGGGTCGCCGAGTCCAAGTCCTTCATCGAAGGCCAGGAGGTAGCCGACCGCGACGGCCACGGCACCCACGTCGCCTCCACCGTCGGTGGCAGCGGCGCCGGTTCGGACGGCCTGGAGAAGGGCGTCGCGCCGGGCGCGACCCTCGCCGTCGGCAAGGTGCTCAGCGACGAGGGCTCCGGCACCGAGTCGCAGATCATCGCCGGCATGGAGTGGGCCGCCAAGGACATCGACGCCAAGATCGTCTCGATGAGCCTCGGTTCGCGCGAGGCCAGTGACGGCACCGACCCGATGGCCCAGGCAGTGAACACCCTGAGTGCCGAGACCGGCGCCCTCTTCGTCATCGCCGCCGGAAACAGCGGCGCCCCCGGCTCCATCGGCTCTCCCGGCGCCGCCGACTCCGCGCTCACCATCGGCGCCGTCGACGCGGCCGACCAGGCCGCCTACTTCACCAGCCAGGGACCGCGCTTCGGCGACCAGGCCCTCAAGCCCGACCTCTCCGCGCCCGGCGTGGACATCCTCGCCGCCCGCTCCCAGCTGGCCCCCGGCACCGGGCTCTACACGACGATGAGCGGCACGTCGATGGCCACCCCGCACGTCGCCGGCGTCGCCGCCCTGCTCGCCGAGAAGCACCCCGACTGGACCGGCGCGCAGCTCAAGAACGCCCTGATGTCCTCGTCGAAGACGCTCACGGACTCCGCCTACGCGCTCGGCGCCGGCCGGGTCGACGTGGCCGCCGCCATCGCCGCGAACGTCACCGCCACCGGCTCCGCCGACCTCGGCTTCTTCGCCTGGCCGTACGAGGGGAACAAGCCGGTCACGAGGACCGTCACGTACACCAACCACTCGGACTCCGCCGTCGAGTTGAACCTCACCGTCGAGGGGATGCCCGCGGGCGTCGCGACCCTCGCCGACACCACCCTCACCGTCCCGGCCCACGGCACCGCGCGGACCACGGTCACCGGCGACGGCGCCAAGGCCCCCGTCGGCAACGCCTCCGGACGGATCGTCGCCTCGGCCGCCGGCACGCCCGTCGCGCACACCGCGCTCGGCCTGGTGAAGGAGGAGGAGCGCTACAACCTCACGATCCACGTCAAGGACCGTGACGGCGCCCCCGCCCCCGCCACCGTGATCGTCAAGCAGCTCGCCGAGGGCCGGTACGACCCGTTCCCGGTCGCCGTCGGCGACTCGGGCACCGTGCAGCTGCGGCTGAAGCCCGACACGTACACCGTCGACACCTTCCTCGACGTGCGCGGTTCCAAGGGCGAGGACTCTCTCGGTCTCGGCTTCCTCACCGACCCGGAGATCGTCCTCGACCGCGACCGTGAGATCACCCTCGACGGACGGCAGCTGAGGGAGATCCGGGCCGAGGTCGAGCAGCGGACGGAGACCCGCCAGCTCCTCATGGAGTTCGACCGTGACGCCCACGGCGCCTCCTACGGCGGCGCGGTGCAGGTGCCGCTGACGTACGACTCGATCTTCGCCGCCCCCACCCGCAAGCCCGCCCACGGCACCTTCGAGTACCGCACGGTCTGGCGGCTCGGCAAGCCGCTCCTGGAGGCGAGCGCCGACGGCGACTGGCTGTCCGGCGCCACCGTGCAGGCCGGCACCACCATGCTCGAAGGCCGCCACCGGCTCGACGTCGTCGACGCGGGCACCGGCACGGCCGCCGAGTACGCGGGCAGGAACGTCAAGGGCAAGGCCGTCCTCGTCCGGGCGGGCGCGGTCCCCGACACGGAGCTGGCCCAGAACGCCCAGGACGCCGGCGCCACGGCGCTGTTCGTCACCGACGACCGGCCCGGACGGCTGATGTCCTGGTTCGGCACCGCCGAGTACGAGGCCCGGCCGCTCGCCGTCGCCACCGTCAACGCCGCCGACGCTGCACGGCTCTCCCAGGCGGCGAAGCGCGGCAAGCGGATCGACCTGACCGGCACCCGCTTCACCCCGTACACCTACGACCTCTCCGAGGGCCACCCGGGCGCGATCGGCAAGGACCTCGTCTTCCGGCCCGACCGGGACGAACTGGCCACCATCCGCTCGGCGTTCCACATGCCCACCGGCAGGAAGGAGCTGGGCGGCGAGTTCCGCTACTCGATCACCGACACCTTCCCCATCGGTTTCGGCTTCAAGGAGTACATCGCCTTCCCGGCCGAGCGCACCGAGTACGTCTCCACCGGCACCGGCCAGGGCTGGCACGAGTCGGTCGACCTCGCCGACTCCCTGGAGCAGCGCGGCGGCATCAACTCCTACCGGGGCGGCACCACCCGGTCGCTCGACTGGTTCGAGCCGGTCTGGCACCCCTGGCTCGGCACCGGCCTCGGCTGGGGCCAGGAGCGGATCGGGAACGACCTGAGGTTCAACACCCCCGGCTGGGGCGACTCCGGCCCCGACCACACCGGCTTCGGCAACGTGTGGAGCGACGACACGCAGACCCAGTTCACCGAGGTGTACGTCAACGGGACCCGGGTCGACCGCAAGATGAGCTCCGGTGCCTACGCCTGGGACGCCCCGGCGGAGGAGGCGACCTACAAGGTCGTCACCGACACCACGATGGACCCGGCGCGCTGGCGGCTGTCGACCAAGGGCCACGCCGAGTGGACCTTCCGCTCCAAGGAGACCCCGTCCGACCGTCTCACCTACCTCCCCCTGATCAACCTCGGCTTCGACGTCGACACCGACCTCAAGGGCGACGTGCGCGGCGGAAGCCGGGTGCCGGTCGGGATCTACGCCGAGTACGTGAAGGGAGCGGCCGGCACGGGCAGGATCGGCGGCGGCACGCTGGAGGTCTCGTACGACGACGGCGCCACCTGGCAGAACGTCACGCTGAAGAAGTCGTGGAGCGGCGCGACCTGGACGGGTGAGCTGCGGGTGCCGGACGGCGCGCGGTTCGTCTCCTTCCGGGCGGGCGCGTCCGACGACCGGGGCGGCTCGGTCAAGCAGGAGATCATCCGGGCGGTCGGGGTGAAGTAGTCCCGGAATCACCGGACGTGGAGGAGTCCCGGCACGGCGCCGAGCCGTGCCGGGACTCCCTTCGTCTCATTCCTCGCGCGTGACGATCCCGCGCACGATGCCCAGCTCCACCAGGTCCTGGGGCCGCAGGCCGAGCTGGTCGGCGGTGGCCGGGGCCTGGTCCTCCGGCCTCTTGAGGATGGCCGAGGCGAGCTCGGGGGCGATGACGGAGAAGTAACTGTCGGGCGTGGCCCAGGTGTTGCCCGGCGCGGCCAGCGCCAGCGCCCCGCCCGAGCCGCCCTCGCCGACCAGGAGCGAGGTCACCGGGACCCGCGCCTCGGCGACGGCGGTGAACGCCTCCGCGATGGCCGGTCCCGCTCCGGCCCGCTCGGCCTCGGCGTCGTTGGCGGCGCCCGGCGTGTCGATCAGCGTCAGCACGGGGATCCCGAGCCGGTCCGCGAGCCGGATGAGCCGTGCGGCGGTCCGGAAGCCCGCGGGGCGCGTCGCCGAGCCGTCCTGCGCGGCGTACGCGACCGGCCGCCCCTCGTGCAGCCCGAAGCCGCACTCCACCCCGGGGTCCACCCCGCCCGCCCGGTCCCCGCGCAGGGAGGCCCGCGCCGTGAAGTAGGCGTCCAGATAGGCCCCGGCACGAGGCCGGCCGGCGTCCCGGGCCCGCACGACGGCCTCCCACCCGCTCCCGGGCGGCGCGGCCTCGGCGAGCGCCCGCGGCGGGGGAGCGGGTGCGGAGGCCGTGCGGGTGGCGCCGCCGGACGGCTCGCCGGGCCCCGCCTCGGACTCGGCGTGGGGCTCGGCGGGCGTCAGCAGGCGCAGCCAGAGCCCGAGTGTCGTCCGCAGGTCCTCCGGTGCGACGAGCGCGTCCACATGGCCGTGCTCCCACTGGCTCTCGGCCGTGTACGCCTCCGGGTCGGCGTCCCTCGGACGGACCCGGGAACCGGCGAAGGCCACCTGCGCCGAGGGGAGGGCGAGGACCACGTCCGCGCCCGCGCCGACGGTCGCCCAGCCACCGCCCGTGGACGGGTCCCGCAACACCGTGACGTGGGGAACCCCGGCCTCCCGCAGCCGTACCGTCGCCTCGGCCACACGCTGCAGCTGGGCGAGGGCGATCATGCCCTCCTGCATCCGGCTCCCGCCCGTCGCCACCAGCGACACCAGCGGGACCCGGTCCGTGCGCGCGGTCCGGTACGCGGCGACGAGCCGGTCCCCGGCCGCCTGCCCGAGCGAGCCGCCGAGGAAGCCGAACTCGAAGGCGACCAGGACCACCGGGCGACCGCCGACCGTCGCCCTGCCGTACAGGACGGACTCCTCCTCGCCGGTCCTCGCCGCCGCACGCGCGCGTGCGGCGGCGTACCCGGACCAGCCGATCGGACCCTCGGGCGGCGGTGCCGCGGACGCCGGGGGCCGCAGTGCGGTGAAGTCGCCGGTGACCAGCGCGACGACCTCGCGGGCCGTGAGCCGCTCAGCCACGGAGGGCCTCCGGGAGCGCCTTCTTCAGCAGCTTGCCCATGTCGTTGCGGGGCAGTGCCCGCAGGAAGTGGACCGTGCGCGGGCGCTTGTGCGGGGCGAGGAGCCCCGCGACATGGTCCGCCAGCTCCCCGGCCGTCGGCGGCCTCTCCGCGTCGACCGGCACCACCCAGGCCACGATCCGCTCGCCGAGATCGGGGTCCGGCGCACCGGTCACCGCGGCCTCCAGGACCCCCGGATGGTCCAGGAGCGCGTTCTCGATCTCGCCGGCGCCTATCTTGTATCCGCCGCTCTTGATCAGGTCCGTGGCCTTGCGCCCCACGATCCGTACGTACCCGTCGTGTTCCCGGACCGCCATGTCGCCGGTGCGGAACCAGTCCCCGTCGAAGGCTGCGGCCGTCGCGTCCGGCCGGTTCAGGTACGCGGTGAACAGGTTCGGGCCCCTGACCTGTATCTCGCCGACGCTCTCCCCGTCGTACGCCTCCAGCTCCGTGCCGTCCTCCTCCACGAGCCGCAGCTCCACGCCCCTGAGGGGGAGCCCGACGGAGCCGGGGCGCGGGCGGGAGCCCACAGGGACACCGGTGTTCATCAGGGTCTCGGTCATGCCGTACCGCTCGATCACCGTCCGGCCCGTCGCCGCGGTGATCCGCTCGTGGTCGTGGACCGGCAGCGCCGCCGAGCCCGAGACCAGCAGCCGCGCGCCGGCCAGCGCCCGTACCAGTCCCGGATCGTCCCCGAGCGCGTCCGCGATCCGGTGGTACATCGTCGGTACGCCGAACAGCATCGTGCCGCCGCCCGCGCCGAGTTCCCGCGCCACGCCCTCCACGGAGAACGCGCCGAGGTGCCGTACCGATCCGCCGCGCCGCAGCGGCCCGAGGATCCCCAGGACCAGCCCGTGGACGTGGAAGAGGGGCAGCGCGTGCACGAGCACGTCGTCCTCGGTCCACGCCCACGCCTCCTCCAGCGCGTCGAGGGAGGCGGCGATCGCCCGGTGGGAGAGGACGACGCCCTTGGGCGGCCCGGTGGTGCCGGAGGTGTAGACGACGAGGGCGGGCGACTCGGGC
The DNA here is from genome assembly GCF_043089925.1 of Streptomyces sp. NPDC013457. Lineage (NCBI taxonomy): Bacteria > Bacillati > Actinomycetota > Actinomycetes > Kitasatosporales > Streptomycetaceae > Streptomyces > Streptomyces sp. NPDC013457. Next base: position 602,561 of record NZ_JBICBL010000002.1, read on the forward strand.
CCGACGGCGCCGCCCGCGGCGGCCTCCGGGACCCGCCCGCCCGGCCGCCGGTCCGCGTGGGGGCCGTGCCCGCCCGGCCGCCCCGCGTCCGGGCCCCCTGCCGCCCCGGCGCCGGGCCCGCCGGGCCGCCCTGCCTCACGCCCCCCACGCACGTCCACGTCGATGCGCCGCACCCCCGCCAACCCTGACGGCAGTTCGTCCTCCGCACCCGCCAGCACCACGCTCGGAGCGCTGTCGGCGAGGATGTGGGCCAGTTCCCGCTCCCCGGTGCGCGGGTTGAGCGGGACCGCCGGAACGCCGGACAGGAGCGCGGCCACCACCGCGACCGCCGTCCGGGCGGTCGGCGTGGCCCAGACGGCGACCCGTCCCGCGCCCCCGATCCGGGCGGCCAGGGCCCCGGCGGCCTCGGCCAGTTCCTCGTACGTCAGGGCGTCCGCGCCGAAGCGCAGTGCGGGCCGGTCCGAGCCGGCCACCAGGGCCGGGAAGAGCGAGCTCAACGGTCGTCCTCCTCGCGTAGCGGGATGCGAGAGGCATTCTTCCCCCGCCTCAGGGGCAGCGCGCTGCGACCTTGCTCACCTCAGGACTGTCGCCGCCGTCCCCGGTCGGCCGGAGCGTCCGCATCCGCCCGTACGCGTACACGCAGCCCGCGAGCGCCAGGTCGGAGAGGAGCATGAAGCCGATCGAGTAGGAGTCCTTGGCGCTGTAGATCGCCCCCATCACCAGCGGCGGGACGAACCCGCCGAGTCCGCCCATCGCGCCCACGATGCCGGTGACGCTGCCCACCTGCGGCTGCGGGGTGACCTGCGAGACCAGCGCGAAGACCGAGCCGCTCGCCGTGCCGAGCCCAGCGGCCATGCAGAGCAGGGCGATCGTGCCGCCGGGGTTCAGGGGCGGGTCGAAGGCCTGGACGATGGCGAGGAGCGCGACGAAGCCGAGCGCGGCGGCGGTGACGACGGCGGGGTGGACCCGGTCCGAGAGCCAGCCGCCGAACGGCCGGAAGACGACCGTCACCAGGGCGAAACCGGCGGCCTTGGTGCCGGCGTCGGTCGCGTCGAGGTCGTACCAGGTCTTCAGATACGTCGGCAGGTACACCCCGAACGCGACGATGCCGCCGAAGCCGATCGCGTACAGCGCGGACAGCTCCCACGTCACCCGCAGCCGGCCCGCCTTGCCGAGCCGGGTCGCGAGGGACGCCGTGGGGACCGGCCGGTCGGGGCGGTCGGTGATCAGGATCGCGGCGAGGACGGCGTACGCGGCGAGGGCGACGGCGACGACGAGGAACGGCAGGTTGTCACCGTGCCTGGCGATGCGCGGGGTGAAGTACCCGGAGAGCGCCACACCGCCCATGCCCATGCCGAAGACACCGAGCGCCAGGCCCCTCTTCGCGGGCGGGAACCAGGAGTTGACCAGGGGGATGCCGATGGCGAAGGTCGTTCCGCCGAGGCCGAGGAGGAAACCGACGGCGAGCATCGCGCCGTACGAGTTCCTCGCCGGGATGAGCAGCAGCACGGGCACGATCGTGAGCGCCGACACCAGGGGGAACATCACCTTGGCGCCGTAGCGGTCGGTGAGGGCCCCGGCCGGGATCCGGCCCAGCGAGCCCACCAGGACCGGGATGGCGACCAGCAGCGACTGCTGGAACGAGCTGAGGTTCAGCCGGTCCCCGTAGTCGGCGGCCAGCGGCGCGATCAGGTCCCACGCCCAGAAGGTGAGCGCGAACCCGATCGTGGCCATGACCAGGTTCCGGTAGGCGGCTCCGGAGGGCTGCTCACCGGAGGGCTTCTCGAGGGTGTCCACGTGATCAGTCAAGTTCGCGGGCCCGGGCGGGGCGCGCCGGACTGGGCCGTACGGGGGCGGGGCCGGGACCCCTGACGGCTCCGTTACGGCCAGGCGACCGTCGTCGGCGGGCGGCCGTCGTCCGCCACCACCAGGCGCGGGCCCTCCCGGGTCGCCGCCACCTCGACCGTGATCGCCGTGACGCCCGGCCGGCGGTGGGCGGCCGCGAGCGCGCCGCGCAGGGTGGACAGGAGCCGGTCGGCGTCGACGGGCCCGACGAGGGTGTCGACCGCGCCGGAGAAGTGCACCGAGGGCTGGAAGCCGAGCAGCGCCGCCGCGCCGCCCGTCTCGCGCAGGACCCGCCCCCGGAACGTCGCCGGCGCGTCGGCCGGCGGCTGCTGGAGCGCGAAGATGGCCGTCCGTACCTCCTGGATGGTGGAGTCGAGCTCGTCCACGGCCCGAGCGAGCAGGACGCCCTCCTCGTCCGGGCCGGCCGGGCCGTCCGCCGCGCGCCGCCGGGTCGACTCCAGCATCATCTCGGTCGCGAAGAGCCGCTGGACCACGAGATCGTGCAGGTCACGGGCGATCCGGTCGCGGTCCTCGTAGACCGCGAGCTGCTCCCGGTTGTGCTGCGCGTCCGCCAGGACCAGCGCGAGCGCCGCCTGGGAGGCGAACTGCGAGGCGAGCAGCCGCTCCACCGCCGTGTACGGGCGCCCGCCGCGCCGCCGGGGCAGGGCGAGGGTGCCGATGAGCCGGCCGCCGCTCTGCAGCGGCAGCATCATCGACGGCCCGAACCGCGACCGTACGTGCGTCGTCATCCGCGCGTCGGTCGCCGAGTCGTCGACGAAGACCGGTTCCCCGCCCAGCAGTTGCTCCAGGACGGGCGAGCCCGCCGCGATCGTCGTACCCACCAGGTCGTCCGGGTCGTCCACCGTCGACGCCGCCACGATCTCCATCCCGCCCTCCTCGGTGGGCTGGAGGACGACCCCCGCCGAGGCGTCGGCGAGCAGCCGCGCCCGCTCGGCGACCGTCATCAGCGCGTCCGCAGCCGTCTCCCCGGTGAGCAGCGCCGTCGTCACCGCCGCCGCGCCCTCGATCCACCGCTCGCGCTGGCGCACCGTCTCGTACAGCCGGGCGTTGCCGATGGCGATCCCGGCCTGCGAGGCGAGGACGCGCAGCATGGCCAGGTCCTCGTCGGTGAAGCGGCCGACGTGCTTCTCGGCGAGGTAGAGGTTGCCGAAGACCTCGGTGTGGACGCGGATGGGGACACCGAGGAAGGAATGCATCTGGGGATGCCCCTCGGGTACCCCGCCGGAGCGCGGGTCGGTCGTCAGGTCGTCGAGCCGCAGCGGCCGGGGGTCCTGGATGAGCGCGCCGATGAGCCCGCTGTGCCCGTCGGGCAGCCGCGGGATCCGCTGCCGCTCCGCCTCCGTCATCCCGGCGGTGAACAGCTCGGTGAGCCGGCCGCGCTCGGGGTCGACGACCCCGAGCGCTCCGTAGCGCGCTCCGATGAGTTCGATCGCCGAGTCCACGATGTGCTGGAGTGTGGCTCGCAGTTCGAGTTCGGTGCCGACACTCAGGACAGCCTGGAGGAGGAGGGGCAGCCGGGGAGCCGGTTCGTCGTCCTTGTCCATGAGTGACATGGGGTCATTGTCCAGCAGACCGGCAGATACCGACCGTCAGTCGGCCTCGGCCAGCGGGTCGAGGACCATCGGCTGGATCTTGGCTTCCAGCATCGCGCCGAGCCCGAGGATCGCGCACACGTCGGGGCGTTCGGCGATGTGCACGGGCATGCCGGTCGCCTCGCGCAGCATCTGGTCGAGGCCGGGGAGCAGCGCGCTGCCGCCCACCATCATCACGCCGCGCTCGGCCAGGTCGGCGACGAGGTCGGGCGGGCAGTCGCGCAGGATCTTGCCGATGCCGTCGAGGACGGCGGTCAGCGGGGTGTGGATCGCCTGCCGCACGGCGGCGGTGTCGACGGTCACCGACCGGGCGAGCCCGGTGGCCACGTCGCGGCCGTGGATCTCGGTGTAGCTCGGGCCCTGGAGCGTCAGGCCGTTGCCGCTGAGGGCGAGTTGCAGGGGGCGGACCGACTGGCTGGGCAGCATCAGCTCGTGCTGGTGGCGCAGGTGCTGGATGACGGCGTGGTCGATGGCGTCACCGCCCACCGGGATCCGCTCGGCGGTCACGATGGAGCCGAGCGAGAGCACGGCGACCTGGGTGGTCGCCGCCCCGCAGACCATGATCATGGTCGCGGTGGGCTGCTCGACGGGGAGCCCGCAGCCCACGGCCGCCGCGATCAGAGTGTCCACCAGCTCGACCCGCCGGGCGCCGAGCCCGACGAGGGTCTCCACGGTGGCGCGCTGGGCGAGCGGGTCGCTGTCGTGCGGGGTGCTGGCGGCGGCGCGCAGCCGGGGCTTGCGGCGCAGCTGGCGGCGGAGCTTCTCGCCGAGGAGGTGACGGAGCATCCGCTGGGCCATCTCGATGTCGACGACGGTGCCGCCGGAGACGGGCCGCACGACGCGGATGTAGTCGGGGGTGCGGCCGGTCATCTTCTCGGCGAGGGCGCCGACGGCGATCAGGGCGCCGGTACGGGTGTTCACGGCGGCGACACTGGGTTCGTCCACGACGAGCCCGGCGCCCTTGACGAAGACCCGGGTCCGGGCGGCCCCCAGGTCGACGGCGACATGGCAACGGCGCAGCTGCTCAAGGCTGACGGTCACGGCAGATCCTCCGGAGTGCGGTGCTGGCACGGAGCGAGGCATGAGCGCTGAGGCGCTCCTGTTCGCATCGTGCGACCGAGGCACCCCCGGCGCGCGCTGGGCTGAGCCGCCCGGGGGTGCGCCTCCGCCTGACGGCGGCTCAGCGGTGGCGCGGGGGAGGGGTGTCCCGGGTGGGCACGCCGAGTGGGGCGCGGGGGCGACTGCGGGTGCTCGTGGCGACGGGCGCTGTCGAGGCGGGTTCTCGTGGCGACGGGCGCTGTCGAGGCGGGTGCTCATGGCGACGGGCGCTGTCGAGGCGGGTGCTCATGGCGACGGGTGACCGCGGCGGCAGGTGCCCAGGGCGGCTCCCTGCCCAGGGCGGCTCCCTGCCCCGGGCGGCTGGCTGCGTGCTCGCGGCGGCGGCCTCCGGTGCGCCCTGCCCCGGGGCGCGTCGCCTCGGGTCAGAGGAGGCGTTGGAGCAGGCCCCAGGTGAACTCCGCCGCGCGGGGCGTGCCGTCCGGGAGGGTGAAGTCCAGGCGGAGGCGCGTGGGCGCGCTGCCGTCCCGGGCCCGGGACGGCGGGAAGGCGTTGCCGACCTCGGCGAGGGTGCAGCTCCACGGCCGCAGGTCGGCCTCGTCGCGCAGCTCCGGTACCGGCGCGCCCGGCGCGCGGACCAGGCCGCTGCCCCAGACCGCCGCCCGCGCCCCCACGATCACCTGCCACCGCAGCGCCGGCCAGAGCGGCAGCTCCCACTCCAGCAGCTCCGCCGCCAGGTCGGGGACCGGGCGCCGCGCCACGGGCTCACCCAGGACGGACCGGTAGCGGGACAGTTCGCCCGGGCCCCGGCGGCCGTGCGCCCACGCCTGCCAGCGGCGGTTCGCCTCACGCGACTCGGCCCTGGTCGCCCCCAGCTCCCGGAGCGCGTCCTCGACCAGGTCCGGCTGGTGGTCGGCCATACGGCGCAGCAGGACGAGCTGGAACTCGCGTGGCCCGAAAGGCTCGGACGGTGTCATGAGCCCATCCTGCCCGAAGCGGGAGATTCACGACGACACGCCGCCGACCTGGGGTTTCCTCACAGGATCCTCACGTACTCGCCTACCTCTGCTGTCCCGTCGACACATACTCTGCGGCAGCCATGGACTACTGCCACCAGTGCCGACGGCACCTCAACGGCGCACTCGCCTGCGCCGGATGCGGGACCCCCGTCGAGGAGCTGCGGTACGAGACCCCGCAAGCGGCCGCGCCCCGCGCGGTCGCGGCCGAGCGTGTCGAACACGTCGAGCACGGTGCGCGTGCGGAGCGCGAGGGCCGGGCCGAGCACGTCTACGAACTGGACCCGCTCGAACCGCCCCGCGTGACCTCGCAAGGCGGCCGGGCCGCAGCCCGCCGTGGCGCCGTGCCGTCGGGGCGGGCCGGCGCCCGCCGCAGCCGCCGTGCGCGCAGCCGCAAGGGGCGCAACGTCGTGGTGGGCACCCTCGGCATCGTTCTCGCGGCGGGCGCGCTGAGCATGGCCAAGATGGCGCTCGAACCCCCGGGCGAGGGCGGCGCCGCCACCGCCGTACAGGAGGAGGAGGCCGTCGAGACCTCGCTCCCGCCGCTGCCCTCCCAGACCGCCCCGCCGACGGGCGGTACGACTCCGGTCCACGTCACGAAGTCCGCCGAGCCCCGGGACACGGACACGCCCGCGCCCGGCCACACCGGCATACCCGGCGCCGGGTCCGGCGGATCCGGCTCCGGAAGTGGAAGCGGCGGCGGGGGCGCGGTCGGCGGCAGCGGCGCCGGAAGCGACGGAGGCCAGGGCGGGACCGCCGAGCCGAGCACCTCGCCCACCGCGTCGGAGCCGCAGCCCGGCACCACGCCGACCCCCACCGGCAGTGGCAGTGCCACGGCGACGCCGCCCGGTGAACCGCCGGCGCCGACGACCCCGACCGCCACACCCAGCCCCGAGAAGAGCTGCTGGTTCATCTTCTGCTTCTAGGGCCGACGGCTGCCGGGGCGGGGGACTGCCAGGGCCGACGACTCCCGGGGCGGGCGACTGCCAGGGCCGGCGGTCGCCGAAGCCGGCCGCCTCCGCGGCCGCCCCTAGACGTCCTCGCCCAGCATCCGCCTCAGCAGGTCCCGCAGCAGCGTCCGCTCGACGTCCGTGAGCTGTCCCAGCGGCTCGCGGGCGAAGTCCAGCGACTCCCCGAGCCGGCGGGCGGTGTCCACCCCCTCCGGAGTCGGCGCGGCCAGCTTGACGCGGCGGTCGGCCGGGTCGGGGCGCCGCTCCACCAGGCCGCGCGATTCGAGGCGGTCGACGATCCCGGTGACGTTCGACGGCTCGCACTGGAGCTTCTGGGCGATCTTGCGCATCGGGACCGGCTCCAGGGAGAGAAGCCCGAGGACACGGGCCTGGGCGCCGGTGAGCGAGTGCTCCGAGGCCGCCTGCTCGTACTCCTGGTGGTACCGCGCCACGACCGCGCCGATCAGCTCGACGACTTCGAGGGTCAGGGGGTCTGTGCGTGAGGTGGCCATGGGGTTCATCGTACCCAGATACTTGACAACATGAAATATCCAGGAGCATGGTTGTTTCAGGTAGTGAAGTAATTTTCCGTTTCAGGAGGCAGTGCTGATGTCCGTTCTTCCCGCGTCCAACCGTGAGTGGCACCTCGTCGCCCGTCCGCACGGCTGGCCCACCCCCGCGGACTTCGCGCTCCGTGAGACCCCCGTCACCGAGCCCGCCGAGGGCCGGATCCTGGTCAAGAACCTGCACTTCTCCGTCGACCCGTACATGCGCGGCCGGATGAACGACGTGAAGTCGTACGTCCCCCCGTTCAAGCTGGACCACCCCATGGACGGCGGCGCGGTCGGTGAGGTCATCGCCTCGAACGCCGAGGGCTTCGCCGTCGGCGACCACGTCCTGCACGGTCTCGGCTGGCGTGAGTACGCCGACGTCCCCGCCCAGCACGCCACCAAGGTCGACCCCGACCTCGCCCCCCTCTCCACGTACCTCGGCGTCCTCGGCATGACGGGCCTGACGGCCTACGCCGGACTCTTCGAGGTCGCCTCCTTCAAGGAGGGCGACGCGGTCTTCGTCTCCGGCGCGGCAGGCGCCGTCGGCAGCCAGGTCGGCCAGATGGCGAAGCTCAAGGGCGCCTCGCGGGTCATCGGCTCCGCCGGCTCCGACGAGAAGGTCAAGCTCCTCGTCGAGGAGTACGGCTTCGACGCCGCGTTCAACTACAAGAACGGCCCGGTCAAGGACCAGCTGCGCGAGGCCGCCCCGGACGGCATCGACGTCTACTTCGACAACGTCGGCGGTGACCACCTCGAAGCCGCGATCTCCTCGCTCAACGTGCACGGCCGCGCCACCATCTGCGGCATGATCGCGCAGTACAACGACACCGAGCCGGTGCCCGGTCCGCGCAACATGGCCATGATCATCGGCAAGCGGCTGCGCCTCCAGGGCGTCCTCGTCGGCGACCACTACGGCATGCAGCAGCAGTTCGTCCAGGAGGTCGGCGGCTGGCTGCGCTCCGGCGAGCTGAAGTACGGCGAGACCGTCGTCGAGGGCATCGAGAACGGCGTGGACGCCTTCCTCGGACTGCTCCGCGGCGAGAACACCGGAAAGATGATCGTTTCGATGACCCGTTAGTCTTCCCTCAGCCGTCGCGATCGTGGGCGCGAGTCGCGGCGAACCAGCAGAAGGAAGACCCAGATGTCCATCCAGCAGTCTGACGTCCTGTACACCGCCGTCGCGACCGCCGAGAACGGGCGTGACGGCCGTGTGGCGACCGACGACGGTCAGCTCGATGTCGTCGTGAACCCGCCGAAGGCCATGGGCGGCTCCGGCGCGGGCACCAACCCCGAGCAGCTCTTCGCCGCCGGGTACAGCGCCTGCTTCCAGGGTGCGCTGGGCGTCGTCGCCCGCAACGAGAACGCCGACATCTCCGGCTCGACGGTCACCGCCGAGGTCGGCATCGGCAAGAACGACGACGGCTTCGGCATCATCGTCAAGATCTCGGCGACCATTCCGAACGTGGACGTGGAGACCGCGAAGAGCCTGATCGAGAAGGCCCACCAGGTCTGCCCGTACTCCAAGGCGACCCGCGGAAACATCACGGTCGAACTGGCCGTCTGATTTTGCGCGTAGGCTGAAGAGGACCGCACCCCGACCGACCGGGGTGCGGTCTTCTGCGTCCCGGCCCGCGCGGAGCGCCCGATAGGGTGATCGACATGCGCGATTTCGGGTCCGGGTTCGGTTATCTGGTACAGGGACAGAAGTGGGTGGCCCGGCACGGCCGGTGGTTCGGTTTCGGGCTGCTGCCCGGCCTCGTGACCCTCCTGCTGTACGTCGGCGCGATCATCGGTCTCGGCTACGGCGCCGACGAGCTGACCGCCTGGGCGACACCGTTCGCCGACGACTGGACCTCTCCCTGGCAAGGGATCCTCCGAGGCTTCCTCACCGGTCTCGTCTTCGCCTTCGGGCTCTTCCTCGCCGTCATCACCTTCACCGCCGTGACGCTGCTGGTCGGCCAGCCGTTCTACGAGTCGCTCTCCGAGCAGGTCGACCGCACCGAGGGCGGCGACGTCCCCGAGTCCGGCCTTCCGCTCTGGCGCGAGCTGTGGATCTCGGCGCGCGACAGCCTGCGCGTCCTGCTGCGGGTCGTGCTGTTCGGCATCCTGCTCTTCGCCTGCGGCTTCATCCCGGTCGTCGGCCAGACGGTCGCCCCGGTCGTGGGCTTCTGCGTCTCCGGCTTCTTCCTCGCCGAGGAGCTGACGGCCGTCGCCCTCCAGCGCCGCGGCATCGAGCTGAAGGAACGCCTCGGCATGCTCCGCGGCCGCCGGATGCTCACCCTGGGCTTCGGCGTCCCGCTGACCCTCTCCTTCCTGGTCCCGTTCGTCGCCGTGTTCCTGATGCCGGGCGCGGTCGCCGGCGCCACGCTGATGGCCCGCGACCTGAACGGCGAGTCGGCAGCCGCCGAGGACGCCAAGCCCGCCCCCGTCCCCTCGGGCGCCCCGCACCCCTACCGCCCCGGCGCCTGACCCGGCCCGGCTCCTCGGGCCAAGCCCCTGGGCGCCCGGCCCCCGCGTGCCCGGCCTCCGCGCGCCAGGCCCTCGCGCGCCCGGGCCGGCCTCCGCGTGCCCGGGCCGGTGCCCGCGCGCCCGTGCCCGGCCCCCGCGTGCCCGGGCCGGGGCCCGTGTGCCCGCTCCAGCTCCCGCGGCCGCTCAGCCCACCTTGGCGAGGGCGAAGCCCTCGACGTCGGCACCCGCGTCGGCGATCAGTTCGCCGTCCGGGCCCCAGACACCGCTGCGGCCCTCGCACGTGCCCTCCTCGCTCTCGCCGAAGACGTTGGCCATCGCGACGTACAGCCCGAAGTCCCTGGCCCGGGCCGGATAGACCGTCTCGAACGAGTCGTTGCCGGCCGTGAGCACCGAGCTCGCCAGATAGACCGTGCAGCCGTCGGCCGCCGCCCGTTCCGCGAACTCGGGGAACCGGTTGTCGTAGCAGGTGGCGAGCGCGAACCGGGTGCCGTCGAGCGTGAAGCGGCCGTCGGCGGTGCCCGCCGTGAAGACCTCGTTCTCGAAGCCGTGCAGACGCGTCTTGTCGTAGCGGGTGAGAAGCCCGCCGTCCGGGCCGAGGACGAGAGAGGTGAGGCCCGGCGGCCGGTCCCCGGCCGTGCGCACCGCTCCGTTGACCACTGCCGCCGCGCCCACCGCCCGGCAGGCCTCCCGTACCGGATCGAGCCGTCCGTCGTCCTCGGTGAGATGCAGGGCGGGGTTCCGGTGGATGAGGCTCGGCTCGTAGCCGGTGAGGGCGAGCTCGGGGAGGACGACGACCCGCGCGCCCTCCGCGCCGGCCCGCCGGACCAGTCCGGCCGTCGTACGGACATTGGCGTCGATGTCCCCGGCGACCGGGGCGAACTGCGCTGCTGCGACGATCATGGCCCCATCCTCCCGTCCGGCGACCGGCGCGGGAACCCCGGCGGGGTCCCGGTCATGAGGCCGCCGCCACCGCGATGATCGCCCGCACCTGGCCGATGATGTCCAGCCGGTTGCGTACGAACTCGGGGTCGGTGACCGCGCCCGTCGCCGGGTCCGTGTTCCCCGCCCCGAACTGCAGCACCGGGGTGTGGACGTGGCCGCCCGGCAGCTCCCGCAGGCCGAGCCGGTCGCGCAGCAGGGTCGCTCGGTAGGCGATCTCGTTGGAGAGGTAGTCCCCGCCGCCGCCCGCGCGGGCCGTCGAGCCCGCCGTCGGCCCCTGAGGGCTGACCACGGGACCGGTCCCGCCCGCCGGGATCTCCGTGACGGCCGTGTTGTCGCGGACCGGGAAGCGCCCGGTGTCCGCCGCCACGATCGAGGCGTAGGGGAGGGTCGTCGTCGTCCACTGGGGCTGCGTGGCCGGGTCGGCCACCGGGACGGTCTCGGTGCGCGAGAGGTTCTCGTTGTCGGGGAACCCGCCTCGCCAGGCCCCGTTGAACCGCTCGACGTCGAAGCGGCCGATACGGCCCTGGCTGACCGTGGTGAAGAGGTCCACCTGCGGCAACTGCGCCCGCAGCGTCCGCTCGACCGTGCCGTCGGCGAAGTCCTGCCAGCGGACGGGGAAGACGGCCGTCTCGATCCGGGCGAGGCCGCCGTCGGCCGTCCGGATCCATGTGCCGTCCAGGGCCAGCGCGGTGGCTCCCGACGGGTTGGAGATCCGGGCGTCCCGGTCGAGCGTGAACGGATCGAAGCCGGTCATCAGAATCCGCTTCACACCCCTGCCGAGCGGGAACCGGATCGCGTCCTGGCCGCGCGACGAGCGTTCCAGCCGGTCGACCAGCCGGACCCGGGCCTCCGGGGAGAGGCCGAACCCCGGTTCCCAAGAGCGCAGTTCACGGGTCATGGAGAGCCGCGCCCAGTAGAGCGGCCGGTCGTCGTCCCGGCTCAGGTCGCCGCGCACGCGACGCCCCTGCGCCCGGTCCACGGCGTCCCGCCAGAGCCCCGCCCCGTGCCGTACGACCGCCCGCTCGGCCTCCCCGTACGACCTGGCGCCCGCGAGCGCGCGGGCGAACTCCGGTGCCACGGACGCGAACCCGCCGCGGCGCAGGATCTCCTGCGGCGCAGCCCGGTCGAGCCGCGCCTCCTCGACGGTCCCGGAGACGATCTCCGTGACGTCGTCGGCAGAGGCGGGTGGTGCGGCCGCGACCAGCGTCGCGGTGATCAGGGCGAGACCGAGCGAGGCATGGCGTATCCGGGACAGCACGGGCGAGCCCTCCGTCGGGTCGGGAACACGGGCCGGGAGCACAGGTCGGCAACCGGCCCGCGCAGTATCCCGACTCATCCGCAACTCCCGCTACGGTGCCCTCACTTGTCGCTTCCGTGCAGGAGGCGCAGAAAGTCCCGGAACGCCTGCGGCATGTCCACCGCCGACGGGTCGAGCAGCCACTGGTACTGCAGCCCGTCCATCACGGCCGTCAGGATCGGCGCCGCCCGCTCCGGGGTCAGCCCGCTCGGCAGCCGCTCGCCGAACTCCAGGCGCAGCACGTTCGCCATCTCGGCGCGGACCTGGGTGTAGCGCTCGGTGAAGAAGGCCCGGGCCGGATGGTCGTCGGTCACGCTCTCGCCGAGCAGGGCGGAGAAGGTCTGTACGATCCCCGGCCGCATCGCGTTGTACTCGACGAGCGAGTCGATCAGGTCGAGCCGCCAGCCCTCGCGCGAGCCCGCCCCGCTGGTGTCCCACTTGTCGCGCTCCGCGAGGACCGCCACGAGCAGGGCCTCCTTGGTGGGGAAGTAGTGCAGCAGCCCCTGCTGCGTCAGTCCGACGCGCTCGGCGACGGCGCCGAGCGACGCGCCCCGGTAGCCGCGCTCGGCGATCACCTCGAGAGCCGCGCGCACGATGTCCGAGCGCCGCTCCTCGCTCCTGGCCCGGACCATCGCCGTGGCCCCCTCTCCTTGCCGCCGTCCGCCGGAACGATCCGTCCCGGGGGAGACCGTACGACATCTCAAGGTCACGAAGCGGTAACATAACCTACCGCTCTACAAGTATCCGGTCCACCATGGGCGCCACAACGACGTCAACAAGGAGGTACGGCCGTGTCGGAGATCAGCGCGGAGTCCGTCCGGGAGCAGGCCGTCGAGACGGCGCTCGCCAAGCTCGACCTGGACACCAAGGCGCGGCTCCTCGCCGGCCAGGACATGTGGTCGCTGCCGGCCGTGCCGGAGATCGGGCTGCGGTCGGTCGTGATGTCGGACGGCCCGATCGGCGTCCGCGGCGTCCGCTGGACCGCCGACGACCCCTCGGTCGCCCTGCCGTCCCCGACCGCGCTCGCCGCCGCCTGGGACCCCGCCCTCGCCCGCCGCGCGGGCCGGCTCCTCGCCCAGGAGGCCCGCCGCAAGGGCGTCCACGTCCTCCTCGCGCCCACCGTCAACCTGCACCGCTCACCGCTCGGGGGCCGCCACTTCGAGGCCTACAGCGAGGACCCGTACCTCACCGGCGCCATCGGCACCGGCTACGTCCAGGGCGTCCAGGACGGGGGAGTCGGCACGACCGTCAAGCACTTCGTCGCCAACGACGCCGAGACCGACCGCTTCACCGTCGACAACAGGGTCGCCCCGCGCCCGCTGCGCGAGCTCTACCTCGCCCCCTTCGAGGCCATCGTCAAGAACGCCCACCCCTGGGGCATCATGACCGCCTACAACCAGGTCAACGGCGTGACCATGAGCGAGCACCACGAACTCGTCAACGAGGTCCTGCGCGGCGAGTGGGGCTTCGACGGCGCCAACGTCTCCGACTGGATGGCCGCCCGCTCCACCAAGGGCGGCATCGAGGGCGGCCTCGACATCGTCATGCCCGGCCCGCAGACCGTCTACGGCGAGGCGCTCGCCGCCGCCGTCCGCGCCGGGGAGGTCGAGGAGTCGGCCGTCGACGCGGCCGTACGGAACGTGCTGCGGCTCGCCGCCCGCGTCGGCGCGCTCGAAGGCGCCCCGCCGGTCGTCACCGAAGTTCCGGAGACCATCGACGGCGACGCGCTCGCCCGCGAGATCGCCCACCGCGGCTTCGTCCTCGTACGGAACGAGAACGCCGCCCTTCCGCTGGCCGCGAGCGGCACCGTCGCCCTCTCCGGCGCCGCCGCCCGCGACGCCCGCATCCTCGGCGGCGGCTCCGCCCAGGTCTTCCCCGACCACACGGTCTCCCCGCTCGCAGGACTCACCGCCGCCCTGCCCGACGGCGCGCTCACCTTCTCCGTCGGCGCCGACCCCAGCGACGAACTCACCCCGGCCGATCAGGGCTTCACCCTCCGCGCGGTCTGCCGCGGCGCCGACGGCACCGTCCTCGGCGAGGGCACCCTGCCCAACGGCCAGGTCCAGTGGATCGGCGACGACCTCCCGGCCGGCGTCACCCACGAGACCCTGCACTCCATCGAGGTCACCGGCACGTTCACCCCGCGCGAGTCCGGCGAGCACTCCTTCGGCACCCGCGGCCTCGGCGCCTTCACGCTCCGCGTCGCGGGCGAGACCGTCTTCGACGGCGTCCAGGCGATGGGCGCCGAGAGCGACCCCTTCGAGGCCTTCTTCGGCGCCCCCGTCGAACGCGCCAAGGTCGCCCTCACCGCGGGTGAGACCGTCGAGGTGTCGCTGCTCCACCCGCTCGACAAGGAGTTCGCGGCCCCGCTCCCGGCGGTCATGTTCTCGTTCGTCCACCTCGGGCCGCGCCGCGACCCCGACGAACTGATCGCCGAAGCCGTCGAGGCCGCCCGCGCCGCCGACGCCGCCGTCGTGGTCGTCGCCACCACCGAGCGCGTCGAGTCCGAGGGCTTCGACCGCAAGGACCTCGCCCTGCCGGGCCGTCAGGACGACCTCGTACGGGCCGTGGCCGCCGTCAACCCGAACACCGTGGTCGTCGTCAACGCCGGCTCCCCGGTCGAGACGCCCTGGCGCGAGGACGTCGCCGCGGTGCTCCTCGGCTGGTTCCCCGGCCAGGAGGGCGGCGCCGCCCTCGCCGACGTCCTCACCGGCGCCGTCGAGCCCGGCGGCCGGCTCCCCACCACCTGGCCCGTCGCCCTCGCCGACGTCCCCGTCACCGACGTCACCCCGAAGGGCGGCGAACTCGTCTACACCGAGGGCGTGTTCATCGGCTACCGCGCCTGGGACAAGGCCGGTGCCACCCCCGCGTACCCCTTCGGCCACGGCCTCGGCTACACCACCTGGGGGTACGACTCCCTCGAAGCCACCCCGACGGCGGCGAAGGTCCGCGTCACCAACACCGGCACCCGCACCGGCCGTGAGGTCGTCCAGATCTACCTGGCGCCGACCGCGGACGGCGTGGAGCGCCCGGCGCGCTGGCTGGCGGGCTTCGCCTCCGTCGAGGCGGGCGCCGGCGAGTCCGTCGACGTCGAGATCCCGCTGCCGCGCCGGGCCTTCGAGATCTGGGACGAGGAGAAGAACGACTGGACCTTCGTCCCCGGCGCCTACGAGGTCAGGGCCGCACACTCGCTCGGCGACACGCGCCTCACGGCCGCGCTGGAACTGGAGGTCTGACCTCCTCATGACCGGCCCCGGGGCGGAACCTGACAACCGCCCCGGGGCTCCACCCGGTCGTCCCCGGGATCCTTCAGCGCGTACCGAAGCGGAAGACGGTGGCCGAGGCGTACACATCGCCCGGCCGCAGCACCGTCGACGGGAACTCCGGCCGGTTCGGCGAGTCCGGGAAGTGCTGGGTCTCCAGGGCGACCCCGCCGATGTTCCTGTCGGCGTACACCTGGAGCCCCGGCTCGGTGGTCTCCACCGTCACCGTCCGGCCGGTCGCCGGCGCGTACAGCTCCGCGGCCGCCGCAGGGCCGCCGCCGTCCAGCACGAAGTTGTGGTCCAGCGGGATCGCGAGCGGCCTGCCGGCACGGAAGTCCAGCTCCGTCCCCGCGACCTCGGCGAACTCCCCGGTCGGCACGCCCGTCGCATCGGTCGGTGTGTACCGCCCGGCGGCGATCCGCAGCTCGTGCGCCCCGCCGCCCAGGCTCCAGTACGCGTGGTTGGTCAGCGCCACCACCGTCGGCGCGTCGGTCTCCGCCCGGTAGGCGATCCGCAGCGCCCCCTCGTCGTCGAGCGTGTACGTCGCCGAGACCTCCAGGCGCCCCGGGAAGCCCTCCTCGCCGTCCGGGCTCACCCGGGAGAGCCGTACCCCGCCCTCGACCTCCTGCGCGTCCCACACCCGCTTGTCGAAGCCCCGCTCCCCGCCGTGCAGCGAGTTCGGACCGCCGTTGCGGGCGAGGCGGTACGCCGTGCCGTCCAGGGTGAACGCCCCGCCCGCGATCCGGTTCGCGTAACGGCCCACCAGAGCGCCGAAGTACGGCTCCGGGTGCTTCAGGTACCCCTCCAGACCGGGGAAGCCGAGGACCACGTCGTCCGGGACACCGTCCCGGTCCGGGGTCTCGACCGACTGCACGATGCCGCCGTACGTCAGCACCCGTACCCGCACAGCGCCGTGCTGGAGCGTCCAGCGCGAGACGTCCGCACCGTCGACCGAACCGAAGGGTTCACCCGTGATCCTCATGATCCGGAACCCTACGCGGGCGGCTCCGGCGCCGTCACCTGCCGGTGGGCGATCTCCGCGAGCCGCGCCTGTCCGTTCCTGCTGGGGTGGAACCAGTCCCACGGGCTGAGCTGCCGGCCGTCGAAGCGGAAGCCGAACACGGCGCCGCCGTCGTACCGGCAGCGCCGGTCCTTCGCGCAGACCTCCTCCAGGACCGTGTTGTACGCCACCACCCGGTCCCGCACGAGGGACCGGCGCCGCTCGGCCGACGCGCTCAGGTCCTCGGCGTCGGCCAGCATCGAGGCGCAGATCCCCAGCTTCCACACCTGGCGGCCCATCGGGCTGTCCTTGCCCTGCGACCAGAGCCGCTTCAGGTCCGGCACGCTCGTCACGTACACCTGCGCCTTGGGCGCGGTCCTGCGCAGCGCGGTCAGGGACGCCTCGAAGTCCGCGCGGAACTCCTCGACCGGTGTCATCAGCTCGACCCGGTCACGGCAGGCGTCGTTGGCGCCCATCATCACCGTCACCAGCTCCGGCTTCCGCGCGGCCGCCCGCGTCATCTGGCCGGGCAGCTCCGCCATCCGAGCGCCGGTCCGCGCCAGGTTCCAGCTGCGGTCGGCGACTCCCTCGGCGCCGAGGAGCCGCAGGGCCAGGCTGTTGACGGTGGTGTCCGTGCCGGTCGCCCAGGACACCTCGGGGCAGTCCGCCAGGACCGAGCAGGCGTCGAACGCGCGGGTGATGGAGTCGCCGACGGCGGCGACGGAGGCGGGCGTGCGGTCCCAGACGGGTGTGGGTGGCGGGGTCGGCTTCGGCCTCGTCGCGGCCGGCCCGGCCGTCTCACACCCCGTCAGGGCGCCCGCGCACAGCAGCAGGGCGGCACCGGCGGCGGCGACGTGGGTACGGAAACGGCCTCTGCCGCGCACTCTCGACCCCTCCTCGGCGTCCGTTCGGCGTCCTGGCGGGTGAAAGCTTGGTGTCCACCCCACCCCGGACCGACCGTACGTCACCCCAAGGGCGGTGCGGCACGGTAGCTTTTCCCCCGTCGAACCAGAGGCACCTTTGCCAATCGGCTCCGGTAAATTACATCACGTCACATGCTGTCCCCTTTTCGGGGGTTTACGGAGTTTCACTCCCGATGCTGTTTACTGAGGCCGCTGGGAAAGGCGAACCTCGTCCCACACTGGAGGTCCCGGTGACGACACGTGGAGTCCTGTACGTACACTCCGCACCGCGCGCGCTGTGCCCGCACGTCGAATGGGCGGTGGCGGGCGTCCTCGGTGCGAGGGTCCAGCTCGACTGGATCCGCCAGCCGGCGTCCCCCGGCACCTGGAGAGCCGAGTTCTCCTGGCAGGGCCAGACCGGCACCGCCTCCAAGCTCGCGTCCGCGCTGCGCGGATGGCAGATGCTCCGCTTCGAAGTCACCGCGGAACCCTGCCCGACCGCCGAGGGCGAGCGCTACAGCGCCACGCCCGATCTGGGCATCTTCCACGCCGTCACCGGCATGCACGGCGACATCCTGATCCCGGAGGACCGCCTGCGGGCCGCGCTGGCCCGCTCGGTGCGCGGCGAGACGGAGCTGGAGTCGGAGATCGCCAAGCTCCTGGGCAAGCCCTGGGACGACGAACTGGAACCCTTCCGCTACGCCGGTGAAGGCGCCCCGGTCCGCTGGCTCCACCAGGTCGTCTGACCCTCGCCCCCCGGAACCCGACACCGCCGAAGGCCCACCCCACGGCGGGGTGGGCCTTCGGCGTGTCGGGGTGAGTCAGACCGTGCGGAACGGGCTTCGGAGCGCTGTGCCGGACTCCGTCCGGCGGACGTGGCGGAGGCCCACCCCGAGCACGGAGTGGGCCTCGCTGGTGGCTTCGCGTCACACGGTGCGGAAGGCCAGCACCACGTTGTGGCCGCCGAAGCCGAACGAGTTGTTGATCGCGGCGATCGTGCCCTGCGGGAGCTCGCGGGGCTCGTCGCGGACGATGTCCGCGTCGACCGCCGGGTCCAGCTCGTCGACGTTGATCGTCGGCGGGGCGACACGGTGGTGCAGCGCCAGGACCGTCGCGACGGTCTCGATGCCGCCCGCACCGCCCAGCAGGTGACCCGTCATCGACTTCGTCGCCGAGATCGCGACATGGTCCAGGTCGTCGCCCAGCACCTTGCGCAGCGCCTTGATCTCCGCCACGTCACCCTGCGGCGTCGACGTCGCGTGCGCGTTGAGGTGGACGACCTCCGACGGCTTCAGGTCGGTCGAGTCCAGCAGGTTCTGCATCGCCGCGGCGATGCCCCGGCCGGTCGGCTCGGGCTGCGCGATGTGGTGGCTGTCGGCCGACAGGCCCTGCCCCAGCACCTCGCAGTAGATCCGCGCGCCACGGGCCTTCGCATGCTCCTCGGACTCGAGGATCACCACGCCCGCGCCCTCGCCGAGCACGAAGCCGTCACGGCCCATGTCGTACGGACGCGAGGCCTTCGTCGGCTCGTCGTTGTTCTTGGACATCGCCATCATGTTGGCGAAGGCCGCGATCGGCAGCGGGTGGATCGCCGCCTCCGTGCCGCCGGCGACGACCACGTCGGCCCGGCCGGTACGGATCATCTCGACGGCGTAACCGATCGCCTCCGCGCCCGACGCACACGCCGAGACCGGGGTGTGCACGCCCGCCCGGGCGTTCACCTCCAGACCGACGTTGGCGGAGGGGCTGTTCGGCATGAGCATGGGCACGGTGTGCGGGGAGACACGGCGTACGCCCTTGTCCTTCAGCACGTCGTACTGGTCGAGCAGAGTCGTGACACCGCCGATGCCGGAGGCGATCACGGAGCCGAGCCGCTCGGGCGCGATGCTCTCGTCCTCACCGGCCGGGGCGGTGTAGCCCGCGTCGGCCCACGCCTCACGGGCCGCGATCAGCGCGAACTGCGCCGAGCGGTCCAGCTTGCGGGCGAGCGGGCGGGGCAGAACGTCACCCGGGTCGACCGCGGCGAGCGCCGCGATCTGGACGGGCAGTTCGGCGAATCGTTCGCCCTCGAGGGGCCTGACGCCGGAGCGTCCCGCCATCAGACCTTCCCAGGTCGATGCGGAGTCGCCACCCAGCGGTGTGGTTGCGCCGAGACCGGTGACGACCACGGTGCGATTGGTCGAGCTCACAGGAATTCTTTCTCCACGTGTGTGTTGGTCGAAGTACGGCGCCACCGCCGGGTGGCGGACCGAGTCAGCAGAGGCCGAATCAGGCCTGGTGCTTCAGGATGTAGTCGGCAGCGTCGCCAACCGTCTTGAGGTTCTTGACGTCCTCGTCCGGGATCTTGACGTCGAAGCGCTCTTCGGCGGCGACGACGACCTCGACCATGGACAGCGAGTCGACGTCCAGGTCGTCGGTGAAGGACTTGTCCAGCTGGACGTCCTCGACCGGGATGCCGGCGATCTCGTTGACGATGTCGGCGAGACCGGCGACGATCTCTTCCTGGGTGGCGGCCATGGTGGCGCTCCTTCTGTGATGTGCTGTGGAAAAGGGCTTCCGGAATATCCCGGAGTGCCTAGGGGAGAGTAACGACCGTCGCGGCGAAGACGAGACCCGCCCCGAAGCCGATGATGAGCGCCGTGTCGCCGCTCTTCGCCTTTCCGGTCGCCAGGAGCCGCTCCATCGCGAGCGGGATCGAGGCGGCCGAGGTGTTGCCGGTGGTCTCGACGTCACGCGCGACCGTGACGTGCTCCGGCAGCTTCAGTGTCTTCACCATCGAGTCGATGATCCGCATGTTCGCCTGGTGCGGGATGAAGACGTCAAGGTCGTCCGCCGAGATTCCGGCGGCGTCCAGCGCCTGCTGGGCGACCTTCGCCATCTCGAAGACGGCCCAGCGGAAGACCGCCTGGCCCTCCTGCGTGATGGCGGGGAACTTGATCTCGCCCTGCTCGTTGAGGGGGAGCTTCGTGACGTCGCCGGTGGGGGTCCCCCCTGCCCGAGCGAAGTCGAGAGCCTGGGGGAGGAACTCGTCCCACGGCACCGTCTGCTTGATCGTCTCGGACTTGTCGCCCTCCGAACCCCACACGGTGGGGCCGATGTGCGGCACGTCCGACGGGCCGACCACGACCGCGCCGGCGCCGTCGCCGAACAGGAAGGCCGTCGCGCGGTCCTCCAGGTCGGTCAGGTCGCTCAGCCGCTCGACCCCGATCACCAGCACGTACTCGGCCGAACCCTCGACGATCATGCCCTTGGCGAGCGTCAGGCCGTAGCCGAAGCCCGCGCAGCCGGCGGAGATGTCGAAGGCGGCCGGCTTGCCGGCGCCGATCTTGTCGGCGATCTCGGTGGCGACGGCCGGGGTCTGCTTGAAGTGCGAGACCGTGGAGACGATCACGGCGCCGATCTGCTCCGGGGTGATCCCGGCGTCGGCGATGGCCTTCCCGGAGGCCTCGACCGACATCGCGGTCACGGTCTCCTCCGGGGAGGCCCAGTGGCGGGTGGCGATGCCGGAGCGCGAGCGGATCCACTCGTCGGACGAGTCGATCTTCTCGAGGATCACCTCGTTCGGCACGACCCGGGTGGGGCGGTAACCGCCGACACCCAGGATCCGCGCGTACGGGGCGCCCTTGCTGGGCTTGATCTTCGACATGCTCTACGGCTCCTTACTCAGGCTGCAGTGTGCTCGGCGACGAGCGTGCGGGCCGCGTCGAGGTCGTCGGGGGTCTTCAGGGCGACGGTCGCCACGCCCGGAAGCGCGCGCTTGGCCAGACCGGTCAGCGTGCCGCCGGGGCACACCTCGATCAGCGCCGTCGCGCCCAGGGCCTTGAAGGTGTCCATGCACAGGTCCCAGCGGACCGGGTTGGCGACCTGGCCGACCAGGCGCGCGATGACGTCCGCGCCCTCGGTGACGACCTGGCCGTCCTTGTTCGAGACGTAGCGCACGCGCGGGGCGGCGACCGTCAGCTCCTTGGCGGCGGCCTCCAGCTGTGCCACCGCCGGTGCCATGTGGTGCGTGTGGAACGCGCCGGCCACCTTCAGCGGAACGACGCGGCGGACACCCTCGGGCTTGTCCGCCTCCAGGGCGGCCAGCTGCTCCAGGGTGCCGGCGGCCACGATCTGCCCGGCGCCGTTGACGTTGGCCGGGGTCAGACCGAGCTTCTCCAGGTGCTGAACCGTCACATCAGGTTCGCCGCCCAGCAGCGCGGACATGCCGGTCTCGGTGATCGCGGCGGCCTCGGCCATCGCCAGACCACGCGTCCGTACGAGACGCAGGGCGGCGGTGTCGTCGAGGACGCCGGCGAACGCGGCGGCGGTGATCTCACCGACGCTGTGGCCCGCGACGGCACCGGGGGAGACGTCACCGAGCGCGGCCGCGGAGAGCAGGCCGGCTGCGACGAGCAGGGGCTGGGCGACGGCGGTGTCGCGGATCTCGTCCGCGTCCGCGTTCGTGCCGTAGTGGACGAGATCGAGCCCGATGGCCTCGGACCAGGCCGCCAAGCGGTCGGCGGCACCGGGGAGTTCGAGCCAGGGGGTCAGGAAGCCGGGCGTCTGGGCGCCTTGGCCGGGAGCGACGAGTACGAGCACCCTCACACTCTCTCTTGGGGACGGCTCCAAGCGCCCGTGGGGACTAGGACGAAGAACCGTCGGGGGAATTGTTGGTATTCGACAAAAGTCTAGGGCTGTGAATCGCCGTCGGCCAAGCGCCCCAGAATGAGCGCGATCCGCAGCGTAAAGGCGGAACGCACATCGGAGGGTGACCATCCGGTGACGTCTGTCACACGTCGAAGCCGGTAGCGCACGGTGTTGGGGTGGACGAAGAGCATGCGCGCCGCGCCTTCGAGGCTGCTCGCCTGCTCCAGATAGACACTCAGTGTTTCCAGCAGCGCCGAGCCCGCTTCCTCCAGCGGTCTGTAGATCTCCTCCACCAGCTGCTCACGGGCCGAAGGGTCGGAGGCGATCGCGCGCTCCGGCAGCAGATCGTCCGCGAGAACCGGCCGCGGGGCGTCCTGCCACGCCGAACACGCCTTGAGCCCGGCGGCAGCGGCCTGCGCGGACCGGGTCGCGGCGAGCAGGTCGGGGACGACGGGGCCCGCGACGACGGGCCCGGCGGCATACGGCCCGATCAGCGCCTTCGCCACGGCGAGCGGGTTGTCGTTGCCACCGGCGATCACGACGAGCCGGTTGCCGAGAACGCCGGTCAGGACCTGGAGCTTGGCGTGCCGTGCGGCGCGGCGGATGGCCTCCACGGTCAGCTCGCTGTCGCCGTCGGGGGCGGTGCCGAGAACGACGCAGACGTGCTCGGGGGAGTTCCAGCCGAGGGCGGCGGCCCGGGAGACGGCGCCCTCGTCGGCCTCCCCGGAGAGGACCGCGTTGACGACGAGCGATTCGAGACGCGCGTCCCAGGCGCCGCGGGCCTCGGCGGCCTGGGCGTAGACCTGGGCGGTCGCGAAGGCGATCTCCCGGGCGTAGACGAGGAGCGCCTCGCGCAGGATCGACTCGTCACCGGGGGCCGCGACCTCCTCGATCGCCGTCTCCATGACCTCGATCGTCGTGCGCACCATCTCGACGGTCTGCCGCAGGGTGATGGCGCGGGTCAGCTCGCGGGGCGCGGTGCCGAAGACGTCGGTGGAGATGGCCTGCGGTGTCTCGGGGTGCCGGAACCACTCGGTGAACGCGGCGATACCGGCCTGGGCGACCAGACCGATCCACGACCGGTTCTCGGGCGGCATCGCCCGGTACCACGGCAGCGTCTCGTCCATGCGGGCGATGGCGTTGGCGGCCAGCCGCCCGGAGGCCTGTTCGAGGCGCTTCAGGGTCGCGGAGTGCGGATGGGAGGCGTTCATCGGTTCAGACACGGACTAAGGGTGCCTCATCGGGCCACGGATATGTGGCCGGGGTGCCGCGGGCCTTCCCTCCGCGCGGCCCCCGCGATCGGCGCGGGCCGGGGATACCGTGGCTCCGTGATGCACATCCAGCGCGCCGGCGACCGCTACCCCGGGGGTGACCCGGAGGCCGGGATCGAGACCCGCCACGCCCTCTCCTTCGGCGCCCACTACGACCCCGACAACCTCCGCTTCGGCGCGATCCTCGCCTGCAACGAGGAACGGCTCGCGCCCGGCGCCGGGTTCGACGAGCACCCGCACAGCCACACCGAGATCGTCACCTGGGTCGTCGAGGGCGAGCTGACCCACCACGACACGGCAGCCGGGCACCGCACGGTCGTCCGGCCCGGCGACGTCCAGCGGCTCAGCTCCGCGGGCGGGGTGCGGCACGAGGAGCGCAACGACGCCGACGTGCCCCTCGTCTTCGTCCAGATGTGGCTCGCCCCGACCGAGCCGGGCGGCGCCCCCGCGTACGAGATCGTCCGCGGCATCGCCGACTCGACGCCGTACGCCCTCCCCGAGGCGGCCGCGATGCTCCACGTCCGCCGACTGGAGGCGGGCGAGCGCACGGCGGTCCCGGACGCGGACTTCGTCTACGCCCATGTGGTGCGGGGCGCGGTCCGCCTGGACGGCGAGGAGCTCGCCTCCGGTGACGCGGCCCGCGTCACCGACGCGCGGGACCTCGCGCTCCTCGCCACCGCCGACGCGGAAGTCCTCCTCTGGGAGATGCGCCGCGTCTGAGCGGGGCCAGCCGTGGCCGACCGGACCGCCTCGTCCGGTGCCGCCGGGGGCGGCACCCCTCGGCCCGTGTCAGCGACCCACCGCGCTCTTCGCCTGCCACTGCTCCCAGCTCAGGTTCCACGCCCCGTAGCCGTTGCCCTCCGCGACCGTGCCCTTCGTGTCCGCGCCGCGGATCTCGAAGGGGTCGCCCGCGTGGACCTGACCGTAGAACCAGGCCGCGTCCGCGTCGCTCATGCCGATGCAGCCCGAGCTCTTGTTGGCGCGCCCGAAGTACGCCGCGTTCCACGGCGCCGCGTGCGCGTACATCCCCGACCAGGTCAGACGCATCGAGTAGTCGACCATCTTGTCGTAGGCGTCGCCGAGCCCGACCGTCTCGGAGTTCATGTTGATCGTGCCCTCCTTCGCCATCAGCACCGCCGTCCCCCGCCACGACCGCTTGTCGCCGCCCGGCGTACCGCCCGACACGGGGATCGTGCGCACCGCGCGCCCGTCCCGCTCCAGCACGAGCTTCTTGCGGTCCAGGTCGACCTTCACCACCTGCGCCGTGCCGCCGACCGTGAACCCCGTCCGGTAGTCCCGTACGAACCAGCCCCCGCCCGAGTCCGTACCGTTCAGCGTCGCGTCGAGCGTGATCTTCGTGCCCGGCTTCCAGTACTCCTTCGGCCGCCAGTCCACCCGGTCCTTCCCCGAGTAGTCCTTCAGCCAGCCCCACGACCCGACCGTGCCGTTCGAGGTGGTGACCCTGAGCTGCTTCTCCACCTCGGCCTTCTGGGTCACCGGCCGGTCGAAGACGATCGACAGCGGCTGCCCCACCCCGACCGTCGTGTTCTTCCCCGGCGCCAGCGTCAGTCTGTTGACCTGCGACGCCTTCTCCGTCGTGAAGGCGGAGCGGCTCGTCGCCTCCTTCCCGCCCTCCGTACGGGTCGTCGCCTCCACCCGGTACGAGGTGCCCGGCGCCGCCTTCCGGTCCGAGACCCAGGACGTCCCGCCCGCCCGGGTACGGCCCGTCAGCGCCGCGCCGTCCGCGTCGACGACCTTCACCTCCGTCAGCTTCCCGCCCGTCGCGGAGACCGTGACGGGCCGACCCGCCGCGGGGCTCGCGACGGTCACCTTCGCCGGCGCCTCCATGGACTCCGCGCTCCCCTCGTCACGGGGCGCGCCCACCGCCCCCGACGAACACGCGGTGAGGGAGCCGCAGAGGGCGAGGGCCGCCAGCGCCGGGCGTATTCGGGCGCGGGCTCGGGTGCGTACGGACATCACGGAAGCCTCCGGAAAAGGTGTGGGATGCCCGGACTGTAGGCCGCGGCAAGCACCTCCGGCGCTGTGTGACAAGGGCTGGTGAGGAACGGTCATCGTCCGGTCACACACGACGCGCGGCACGGTCAAGGACGGCTGTGAGCATCCTGTGCGCCCCACGACCGAGGGGCGGAACAAGGAGGCTCCCGTTGTGTCAGCTCTGCTCGTGACGGCCGCACCCCGGCACGCCACCCGCGTGCAGCCCCTCACCTCGGAGGAGTACCGCGCCCACCTCGCCCGCGGCGGGGCCGGCGCCGGCTTTCTCCAGCTCCCCTCCTGGGCCGGGGTGAAGGACGGCTGGAGCCACCAGCTGCTCGGCTGGGGACCCGAGAACGGCCGGCTCACCGGCGTCGCCCTCGTCCTGCTGCGGGCCTTCCCCGGCACCCGCAAGTACTTCGCCTACCTCCCCGAAGGGCCCGTCGCCGACTGGTCCGACCCCGACATCGACGGCTGGCTCACCCCGCTGCTCCGGCACCTGCGCGCCTCCGGCGCCTTCGCCGTACGCATCGGGCCCTCGCCCGCCTTCCGCCGCTGGAACGCCGCCACCCTCAAGGCGCACACCGGACCGGGCCGGCGCCTCGCCGACGTCCTCGCCGACGAGGTCGACCCGCTCGGCACCGCCGTCGCCGAGCGGCTCCGCTCCCGCGGCTGGCGCCGCTGCGGAGGCGACTCCACCAGCGCCTCCGACGGCGCCGACGCCCAGCCCCGCCACGTCTACCAGGTCCCCCTCGCCGGCCGCAGCGCCGACGACCTGTGGAAGGGCCTCAACCAGGAGTGGCGGCGCAACGTCCGCAAGGCCCGCACGTCGGGTGTCGAGATCGTCATCGGCTCGGCGGCCGACCTGCCCGAGTTCTTCCGGCTCCTGCGCGTCACCGAGGAACGCGACGGCTTCCGGCTCGGCCGCTCCCTCGCGTACTACGAACGCCAGTACGCGGTCCTCAACGCCGAGGAACCGGGCCGGATGAAGCTCTACCTCGCCCGCCACGAGGGCGAGACGCTCGCCGCTCACACCATGATCACGGTGGGGAGGCGGGTCTGGTACCAGACCGGCGCCTCCGCCGACCACCGCCGCGAGGTCCGGCCCTCCAACGCCCTGCAGTGGCGGATGCTCACCGACGCCCACGCGCTCGGCGCGGATGTCTACGACATGCGCGGGATACCCTCCACCCTTGATCCGGACGACCGCGCCCACGGTCTGCTGCGCTGGAAGCTCGGCACGGGCGGGCAGGCCGTCGAGACGCTGGGGGAGTGGGAGAAACCGTTGGACGGCACGACCAACCACACGCTGTACCGGGCCTTCCAGGCCTACCTGGCCCGTCGATGACGGCGACCGTGGCGGAGGCGCCCGCGCGGCGCGCGCCCTCCGTGCTGCGCAGCGGCGCCGTGATGGCCGCCGGGTCGCTCGTCTCGCGCGCCAGCGGCTTCGTACGGTCCGCGGTCGTCGCCGCGGCGCTGGGCGTCGGGGGCATCGCCGACGGCTACGCGGTCGCCAACTCCATACCCACCATCGTCTACATGCTGCTCCTCGGAGGAGCCCTCAACGCGGTCTTCGTGCCCGAGCTGGTCAAGGCGGCCAAGGAGCACGAGGACGGCGGTGTCGCCTACACCGACCGCCTCCTCACGGTCTGCGCCGGCGCGCTGCTCGTGCTGACGGCCGGCGCGGTGCTCGCGGCACCCGCGATCATCGACGCGTACACCGACTACAGCGGCGCACGCGAGTCGATGACGGTCGCCTTCGCCCGCTACTGCCTGCCGCAGATCTTCTTCCTCGGACTCTTCACCCTCCTCGGGCAGGTCCTGAACGCCCGGGGCCGGTTCGGCGCGATGATGTGGACGCCCGTCCTCAACAACCTCGTCGTCATCGGGGTGTTCGCGCTCTACCTGGCGACCGCGGCGGGCGGCGGACTGACGGCGGGGGAGACCGCGCTGCTCGGCTGGGGCACGACGGCGGGCATCGCGCTGCAGGCGCTGGCCCTCGTGCCGTCGCTGCGGTCGGCCGGATTCCGCTGGCGTCCGCGCCTCGACCTGCGGGGCAGCGGGCTGACGGCGCCCCTGCGGTCGGCGGGATGGCTGGTGCTGCTGGTCCTCACCAACCAGGCCGCGTACTGGGTGACGACGAAGCTGGCGACGGCGGCGGGCACGAGGGCGGAGGAGCTCGGCGGGGGCGGGGGCTTCGGCTTCGCCGCGTACAACAACGCCTATCTGCTGTGGGCGGTACCGCACGGCATCGTCACCGTCTCACTGGTGACGGCGCTGCTGCCGCGGATGAGCGGGGCGGCGGCGGACGGCGACCTGGCGGGAGTGCGGCGGGACGTCTCGTACGGACTCCGCACGAGCACCGCGGCCGTCGTTCCGGCGGCCTGCGCGCTCTTCGCTCTGGCGGTGCCGCTGATGGGCCTGGTCTTCCAGTACGGCAGGACCGGCGCGGACGACATCCGGGCGATGGCCTGGATCCTGATGGCGTTCGCGCCGGGACTGATCGCCTTCTCGGGCCAGTACGTCTGCACCCGCGCCTTCTACGCGCTGCGGGACACCAGGACCCCCTTCCTCCTCAACCTGGTGATCGCGGCGGTCAACGCGGGTCTGTCCCTCACCGCGTACGCGCTCCTCCCGCCGACCTGGGCGGTGGCGGGCATGGCGGCCGGCTACTCGCTCGCGCTGTGGTCGGGCTGGGCCCTGACGGCGTACGCACTCCGACGCCGCCTCAGCCGGCCGAGGCCGGTTACGAGGAGCGAGGAACCCCCGACCGCCACGACGACCGCGTCCTCCCCACCCGGCGCCGGCGCTTCCGGGTCCGTCTCCGCGCTCGCTCGGCTGCTCGTGGCCGCCGCGCCCGCGGCCGGGTTCGGGCTGCTCGTCGCCGACACGACCGCCCCGGCCGGCGCGCTCGCCTCGGGGGCGGCGGGGACCCTCACCATCCTCGCCGTCTTCGCCCTGCTCGCCCGGCCGCTCAGGCTCACCGAGGTACAGGCCCTCATGGCGGGCGCGGGACACCGCCTGAGCGGCCTGACCCGCCGCACCTGAGCCTCGCCATCCGCACCCCCGACCGGCCCCCCTGCCCCTCTTCTCACTTTGGGATACTGCCGATATGCCTCGCGTTCTTCTCATAGAAGACGACCCCTCCGTCCGCGAAGGGGTCGAACTCGGGCTGCGCCGGCGCGGGCACGACGTCCGCGGCGCCGCGACCGGCGAGGCGGGGCTCGCGCAGCTCGCGGAGTTCCGGCCCGACCTCGTCCTGCTCGACCTGATGCTCCCCGGTGTCAACGGCGTCCAGGTCTGCCGCCGGATCCGGGAGACCAGCCAGCTGCCGATCATCATGCTCACCGCGCGCGGCGACGACTTCGACATCGTCGTCGGCCTGGAGGCCGGCGCCGACGACTACATCGTCAAACCCGCCCGTACCGAAGTCATCGAGGCCCGCATACGCGCCGTCCTGCGCCGCATCGAGGAGCCCGGCGCCGGTCGCCCCGCCGTCGAGTTCCACGGCGAGATAGCCATCGACCGCGCCGGACTGACCGTCGCCAAGTCCGGTGAGCGCATCGCCCTCGCCCCGTCCGAACTCAAGCTCCTGCTGCATCTGACCGCCCACCCCGAGCAGGTCTTCAGCCGCCAGCAACTCCTCGAACACGTCTGGGAGCACAGCTACCACGGCGACGCCCGCCTCGTGGACGCCTGCGTCCGCCGGCTGCGTACCAAGATCGAGGACCCCGCCGGCGCCCCCCGCTACATCCAGACCCTCCGCGGTTTCGGCTACCGCTTCGGACCGCTGTGAAAGGACGCCGCGCTCCGCGACGCCGCCACCGCCCCTTCGGGCTCCGCACCCGGCTCGTCCTCGCCTTCCTCCTCGTCGCCGCCGTCGGCTGCGGCACCACCGCCGCACTGACCTACCGCGCCGCCCGCAACGCCGTCCTCGAACAGGCCCAGGACACCGCCGTCTCCGCCTTCCGCGAGCGTGTCCAGGTCCTCAACGTGACGCTGCCCGTCGAGAAGGACTCGCTGCGCTTCGATCTCCAGCAGATCGCCCGCCAGGGCAAGCCGCGGCCCTGGCGGGTCTACGCCGAGTACGGCTCCCTCCGCGTCTCGTCCGCCGACCGCCCCACCTCCACCGTCATCACGCCCGAACTCCGCTCCCGTGCCAAGGAATCCGCCCACGGCAGCTTCCAGCGGGTGGTCAAGAACGGCCGGCCCTACCTCACCGTCGCCGTCCCCGCCGTCTTCCGGGCGCACACCCCGGCCAAGGCCGTCCACCGCACCGGCCTCGTGCTGTACGCGGTCATGGAACTCGACGTCGAGGAGGCCAACGTCGAGGCCATGGTCCTCGCCGCCCGCGACGGCGCCCTGCCCGCGCTCGCCGTGGCGCTGATCCCGGCCCTGCTCGCCGCCCGGAGCGTGCTCCGTCCCGTACGGGAGCTGCGACGCGCGGCCGACTCCATGGGGCGCGGCGAGCTCGACGCCCGGATCCAGGTCAAGGGCAGCGACGAACTCGCCGATCTCGCGCGGACGTTCAACGAGTCGGCCGCCGCGCTCGAACGCTCCGTCGTCGAGCTGCGGCACGCAGAGGCGCGCGCCCGGCGCTTCGCCTCCGACGTCTCCCACGAGCTGCGCACCCCCCTCGCCGGGATGCTCGCCGTCACCGAGGTCCTCGACGAGGACGCGGACACGCTCGACGACGACACGGCCAGGGCGGTCCGGCTCATCAGCGCCGAGACCGGCAAGCTCGCGGTGCTCGTGGAGGACCTGATGGAGATCTCCCGCTTCGACGCGCGGGCCGCCGAACTCCATCTGGACGAGGTCGACGTGGCCGACTGCGTCCGCAAGACCCTTCAGCAGCGCCGCTGGACCGACCCGGAACTCGTCAGGACCGAGCTGCCCGACGGAGTGCGCGTCCGGCTCGACCCGCGCCGCTTCGACCTCGTCGTCGCCAACCTCGTCGGCAACGCCCTGCGGCACGGTGAGGCGCCGGTGACGGTGAGCCTGCGTACCGACGGCGACTGGCTCGTCACCGAGGTCGCCGACCGGGGCGCCGGCATCGCCGACGAGGTCCTGCCGCACGTCTTCGACCGCTTCTTCAAGGCGGACCAGGCCCGGACCCGCTCTGCGGGCAGCGGACTGGGACTCGCCATCACCCTGGAGAACGTCCGGCTGCACGGGGGCACCGTCACGGCCGCGAACCACCCCGACGGCGGCGCCGTCTTCACCGTGCGGATCCCCCGGTGAGGCGCGGAACCGGGCTCGGCGCGGCCCTCCTGACGGGCGCTCTCGCGCTCACCGGCTGCGGCATCCAACAGAGCGACGTCGTGGAGGCCGGCGGGCCGGCGACGATCGCCGTCGCCCCGGGCGAGGTCGGCCGGGTGCTGTTGTTCTTCGTCGACGTGGACGGCAGGCTGACCCCGGCGGCCCGCGCGCTGGACACGGACCAGCTGCTGCGGGAGCAGATCGTGGCCACATATCCACGGGGACTCGGGGTCGCCTCGCCCCCGGCGCTCTCCCTGCTGCTCCGCGGTACGAACGCCGCGGAGCGCGCCGCGGGCCTGTCGACCCGGCTGCCGGAAGGGGCGGGGACGGCCGGAGGCGAGGGGCCCCTGGTGAACGTCGAGATCGACGAGCGCGGGGAGCGCCGGCTGCGGGTCAGTCTCGACTTCCCGCTGGGAGACCTGGACGGTGCGGCCGCCCGCCAGCTGGTGTGCACGGCCGCCTACGCGGAGGAGACCGACGGACGGATCGCGGTCGTCCTGTCGGGTCCGGGCGGAGCGCGCCCCGCCGAGCGCTGCGACGAGTTCGAGGTGACCCCGGCCGCGGCGGAGACGGGCACCCCGGCGGAGCGGGACGCCCCGACGGAGGGCGGTCCGTCCAACGCCCCGACCGACCTCTTCGGCACGGGCGGCGGCCGGCCCGCCCCGGGGCCCACGGGCACGACGGGCCCGCAGCCGTCCCCGACCCACACGAACACGCCCTGACGCAGACCGCGTACGCGGCGCGGGCCCCGCACCTTCGCCGCCGCGCCGAGCCGCACCTTCGCCGCCGAGCCGCCGCCCCGCCCCTGACCTGGGGTTTCAGTCGCGCAGCTCCGCGAGGACCGCGTCCGTGAACGGCGGCCACGCCTCCACCGCCCACGCACCGAAGGCCCGGTCCGTCAGGGCCACACACGCGGCGCGCGCGTCCGGGTCGATCCACAGGAACGTGCCCGACTGCCCGAAGTGCCCGAACGTCCGCGGGGAGGACGAGGCCCCCGTCCAGTGCGGTGCCTTGCCGTCCCGGATCTCGAAGCCGAGCCCCCAGTCGTTCGGCCGCTGATGGCCGTAACCGGGCAGGATGCCGGTCAGACCGGGGTACGAGACCGTCATCGCGTCGAGCACCGTCCGCGCGTCGAGCAGCCGGGGCGCCTGCACCTCGGCCGCGAACCGCACCAGGTCGTCGACCGTCGAGACGCCGTCCTTGGCGGGCGAGCCCTCCAGCGTCGTCGAGGTCATGCCCAGCGGCTCCAGGACGGCCTGGTGGAGGTAGTCGGCGAACGGGATCTCCGTCGCCTTGGCGACGTGGTCGCCGAGCACCTCGAACCCGGTGTTGGAGTAGAGGCGGCGCGTGCCGGGCGCGGCCATGATCCGCGGCTCGTCGAAGGCGAGCCCCGAGGTGTGCGCCAGCAGATGCCGGACCGTCGCGCCCTCGGGCCCGGCCGGCTCGTCGAGGTCGATCGCCCCCTCCTCGTACGCGACGAGGACGGCGTACGCCGCGAGCGGCTTGGTGACGGAGGCGAGCGGGAACCGCTGTCCGGTGGGGCCGTGCGCCCCGGCCAGGGTGCCGTCCGCACGGACGACGGCGGCGGCCGCGGTGGGGACGGGCCAGTTCTCGATCAACGCCAGGCTCTGCAAGGACATGGGGCCGAGCCTACTTGCTTGGAGTGCGCTCTAGGGTTCTAGCGTGGAGACCATGAGCGTGATCGAGAGCAGCGCCGCACACTTCACCATCAGCGAGGTGGCCGCCCTGACCGGACTGTCCGCGCACACCCTGCGCTGGTACGAGCGGATCGGGCTGATGCCGCACGTCGACCGTTCGCACACCGGCCAGCGCCGCTTCTCCCAGCGCGATCTGGACTGGCTCGCGTTCGTCGGCAAGCTCAGGCTGACCGGGATGCCGGTCGCCGGGATGGTGCGGTACGCGGAACTGGTGCGGGAAGGCGATCACACCCGGGACGAACGGCGCGAGCTGCTGGAGAGCACCCGCCGGGACGTCCTCGCCCGCATCGGCGAACTCCAGGACGCGCTCGCCGTGCTCGACATCAAGATCGGGCACTACGGAACCATCTGCGGAGGCACGACCTCATGACCACCAGGATCGACACGGTACGGCTCGGCGGCCAGGACGGGCCGGAGATCGGCGTCCAGGGCTTCGGAGCCATGGGCATCAGCGAGTTCTACGGCGACACGGACGAGGCCGCCGCCCGCGACACCCTCGACGCCGCGCTGGAGGCGGGCGTCACCCTGATCGACACCGCGGACATCTACGGCAGCGGTGCCAACGAGGAGTTCCTGGCGCCGTTCCTCGCTCGGCACCGGGACGAGGTCACGCTGGCCACCAAGTTCGCCGTCGAGCGGCGCGCGGACGATCCGCATCACCGGGGCATCCGCAACGACCGGGCGTACATCCGCCAGGCCGTGGAGGCGAGCCTGCGCCGCCTCGGGATCGAGACGATCGACCTCTACTACATGCACCGGCGGGACCCGGAGGTCCCCTTCGAGGAGTCGGTCGGTGCGATGGCGGAGCTCGTGCAGGAGGGCAAGGTCAGGTACCTGGGGCTGAGCGAGGTGACCGGTGCGGAGCTGCGCGAGGCGCACGCGGTGCACCCGATCACGGCGCTGCAGTCGGAGTGGTCGCTCTTCTCGCGCGACGTGGAGCGCAGCGCGGTGGGCGCGGCGGCGGAGCTCGGGGTGACGTTCGTGCCGTACTCCCCGCTGGGCCGGGGCTTCCTGACCGGGGCGTTCGCGGACGCGTCGAAGGAGCTGTCGGGCGGCGACTACCGCGCGTACCAGCCACGCTTCTCGGGCGAGAACGCGGTACGGAACAGCGCGCTGCTCGCCCCGGTGCACAAGATCGCGGCCGACCACGGAGCGACGGCGGCGCAGGTGGCCCTGGCCTGGGTACAGCAGCGCGCCGAGGTCCACGGCCTGACCGTGGTCCCGATCCCGGGCACCCGCAAGCGTTCCCGCCTGGAGGAGAACGCGGCGGCGACGCGCCTGAAGCTGACGGCCCCGGAACTGGCGGAACTGGAACCGATCGCCTCCCAGGTCGCGGGCGACCGCTACCCGGACATGAGCTCGACGTCGGCTGCGCGGGAGTAACAGCGGTCCGGGGCTCCCCAAGGCGCCGACCGCCCCGGCCGCGCGCGGCCTCTCGGGCCTGACGCCGCGTCTCGGGCCTGAACGCCGCGTCTCGGGCCGTCGCCGGCCCTCGGCCTCGCGTCGGCTCCGGGGGGCCCGCCGGGCCTCACGCCGGCCCTCGGCCTCGCGTCGGCTCCGGGGGGCCCGCCGGGCCTCACGCCGGCCCTCGGCCTCGCGTCGGCTCCGGGGCGCCCGCCGGGCCTCACGCCGGCCCGGGGCTGGGGGCCGGGCCCCGCTTCCCAGTCACCCCGCCCCCACTCCACCCCCTCACGCCAATCCCAGGGCGAAGGCGGCGAAGCCGGTGGCGAGGAGGCCTGCCGCGGTGCGGCGGGCGGGGCCGGTGCGGGTCCAGGGGGCCTCGAAGCCGCGGGTGAACCGCCCGATCAGGACCAGCAGCCCGGCGAAGAGCGGCATCCAGGCGAGCCGGGCGAGGATCCAGCCGACCGAGTCCGGCGCGCCGACCAGGCCCGGGACCTCACCCCCGTACGACGCCGGGATCGCGGCGGCGAGCATCGCCGTCTGGTGCCAGCACAGGATCGTCATCGCGGACAGGTTGACGACCACGACCGGCGCCCACAGCGCCGGCCGCCGCAGCAGCTTCCCGAGCCGCTCGCGGAGCAGGATCGCCGCGCCGCTCTGCCCGGCCGCGAGGGCGAGGACGAGCAGCGACGGCGGGTGGGAGTTGGTGCGGGCCTCGCCCGGCACGCCGACCATCGAGGCCGGGTAGCCGAAGGCGAGGAGCAGCGCGGCGAACAGCGCCGCGCCGCCGAGCAGCAGGCCCCAGGCGTGCCGCCGGGTGACCCGGCCCTCGCCCCAGGAGACGCCGAGCTGGTAGGCGAAGAGCCAGCCGGGAAGGATGTTCAGGACGCTCAGCCAGGACGGCATCGCGTCGGCGTACGGTCCGTAGCGCAGGAGGTCCACGACGGCGACCGACACGAGCAGGGGCGCCGCCGCCCACACGCCCGCCCGGCGGGCGGCGCGCACGCACAGCGGGGTGAGGGCGGTGACGACCGTGTACACCCCGACGAACCACAGCGGCTGGATCACCAGCGTGGACGCCGTCCGCAGCGTGTCACCCGGCACCCCGAACCCGTAGTGGAGCAGCGGCAGCAGGACCGCCCAGACCGCGGTCACGCCGAGGACGGGCCGGCCGAGGCGGGCGAGGCGGCCCCCCAGCCAGCTCGCGGCGGAACCCTCGTGGCGACGGTACGACAGGACGGACGCGTAGCCGCCGACGAGGAAGAAGATCCCCAGCAGCTGCAGGATCCAGCTGACGGGAGCGAGTCCGCCGAAGGTGCCGAGCGGGCTGGCGTTGTGGATCGCGCCGTCGGCGGAGAGCGTGAACCCGCCGAGCAGCCAGTGGCCGGTCGGCACGGCCAGGAGGGCGAGGGCACGCAGGCCGTCGATCGCGCGGTCGCGGTGGGCGGGGGTTCGGGCCTCGATGCGTTCGGCGAGCGTGTTCATCGGACATCCCCCTGGGCGATGGCGGCGAAGGTACGGAGGGACTGCGTGCCGGGCGCGAAGTAGCCGTCGTGGCCCCGGGCGTCGTCGGCGGGGACACGGCGCGCGCCGAACGCGGCGTCGGTGGGGTCCTCGCCGTGCCCGAGGCCGGCGAACGAGACGTTCGGGACCCTGTCGATCCAGTCCGAGGGGTCCTTGGCGGCCCAGACGCGGGCCGAGGTGCCCAGTGCGCCGACGTTCGCGGCGCGCATGCCGGGGGAGCCGAAGACGACGAGGTCCTTGGCCTTGAGGCCGTGGGCGGCGAGGCCGCAGACGACGGAGCCGTAGCTGTGACAGAACAGGGAGGGCGCGGGCGCTCCGACGGCGGCCAGGCCGTCGGTCAGCCGGGTCAGCCGGCCGGCCCCGGCCTCGGCCAGGTAGCCGGTGGCGGCGTCGACCCCGGCGCCGACGGGGGTGGTGTAGCCGGCCCAGGCGATGACGGCGGTACGGCCGTCGGTGGCGCGCCGCAGGGCGTCGGCCATGTCGGTGAGGGGCCGGAGGTTGCCGGCGTCGATGTCGGAGCCGGGAACGACGACGGCGACGTGCTCGGCGGAGGTGAGGTCGCCGGAGACGAGGGCGATCTGGCCGCGTCCGCGCGGGTCGACGGCCAGGACCTGCTGACCGGCGTACCGGCCGCCGAGGGTACGGGCGTTGGCCTCGTACCTCAGCTCGGGCGGAACGCCGTCGAGGTTGCCGACGACGGAGGGATGGGTGCGGAGGAGCTCCCGCTGCCGGGCGGGCTCCATGTCGCGGAAGAACGCGGCGATGTCGGAGGGGCTGGTCCGCTCGGGGTCGGGCAGCCCGTCGGCGATCCAGGCCTCCGCCCCGACGGGCGGCCCGGTCACGGCCCGCTGCGCGCTCCCGGACGCCCACCCGGCGGTCCCGGCGACGACGGTGACGGCGAGCGCGGACGCGACCAGGGTCCTCGTGTATCGGCGCATGCGGCGCCCTCCCTCTCTTCATCTCTCGTTGCGATGGCGAGAGGAAGGTAGGAAGAGGACGCCTGACGCGACGTCACACCGGAGGGCCAAGTCCGGTCTGATACCGGGGTAGGGGTCGGAGGAGGCGCCGACCCCCGCAAGGGGGTGGGGTTCTCCCCCCTGCGAGGGTCATCGGGGGCGTGCCGGACTCCGGCGAGCGTGCCAGCCGGGACTCCGGCGGGCGTGCCAGGGCCGGCGCGCGTGCCGGAAGCCGGCGGATCAATACGCCTAGCGCCCGGCGCCGCCCGGGGTGACCAGGCCCGACTCGTACGCGAAGATGACCGCCTGCGCCCTGTCCCGCAGGTCCAGCTTCGCCAGGACCCGGCCGATGTGCGTCTTCACCGTCTGCTCCGCGAGCACCAGACGGTCCGCGATCTCCTGGTTCGACAGGCCCCGGGCGATCAGCTCCAGGACCTCCGTCTCACGCGGCGTCAGACCGTTCAGCCGCAGCGCCGCCCGGTCCGCCCGCGGCGCCGGCCGGGACGCCGCGAAGTCGGCGATCAGCCGCCGCGTCACCGAGGGCGCCAGCAGCGCCTCGCCCGCCGCCACCACCCGTACCGCCGCGATGAGATCCGCCGGCGGCGCGTCCTTCAGCAGGAAGCCCGACGCGCCGGCCCGCAGCGCCTCGTACACGTAGTCGTCCACGTCGAACGTGGTCAGCATCAGCACCTTCGGACGGTGCACCAGCCCCACCGGCGGGTCCAGGATCTCCCGCGCCGCCGCCAGCCCGTCCATCTCCGGCATCCGGACGTCCATCAGCACCACGTCCGGGTGCGTCGCACGCGCGACGTCCACGCCCTGCCGCCCGTCCGGCGCCTCGCCCACCACGTCGATGTCGGCCTGCGCCGACAACAGTGCGGCGAACCCCGCCCGCACCATGGCCTGGTCGTCGACGATGATCACGCGGATGGGGGTCACGGAAGTCCGTCCTTCGTGCGCAGCGGGAGCCTGGCCGCGACCCGGAAGCCGCCGTCCGGCAGCGGCCCGGTGTCCAGCGTGCCGCCGGTCAACCGTACGCGTTCCCGCATGCCGACCAGCCCGTGACCCGTCCCGTCCCCGCCCTCCAGGGGCGAAGCAGGCCTGGGAGGCGCCCCGTTGACGACCACCACGACGAGCCCGCCGTCCTCGGACCGTACCGACACACGGGTCCGCGCACCCGGCGCGTGCCGGACCACGTTCGCGAGCGCCTCCTGCACGATCCGGTACGCCGACAGGTCCACCGCCTGCGGTACGTCGCTGCGGTCCTGGAGGTCTGCCGACATGGACAGCTCCGCCGGAACCCCCGCCCGTACCGTCGCCTCGATCAGCTGCTGCACCCGGTCCAGGCCCGGCTGCGGGGTCCGTTCGCCCTCCGTGCCGTCGCTGCGCAGCACCACGAGCAGCCGCCGCATCTCGGCGAGCGACTCCCGCGCGCTCGCCGCGATCGAGGTGAACTCCTCGCGCGCCGCCTGCGGCAGATCCGGGATCCGGTACGGCGCCGAGTCCGCCTGCACGGTGATCACGGACATGTGGTGGGCGACGACGTCGTGCAGCTCGCGCGCGATCCGGGCGCGCTCCTCCAGGAGCGTCGTGCGCGCCCGCTCCTCCTGGGTGCGCCGCTCCGCGTCCCCGCGCTCCCGCAGCGTCGCCGTGACGAGCAGGACGACCCCGCTCAGGACGAAGAGCAGGACGTGGACGCCGTCGTCGTGCCGAGGCCCGACCGCCGTCAGCACGAACCCGGCCGCCCCGGTCACGAGCCACACACCGAGCAGCGCCTTGCGGGACTCACGGAGGCCGAGGGCGAGCATCAGGGCGAGGTACCCGACGACGATCATCGGCGTCCACGGCCAGGACCGGCCGTCCAGACCGTCCGCGCCGAGCAGCACGACCGCCCCGAGGACGTCGGCGACGCCGATGATCCACCAGGCCTGGAGGGGGCGGGTGACGGCGAGCAGCAGCGGCGCGGTCTGCGCGGTGGCGAGAGCGCCTGCGACGGCGCCGTTCACGCCGTAGTCCTGCACGAGGACGGTGACGGTGACGGGGAGCAGCGAACAGACGAAGCCGAACGCGACGGCGTACGGGAGCATCCGCACCCACCGGTTGCGCACATCGGCGAAGAGGGGGGCGCCCGGCTCGGTCGGGGTCGCGAGGGCGACCCCGAAGGACCGCAGCGCCAGGCGCGCGGGCGCGAGCCGCGAGGCGAGGCCGGGGGAGGGGAGTGTCTTCTTCATCGCCCGCCCAGGTTAGGCAGGCGCGCCCGCGCCGAACGTCATACCGAGGGCCCGGTCCTCGGGTGATACCTGGGTATCACCCGAGGAGGTCCGGCCGCCGACGTCCCCGGCGGCCGTCTCACAGCTCCGCCAGCAGCTCCGCCTTCTTCACCGCGAACTCCTCGTCCGTCACGAGCCCCGCCCGGTGCAGTTCCCCCAGGTGCCGGATCCTCTCCGCGACGCCCGCCGGGTCCCGGGACTCCGGCGGTGGCGGCAGCGCGTCCGCGGGTTCGGTCGCCGCTGCGCGCCCCGTGCCGCGGATCGCCGCCAGGACCGCCGCGGCGAACGGCAGCGACTCGTGGACCGGGCCGTAGCCGAGACCGAAGACCACGGCCGCCGGGTCATGGTCCACCTGCGCCGACCGAGGCTCCCCTGACCGGGGCAGCAGGCGCAGGTATCCGTCGAAGACGTCCGGCGAGCGCCACTCGACCCCGCTGAGCTCCCGTACCGAGAACGTCTGGTCGCCGGCCTTCCACTTCTCGGAGGACGCGCCCGTCCAGAACCAGCGGAACGTGACCTTCGACGCGCCGTCGAAGCTCGCCTTGCCGTCGTACGCCTTGAAGGACTGCGGTCCCTGGGGAGCCGCCACCAGAAAGCCGTCGGTCGGCTCGTCCGCGGCGGCGGCCGCCGTACCGTCCGGTAAGGCGGCGGACGAGCCGCCCGCCGAGCCGTCCGGGGCGCGGTCGAGCGCGCCGCCGAGCCCGCCGTCCAGCGCGCCGCTCAGTGAGAGGTACGCCCTGCCGGCCGTGCGACCCACCTGACCCACCTGACCGAGCCGTTCCCGCAGTTCGTCCCGGTAGTACTCGGCCAGCGTCTCCCGTTCCGCCGGCAGCACCAGCCGATAGGGGTCGTACCCCTCCTTCAGCTGTCCCCCGGCCGCCTCCATCAGCGGATCGGCGCCCCGTCTCGGCACCGCGTGCAGCACCACCGTGCCCCGCTTGCCCGGGACGAGCGTCACGGACGCCAACGCCTCGTGCGGGATACGTCGTTCGCCCAGCGCCTGGAAGAGTTTCGGCGTGCGGATCCCCCGTTCGAAGCGGATGACGAGGGCGTCGCTCTCGAACTCCCAGGTGGCATGATTTCCGGCCAGCACATCACCCATGTGCCTCATCGTAGGCGGCGTGCGCCCGCGCGTCGCCCCTGCGCGAGGGGCCGAAACGCCTTGCTCTACGCGCGTCAGACGCCTTCCACGCCGGAAATTCCCCTGCGGCAAGCGCCGTCGGCGCTCGCACACGACAAGTCCCCGTACGAACCGACGCCTATGGCCGCGAAGTTGTCCAGGCTGCCGGTGCCCGGCTCGAAATAGCCGGTGTGGCCCTTCGCGCCCTCCGCCGAGAGCAGCCGCGCACCGAACTCCGGCTCCACCGGGTCCGCCCCGTGCCCGACCCCGCCCACCGCGAGATGCGGTACGTCCGCGATCCAGTCGTCCGCGTCGCGCATCGCCCAGACCCGGGCCCGGGTCGACAGTTCCGCCGCTCTCTGCACCCGCATGCCGGGGCTCCCGGCCACGACGACGTCCGTCACCCGCGAGGGCAGGCCGTTCGCGGCCACCCCGCAGAGCACGGAGCCGTAGCTGTGGCAGAACAGGCTGACGCGAGAGTCGCCGGGCAGGGCGTCCGTCATGCCGACGAGCCGGACCGCACCCGCCGTGGCGAGACGACCCGTCGCGGCGTCGATGCCGACCCCGACGGGCGCGGTGTAGTCGGCCCAGGCGATGACCGCGGTACGGCTCCGGGGCGCGGCCCGCCGCTCGGCGGCGTACAGCGACTGCGCCATCCCTACCGGGGCCGAGTACCTGCGGTTCGTCTTCTGGAAGGTGAGCAGATTGGTGTCGACGCCCGGCACGATCACCGAGACCCGCTCGGCCCGGTCCAGATCGCCGAGCACTTCGGCCATCCGGCCGCCGCCGGTCGGGTCGAAGGCGAGGATCTGCCGGTCGGACCGCATCAGCGAGGTGAAGCGGTGCGCCCGGCGCACGGCCTCACGCCGGCCGTCGGCGGTGAGCTTGGCGTGGTCGATCCTGTGGCGCTCGGCTGCGAGGGCGCGGTCGAGGGAGATCCGGTTGGCGCGGTAGCGGAGCGTGACCGGAGCGCCGTCGAGGTTGCCGACGACGAACGGGTGCGCCTCGGCGAGGAAGGCACCCTGCGTCGGTCCGACGGAGGCGAAGAACGCGGCGATCGTACGGGCGGGGGCGGACGGGTCGGGCAGCGCCCGGTGGCCGATCCGGCTGTGCGCCCAGGACGCGAGTGCGGCCTCGCGGGACTCGCCTGGCCCGCGCTGATGGCTGATCGTCGTCCAGCCGGTGGTCGCGAGGAGCACGAACACGACGGCCAGCGCGAGCAGCAGGCGCCAGAGGGAGAGCGTGGGGGAGGAGTCGAAGGAAGTCACTGCGCCACACCCTAGGAGACGGGCGAGGGGGCCCGGGGCGCCAGGTGACATGGATCACGAGGGGCGAGGGCTTCCGGTGACGGTCCGTATGTGCGGGCGTACACCACGAGTTGAGGCCGGCAGGACCGGTCGTACGACGGGCCTGCGCGACGGGCCTGTACGGCCGGGCCTCTACGGCGGTCACCCGTACGAGATCTTCCGCACGGTACGGGCCCCCTAGGCGCCGTCGGCCGGGCGCCGTCAGCTCCGCCAGTCCCGGGCCAGCGCGGGCGCCAGGTGGTCGAGGTGGTCCTCGGTCAGCGCGCGGATGCCCTCCAGGCTGAGGTCCGTGCCCCGGCCCCAGAGCTGCCCCGTCACGCGCATCACACCGCTGAACGCCGCGACAACGATCCGGGGGCGGGGGTCCTCGTCCACGTCGACGCCCTCGCGCTCGGCGACGACCCGGGCGATCGTGTCCTCCATCTCGGTCGTGCGGCGCAGATGCGTGGCGAGCAGTGCCGGCGTCGACTCGATCATCTGGAAGGTCCGCAGGTACATGTCGACGGGCACGACCTCCATGATCGCCTCGCCGATCGTGTCCCAGGAGGCGAGCACGGCGTTCCGCATCGCGTCGAGCGGGCCCTCTTCCGCGGGGCGCTCCACCAGCGCCTGGACGAAGCGCTCCTCGACCATCTGCTGTACGGCGAAGGCCACTTCCTCCTTGGAGGCGAAGTAGCGGAAGAACGTGCGCTGGGAGACCTCGACCGCGTCGGCGATCTCGTCCACGGTGGTCTGCTCGTACCCCTGTGTCGTGAACAGCTCCAGGGCCACCCGGAGGAGCGCGTTCCGTGTGCGCTGCTTCTTGCGTTCCCGTAGGCCGGAAACCGTCACCGTATGGCCTTCTCTCCGCCACTTTCCGACGCTTCGTGCTGCTCAGCGTACCTGTGAGACAAGTGACAGTTACCGGCGTGTGAATTGCTTTGTCAATTGTCAGTGACTGACATTAGCCTCCTTCCCATGACTAGTCAGACCACCGTGGAAAAGGCCCCGCAGGGCCAGGGGGGCGACCGGAGCCCCGTTCCGGCTCCGTCGAAAGGCCTGCGCGGCCACCCCTGGCTGACTCTGTTCGCAGTCGCCGCCGGCGTGATGATGGTCGCGCTCGACGGCACGATCGTCGCGATAGCCAACCCGGCCATCCAGGCCGACCTCGGCGCCACCCTCGACCAGCTCCAATGGATCACCAACGGCTACCTGCTCGCGCTGGCCATCGCACTGATCACGGCCGGCAAGCTCGGTGACCGCTTCGGCCACCGCCAGACCTTCCTCATCGGCATCGCCGGCTTCGCCGCGGCCTCCGGAGCGATCGGCCTCTCGGACTCGATCGGGCTCGTGATCGGCTTCCGTGTCCTCCAGGGCCTCTTCGGCGCCCTGCTGATGCCGGCCGCGCTCGGCCTGCTGCGCGCCACCTTCCCCGCCGAGAAGCTGAACATGGCCATCGGCATCTGGGGCATGGTCATCGGTGCCTCGACGGCCGGCGGCCCGATCCTCGGCGGCTTCCTCGTCGAGCACGTCAGCTGGCAGTCCGTCTTCTTCATCAACGTGCCGGTCGGCGTCCTCGCCCTCGTGCTCGGCCTGGTGATCCTCAAGGACCACCGCGCCGAGAACGCCCCGCGCTCCTTCGACATCCTCGGCATCCTGCTGCTCTCCGGCGCCATGGGCTCCCTCGTCTGGGGCCTCATCAACGCCGGCGCCAAGTGGGGCTGGGCGAGCGGCAACACCGTGGGCTGCCTCGCCGCCGCCGTCCTGCTCTTCGTCGTCTTCGGCTTCTGGCAGACGAAGGTCAAGGAGCCGCTCATCCCGCTGGGCATGTTCCGCTCCGTCCCGCTCACGGCGGGCGTGGTGCTGATGGTCCTGATGGCCTTCGCCTTCATGGGCGGCCTGTTCTTCGTGACCTTCTACCTCCAGGGCGTCCAGGGCCTCAGCCCGATCGACAGCGGTCTGCACCTGCTGCCGCTGACGGCGATGATGATCGTCTCGTCGCCGCTGGCCGGCGCGCTGATCACCAAGTTCGGCCCGCGCATCCCGCTGGTGGGCGGCATGGTCTGCACCGCCGTCGCGATGTTCGGGATGATGTCCCTCTCCGCGGGGACCGGCACGTTCACGATGTCGCTCTGGTTCGCGCTGCTCGGCCTGGGCCTCGCCCCGGTCATGGTGGGCGCCACCGAGGTCATCGTCGGCAACGCCCCGCTGGAGCTCTCCGGTGTCGCGGGCGGTCTGCAGCAGGCCGCGATGCAGGTCGGTGGCGCGCTCGGTACGGCGGTGCTCGGTGCGGTCATGTCGTCGAAGGTCTCCAGCGCCTTCGGCGAGAACTGGACGGCCGCCGGGCTCCCGGGCGAGCCCGCTCCCGGGCTCGAGGAGGCCGCCGAGTTCGGCACGGTCCCGCCGCAGCTGGCCCAGGCGCCGAACATGACCCCGGACGTGCTCGACACGATCGGTGGCGTCATCCACGACACCTTCCTGGACGGCATGGGCCTGGCGTTCACCGTCGCCGGTGTCGTGGCAGTCGTCGCGGCCCTGGTCGCCATGCTGACCAAGCGCGGCGCAAACGCGGAGGCGGGTGCGGGCGCCGCCCACATCTGACGTACGCCGCGGGAAGCCCAACGCCCCGCCGGACCGCTCGCGCGGCCCGGTGGGGCTTTCTGCTGTTCGTCGTCTTCCGTCACCTGTCCGGGTGAATCGAGCCTTGGCCTCTTCCCAACGGGCAGTGACATCCGTCAGAGTTCTGATTACAGAGAGTGACGAAGCGGGGGTTGATCGACATGTACGAGAAGCACGCAGAGCCGAAGCACGCGCAGCACGCGCAGCACGCGCAGCACGCGCAGCACGCAGGGCCGAAGCGGCGGCTCCTGGCCGCCCTGGCGGCCGCGGCCGCTCTGCTCGCCGCTCTGCCGGCGGCCTGGCCGGCCGCCGCCGTGCCGGCCGCCGTGACCGCCGTCGCTCCACCGGGCACCAAGCTCGGAGCCTGCGGCCCCGGTCAGCTGTGCCTGTGGCCCAGGGCGGACTTCAAGGGCGCGGCGTGGAAGCACGAGCTGGCCGGCACCGACATCGAGAGCTGTGTGGCGCTGCCGCCGGGCGCGAGCGCCCAGGCCCTGGCGAACAGGACCGGGCGGCCGGTCACGACGTACCAGTCGGCGGAGTGCGCGGAGACGGGGGAGTTCGAGACCTATCCGGGGCGCGGGACCTGGGTTCCGCAGAGTCCGTACGAGGTCAGAGCCTTCAAGCTCTGGGAGCGCTAGGGGCCGTCCCCTGCGACGGCACGGGGTCGGCCGGCGAGAGGGTGGCCGGAGCCGGAGCCGGAGCCGGAGCCGGAGCCGGGGCCGCGGTCGGGGTCGGGGTCGGGGTCGAGGCACCCACAGAGGCCGCCGTCGGGGCCGCCGTCGGGGCCGCTGTCGGGGCCGTGAGCCGGGACACCTCGGCGCGCAGCTCCCGGACCTCCCGGGTCAGGGCCTCCAGAAGCTCGGTCTGGCGGCGCTCCACAGCGTCGTCCCGCTCGAAGCGGGAGATGAACCAGGCGGCGATGTTGGCGGTGACCACACCGAGCAGGGCGATGCCCGAGAGCATCAGGCCCACCGCGAGGACGCGGCCGAGTCCCGTGGTCGGTGCGTGATCGCCGTACCCCACGGTCGTCATCGTCGTGAACGACCACCAGACCGCGTCGCCGAGCGACTTGATGTTGCCGTTCGGGGCGTTCCGCTCCACATGGAGCACGGCGAGCGAGCCGAACATCATCAGTCCGACCACCGCGCC
This sequence comes from Streptomyces sp. NPDC013457, assembly GCF_043089925.1. Lineage (NCBI taxonomy): Bacteria > Bacillati > Actinomycetota > Actinomycetes > Kitasatosporales > Streptomycetaceae > Streptomyces > Streptomyces sp. NPDC013457. The sequence goes on from NZ_JBICBL010000002.1 coordinate 646,659, forward strand.
CGCCACATAGGTGGTGAGCGTTATCTGCGGGGCCATGCGGGCCCGCCGGCCCACCAGGAGGAGTGTCGAGACGAGACGTAGCAGCCGCAGCGGCTGCACGAGCGGGAGCAGGACGGCGAGCAGATCGAGCGGATGGCCTCGCACGAACTGCCACTTGGCCGGGGACAGCGCGAGCCGGACGGCGTAATCGGCCGCGAAGGCCCCCCAGACCACCCATTCCACGATCAGGCACAGCTCATGGATCCAGCGGTCGGCATCCGGCGCCACGATCGGTACGGCGTAGGCGACGCCGAACGCCACTGCCAGGATCAGCAGTGGCGTCTGGGTGCGCTTCTCCCAGCGTTCCATCATGCCGGGAATCGTATGGGGGGTGCGGGGGCGCGTCGGCCCCGCACCCGCACCACACCTGTGCGCCGTTACGCGTCTCCGCCTGCCGGGCCGGGGTCGGCGGCGGCGACGTCGAGCAGCTGGTAGCGGTCCACGGCCTGCTTCAGCGCCGACCGGTCGACCTTGCCCTCGCGGGCGAGCTCGGTGAGGACCGCGAGCACGATCGACTCGGCGTCGATGTTGAAGTAGCGGCGCGCGGCGCCCCGCGTGTCGGCGAAGCCGAAGCCGTCCGCGCCGAGCGAGGTGTAGGTGCCCGGCACCCAGCGGGAGATCTGGTCCGGGACCGAGCGCATCCAGTCGGAGACGGCGACGAACGGGCCCTGGGCGGAGGACAGCTTGCGCGTCACGTACGGGACGCGCTGCTCCTCCTCCGGGTGGAGCAGGTTGTGCCGGTCGACCTCGACGGCCTCGCGGCGCAGCTCGTTCCAGGACGTCGCCGACCAGACGTCGGCCCGGACGTTCCACTCCTCGGCGAGGATCCGCTGAGCCTCCACCGCCCACGGCACGGCGACACCGGAGGCCATGATCTGCGCGGGGATCGCTCCGGCCTCGCCCGCCTTGTAGCGGTAGATGCCCTTGAGGATGCCCTCGGCGTCCACGTTCTCGGGCTCGGCCGGGTGCTGGATCGGCTCGTTGTAGACGGTCAGGTAGTAGAAGACGTCCTCGGCGTCGGGGCCGTACATCCTCTTCAGGCCGTCCTGGACGATGTGCGCGATCTCGAATCCGAAGGCCGGGTCGTACGCGACACAGCCGGGGTTCGTCGAGGCGAGCAGATGCGAGTGGCCGTCCGCGTGCTGGAGGCCCTCACCGGTGAGCGTCGTCCGGCCGGCGGTGGCGCCGAGCACGAAGCCGCGCGCCAGCTGGTCGGCCATCTGCCAGAACTGGTCACCGGTCCGCTGGAAGCCGAACATCGAGTAGAAGACGTAGACCGGGATGAGCGGTTCGCCGTGCGTGGCGTACGCCGAGCCGGCCGCGATCAGTGAAGCGGTGCAGCCGGCCTCCGAGATGCCGTCGTGCAGCATCTGACCGGTCGGGGACTCCTTGTAGGCGAGCAGGAGTTCGCGGTCCACGGCCTCGTACTGCTGGCCCAGCGGGTTGTAGATCTTGGCGCTCGGGAAGAACGAGTCCATGCCGAAGGTGCGGTACTCGTCGGGGGCGATCAGCACGAACCGCTTGCCGATCTCCTTGTCCCGCATGAGGTCCTTGAGCAGCCGGACGAAGGCCATCGTGGTGGCGATCGACTGCTGGCCGGAGCCCTTCTTCACCGCGGCGTAGGTCTTCTCCTCGGGGAGTGCCAGCGGCTTCGACCGCACGACACGCGTCGGGACGTACCCGCCGAGCGCCTTGCGGCGGTCGTGCATGTACTGGATCTCCTCGGAGTCCCGGCCCGGGTGGTAGTACGGCGGCAGGCCGCCCTCCAGCTGACCGTCCGTGATCGGGATGTGCAGCCGGTCGCGGAAGCGCTTGAGGTCGTCGACCGTCAGCTTCTTCATCTGGTGGGTCGCGTTGCGGCCCTCGAAGTTCGGGCCGAGCGTCCAGCCCTTGACGGTCTGCGCGAGCACCACGGTCGGCTGGCCCTTGTGGGCCTTGGCCGCCTCGAAGGCCGCGAAGATCTTCTTGTGGTCGTGACCACCGCGGCCCAGGTGCAGGATCTGGTGGTCCGACATGCCCTCGACCATCGAGCGCAGCCGCTGGTCGTCGCCGAAGAAGTGGTCGCGGATGTACGCGCCGGTCTCCGTGGCGTACGTCTGGAACTGACCGTCGGGCGTGGTGTTCAGCTTGTTGACCAGGATGCCGTCGCGGTCCTGGGCGAGCAGCGGGTCCCAGGAGCGGTCCCAGATGAGCTTGATCACGTTCCAGCCGGCGCCGCGGAACTGCGACTCCAGCTCCTGGATGATCTTGCCGTTGCCGCGCACCGGGCCGTCGAGGCGCTGCAGGTTGCAGTTGACGACGAAGGTCAGGTTGTCCAGGCCCTCGCGGGCGGCGATGGAGAGCTGGCCGAGCGACTCCGGCTCGTCCATCTCGCCGTCGCCGAGGAACGCCCAGACGTGCGACTTGGAGGTGTCGGCGATGCCGCGCGCCTCCATGTAGCGGTTCATCCGGGCCTGGTAGATCGCGCCGAGCGGGCCGAGGCCCATCGACACGGTCGGGAACTCCCAGAAGTCCGGCATCAGCCGGGGGTGCGGGTACGAGGAGAGCCCGTTCGGGAACTTGGACTTCTCCTGGCGGAACGCGTCCAGCTGGGTCTCGGACAGCCGGTCGAGCAGATAGGCCCGCGCGTAGATGCCGGGCGAGGCGTGACCCTGGAAGAAGATCTGGTCGCCGCCGTCGCCCTCGTCCTTGCCACGGAAGAAGTGGTTGAAGCCGACGTCGTACAGCGAGGCCGAGGAGGCGAAGGTGGCGATGTGGCCGCCGACCCCGATGCCCGGGCGCTGCGCGCGCGAGACCATCACGGCCGCGTTCCAGCGGGTCGCGTTGAGGACCTTGCGCTCGATCTCCTCGTTACCGGGGAAGAACGGCTCGTCCCTGGTCGCGATCGTGTTCACGTAGTCCGTGCTGCGCATCTCGGGCACCGCGACGCGCTTCTCGCGGGCGCGCTCGATCAGGCGGAGCATCAGGTAGCGGGCCCGCTCGCGCCCTCGCTCGTCGACCGCCGCGTCGAGGGAGTCGAGCCATTCCTGGGTCTCTTCGGGATCGAAATCCGGGACCTGGCTGGGAAGGCCGCCAATGATGATCGGGTTGCGATCGGATCCGGAAGCCACGCTGTTCCTTCGCTGTTCGGTGGAGCCCACGGAGGCCGGGACGCCGGCCGGGATGTCCATCGTGTACCCCGTCGGTGTCAAACGTCATCTCTACCGAGGGGTAACCCCCGCTGGGCGCCTGGTTGGGTCAAATCGCAACCTTACGCCCAACCCGCGCATGCGTTTCGTCAGCACGTTCGGCAGACTGAAGCCGCGGAACCTTGCAAAGCAGGACGAAGCGTGTGCCGATCGTCACGGAATGGAGTGGATGCGGCCCGGGAGATGCGGCGAGACGGCCCCAAACGTCACCGTTTCGGCGGTCTCGGCGGCCGGGTACTTGCGCGATCCGCCCAGCCCGTGTGGACTACGGCCAGCGCCGCGCGTACGCGCGTGGCCGAAGCATTTTCCGATACATGATCAGGAGGCAAGCCGTGAGCGCGACCGCGGACCACGCGGAGGAGCGGACCAACCCGGCAGCGAGGCTGGGGTTCGAGCCCGGACAGGTGGTCCAGGAGATCGGTTACGACGACGACGTCGATTTCGATCTCCGCGAAGGCATCGAGTCCATCATCGGGTCGGACCTCGCTGACGAGGACTACGACGACGTCGCCGACGCCGTCGTGCTCTGGTTCCGCGACGAGGACGGAGATCTGACGGACTCCCTGGTCGATGCCATTGGCCTGCTGGAGGACGGCGGAGTCGTATGGCTGCTGACGCCCAAGACGGGCCGTGACGGCTACGTCGAGCCGAGCGACATCAGCGATGCCGCGCAGACCGCCGGCTTCTCCCAGACCAAGAGCATCAGCGTGGCGAAGGACTGGGCGGGCAGCCGCCTCGTCGCTCCCAAGCGCTGATCCCCCAAGCAGCAGGAGCCCCCGCCGGACCCGTCCGGCGGGGGCTCTGTGCGTGGGGGGACCGCGGGGACCGCCGGGGTTCTAAGCTGGGCCTTCACCTGTTCGGTCCAGTGAAGGGACACGTACGCCATGGCGATCGAGGTCGGCACGAAGGCGCCGGAGTTCGAGCTCAAGGACAACCACGGCCGCACCGTGAGGCTCTCCGACTACCGGGGCGAGAAGAACGTGGTCCTGCTCTTCTACCCCTTCGCCTTCACCGGCGTCTGCACCGGCGAGCTGTGCGAGCTGCGCGACAACCTGCCGAAGTTCGTCAACGACGACACCCAGCTCCTCGCCGTCTCCAACGACTCGATCCACACCCTGCGCGTCTTCGCCGACCAGGAGGGACTGGAGTACCCGCTCCTCTCCGACTTCTGGAAGCACGGCGAGGCCTCCCGCGCCTACGGGGTCTTCGACGAGGACAAGGGCTGCGCGGTGCGCGGCACGTTCATCATCGACAAGGAGGGCGTCGTCCGCTGGACCGTCGTCAACGCCCTCCCGGACGCCCGCGACCTCAACGACTACCTCAAGGCGCTCGACACTCTCTGACCATCGGGGCGAATCGTCTGTCCAGGCCGGGAACCCCTCACTAGGATCCAGACGTTGATCCGATGCCAACGCACGACGGGGGCGCTGCCCCTGGAAACCACATGGAGGGACTCGTGGGAGTCAGCCTCAGCAAGGGCGGCAACGTCTCGCTGACCAAGGAGGCCCCTGGCCTGACCGCCGTCACCGTCGGTCTGGGCTGGGACGTCCGTACCACCACCGGGACGGACTTCGACCTCGACGCCAGCGCCATTCTGGTCAGCGCGGAGGGCAAGGTCCGCAACGACCAGGACTTCGTGTTCTTCAACAACCTGAAGAGCGCCGACGGCTCGGTCGAGCACACCGGTGACAACCTCACCGGTGAGGGCGAGGGTGACGACGAGCAGGTCAAGGTCAGCCTGGCCACGGTGCCCGCCGATGTCGCCAAGATCGTCTTCCCGGTGTCGATCTACGACGCCGAGAACCGCCAGCAGTCCTTCGGCCAGGTGCGCAACGCGTTCATCCGCGTCGTGAACCAGGCCGGCGGTGCCGAGATCGCCCGGTACGACCTCTCCGAGGACGCCTCGACCGAGACGGCCATGGTCTTCGGCGAGCTGTACCGCAACGGCGAGGAGTGGAAGTTCCGCGCCGTCGGCCAGGGCTACGCCTCGGGCCTGCGCGGTATCGCCCAGGACTTCGGCGTCAACGTCTGACCGACAGTCCGATCCGTCCGGCGCCGCACGTTCCGTGCGGCGCCGGACGTGCCTCATCAGCACGACCACCGCAGTATCACCGGGGAGGAACACACATGGGCGTCACGCTCGCCAAGGGAGGCAACGTCTCCCTCTCCAAGGCCGCACCCAACCTCACCCAGGTGCTGGTCGGCCTCGGATGGGACGCGCGCTCCACCACCGGAGCGCCCTTCGACCTCGACGCCAGCGCCCTGCTGTGCCAGTCGGGACGGGTGCTCGGCGACGAGTACTTCGTCTTCTACAACAACCTCAAGAGCCCCGAAGGCTCCGTCGAACACACGGGCGACAACCTCACCGGCGAGGGTGACGGCGACGACGAGTCGCTGATCGTGGACCTGGTCAAGGTCCCGGTCCACTGCGACAAGATCGTCTTCCCGGTCTCGATCCATGAGGCCGACAACCGCGGCCAGACCTTCGGCCAGGTCAGCAACGCCTTCATTCGCGTCGTGAACCAGGCCGACGGCCAGGAGCTCGCCCGCTACGACCTCTCCGAGGACGCCTCCACCGAGACCGCAATGATCTTCGGCGAGCTGTACCGGTACGGGGGCGAATGGAAGTTCCGGGCCGTGGGACAGGGGTACGCGTCCGGACTCCGGGGCATCGCTCTAGACTTCGGGGTCAACGTTTCGTAAAGCCGCGTACTTACACGATGGGGTAGACAGTGGTACTGAAAACCTTCGGCTGGTCGTTCGCCATCACGGCGCTCGGACTGGTCGCAGCGGTGCTCTACGGGGGGTGGGAAGCGTTCGGGATCGTCGCGATCCTGTGCATCCTCGAGATCTCGCTGTCCTTCGACAATGCGGTGGTCAACGCCGGAATCCTGAAGAAGATGAATGCCTTCTGGCAGAAGATCTTCCTCACCATCGGTGTGCTCATCGCCGTCTTCGGCATGCGGCTGGTCTTCCCCGTCGTGATCGTCGCGATCAGCGCCAAGATCGGCCCCATCGAGGCCGTCGACCTCGCTCTCAACGATGCCGAGCGCTACGAGCAGCTCGTGACCGACGCGCACCCGTCGATCGCGGCGTTCGGCGGCATGTTCCTTCTGATGATCTTCCTCGACTTCATCTTCGAGGACCGTGACATCAAGTGGCTCGGCTGGCTGGAGCGCCCGCTGGCCAAGCTCGGCAAGATCGACATGCTGTCGGTCTGCATCGCCCTGATCGTCCTGGCGATCAGCGCCATGACCTTCGCGACCCAGGCGCACCAGCACGGCGGTACGCACGCCGACAAGGCGGCGACCGTCCTGCTCTCCGGCGTCTTCGGTCTCATCACCTACCTCGTCGTCGGCGGTCTCTCGGGCTACTTCGAGAACAAGCTGGAGGAGGAAGAGGAGCGCGAGCACGAGGCAGAGGAGGAGGCCAAGCGCAGCGGCAAGAAGGTCGGCGTCGTCCAGCTGGCCGGCAAGGCCGCCTTCTTCATGTTCCTCTACCTCGAAGTCCTCGACGCGTCGTTCTCGTTCGACGGTGTCATCGGCGCCTTCGCCATCACCAACGACATCGTCCTCATGGCGCTCGGCCTCGGCGTCGGCGCGATGTACGTCCGTTCGCTGACGGTCTACCTGGTCCGCCAGGGCACCCTCGACGACTACGTCTACCTGGAGCACGGCGCCCACTACGCCATCGGCGCGCTCGCCGTGATCCTCATGATCTCCATCCGCTACCAGATCCCCGAGGTCGTCACCGGCCTCATCGGCGTCGCCCTGATCGGCTGGTCCTTCTGGTCCTCCGTCCGGCGCAACAGGGCACTCGCGGCCGCCGAGGGAAAAGCTGACTCCTCGGGCAAGACCGAGGTGTCGTCCGGGGTGTGACACCCCGGGCAATGAGGAACGCTTCACTGCGGGGCGGCCGGTGCACCCGGCCGCCCCGCGGCGTCTGACGGGGTTTCGAGTGGGGGGTGGGGGCACATGGGCTTCTTCGACGGCCTGTTTCCGGGGAGGGCCGCGCAGTTCGATTCCGGCAGCGCCTCCAGCAACACCATCGACCTCACCAAACGGCGCCCGACGGTCTCCCTGACCAAACAGGGCGCCGCCACCGGCAATCTGCGCGTCAACCTCTCCTGGCGGATGCGCACCTCCGACATCGAGGGCCGCTCACGACAGAGCGGCCAGCTGCTCCGCCACCCCTCGAAGCTCTTCAAGCCCGAGGTCGTCCAGGCGCACACCCAGAGCATGGTCAACGTCGACCTGGACCTCGGGTGCATGTACGAGCTCGCGGACGGCAGCAAGGGCGTGGTGCAGCCGCTCGGCGGCTTCTTCGGGGCCCTGAACGCGGCGCCGTACGTGAACCTGAGCGGCGACGACCGGTTCGGCGGCTCGTCCGGCGAGACGATCTTCGTCAACCTCGACCACCGGGACGAGATCAAGCGCCTGCTCTTCTTCGTCTACATCTACGACCAGACCCCGGCCTTCGACCGGACGCACGCCAAGGTGACGCTCTACCCCAGCAACGGGCCGCGGATCGAGATCGAACTCGACGAGCGCGCACCGCAGGCCCGCTCCTGCGCGGTGTTCACCGTCGAGAAGGTCAAGGACGAGCTGATCGTCCGCCGTCAGGTGAAGTTCGTGTACGGCTTCCAGGCGGAGCTGGACCGGCTGTACGGATGGGGCCTGCAGTGGGGGCGCGGCTACAAGACCAAGGCGTAGCAGATGCGCTTACGGGCGGACGAACTGCGGGCCCATCGGCGGCATCCGGAAGTTCGGGTCCGGGGCGGGCGCGGCGGCCGCCGCCGGCTGGGGGTAGCCGTACGCCGGCCGGTCGGACGCGACCGGCTGCGGGTAGCCGTAGGCCGGCACGGGCGCCGGGGGGCTGGTCGGCTGGGGCGGCACGGCCACGTGCGGATGGACGACGGTCGCGTCGGCGTCCGTGACGGGCGCCGCGGGCGGAGCGGTCCGAGTGGCCGGATCCTGTCCCTCCCGAGCGCCGGAGCCGGGACCGCCGGGACCGCCCGCGCCGTCGGCGGGCGCGGAGCCGTCGGACTCCTCGGAGCCCTCGTCGACCGAGATCCCGAAGTCGGTGGCGAGCCCGACCAGCCCGGTCGGGTAGCCCTGCCCCACCGCCCGGAACTTCCAGCCGTCCCCACGCCGGTACAGCTCGCCGCAGATGATCGCCGTCTCCTCGCCCGTCTCCGCCTTCACATCGAAGAGGGCGAGCGGCTCCCGGTCCGGCGCACTCGCGTCGTACAGCAGAATCCGCAGGTCGGAGACCGACCGGAAGGTGTCGCCATCCGAGGAGGCCGCGATCACGACCTGGTCGACCGTCCGGTCGAGCCCGCCGAGATCGGCCTCGACCGTGTCGGTCAGTCCCTCCGTCACCCGCTTCTTGGGCAGCCGGCGCACCAGGCCGGAGGGGTGCCGGGGCTGGTTGTAGAAGACGAAGTCCTCGTCGGAGCGCACCCGGCCGTCGGCGCCCAGCAGCAGCGCGGAGGCGTCGACGTCGGGGACCCCGGGTCCCGGGGTCCAGCGGAGCACGGCCCGTACGGCCGCGGTGTCGAGAGGGACGTTGGAGCCCTTCAGCATCGCGTGCGTCATGACCGTCATCCTGCCTTCCCTGCCGTCCGCCGGACAACGCGGGGGCCGTACCGATCCGCGCGTCGTGCCAGCTCGCGAAGTGCGCGGCATGCGACGGATGCGGACGAGTTACCTGGATTTCATACTCGAAGGGAACTGCGGACACCCGCACCTACGTACTATTACCGGCCACATGTCGTCACGGCTACAGAGGCAGTCGGGGGAGTTACATTGCGTCATTTCGGGCACATCCCGTCCGCCACACGGGCCGGGCTGTTCCACCAGGAGCCGGCCGAGTTCACGGCGGACTCCCCAGCGAGCACGCTCGCCGTGGCTCTGGGCGCCACCCTCTACAGCCCTGCCACCCGGCCGCGACTCGCCGACGACGTGCGCAAACAGGCCGCACGCGGCGTCGTCTCCATGGTGCTGTGCCTGGAGGACTCCATCGCCGACGCCGACGTGGAGGCCGCCGAGACGAACCTGGTGAACCAGTTCGCCGACCTCGCGCACGGCCTCACGGAGGACGACCGTGCCGTCCAGGACGTGCCCCTGCTCTTCATCCGGGTCCGTGAACCCCACCAGATCACCGATCTGGTCGCCCGCCTCGGCGACGACGTCCGCCTGCTGACCGGATTCGTGCTGCCGAAGTTCACCGAGACCCGCGGGCACGCCTTCCTAGAGGCCCTCACCGCCGCCGAGAGGGCGTGTGGACGGCGACTCTTCGCCATGCCCGTCCTGGAGTCCCCCGAACTGCTGCACCTGGAGACCCGCGCCGAGACCCTCGCGGGGATCGCCACGACCGTCGACAAGTACCGCCAGCGGGTCCTCGCCCTGCGCCTCGGGGTCACCGACTTCTGCTCGGCCTACGGGCTGCGCCGCTCGCCCGACATGACGGCGTACGACGTCCAGCTCGTCGCCCATGTCATCGCCGACGTCGTCAACGTCCTCGGCCGCTCCGACGGCACCGGCTTCACGATCACCGGACCGGTCTGGGAGTACTTCCGGCTCGGCGAGCGCATGTTCAAGCCCCAGCTGCGCCGCAGCCCCTTCCTGGAGGGCCGCGCCGAGGACCTGCGCACCGCCCTCATCGAGCACGACCTCGACGGGCTGCTGCGCGAGATCGAACTCGACCGCGCCAACGGCCTGCTCGGCAAGACCTGCATCCACCCCACACACGTGGTGCCCGTGCACGCGCTGTCCGTGGTCAGCCACGAGGAGTACAGCGACGCGCAGGACATCCTGCGGCCCGAACGCGGCGGGGGCGGCGTGATGCGTTCCGCGTACACGAACAAGATGAACGAGGTGAAGCCGCATCGCGCGTGGGCCGAGCGGACCCTCCTGCGCGCCGAGGTCTTCGGCGTCGCCAAGGAGGACGTCGGCTTCGTGGATCTGCTCACCGCCGGACTGGCCGGCTGACGGAAGGTGATGGACGACGTGGTGTGGTCGGGAACGTGGGTCGCGGAGCGACTGGGCGTCGAACTGATCGGCGGCGAGGAGCTCCCGGGCCTGTTGGGCCTCGCACTGCGCCGCAACCCGAAGCGCGCGCATCTGCTGGTCTCCAACGTGCTCGGCAAGCATGTGCCGCAGCGGCCGGCCGTCGTCTACGACTCCGGCTTCTCGCTCGGCCTGCGCGTCCGTGACCTGCTCGGTCCCGACGAGGCGGCGCGCAGCGTCGTCGTCGGCTACGCGGAGACGGCCACCGGCCTCGGCCACTCGGTGGCCGACGGGCTCGGCTTCGCGCCCTATCTGCACTCGACCCGGCGGCCCGTCGACGGAGTGGCGAGCGCGGGCGGGTTCGAGGAGTCCCACTCGCACGCCACCTCGCACCTGCTGCTGCCCGAGGACCCGAAGCTGCTCGCCGGCGACGGCCCGCTGGTCCTCGTCGACGACGAGTTCTCCACCGGCAACACCGTCCTGAACACCGTCCGGGACCTGCACGAGCGCTTCCCGCGTGAGCGGTACGTGGTCGTGGCCCTGGTCGACATGCGCTCGGCCGAGGACCTCGGGCGGCTGGAGACCTTCGCCCGGGAGATCGGCGCCCGCGTCGACCTGGTGACCGGCGCGGCAGGCACCGTACGGCTGCCGGAGGGGGTCCTGGAGAAGGGCCAGGCGCTGGTCGCCGCACACGAGACGGCTCAGGACGCCCAGGGGGCCCTCGGGGCGCAGGAGGCACCCGGGGCGCCCGGCGCGCCCGTACCGGCGCCCAGGGAGCCCCTGACGGCCCCCGTACGGGTCGATCTGGGCTGGCCGTCCTCGATACCGGACGGCGGCCGCCACGGCTTCGGCGCGCCCCACGCGGCCGCGCTGAACGACGCCCTCCCGGCCATGACCGAGCGCCTCGGCACCGCTCTCGGCGGGGCGCGGCGGATCCTGGTCCTCGGCTTCGAGGAGCTGATGTACGCGCCGCTGCGGCTGGCCGTCGCCCTGGAGCGCGCCGGCCGGGACGTCCTGTACTCCACGACCACCCGTTCGCCCGTTCTCGCCGTCGACGACCCCGGCTACGCCATAAGGACCCGGCTCGTCTTCCCCGCCCACGACGAGCCCGCCGACGGCCCCGGCGAGCGGTACGCGTACAACGTCGCGGGCGCCGGGTTCGACGCGGTCGTGGCGGTCGTCGACTCCGTGGCCGACACGCCGGAGCTGCACGCCCCGGACGGCCTGCTGGCCCAGCTCGCGGCCCACATCCCGCACGTGGTGCTCGCGGTCGTCCCGTCGTACGTCCCGTCGTACGTCCCGGCGCACGGAGCGGAGACCGTGACGCGGACGCCGTCGGCCGGCGAGCGGGCCGCGGAGGCGACTGACGCCGCAAGGGCCCCGGAGGCCCCGGAGGCCTTCCGAGCCCGAGCCGTACCCGCTCACGAGACCGGCGGGGCCGTCCCCGCTCCCGATGCCACCCAAGCTCCCGAAAGGAGCTCCATGCTGCCCGAGCCCCTCCGCGGCCCCGCCTTCTCCTCGTACGCCCCCGAGGAGGTCGGCTGGCTGCTCCAGGACCTCTCGGACGTCGAACTGGAGGCGCCGACCGAGGAGCGCGAGGAGGCGATCCAGAGCGGAGGCGCCCACTACGCGGAGTCGCTGCCGGTCGAGTACCAGCCGAGCGCCCAGTACCAGGAGCTCTTCCACGCCGCCCTGGAGACCTCGGCCTCCCGGATCGCCCGCGCCGTCGGCACCGTCACCGAGACCGTCCTCGCCGAGAAGACCGGCACACCGGTGCTCGTCTCCCTCGCCCGGGCCGGCACCCCCGTCGGCGTCCTCATGCGCCGCTGGGCGCAGGCCCGCCACGGCCTCGAACTGCCCCACTACGCCGTCTCCATCGTCCGTGGCCGCGGCATCGACGCCAACGCGCTGCGCTGGCTCGCCGCCCACCACGACCCGGCCGATGTCGTCTTCGTCGACGGCTGGACCGGCAAGGGCGCCATCACCCGCGAACTCGCCGAGGCGATCCAGGAGTTCGAGCGCGCCGAGGGGATCACCGGCTTCGACCCGGAGATCGCGGTCCTCGCCGACCCCGGCTCCTGCGTGCGCACGTACGGCACGCGCGAGGACTTCCTCATCCCCTCCGCCTGCCTCAACTCGACCGTCTCCGGCCTGATATCGCGGACGGTCCTGCGCGCCGACCTCGTCGGCCCGGACGACTTCCACGGCGGCAAGTTCTACCGCGAACTGGCCGGCGCCGACGTCTCGAACGCCTTCCTCGACGCCATCGCCGCCCGCTTCGACGAGGTGGCCGAGGACGTGGCGACGGGAGTGAAGGAGCTGCTCGCCGCCGACCGGACCCCCACCTGGGAGGGCTGGGCGGCCGTCGAGCGGATCAGCGAGGAGTACGGCATCCACGACGTCAACCTGGTCAAGCCCGGTGTCGGCGAGACCACCCGGGTCCTGCTGCGCCGCGTCCCCTGGAAGATCCTCGCCCGGCGCGGCGCCGGCGCCGACCTCGCCCACGTACGCCTCCTCGCGGACCAGCGCGGTGTTCCCGTCGAGGAGGTCGACGGACTCCCGTACACCTGTGTGGGATTGATCCACCCTCAGTTCACGAGAGGCGCCACAGGCGCCGACGGAAAGGCGGTGGTCTCCCAGTGACCTCGGTGAGCAGCCCAAGCAGCCCCGTGATGGTCGCCAGCGACCTCGACCGTACGCTGATCTACTCCTCCGCGGCCCTCGCGCTCGGCATGCCCGACGCGCAGGCGCCCCGGCTGCTGAGCGTGGAGGTGCACGAGTCCAAGCCGCTGTCGTACATGACCGAGGACGCGGCCGCGCTGCTCGAACGGCTGGGCGCCGAGGCGGTCTTCGTACCCACCACGACCCGTACGCGCAAGCAGTACCAGCGCATCCAACTCCCCGGCCCCGCACCGAAGTACGCGATCTGCGCCAACGGCGGGCACATCCTCGTCGACGGAGCCGCGGACCGCGACTGGCACGGGTCCGTGGTGCGCAGGCTCGCCGAGGAGTGCGCGCCGCTGGGCGAGATCCGCGCGTACTTCACCGCCACCACCGACCTGTCCTGGGTGCGCAAGCACCGGGTCGCCGAGGACCTGTTCGCGTACCTCGTCGTGGAGCGGGAGCGGATGCCGGAGGAGTGGCTGAAGCGCTTCGGCGACTGGGCGGAGGACCGCGGCTGGACGGTCTCGCTGCAGGGCCGCAAGGTGTACGCGGTGCCGAAGCCGCTCACGAAGAGCGCGGCGATGCGTGAGGTGGCCCGCCGCTGCGGCGCGGACCTCGTCCTGGCCGCCGGAGACTCGCTGCTCGACGCGGACCTCCTGACGGCCGCCGACCGCGCCTGGCGCCCCGGCCACGGCGAACTCGCGGACACCGCCTGGGCGGCCCCGCACCTCGACGTCCTCGCGGAGCGGGGCGTGGCGGCGGGCGAGGAGATCCTCCGCCGTTTCCTGGCGGCCGTGGCCGACCACCGGTCGACCGTCATCCCGTCGCAGCTCCTCAACGGCTCCCCGGCGGCGCTCCCCGACCCGGCCTGAGCGGCGGTGCGGTTTTCCGCAGTGTGGGCGGGGGCACGGCCCCGTTAGCGTGTCGGATCATGACGAACACGCCCCGGGACGACGGCAGTCGGCGGGCCGGTGGTCGGCCGGATCGCGCGGAGCCCGAGCGCACACCACTGGGCCCGCCGCCGGGCCTGAAGCCGGGCCCGGTACCGGCCCCGGCGTCGGGACGACCGGTCCTCCGCCCGCCCGTCGGGCGGCCGGGGCGTCCGCTTGTCCGGCCGTCCGACGCGGGGCTGGGGAGCATGTCCCGCCGGCCGGCTGACGCAGCGCGGGGGAGCACGTTCCTCCGGCCGTCCGACGCGCCGCCCGGGCGTCCGCTCGTCCGGCCGTCCGACGCGGGGCAAGGGAGCGCGCTTCTCCGGACGCCCGGGCGTCCGCTCGTCCGGTACCTCGCCCGCTGGATCCGCCTGTCCCTCGGCCTCGCACTCGGGGCGGGGACCGCCGTCCTGGAGCTCCTCGGCACCCTCCTCGGCGCCCTCGCGCTGCTTCCCGTGCTCGCCTCGCCCCGTGGCCGCGCCGCCGTGCTGCGCCCGCTGACAGCCGCCGCGCACGCCCTCACCCGCCTGGAGCGGGCCCGCCTCGACCGCCTCCTCGGTGTCCGGCTCCCCGGGGTCCACCACGCGGCCGCCCTGCGCTACCTCGCGGCCCGCTGGCCGCTCGGCGTGCTCGGCGCCGTCGTCCTCGGCTGCGGCGCGTACGGACTCGGGCTCGGCACCTTCGCCTTCTACGGCTGGCTGATCACCGACATCCAGCACCCCTGGCTCGTCGGGGCCAGCAGTGTCGGCGGGTTCTTCCTGCTCTTCCTCGCCGCGCAGGGCGCCCTCGGCGTCATCGCCCTGGAGGACGGACTCGCCCGCCGCTTCGGGCCCAGCCACGCCGACGCCCTGGAGGCCAGGATCGCCGAACTGGCCACCAGCCGCGCCGAGGTCATGGACGTCGTCCACGACGAGCGGCGCCGGATCGAGCGCGACCTCCACGACGGCGTCCAGCAGCGGCTCGTCGCCCTCGGCATGCTGATCGGCCGGTCGCGCCGGATCCGGGCCCGGGACCCGGAGGGCGCCGACGCCCTGCTGCTCCAGGCCCACGAGGAGAGCCGGCGCGCACTGGCCGAACTGCGCGAGGTGGCCTGGCGGGTCTACCCCGCCGTGCTCGACGAGGGCGGTCTGCGCGCGGCCCTGGAGACGGTCGCGGAACGGAGCACGCTGCCCGTGGGGCTCTCGTACACGGTGGAGCGGCCGCTTCCCAGGCCCGTGGAGACGGTCGTGTACTTCCTCGTCTCGGAAGCGGTCACCAATGTGCTCAAGCATGCGGACGCGAGCCGTATCGACGTACAAGTAACCCTGGTGGGAGAGGAGTTGAGCGTGCGGGTGGCGGACGACGGGGCGGGTGGCGCGGACGCCTCCGGCAGCGGACTGAGCGGGCTCGCGAGCCGGACCGCGGCGCTGGACGGACGGTTCGCGGTGGAGAGTCCCGCGGGCGGTCCGACGGTCGTACGGGCGGTCCTGCCGTGCGCGTGATCCTGGCGGAGGACTCGACGCTTCTACGGGAGGGGCTCGTACGGCTCCTGGCCGAGGAGGGCCACGAGGTGACGGCGGCGGTCGGCAACGCGGTCGAACTGCTCGCGGCGGTACGGACGGACCCGCCGGACGTGGTCGTGGCCGACGTACGGATGCCGCCGACGCACACGGACGAAGGGCTGCGGGCGGCCCTGGAGATCCGCCGCGAGTGGCCGGACGTCGGGGTGCTCGTCCTCTCGCAGTACGTGGAGAGGCGGTACGCCACCGAGCTGCTGACCGGCGAGTCGGGGGCGGTGGGCTATCTGCTCAAGGACCGGGTGGCGCAGGTGGACGAGTTCCTGGACGCGCTGGAACGGGTGGGGGACGGGCGGACGGCGTTCGACCCGGAGGTCGTCCGCCGACTGCTCGTCCGTACCACCCACACCGATCCGCTGGCACGGCTGACACCCCGCGAGAGCGAGGTGCTCGCGGCGATGGCGCAGGGGCACACGAACGCGGCGATCGCCGGGCGGCTGCACGTGTCGCAGAGCGCCGTGGAGAAACACATCAACGCGCTCTTCGACAAACTCGAACTGACGGGGCGCGGCGAGGGCTACAGCAGAAGGGTCCTCGCGGTGCTCCGCTACCTGGGCACGTAAAGGGGCGGGGCCGGCGGTTCAGCCGCAGCAGCCCCCGCCGCAGCACCCGCCGCCACCGCCACCGCCACCGGACGGGGCGGGTGCGGCGGAGCCGCCCACGCCGCCGACCGAGAGCAGCTTGACGGTGTCGTCGTGGCCCGCGGGGCAGGCCGCGGGGGCGGAGGACTCGGCCATGGGGCGGCTGAGTTCGAAGGTGTCGCCGCAGGTGCGGCAGCGGTACTCGTATCGAGGCATGCGCACAGGCTAGCCGGAGTGGTGCCCGGCGCCTCGCTCCTCCCGGATCTGCTCGACGACGCGGGCGGCGGTGGCGCGGACGGCTTCGAGCTCGGTCAGGAAGTGCCAGTAGTCGGGGTGGCGGCCCTCCAGCGTGCCGACGGCCCGGTCGAGGCGCCCCACGGCGTCGTCGAGGGGGCGGGCGTGCCGGGGGTCGGGGGTGTTGCGCCCGGCCATGGCGAGGCGCTGGGCGTCGCGGACGGCGAAGCGGGCACGGTCGATCTCGTGCTGCGGGTCCTTGGCGACGGCGTCGAGGCGGCGCAGCCGGTCGCCGGCGGCGGAGACGGCCTCGTCGGTGGCGTTGAGCAGGGCGCGTGCGGTGGCGAGGAGACTGGTCGCGTCGGGCCAGCGCTGTTCGTCGCGGGCCTTGGCCGCCTCCGCGAGCCTCTCCTCGGCCTTGTGGACGTTGTCGGCGGCCTGGGAGGGGACGTACTGGAGGTCCTGCCAGCAAGCGGCGGAGAAACGGCGGCGGAGTTCGGAGAGGACCGGCTCGACGGTTCCGGCCCGGGTGGTGAGCGCCTCGGCGCGGGTACGGAGGGAGACGAGGCGCTTGTTCGTCTCGGCGGCCCGCTCGGGGAGGCGCTCGGCCTCGGTGCGGACGGCCTCGGCGTCGCGGAGGACCTTGTCGGCGCGCTGGAGGGTGTCGGCGACGCCGTGGCGGCCCGCTCCCTCGTTGAGCCGGGTGAGGTCGGGCCCGAGGGCGGCGAGCCGGGCGGCGAGGTCGTCGGCGCGGAGCCCGGCGGCGCGGGCGGTGTCGAGAGCAGTGCTCGCGTTCCGGAGCGCCTGTCGCGCCCGCTCGACGGCAGGCGCGAGCCGGGCGAGCTGGGTCTCGGCCGTGTCGAGGAGCGGCCCGAGCCCCTGGGTGAACCGGTCCAGCTCCCCCTTGACACGTACGAGCTCGTCCTTGGCCCGGGTCAGCTCGGTGCGGGCCCGGTTGGCGGTGGCCGCGTCCAGCTCGTCCCGGTCGAGGTCGTGCGCGTCGACGGCGGTGATGTAGGCGTGGCTGACCTCGTCGATCCGCTGCCCGAGGGCCGCGAAGCCGTCGACCGCGCGGCGGGCGCCGGGGGAGTCGTCCACGGCGGTGATCGTCTCGATGGAGATCCGCAGGTCGCGCTGGGCGGTGTCGAGCTCGTAGAACGCGGCGGCGGCGTCGTCCTTCGCGGCCTGCGCCTCGGCCCGCTGGCTCTCGCCGCGGCCGCCGAACCAGCGCCGGTTGCCGCCGGAGGCGAAGGCGGAGGGAAGAAGGGTGACGGCGAGCAGCGGCAGCAGCAGCCCGAGCCGCAGCACCCCCCGGATCCCCGCTCCCGTACCGGCTCCGGCTCCTGTACCGGCACCGGCTCCTGTACCGGATCCCGTCTTCGCCCCCGTCACGGCGCTCGTAGAAGTACCCCTCGCGTGAGTCGCCGCCACGTCCCTCTCCCGTGCTGTGTCCGCCCTGCCCGGTCCGGTTCATTCTCCCACCAGGTAAGGACGAACACACGGGCCTGTCAGTTCGCGGTGCGGACGACGACTTCCCCGTTGTCACTGCGGGCGGCCACGACATGGGCGCTGCCCTTCTGCGTGGGCACGTCGATCCGGACGTCGCCGTTGTCGCTGCGCCCGTCGACGTCGTAGGTGGCGTCGGGCAGGGCGATGTCGACCTCCCCGTTGTTGCTGACGGCCTCCACATGCCGGGGGACGGCGCTCAGCGCGATCCGCACGGCCCCGTTGTCGGACCGCGCGACGACCCGCTCGGACCGGGTGCCGCCCTCCACGACGACCTCCCCGTTGTCGCTGGTCAGATCAAGGGCTCCGGAGGAGCCCCGGACGATGACGGCGCCGTTGTCTGACCGGATCCGGAGGTCGGTGTCGAACCCGTCGGCGGTCACCTGCCCGTTGTCGTCCTCCACGGTGACGGCCACACCGCGGGGCACCTGGACACGGTGGAGGGAGCCGCAGTTGCTGGCGACGGCATCGCACTCGACGCGCAGGGTGAGCCGCCCGTCCCGAAGCCCCCAGACGGCCTCGGGCCCGCTCCCCATGAACACCCACCCGTCGACCTGCCGACTGACGCGCACGTCCTCGATGTCGGCGGGAACGATCTCGATCTCGGAGTTCTCGGCATCGACGACGAGGGAGTCCCCGGAGAAGGCGAAGGTCTTCTTCTCCACGGGAGCCCCCTCCACCTCGGCACTCCCACACCCGACAAGGCTGAGCCCCCCGACGAGAACGCCACCGGCGACAAGAAGCGTACGAACGCGAAGACGACCGACCATGACGACGAAACCCCCAGGTGACACGCTGACTGACCCCCCAACCTACGGACCCCCGCCCCACCCGCACGATCCGGCGACCCACCCACGGATGGTGGGGCTATCCCCCGCAACCACCGGTTTGCGGGACCCACCCATGGTCCATGTACGCTGTTGCCTCACTCCACGGGTGCGTAGCTCAGGGGTAGAGCGCTGCTCTTACAAAGCAGATGTCGGCGGTTCGAAACCGTCCGCGCCCACTGTAGGAAACGGCAGGTGAAAGCCTGTTGCGGCCCCTCAACCGATCACGGTTGGGGGGCCGTTCTCGTCCCGGATGCCACATGGATGCCACATCCCCATCGGAACCTGCGCAGGAGCGTCCCTCGAAAGAGTGATGTACAGATCGTCGACAGTGCGTAGAGTGCTGAGCACTGAGCAGGCCGACGCGTCTCCCCGCGCGCGTCAGACGCATGCTGCTCGACATTCTGTGGCTGCTGTGCGGGGAGGCCGGCGCCACAGGCAGAGACCCCCGCCGTACTCGTCGGCGGGGGTCTTCTCGTACACGGTAGGCCACACGACACTGCCCCGCCCCCGAAAGGGGCGGGGCAGCTCTGCTCTGACCGAATCAGAGCAGTAGGCGACCGAGTGGCGGACGCATGTACGCCACCCGGTGCCCGGCCCGCACCGCTCGGCGAACCGAGGGGCGGACGTATGGGGGAAATGTCTCGGGCGATTACCCGCCATCAATCAAGATCACACGTTTTACCCCGTCAGGTAAAGACAGAATGATCATGATCGGCTGACGTTGGACGGATGCCCTCCGACCAGCCCGCATGGGTCCTCACCCGCCGCGAGATGATCGGCGCCCGCATCCGGGAAGCGCGTCTGTACGCCAACCTGTCTCAGCTCGAGCTCGGGACCCGCGTAGGCGTCGACCACAAGACCATTCACCGCATCGAGTACGGCATCAGTGACCCCGGCCTCGGACTCCTTATCCAGATCGCCCATGCGGTCGACAGGCCGCTTGCCGAGCTCGTGAAGTAGCACAAGGCGGGAGCGTAAGGCGCACACTGGGCGCATGGTGCTGTCCGCCCCGATCATGCCGTAAAGCCGCCACGCAGCAGAGCTAACGAAGCCCCGGCCGGGGGACGGGCCGGCCGGGGCTGTCGTGCCCTGCTCGTGGACGGCCGGCGCATCGCCCACGAGCAGGAGTTCAGGGGTGCAGCCGACGGCGGGCCATGTCCTGGTACTGGGCGATTGTCACGAGCAGGTCGCCCGCTGGGGCCGCCAGTTCGGCGCGGTGGTCGGCGCACGCGTACACATCTCTGCCGGCCTCCACCGCGACGACGACGGTCGGGACGGTTGAGCGGCGGCACTTCTTACAGCTGCGGTTACGTGGCACGGCGGCGCTCCGTCTTCTTGTGGCAGGGGCAGTCACAGCGGATCGTAAGAGCAACGTCCCCGTGCGAGGTGACGACGGGGCCCGGGCGGCACAGGCCGTGCGCGTCGAGCTTGCACTCAGGGCGAACATCGCGGCCCCGCGCGGCGGCCGTCACTGGCCGGCCCCGATGCGCGGCACGTCGTTGATGAACACGTACATCGGCTGTACGCCCCGCACTGCCGCGCAGATGCGGTGGGCGTACACATGGCTGCCGTCCTCCTGGACGCGGACACAGCAGTCCGGCAGCGGTTTGGGGCAGTACGTGCAGGAGCGGTTCCTGCGGGGCTGGCGCGCGGCCTGCCCAGCCTTCGGTAACGGCACGGGACGCTCCTCCCATCAAAGTCTGTGCCTCGACAGTAAGAGCGCCCCGGTGAGCGGATGGGTAGGAAAGTACCCCCTGCCTCAGGCAGCCAGAAGGCCCACCTTCACGGCCAGTTCAGAAGCGCGGCGTCGTCGGCTGGCTGCGCGCGCGGAGCACTCCTCCAGGATCAGGCTCTTCGCGTAACCGTTGTAGCGGATCGTCTCGGGCGCGGCCTCGTGCGCCTTCTCCAGGGTGGCGATCGCGACATCCGGCTGCCCGTCGAGCTGGTAGCCGCGGGCTTCCTCGATCCGGTGGCGGGCCCGGCGCGGCCGGGACGGGATGGTTGTTGCGTCCGCGCGCGCCGCCTGCCGCACGGACTCGGGTCCGGCGTGCAGCTCGACGGCCACGGTGAGTGCGTGGGCGCCGATGATGGCCTGCGAGAAGGAGGTGACGGGGTGGAAGTAGTCCGCAGGCAGGGTCTTCGCCATCTTCCGGGCCTGGCTCCAGTGACCCCACGCGGTGCCCTTGCTGCCGCGGCGGGCGGCTGTGTACCCGGCCTCGAAGCGCAGCGCCCCGGCGATGGCGAGTACGTCATCGCCGGCGTCGGGGAGCAGCGGGTCGAGGTGCTCCAGCGCCCGCATGGTGACGGCGTCAGCCGCGTCGTAATGCTGCGGGCCGGAGTCCCGGTGCGCCTGCGCCATGAGCCACGCGGAGACGCCGATGGCGTGCGGGTCTGCGGACTGGGCGGCGGCGACCATGCTGCGCTCGGCCACTCGCCAAAGCAGTGAGGGGTCCGGCTGGTAGGCCAGGAAGAACTGGCTCAGGCTGTAGACCTCGCTCAGCACGGCTTGCGCGGCGCGCCAGTCGGCAGGGGCTTCGGCGTGCTGCACCGCGAGGTGGGCGTCGCGGATGAGATCGGGGAGGAGCGAGCCGACGATCTCGCGGTGGTTCGGCGCCTCGTGTCGCGCCTTCCACGCGAGGGCGAGGCGGGCCGCGAGGTGCTCGGCGCGGGGAGGCGCAGCGGTGGGGGCGCCGATCGGCAGAGCATCGACCGCCGCGCGGACGGCGGCGAGCCGCGGGTGTCCGGGGCCTTGGAACAGCGGGGCGGGCATGTCGCTTCGTCCTGTGAGGTCGGAGAGATCCCGGACCCGCAGAGCTTCGGCGGCACGCAGCACGGTGTCGATGCCGGGGGCTTGAATGCGCCCGTTCTCAACGCCCTTCACCCACTCTGGCGACATGCCGATGAGGCCGGCGAGGACTGTGCGGGACATGCCGCGGCGTTCGCGGAGGATCTGCATTCGTTGCCCGAAGCGCATGGGGTCTGCGTACGGGTCCGGGGTAGCATCAGATGACACGGCCTTGCCCCTCTCTGAACAGCTCGACACTGAACAGGGTATGGGGCAAGGCCCTTGTCGTGTGATCCAGAACGCAACAATCGCCCCCTCCCGCGCACGTAGCGCGAGAGGGGGCGTTGCCGTTCACGGGTACTGCCGTCGGGTCGGATCGAGCGCAGCCTCGGCCGCGCGCTTCACCGGGTCAGGGGCGGGCGCCGAGTCCCGGCGGCAGACCAGCGCGTCAGGGTCGTCCTTCGGCGGCTGGAGGCTGTATCCGTCGGGGCAGGTCTGTCCGTTGGTGCCGTCGGCTCCGTCCCGGCCGTCGGTCCCATCCCGCCCAGCTGGGCCCTGCTCGCCCTGCGGTCCGGCCGGGCCAGCGGGACCGGTCGACCCCGGCGGTCCGGACGGCCCCACCACGCCCACACCGTCCGTGCCGGACGTCCCCGGGCTGCCTGACGGCCCGGGCGGGCCCGTCGGTCCGGGACTGCCCGGCGTCCCGGCAGGGCCGGTCTCGCCCGTGGGCCCCTGCGGGCCGATCGGCCCCGGCGGTCCTACGACTGTGCGACCCGGCTGACCCGGCTGCCCGCGCGAGCCGGGGGGCCCGGCGACCGGTTGGCCGCCGAGCTCCTCCACCTGCGCCGCCAGCTGGTCCCGCGCAGTATTCGCGGCGCGCAGGTCTCTGGCCATGCCCTGCATCGTGAGGATGACGAACGCGAACCCTGCCAGCATCGTTGCGGCCGTCAGCCAGAACGCCAGATCCCCGCGCCGCACTCGGGGGCCGGTCGTGGTGCTCTTGTGTCGCCTCACGCTCCGGCCCCCTGGGCGTTCATGTAGACGTTGAGGAGGAGCAGGAGCACGGGCACGACCAGGGCGCTGAGGATCAGGCGCCGGTCGGCTGCTCGCCGGTCAGCGTCCTTCTGGTCCTGCTGCCGCTTCCGTTCCTTCTCCTGTTCGCGGTCACTCTCGATCGACGTGACCCTCTCCGCCAGCAGCCGCAGCGCCTCGTCGCGGGCCAGCTGCTCCAGCTGGTAGCGCTCCATCGACACCTTGCTGTCCAGGCGGGTGCCCAGCTCTCGTACGTCCTCCTTCAAGTCCTGGCGGACGTCTTCGAGGCGACGCATCACCTCGCCGAGAGTCGGGTCAGTGCTCACGTGCAACTCCGATCAGACGGCCGTCTTGACGGGGCTGCCCTGCTCGATCGGCAGCGCGGACACCGGGGCGGTCACCTCGCGGCGGATCGCGAGAGCGACCGCGGCCTCGACGATCAGCATCCACAGGGCCTGCTGCTCAGCCGACATGTTCAGACCGAAGGCGAGGAAGAGCGCCAACAGGCCCTGCGCGAGGTTCACGATGGCGGCCGCCGCCGCGCCGGTGCGGAGAACGATCGCGTTGACGGCCGCGACGATCAGCGACAGGACGGCCATGATGTAGCCCTGCTGCTCCGCCGACACGTCCAGGCCGTACGCCGAGCCGAGCTTCAGGGCGATGGCCACGAAGGCCAGGATGTAGACGGGCTCTCTGCCAAGAACACGCACGGGGTTCTCCTTCAGGGGGTGATGGTGAAGCCACGGCGGGCGCCGAGCTTCTTCAGGGACTCGGCCCCGGGGATGCCGTCGGCGTCCTTGCCGGAGTAGCCGCACCGGCGCTGCCACGCGGCGTACGCCCGCACCGTGGCTGTGCCGTAGTGCCCGTCGGCGACGTCTCGAGAAAGCAGCCCCTCGGCGACGAGGGCGGACTCCACGGTCTTCACGCCGTAGTACGACACCGGCGCACCGTGCTTCGGCGGATCCGCCTTCGCTGCCGCCACGAGCTTCGACAGGTCCACGGACGGCTTCGGCCCCGGCGCCGGCTTCGGCTCGGCCGCACCCGCCGGCCGGGGCGCGCCGCGCTGCACCCAGTCGTACAGCGGGTCGCCGGGGCACTTGGTGGAGTAGCCGTCGCGGTGGCCGCCGATCCATAGCCCGGCGCGGCCGTTGTCGCGGAGATCCTCGATCGCGTCCCGCAGGCCGTGGAGCATGGCGTCCGTCGGCTTCGTCAGGCCGGACGAGCCGAGGAGCGCGCAGACTGCGTAGTCCTGGCTGTTGAGCTCGGCGTCGCCGTTGGCGCCGGTCCGCTTGTGGACGCCCCGGCCCTCGAACACCGGGCCGTGCTCGCACACGAGGTGGTTGTAGGCGATGTCGACGTAGTTCTCGGTCTTGTTCGCGAGGTGCGATGCGCGGATCTGCCGGACGTACGCCGCGCACTCGGAGTGCTCGCGGGAGGGGTACGCGGTGCCGAGGTAGTGGATCTTCACGCCGCGGGTGGAGCCGATGTAGCTGGCGGGGCTGGTCGCGGGCGCGCCCCACTGGGAGCGCCGGATGATGGCCATGAGACCTCCAGGAAAGGCGAAGGCCCCGGCCGACAGGCGCGGGGCGTGAGGGAGAAGCTGGGGTGGATCAGAGAGGGTCGTCGATGCACAGACCGTCGAGGATGATCGCGTTCGTGCCGGCGCCCGCCGCGGTGGGGACACCGACCCGGACCTGTCCCGTGGTCTGGAGGGTGACGCGGACGCTGTAGAACGCGGACACGGCCCCCACGTTGGGCCAGCCCCGCTCAGCCACCGGCCGGTAGTTGGCGTTGAAGGTGAAGGCGAGAGTGTCCGTGTTGGCGGTCAGCGCGGCGACCTGGATGCGGCCGGTGTACTCCCACCGCTCCACGCCGAGAACCTTGATCTTGCGCATCATCGGCGGGTTGCCCGAGTTGGCCGTGAAGTTGGTCGCGAAGGAGCCGATCGACGCCCAAGGGGTCCACTCCATGACCTCTTCGATGAGGCGGGAGTTCAGCTTCCCGGCGGTGACCGTCTCGCCCGCGAAGAAGGGGACGTAGGGCATGCGGTGCCTCCTCTACAGGGCGACGATCATGGGGTGGGCCAGGCGGACGCCTATCCCGGCTGAGTGGGCCTTGACGATCCCGTTCACGGAGCGGGTGACCGTCATCAGCTGCGGAGTGCTGGTGAGGTTGTCCATGGACACCGTCACGGGCAGGCCGTTGCTCAGCGAGGCGCCCGCCTGCGTCCGCAGCCCGATGCCACCGGCAGCGGTGAACGAGGAGTCCGTGGCGCTCACGTGCGGGGTCGGCGGAGGTGTCCCGCTGGCCAGCCACAGGCTCGCCGACAGGGCGTCTCCGGCCACCGTGAGGCGCAGCCGGTACAGCGTGGTCGCGACGTACGTGAGGCCCGTCGCGAGCGTGGCGAGCTGCGAGTCGACACCGGCCACGGTCTTGCGGAGGGTGAGCGTCATCGCGCCGCCCGCCGCGATCTGCACGCGCGCGTTGTAGAAGTTCGAGCTGTCCACGCGGCGGGCGAGGGACTGCACGAACACGTTGTCGCCGGTCGGCACGACGGACAGGGCGAAGTCGAACGTCACGTCGACGTCCGCCGAGACGACGGTCAGCGTCGTGGCGCGCGGTGCGTTGAGCGTCGTGATCGAGTGCTGGCCGACGGAGCCGTTCACGCTGAAGTTGGCGGCTGACCCGCCGGCTGCCGCCCACGCCTGCCCGGAGTCCGCCGTGCCCCACCCGCTGGCCACGCTCCGCGTGAAGGTGTCCTGCGCCACCCCGGTGACGGCGGTGACGGTGGCCTCCTCTCCGCCGAGCTTGATGTCGAAAGGCATCTCCACCGGGTCCTGGATCCACGCGGGGCCCGCCGTGGCCTTCACCGGTAGCACCGTGGCCGAGCTGCTGACGGCGTTGACCAGTTCCGAGCCGTCCGTGTCTGCCCGGCCAAGAACCGGATCGTCGAGGACGCCCACCGTCCACGGTCCGCCCGGAGAGCAGGTGAAGAGGACGTCCCAGCGGTGGGTCTGCATCTCGTCCCCGATGTGCTGGACGATCAGGTCGACCGGGCCGGGAGGCATCGACGGCGGCGTGTTCTCGATGCGGATCAGGTCGCCGACCTGGAGCGCCGTCACGGCCGGAATCAGGTCCGGCCGGTGGTGCAGCATGACCCGCACCACCGGGTAGCGGGCCTCGTCCCACGTGGCGATATGCAGCCGCCACGAGGCGTGCTGGACGGGCTGGTCATCGTCGAACAGATTGAGCGTGACGGCCTCGTCGTAGAGCCCGACCTCATCGACAGAGAGCGGCCCCTCGGCGAGCACCACGCGCGCAGACGAGCCGCCGTCCCGGGTGACGGTTTCGTCGTTGCGGAGCCGGGTGTCGTCCTCAGTCGGCGCAAAGGGTGGCGCAACGTCGCCGTCCGCGTAGTCGAGGACGAGCGCCGGGGTCTGGTTCTCCAGGCTCTTGCGGTCCCGGTAGATCAGCGCCAGGCGGTTCGGGTCCTCGTAGAGGATGCCGCCGTCGACGTCTGCGGCCTCCTGAAGAAGGTCGAGGAGCTTTTTGGACCGCTGGGGGCCGACCAGTTCCGAGACCCGGGCTGTGTCGCTCTCGTAGGTCGCGAGCGTGAGGGTGGCGGCTTCCTCCGAGGCCAAGCGCTGCAAGCGCTCCACCGTGGTCTCGCCGGTGAAGCCGTCGTCGGCGCCGTTGTACGGTGCCGCCGCGTCGTCGCCATCCTCGTGGGGAATGACGCTGACGTGCCCAACCCGCAGGTCGGACAGGGTGCCGAAGGTCGTGTCGACCTGAGTGACCGAACCGATGTCAGCGAGGGTGGTGTCGCTGAACTGGCCTGCCACGCCACCGATGTTGTACCAGGTCACTGTCCAGCGGACGACGCCGAAGCTCTCCTGGAAGGCGCGCAGTTGCAGGCGATTCCAGCCCTGGAAGAGGTCTGATCCGATCGCGATCGTCTGGTTGACCTGGCCGATGTTCTCGAAGTCCAGGCCCTGGATGACGGCGTTGCCTGACCGCATGAAGACCCGCCACAGCTTCACCGTGCCGTTGGTCCGGAACAACATCATCTGCTGATCAGAGCCAGGCGCCGCGGACACGCTGTAGACCAGCTCGACCGACCAGCCCGTACCGATCGCGCCGGGAGGGGTGGCCGGGGCTGGGACCACGCCAGTCATCACCCCGCCCGCATCGACGGCCGGCAGAGGGCTGGAGCCTGCAAGGCTGTCGTCCTGAGCGAAGGTAAAGCCGCTCACGCGCATGGGAGACACGCCGTCGATCGGCGAGTACGCGCGCGTTGCGCCGTTGGCTTCCTCCAGCGGCCAGTACGCCAGCGGGCCGTAGGCCGGGATCCGACGCCGCAGTGTCGACTGGAGTTCCTTCTTGCCCTGGCCGAGGCGCCCGAGGATGCCTGCGGCCTGGATCGGGGCGCGGACATCGTGGCCGCTGGTGTGCCAGTGCGAGGGCCAGTGCGGCACTGCCAGCGCGAGCCGGGTACGACGATCGGTGATCGTGGCGCTGCCTGCGAGAGTCCACGTCCGCCCGGCCGCGTCGACGAAGGCCGTGGCGCCCGCGGCCTGTGCGGCAAAGTCGGGGTTCGCAACGACGCTGCCGCCGATGCCAGACCGTAGCTCAGCGGCGTAGATTCGGCGGCTGACGTGGGTGAACCCCGTGGCCGACACGTCGCCAACTTCGAGCGGCGCAGTGGAGTTGAACAGGCTCGTGGTGCCGCCGGTGGTGACGGTCTGGTGGAACTGTGTCCAGGGGCCCGCGAGGGAGTCGGCGGTGTACATGGTCACCGTGTAGCCACCGGAGCCGTTGTTGACGTCCAGGGTGGTCCGCAGCGCCATGCGCTTCCCGGGCCGGGACGGGATGGTGACGGAACTCTGGACCTCGTTGTACGCGGTGCCGTCCGTCGACCAGCCCAAGGCCAGTCGGCCAGATCCGGTGATGAACAGGAGCCACGAGCGCTGCCCCACGGCGCCGAACTTGCCACACAGCTCGTAGCCGATCGCCGACCCGGCCACGAGGGACGGGGCCATGTCGATACGGATGTCGATGTCGCCGGTGATGTCCAGGGACGCATGGTCCGGGGTAGCGGCCCGACCCAAGGAGGCCGCGGTTTCCAAGACGTTCTCACCGGCAACAGTGCTGATCCGGATCGGTGTGTTGCGGGGCAGCAGACCGTAGTACGGGCTGGCAGGGTTCCGGTTGGAGAACAGACCACCCGGGGACAGCAGCGTGAGACTGCCGGCCCCCGGGTCGACGACACGGCCCTCGTCCGACCGTCCGCGCGCGAGCTGGATCCCGTCGCTCTGGACGACGTAGTCCGTGACGTCGGTCCAGGTTCCGGCGATCTGGAGTTCTACGCGGGCGTCGGGGACCGGCATGGTGCCTCCTCACTCAGTACTGCCCGAAGGCGAGTTGTACGTCTCCGCGGCCGTCGCGCTGGACGATGCCGCGGATGAGTTCCCGCATCTCGCGCGGGCCGGACAGTTCGATGACGACCCGCTGCGTGCCCGCCTGGGCGCCTGCGTACGGCACGCCGCCTGGGCCCATGCCGGGCAGTGCCGCGCCCGGCAGACCCGCGCCCAGGCCGCCCATGGACGCCTGCGCGTTGCGGGTCAAGTTGCCGATCGCCGTCTGGACGAGACCTGCGCGGGAGCCGATGCCGTCGGCGAAGCCCTCCGCCAGGCTGCGGCCGGAGTACAGCGTCCAGCCCTTCCCGGAGAACGCACCTTCCTTCGCGGGTGAGAACGGGAAGAAGTTCCGCGCCCGGTTGACGACCGACGAGGCCGCGTCTGCGACCTCCCCGAGCATCGACTTGATGCCCTGGACGAAGCCGCGCACCAGGGCCCGGCCGGAGGCGTACAGGCGCGAGCCGAGGTCCCCGAGCGCCGCCCGCGCTCGGCCCGGGAGGCCCCGGATCGTGGACACGGCCTCGCCGACCCGCTGCGTAACCGCGTCGCGGAGCTGCCGGAAAGCGGCGCTGCCCTTGTCCCGAATCCTGTTGAAGCTCGCGAACATGTCGGTGCTCAGGTTGCGAGCGAGGTTCTTGACGTGGTTCAGCGCTCCGGAGAAATCACCACGCAGCAGCGCCGCCAGCGCCTTCACGGCAGGAATGACGTACCGCGTGATGAACCCCGCCAGCGAGGACAGGGCCATCGACGTAAGCCGCGTCATCAGGGCGATGAGCGGGGCGATGACTGGGAGGAGCTTGTCGAGGAGCGCCGTCGACAGTTCGAGGATCTTCACGATCAGCGGCGTCGCCTCGACGAGGAGATCAGCCAGCGCGAGCCCGAGCTCGGTCAGGCTCGGCGTCAGGTCGACCAGGACGTCCGTCAGGAGCGGGAAAATCCGCGTCGACATGTCGGTGAAGGCGGGCAAGAGCTTCGGCAGGACCTCGCGGGCGAGGGTGTCGAGGATCGGCAGCAGCACCTCGCCGGCCGTCTTCGCGAGCTGCGCCAGGAAAGGAGCCGCCGCCTTCACGACCTCGCCGAAGCTGGCGAAGAGCGGGACGAGGGCGGGCAGGATCGCGGCGACCAGGTCGGCCGCGAGGTCGACGAAGGGCAGTGCGGCCTCGACGATCTCCCCGACGACCTTGGCCAGTTCGACGAGCACCGGGCCGAGCGCGTCGGCGATCTTCAGGAGGCCGTCGCCGAGGTGCTTCACCAGCTCCTCGACGGGCGGCCCGAGTACCTCGAAGACCCTGCCCAGCGTCTTCAGGAGCGAGACGAGGATCGGGCCGACGCTCTTCCCGATCTGCGCCATCACGCCGAAGATGGCCTTCAGCCCAGCCTGCACCTCAGGCGAGGCGAAGGCGTCGGCCATCTGGCCGGTGATCTCCTTCAGGACGCCGAGGAATCCCCCGCCCGAGACCTCGGCCGCGCCGAAGACGTTGCCGACGATGCGGAGGACGTTCCCGGCCACGTCCGCAAGGTCGCCGATGAGGGCAATGGCCCGCTCGATGGCGTCTTGCATCGCGCCCGACTCGAAGGCCTTCGTCATCTTTTCGGATAGCGAGTCGAACGCCTTCGCGGCGGCCTTGGTCAGCCTGTCGAAGGACGGGGCCGCAGCGGCACCAACCTGGGTCAGTGCGGTCACCAATTGACCGGGAACCTGGGTGAGATTCGACAGCCCCTTATTGGCGCCCGTGAGGGCCTTGCCAAGGGTGCCGTTCAGGCTGAGATCAAGGGCAGCATCTGCCGCGCTCTTTCCCATGAAGTTGAGCGTTGTCGCCGCTTCCGTGAGCTGCTTCTTGAAGATCGGCAGCGTGTGCTCGCCCAGGTCGCGAACGACCTGATCGAAGTCCTCGAAAAGGGCGTCCTGGACACCCTGCTGAAGATCCTTGAATGCGGGCGCTAGCTTCTTGACCTCGCGGGCGAACTCGCGCGCATTCGGCGACAGCTTCTTGAGGGCTTCCTCGAACTCGGCCGCCTTCGACGGATCTAGGGCCGCGGACATCGCGTCACCGACGCCGATCATGCCCAGCTTCAGCGCCTTCGTCGCCAGCTGCACCGCGATGAGACCAGTGACCGCCACACCGGCCGCCGGTGCAATGTTGCCCACGGCCGCCGCCAGACCGGCCGCCAGGGGCACCGCCGCACCCAGCTTCGCCGCGATCCCCCCGATCGACGAAGCCAGGCCGCCGAGCTTCCCCGCCATGCCCGCCAGCCCACGCAGGCTCACCCCGAAGCGCCGGCCCTCGTCGGTGCCGGTCCGTAGCCCTGCGGCGATCTGCTCGCCGACCGTGGCGAACCGGCCGTCGAGGTGCCGCAGGCGGCCCTCCATGTCGCGCTGGAAGCCCCGCAT
Organism: Streptomyces sp. NPDC013457; assembly: GCF_043089925.1. Taxonomy (NCBI): domain Bacteria; kingdom Bacillati; phylum Actinomycetota; class Actinomycetes; order Kitasatosporales; family Streptomycetaceae; genus Streptomyces; species Streptomyces sp. NPDC013457. The sequence continues at coordinate 676,825 of NZ_JBICBL010000002.1, forward strand.
GCGCAGGTCGGCGTCGTTGAGGCCGCGGCGCATGCCGGAGTCGTCCGCGCGGATCAGGCCGACGAGCTCGCCAACGTTCAGAGCAGACATGGATCCCCCTTTTAGGTGGAGCGCATGAGCGCACGGATCGTGTCGACGTCGTCGATGATCGACAGCTCATCGCCCGCCAGCCGTCGGAACATGGCCTCGGGGGAGAGGCCAGCGAGAAGCGTGTTGAAGCGTCGGCGGGTCAGGCTCGCGATGTCTTGCGGGCCGAGGTGGTACTCGCGCGTGAAGTCGGCTTCGACCGCCCACCAGTACTTACGGATCGCGGTGTCGAGGCGGCTCGGCGGGCGGCGCGGTTCGGGGCTTTTCCCTCTTCCGCCTCCGCAGCCACGACGGTGTCGTACGCCTCACGGAAGGTGACCTTCGTGCCGGTGGCGTGGGCCATGCCCCAGGCGAGAACGGTCTTGAACTCCATCAGGCCCATGCCGTTGGCGATCCACTGGTCGAGGACGTCTTCGCCGAACAGGAGGGTGACCATTTCGCGGATGGCTTCCTCGGAATCCTCGGACTCCAGGGCCTTCAGGCGCTGCTCCAGAGCGAGTGGGACGTCCGTCGGGATCGGGACCTCGACGCCGCGGATCGTCTCCGTGTCCGCGCCCTGGACCTCAGCCCAGAACGCGTCCCACGACTCGGCCTTGCGCGCGGTCACGCGATGGCCGCCGTCGTCGCCGGGCCGGAACGGGTCACAGTGCAGCTCCACGTCACCTTGTCGTTGTTGCCGCCACCCTTGTCGCCCAGCTGGAAGTGGGCATCCGCCCACACCTCCCATGTGGTGTCGCCAGGGAAGGCGAATCGGAACCCGGTCAGGGAGTCGCCCCCCAGGCGCGCCGCCTGGAGTTCCACCAGGGCCATGGCAGGGTCGAGGGCGCCGCTGCTGGGGTCCTTCAGGAGGAAGCCCTCCATGACGAAGGTGCGTCCTTCCTGCATGACCTGTGACTCCGCGCGGCCCTGGGAGCCGAAGGTGGTGGTGTCGGTCGTCTCGTACTCCGGGGTGATGGTGACGCTGTTGATGCCGCCTTCGCCGGAGCCAAAGTTGGCGGTGCGGAACTCGGTCCAGGTACCGGGGTTGAGGGAGTCCTCGATCTGCATCCGGATTTCGCGCGCGTTGACCTTCTGGGCGGCCATGTCTCCTCCAGGGCATGACGAAGAGCCCGCGCCGAGGTGGCTGCGGGCCCGTGGAATGGGGGTGGGTCAGGGGCGGTGCGTCGAGGGCTGGCGGACCTCCATGCGGAAGTTCGCGACGTGCTCGTGCCTGCGGTTCTCGTCGACGCCCAGGGAAGCGGGCGCGGCCTGGATGGCGACGGACAGGATCAGATTCGTGCCATCCGGCAGGATGACCGAGCCCAGGCCGTGGAGCGCGCCCCAGATGGCCTGACAGCGCCGCCGGGAGACGCGCGGGTCGGTGGTCCCCCGCACCCGAACCTGAACCTTAGGCTCGGCGTACGGAAGCAGGCTGTCCGGCTCCACCCGGTCGTCATAGACCGTCAAGACAACGGCCTCGCCTGGGTCCGACGGCATGAACTCCAGGAAGCAGTCACCGGCGGCGCCGGCCGGGTCGTAGGTGACGAGGCCGCGCTCGGCCAGGTAGCGGGCGAGACCGTCGAGCAGGTCCGGCTCATCGTCCACGGATCCACCTCCGGACGTTGACGGCCATCAGGTCGAGGACAACGTCCCGCTCCCGGTTCATCGGGATTTCCAGGTACTTCGCGGTCCGGCCCGGGAGGTGCTTGAAGTCCAGCCGCTCATGCTGGATCCGGGCATAGACGGTGTCGTAGCTGATCGCGCCGTTCAGGCCGTCGCGGATGACCCGCCCGGACCGTTCGAGGGTGCCCTCGTCGAGGGGCACAATCTTGTTCGCCTCGAACAGGACGTGGTGCAGGCCCTTGTCGAGGCCTTCGCCCGCGAGCCTGCGCCCACGTGACGTCCACAGGCGTTGCGCGTTGCCCGGGCGGAAGCGCGTGTACTGCGTCACAGCAGTTGCACCTCCACGTGGTCCGGCGTCGGCATCCCGCCGCCGTCCCGGTCGAGGACCGCGATCACGGTGGTCTGCCGGCCGGACGGCAGCGACACGCGCGACTCGGCAGGGCAGACCAGGCCCGGCCGGGCGTAGAACGTCGCGGACGACGTCACCTCCCGGCCGGTCCGGTCCCGCACCGTCCGTGTCTGGTCGTCGAGGAAGCACCTGACGGCCACCGGGTCGCCGTACAGCGGCCCGTACGCACTGTGGCCCTCGAACGGCTCCACGGTGACTGTGTGGCCGAGCAGATAGCCCGGCAGCGTGGTCCTCACGACTTCACCAGCCCCAGCCGGAAAACGTCCGGCGTCAGGTCCGGGGAGTACAGCGCGTCCCAGACCGCTGGGGCGATCTGCCGAGCTGGTGACTCCTCGCCCGTCTTCACGGTCTCGGAGCGCCCGAGCTTGGCAGTGCCGATCTCGACCTCGCTCCAGCCGACGGCGGCCGACCCGTTGATGTCCCCGATGTCGACACCCCACTCCACCTGCGCGCACGTGGCGTCCGCGAAAGCAGCGGCCACAAGCGCGTTGGTGGGCAGGCCGTCCTCGTCGACCTCGTACCAGCACAGCCGCAGCACCTTCGCGTCGAGGAACGCGGAGGCGCGCCGGAGCCGTACATCGATGTCCGCCGGGGCGGCCTGCCCGGTGTACGTGGCGTACTGCACGCTGGTCGCGTAGACCCGGGCCACGAGCCACCCCCTTACGCGGACGTGCCGACGATGACGACGTCGTACGTGACCGACGTGCCCGCGCCCGAGTTGGCGACCTTGATCAGGTCCCCGGTGCCAGCCGTGACCGCCATGCCGGTAGCGTCGGCGCTGCCGGACATCGCGCAGAACGTGGCGCCAGGCCGCAGCGTCAGGGTGCCGGCCGCATTGAGCAGCCCCACCCAGTCGTTCGACGCGTTGGCCCCAACGATCACGTTGTTCGCGTTGCCAGCGGCCGCGCTGATCGCGATGAACTTGACCTTGGCGAACGTGATCGCCACCCCGTAGGCGTCGGTGAGTACGCCCGCCAGGTCCAGGGTTTCGTTCGCCGAGGCGGCCAGCGTGCGCTGGTCGTGGAAGACCCGGTCAGCCTTCCCCGCCGTGGTCCCGTTCTCCAGGTGCACGCCACGGACGAAGTCCAGCGGATCCGTGGCAGTGGTCAGGTCCAGGGCCTTGGTGTTCCGGACGCTGGCCCGGATCCCGAAATCAGCAGTGAGCGGCATCAGGAGTCACCTCCGTACGCGCTGATGAGATCGTCCTTCGTGGCCTTCTCGGCCTCAGCCTGGTCCGCGCCCTGGCTGACCGCGTAGGCCACCCAGTCGCCCTTGGACGCCGACTTGGCCGGCGGGCCAGCGGGCGCGGGCGGCTCCTCGGCCACCACACGCCAGCCGGACGCCGGATCGGCCGCGAGGGCGGCGTACGCGTCGTCCTCGGTGCTGCCGGCCTCCGTCCGTACGCGCTCGGCATCGTAGGGGCCGCTGCCCCTCACGTACTCGGTCACAGTGCGAGCCCGTTCATGACGGCGTGGGCGCGCTCGTTGCCGTACTCCAGGCCGATCTCGCCGTAGAGCTGGACCTCGTCCGACGCGCCGGTCTTGGCGAGGGGCTCCTCGAAGAAGACGCCCTTGCCGGGGACGTTGAGGAACACGGGCCGGAGCTGCTCCAGCGAGCAGACGATGATCGTGTCCTGGGGGACGTGGCGGTCCATCATGATGCCGAGGCGGCCGAAGTCGGTCTCGATGGTGTCGACGGAGACGCCGCCGACGTTCCGGTTCCCCTCGGTGATCATCACGGACTTGCCGTACGCGTCGGCGTAGGCCTTCGTGATGCCGCGCTTCTGCGACGAGTTCACGATCAGGGTCGCGGTCGCCTGCTCCGAGATGCCGCCGTTGTCGTAGGCGAGCTGGAGCAGGTTGTCGATGTCCGTGGTCGTGGTCGCGGTGCCGGTCGGCTCGACGTAGGAGATGCTCGACGCCGTGCCGAGGGTGATCGCGGAGCCGCCCGACGACGCGGAGACCTTGAACGTGTTCGCGTCGACCGCGTCCACGTAATAGGTGCGGCCGGCGACGATGCCGGTGGCCGTCGACGTGTCCCGGAACACGATCTTGTCGCCGTCGGTCAGGCCGTGGCCCGTGGACGTGATCGTGTCGGTCGCCGACGACGCGCCGGTGACGAGGGTGGCCTTCGAGATCCGGTTCGTGGTGATCGCGGCGAGGAGACCGCGGGTCTTGCGGGCGGTCGCGTTCGTGGTCGGGTTGGCGAACTGGCCGTTCACGAAGGACCAGTTCACGTCGAGCGCGATGCTCTTGAGCTCCTGCGCGACCTGCCAGTCCAGTTCGCTGCCGACCGGGTTGGAGCCGTCGACGCTGCGGAACGGCGCGGAACCGGGGGTCGCGAGCTGGCCCGTGGCGGCCTGCTTGGTGTACGAGACCGACACCTTCGACTGGTGGATCTGAGCGACGTTCCGCACGTTCGCGCGAACACGGGCGACGCCGGTCGGCGCGGTCGCGCCCTCGACCTGGGTGTTCTGGCCCGGGTCGCGCAGGTCGTACGTCTCCCACTCGAACTCCACGCCGGAGGTCATGCCGCCGCCGGTCAGGCCGCCGATCGCAGACAGAAGCGGGGTGTCCGCCGGAGTGAGGGCGAACAGCTCGCCCGCGTAGTTGGGGAGGTTGAACGTGGTGCCCATTCCGGTGATGCCGGCCATGGTTGCTCCTTAGGTCATGAGGATCCGCGGGCCTTGGCCCGCTTGAGGGCGATCACCGTTGACCACTTGCCTGCGGCTTGGGCTTCGGCGATCTGCTTGTCGATGGAGGGCTGGTCTCCGGAGCCGCCGGAGCCGCCCATGTCGCCGCCGGAGCGGCCGGGCCCGCGCGGGGCGAGCCTGGCGAGCTTCTTCACCGCAGCCTTGATGCCGTCGGTGTCGACCTGGCCGTCCTTGTCGACGAACCGGGTGGTGTCGATGAGGTCGGCGGCCTCGCCGAGGTCGATGCCTGCTCGGGCGACGGCGGTCTCGAACTGGGCGGCAGCGAGCTTGGCGCCGTACTCGGCGGCAGCAGCCGTGCGGCCCTGCTTCTCCGCCGCGGCAACGGCCTTCTCCTGCTCGCTCATCTGCGAGGCCTTCAGCGCGGCAAGTTCGTCGGCCGCGGTCTTGTTGTCCTTCGCGCGGCGCTCCCACTCGCGGGCGCGCGCCTTCCAGTCCGTCTCCTCTCCCGGGGTTCCGGAGGGCTGTCCACCCTGGTCTCCGGCGGGCGGAGCGGGCGGGGCCGGGGGCTGTCCGGACGTGTCCGGGTTACCGGCGGGGGGCTGTCCGGATGCGGATCCGGCGGCGCCCTCGCTGCTGCCACCCGCGATGACGTAGATCGGCTGGCCGTTGCGGCGATAGCCGAGCACGGTCCCTGCGGGGTGCGTGGCGTGCGGGTGCTGGAAAGGGTGGGGCATGGTGTTCTCCCGTTTCGGGTGTGCCCGTGGCCGTGCGGCCGTGGGGCGGGTGTTCAGCGCGCGGAGCTGATCTGCTCGCGCGCAGGCTTGCGTCGCATGGCGTCATGGGCGGCCACGTGGGCGCGCATCTCGGCCTGCCACTTGCGGACGAACGTGCCAGCTCGGCGCCGCGCTTGCTCGTCCATCGCTGCGGCCTGGCGGCGCTTCCAGTGGCGGATGTGCCGCTCGATCTCGCGCTGCCGCTGCGTGTCCTCGTATGTAGTGCCGGGCGTCGCATGGTGCGGCGGGCGCGTCGTGACACCGGGGATGTACGCACCGAGAGAATGACGGCAGTTCGGGTGATAGAGACCAGCCGCACGGGCCTCCAGCAAGGTACCCACGACATGCACGGCGACTGGCTGACCGGTCGCAGGGTTGCGCTCCATCACGGTGCGGGGTCCGGGCGGCCCGTTGAGCGCAAGAACCTCGCCCTCCCATGGGCGGCAAAGCGGGCACTCAAGGGGAGCATCGGACACGATCACCAAGCCCATGCCCAGCTGCGCCAGCACGTCGACGTGCCCCTCGATCGCCGCCCGAGCCGTCACTGATCGCACCGCCATCTCAGCGTAGGCGGGCAAGCTCCAGCTACGGCCAGCGGAGTCGACGAACCCAGTGACGCCCCGGTTGGCGAACTCATCGAGGGCGCGCTGCGAGGCTTGGCGGCGGGTCATGCCGGTGAGCAGCTGGGTGCCGGCTGCGCGCCCGATGATCCGCCGGTAGGTGTCGACGACGGCCCGCGTGATCCGCTGGTACAGCGGCCGGGTGTCTTCGGCCATGGAGGCGGCGAGCCGGTCGATTGCGGGCGCGTTCGGGACGGTGTCGCGGGCGGCGAGCTCGCGCCCGATGTCCAACGCCCCCAGCTCAGCCACAGCAGCCTGCCGGCCACGGTTGTAGGCGGTGACCAGGGCACGCCGTACGGCCCCGTCGGTGTCCTGCTGGAGGGCGTCGGCGACGGCCTCCACGGCGGTGCGGAGGTTCCCGATGGACGCGAGCTTCAGCTCGGCCCACCGCGGCGACTCGATATCGGCCTCCAGCGCCTTCGCGAGCAGCTCCAGCAGCGCGCCCTCGGCGTCCTGGTAGAGCAGCCCTACCTCACGGGCGAGGTCCTCCGCCATGGCTGGGGACACCGGCATGCGGCACCCCCTCGCCCTCGGCTCCGGTCTCGGTCGGGTCGGAAACGGCGCGCCCGGACTCGCCGAGGATCGCGCCTACCTCCGCCGCCACCTGCTTGTCGTCCCAGTCCGGATGCATCATCCGCACCAGGGTGTTCGTCGAGGCCGCTTCTGCCCGGCGCAGCAGCTCGGCGGTTGCCGCGAGCTCACCCGCGCTCTCGCTGATGGAGTCCTCGAACTCCACCTTCGGCGGCTCGCTGACGTCGAGGCCCTGGACGCCGAACCGGGGCCCGGCCTCAACCGCGAGGAGCGCCGCGACGATGGACGACAGCGCGGGGTCGGCGTACAGCGCCTTCCGCGACCGGGTCATGAGCGTGCGCCGCTGCCGGGCACGGATCTCTGTCGCCGTGACCGCGGTGCCGTCGACCTCGCCAAACGTGGCAGCGGAGTAGCCGGCCTGCTGGGCGGCCTGCTCGATGAGCGCGGCGCAAGTGTCGGCGTGCTCCTTCACCCGGATCGCGAACTGCACCACATCGATCGGGTTCGATTCGCCAGCGCGCGGAAGCATGTTCAGGCCCGTGAAGACCCGCTTCTCCTCCTCCCAGTACGCGCCCTTCCCCGGGCCGGCGGACTGGAGCAGGGCGTCAGCGACGACGATGCGGCCCTTGCCGTTCTGGATGTCCCGCATCCAGCTGGACCAGGCTTCGTCGAGGGCGTCGAGGATGCCCTCGATGCCCTGGAAGTCGGACTGCCCCCAGTACGCGGCGCTGGGGATGTGGCGCCAGCCGCGCGCGGGGCGCACGTTGGGCATGTAGGAGGCGGTGAGGTGGTCAGGCGCGCCGGTATCGAGGCCGCCCTGGTCGTCCACCTCGCCCGCGAGTGGGGCTGTGGCCGGGTGGTCGTGAAGCGGCCGGGCCGCGCCGAGCGACGTGGCCGTGCCCTCGTAGAGGCCGTGGTAGATCCGGCCGCGCTCGTGCTTCTCTAGGTGCCGGAACACGCGGCGGCCGGTCGGGTCGTCGGGGTCCGCGAGGACGGTCCAGAACGTCACCGCAACGAGCTTGCCGTAGCGGAACTCGGGGACCGCCCGGTCGGCTGCGACGGTATCGATCCACGGCCGGTCGGAGACGTCCTCGTCCCAGACGACGCGGTAGTAGGCGCCGCCAAGGGCCGCGCACAGCTCGCCGCACTCCAGCAGCGTCGGGTGTAGGCCCTTTTCGACGAGCTTGTCGAGCCGGGCCTGGGTGCCCTCATGGTCGCTGATGAGCTTCGGCGGCTCCGAGAACAGCAGCCCGGAGGAGGTGCGGGCGATGTCGCCAGCCAACGGGATGTGGAGTTTGTCGCGCTTCTCGCCGGCCGGGACCGGGTTGCCCCAGAACCAGCGGGCGACGCGGCCTCGGATGCCGCCGGCGTACTGGGCGGGGCGGTTGGGGTTGCCGTATGTGCCGCGACCTTCGTAGCGCTGCTCTAGGCGGTCGGGTTCGGCGGAGTACCAGGCGTCCCAGTCGGCGAGGTCGGACTGGACGATCGGGTCGGTGGGCGGCCATGTCGTGCCGCTCGCGGGCAGGGGCATTACGCGGCCACCTCCATCAGGGTCGGGATGTGCGGCCGCCACAGGGCCTCTGTCGTCCGCACCCCGTACCTGAGGGCGTCGCAGGAGTGGTCTTCGAGCTTGATCGGGGCGTCCTCGCCCTTCTCGGACTTCGCGTCGTCCCACGAGTAGCCCGGGAGTTCCTCGATCAGGCCGGCCGCGGACTCGTGGACAAACAGTCGGTTGGAGGCCAGCAGGGCGCCGACGGTGCGGATGCCGTCGAGGACGGCGTTGTCGGCCTGCGTGACGCCGGAGACACCGTCGCGGTGCAGCTGCTCGATGAAGCTGGCCGCGGACGGGTCGACGATTGTCCACTCGGGCTGGACCCCGACGACGTTCGTGCCCGGGTGGGGGACGCTCGCGAGCCAGCGGCGGCGGGCCTGGCTGTACTCGACGTCGGTCTTCTTCCGCTTCTCCTTGCGGGAGTCCCACCGGTACTCGGAGGCGACGTACAGGTTCATGTCGGCGCCGAGCCCGATCAGGAGGTCGGCGAAGGGGTTCGTGGTGCCGTAGTCGACCGCGTCGCACAGCCAGCGGACGATCGTGGGCAGCGTCTTGACGACGTGCCGCTGCGGGTCGAACGCTTCGTAGATCGCGCCTTCGGCCTGCACCCAGTGCCCGAGCACGTTGCGCCGGTAAAACACCCCTTGGTGGGTCGACTTGAGGTGGTTCTTGTAGTGCTCCGTCAGCGACGGGTTGTCGTCGAGGACGAAGTGGAAAGACCGTAGGTCGACCTCGTCCGCGCGGAGGAGGTACTGCTTGCGCAGCCAGTGCCCGGGGTTGTCCGGGTTGGTCGTGAAGAAAATCTTCGCACCGTCCACCGAGCAACGGGCGTCCAGCTGGTCGAAGAACGTCTTCGGCAGCGTCGTCGCCTCGTCCACGTAGGCGCCGGCGCAGGTCATGCCTCGGATCTTGGGTTCGGCCTGGGCGTCGTTGGCGCCGAGGACGTGGACGATCCGGCCCATGATGCGGGCGGTGGCTGCGCCGTTGGTGTACTTCACCTGCTGGGCGAGCTCGCCGAAGATTTCGGGGTTCATCAGCGGCAGGAACGCGTTTCGGAAGATCGAGTCCCGGGTGCGGCCGACCATGACGAGTTCGCCGCCGCGGGGTGCGGACGCGACGTAGATCAGCCAGCGGAGCAGGGACGCGATTGTCTTCCCGGACCGGACCGACCCTTCCCAGCCGTTGAGGCGGGCCTGGGAGTCGACGATGCTGAGGATCTGCTTGCGGGAGAGGGGCAGGGCGTCAAGGAGATCCACCTTCCGCCTCCTCGCCGCTGGCTTCCTCCGCCCTGATCCGCGCCGCGATCTCGGCCAGCCCTGCGCCGAGCTTCCCGACCACCGAGACGGCGTCCTCGACTCCGCTGTCGGCCGTCGGCGGGACGAGGCGGAGCGACTGTGCGGCTGCGGCGGTTGCCGCAGCCATGAGGGCCCTCTTGTCGAGGGCCGGGGGCTCTGGGACCGCCTGCTCGGTGTATTCGTTGTCCTTGCCGCCGATGTTGAACACGACGGCCGGCTGCCAGAGCTGCTCGGAGAGGCGGAGTGCGTCGTCGACGAGGGCGTCGGCGAGGATGCTGCGCTTCTCGGCGAGGTCGGCCATGCGGGCGCGGGTGGCTTCTTCGGTGGCGGTGCGGTCGAAGGAGAGGCCCATTTCGGCGGCGAGGACGCTGATGGTGCGTGGGCCGCGCTTCAGTTGGCGGGCGATCTCGTTGCGGCCAAGCCCTTGTGCGTGGAGGCGGCGTACGTCGTCGCGGGTCTGGTCGGTGACGGGGTGGCTGTGCTGGTTGCCTCCCACGGGTCACCTCCGGGCATGCGAAAGGCCCCACCGGGTGGGTGGGGCCTGCGTCTGCTGTTTCCGGGCACCCCGGAGACGCCCCCATGATGGGGCACGGCCCCTTGGTTTTGCAACTAGGTGCAGAACCGGTCAGGACACGTCGCCACGCACGCCTTCGCCGAACAGGCCCTCGGAGTACGTCACGTAGGCCGGGGTGAACTTTCCCTTCCCCGTGATGATGCCGGTGGCCTTCTCGCCCTTCGCGAGCTTCATCAGGTCCATCTGATTGTCGTCGGCCGCGAGCTCGGCGTGATGCTTCACGCCCTCGGTGTCGGTAATCGTGAAGTACAGCGGGTTGGTGCTGATCTGCTTGTCGCTGTTGTTGGTGAGCGTCACGGAGACGCTCGTGTAGTCCCCGCCGTCGTGCAGAACGCTCGGCGTGAACTTGGCCTTCTTCGCGGACACCGTCACTGGCGCCTCATCCGCCGGCTCTTCGGCAGGGGCCTGAGTCTTCCTTGCCGGGGCGGCCTTGCTCGGCTGCGCAGCGGGCGCCTCAGCGGTGGGCGTGGTCTTGCCGCCAGCCTTGTCGTCGCTGGAGGTCTCAGGGTCGCCGACGAGGAGACCGACGATGATCAGGAACGCGAACAGGCCGCCAACAGTGATGCCGACGATGGCCCACGGGTTCATGCCCTTCTTCGGGGGCGGGGGTCCGTAGGGGCCGTAGGGCTGTCCGGGCTGCTGCGGATGTCCCCAGGCGGGGGTCTGGCCGGGGTGTTGGGGCGGGTAGGGCTGCTGGCCGGGCGGCGGCTGGTTGTTCACGGCGGTCCCCTCGCTGGTGGTCCTGGTGTGGAGGTGGCGTGAACGTACCGTGCGTGCGGGGGATATGGAGGGGGATCTGCCGGATCGGGACACGAAAGAGCCCCGCCACAACGGGGGAGCGTGGCGGGGCCGGTGCCGGGCCTACCCGGCGGGCCGGGCGCTACCCGGCGTGAGGCTCCAGTGTGGCAGTCAGGGCCGCCACTTGTCCTTGTAGTCGGGGTGGTCGGCGTAGGGGGCGGCGAGGTCGATCTGCTCGGCGCAGGCTTCTCCCTCGGACACGTGCCCGCCGTCGTCGCAGCGCCCGATTCCGGAGCCGCACTGCGCATGCCGCTCCAGGATCCGCCGCTTGGCGTCGACCTCGGCCAGCACCCGCGCGGGATCGTGACGGGCGATGTGCTGGCCGTCTCGGTCCTGAGTGAATGCCACGGTGCCAGCGTTGTCCTCGTCGCGGACCTCGTGAGCCATGTGGTCGTAGTACCAGTGGGCCGATGCCTGCCGGTGCGCGCGTGCGGTCTGCTCGTCTTTGCCGAGGCGGGCGCGGAGAAACGCGATCAGGTCGTCCATAGGGTCATCCTCTCTCAGGGGTGTCCACAGTGGGGCTTGGTCCACCATCCACACTTGGGGCAGTAGTCCATGGGGTGCTCCTCAGCTCTTGGCGATGGCGTGGTGTCGGTGGGCGTCGGCGGGGTCGTGGACGAGAGCCCCGCCCTGGCCGATGGCCTCTACACGGAACCCCTTCTCGGGGTCCTGCTCGGGCGCGTTGTTGGCGTTGGCGTTGGCGTCTGACCTGCACAAACAACCGCCGGAAGGGGTCGGGCTCTCGCGGGGGATGTCGTCCTGGTGGACGCCTGGCCCGTTCCCACCCGGGGTGCGCACGCCTGCGCGGACGGGGACGTCAGCGTCGTCGAGGAGCGCGCGGACCGCCTTCGTGTCGGCCACACCGGCCGCCTCGCGGAGGCGGGTCAGGAGCACGTGATCGCCGTCCTCGCCGAGCTCCTGGAGCACGGCCACGATGTCGACCGGCTGCTCCTCGTCCACCTCGTCGGCGGTGTCCTTCCGACGCCCGCGGAGCCACGTACGGGCGCGCCGGCAGCCAGCTGCTGCGCCGAGCCCCGCCACGGTGTAGCCGAGCTCGGGCACCGCGTAGACGGCTCCTGCGGCCAGGGCGACCCCCACGGCGAGGACGCAGCCGCCAGCGAGCTTGCTCGGCTGCTCCTCCGCCTCGGGCGCGGCGTCGACGGCGGTCACGTGATGATCCCGGTGAGCCATGCGCCGGCCAGGTTCACGCCGGAGGCGAGGGGGACGGCGGCGTACCGGGCGATGCCGGCGGACAGGCCGAGGCCGATTCCGGCGCCCCAGCCGCGCCACTTGGAACCGGTGGCGCCGCGCTTGCGGCGGGCGAGGAACCCGGCGATGACGAGAGCGGTGATGAACAGGCCGCCTTGGGTGAGGGGTGCTGCGGCGGATCCGGGGGCGGTGCCGGTGGTGGCGCCGACGCCGTAGACGAGGAGGCCGTCGCCGAAGGTGTTGAGGCCCCAGAGGGCGGTGTCTCCGACCCATCCGACGACGCCGCCGACGACCATGACGGTGAGGGCGCCGATGCACCAGCAGAGGAGGAAGGGGAGCAGGGTGCCGAGCTGGGCGACGGCGTTGCCTTGGAGGGCCTTGATGCCGGGGAACCAGACGCTCAGTTCCCACACGAGGAACGCGAAGCCGATGAGGACGGCTCCGAGAGTGGGGGTCATCGGTAGGTTCCTCCGTCGAGTTCGCGGCGAGCACGGCGAACAGCGGCGCCAACGGACGGCCTGTCGGCGTCGGGGCGGAGCGCGCAGATCGCGTTCGTGGCTGCGGGGTTGGTCGGGTGGATCGCGACGTGTTCGCGGGCGAGGTCGGCGATGCTCGGCTGCTCGCGATCCGTGATCGGGCTGGTCGGGGGCTGTTCGGGGCGCCCCGAAGCGGTGGGCTGCTCGGTGGTGCTCGGGAGCGTGATCGGGGGCTGCTCGGGCGTGATCGGGGCGATCGCGATCGGTGCTCGCCGGGCGAGCTCGCGGCCCTTCTCCTGTCGGGCAAGCTCGATCTCGAAGTCCACGGACACGTCGGCGAGGAGGCGTTCGGCGGCCATCTCGCGGCGCCGCAGCTCGTGCCGGTGCCGGGCCTCATCGACCCGCATGGCGCGCTCCTCGTCGGCCAGCTGCGCCCGATCGACGTCCCTGAGTGCGGCGGGGTCGCGCATGTCCGCAATGGCGAGCAGCCATACGACCTTCGCGCCGAGAGGCAGGAACGGGCCGGCGACGGCCATAGCGCGGGAGTTGCGCTCGATGCCGTGCCAGGCGAGGAGCGCGCCCACGAGGATCAGGGCGGCCCAGCCGATCGCCGGAACGATGTTGACCTTCTTCACGCGGATGGTGAGGCCGCGGGCTTCGGCAAGGATCACTGACGCCCAGATGATGTCCGCGCCGGCGGCGACGGTAACGCCGATGTGGCCGGCGCCGAGGAGGTCGACGAGGCTCCAGGTGGTCCACGCCAGGCTCGCGCCGGAGAGGGCAACCGCGGGCACAAGGAGCGGCGTGGGGATGGGGATGCGCATCAGGCGGCGCTCCTGAGGTCGTCGCGGACGTTCGCGTCGTCGCGGTGGGTCTGCCAGGCGCGGGCGTCCTGCGCGCGGGCGTAGTCCTCGTCGGCCTGCTTGTGCAGCTCGGTGACGCGGGTCTGCTCGCTGGTGGTGGTCTCGTCCATCAGGCACCCCAGGAGGCGCGGTCGAGGATGAGGCCGTACTCGCCGCGGGTGGCGCCCCAGGTGATGTGGGGCATCCGCATGAGCAGGGCGTGCTCGCGGTCGTGGTCGCCGTCGGCGTGCTCGCGGGCGAGGGTGAGGCGGTCGGCCGGGGTGAACTCGGCGACGGGGCGTTCGTTCTTGAGGCCGTGGGCCATGGTGCGGAGGGCGTCGCGGATCGGGCAGTCGTTCCGGACGCGTCGGAGGGCTTCGTCCTGCTGTGTGGCGTGGGTACGCTCCATGTGCCTGCTCCTGTCGTGATCAGGGTGGGCAGGCCCCGGCCATATGGAGTGGCGACTCCGGCCGGGGCCAACTTGCGTTGTAGCTGGGCTACTTCCATGGAGCGTATGGGACCCATACACTCTTGGCAAGTAGCCCGCCCGAGTGGAGAGGTGCGGCTGTGAGCGAGGAGGAGGTGCGGCAGGTGGCGGATGCCCTGGACGCCGTGGAGCGCATCGCAGACCGGGAGGAGCGCGTCCGGGCGATGAGCCTGACCATGGCCGCGCAGGTGAAGCGGAACCGGGAGTGGGTAAAGGAGCGCCGGGCTCTGGTGCTGGAGCTACGAGAGGCTGAGGTGTCGGTGCGGCAAATCGCGGCGCGGGTGGGGACGTCGCCGAGCACGGTGCAGGACATCCTCAGGGGCTATAGCGGGTCGGGGACGCACCGGCCGAGGAAGAGCGAGGAGTGAGCGTGGATCTGGTGGAGTTCCTGACGGCCCGCCTCGACGAGGACGAGCAGACCGCCCGCAGAGCAGGCGATAGTTTCCGCCAGATCGGCGAAACCGGCGTCATCGTGGCCACCGAGGGCGACCGCGCGGAGGAGTGCGCCTCCGCGAACTGGGCGGGCGTTGCCGAGCACATCGCCCGCCATGATCCGGCTCGTGTCCTCGCCGAGGTCGACGCCAAGCGGCAGATCGTCACGGCCTTCGCCGAGGCTCGCAAACGCGACTACAACGAGGAGCCGGCCAACTATTTCGCCGGCGTCCATGTCGCCCTCGGCGCAGCGCTGGACTTCCTTGCGCTGCCGTACGCCGACCATCCCGACTATGACGAGGCGTGGCGCCCGTAGCCGTGCACGCGTGAGGCCCCCGTCCGGGTGTATCCGGCGGGGGCCTTCGTGCTGTCCGGGTCAGGCCGCGACCACCCCGGCCTCCGACCAGATCGCCCCGCAGCTCTTGCACCGCGCTACCGGCTGCGCGCCGGCTCCGCCGTACACCTCGATCGTCCCGCCGCACGGGCAGGGGTGGCTGCTCGTGAGCTCGCGGCAGCCGTCGGCGAGGTCGAGCGTGGCCTCGATGCGCGCGAGTGCCCCCTCGGCGACGCGGGCGACGTGGTGCTGCTCGGGCTCGGAGAGCGGCCTGAACGGGCCCCTGGCGCCCTCTACACGTCCGGCCAGCCACACAGCGGCCCGGATGGCTGTGCGGCCGGTGTTGTGACGCCAGCGGCGCCCGTCGGCCGCGTCCTTCCGGGCAGCCTCGGCGCGGCGTGCGCGGTCCTCCCAGTACACCCGGTCGGCTCGGGAGCGGGCGTACGCGGCGCGGGCCGGCGGCGGGGGCTGCATGGGGGTGCGCTGGACGGACCAGGCGATGCGGTCGGCGGTGTCGAGGAGCGCGGCTTCGACGGCGCGCATGGTGTCGTGCACGCGCAGGTTGATCGGTACGGGCCGGGTGCCGAGCTGATCAGGGGAGCGCTCCAGGGCGCGGAGGGCGGCGGCCTCGGCGATGTCGTACTGCTCCAGGGCGTCGAGGTAGCCGCGGAGTTCGACGGGGGGCCAGGAGTGCTGGGTGGGTGCGGCGAGGGCGTCGTTGAGTGCGGGCCAGAGTTGGGCGATGGTGCGGAGGGTGGTGGCGGTCATGGTGCGCTCCGTGGTGTGCGTGCGGGCGGTACGGTGATCGCACCGTGTGGGGCGTGCTGGCCTGGGGAGGTCTGTGGCACGCCCCTCCGTCGTTCTGGGTCAGGTGTCGAGCGGGAGGTTGTACTGCTCGAACTTGGTGGTGGGCTTGGCGGATAGCTTCCGGGCGGCGGCCTCGGCCTTTGTGCGGGCGCGTTCCTCGGTGCGGGCGTTGCCCCGCGCTGAGCCCCGGCCTGGGACGCTGGCCTGCCAGTACCAGCGCCCGAACATGAGCAGGTCGAGGCGACTGTCGTTGCTGCACTCCATGACGGTGATGCGTGCGTTCACGTCTGCTGCTCCTGCTGCTCGTCGAGGGCGGCGCGGAGTTGCCGGTCGGCGTCGATGAGCCCGAGGCGGTAGGCGAGCATCTCGGGGTCGCTGGTGCCTCGGTGGCGGCCGATGTCGATGCTGATGGCGTGGAGTGCCTTGCGGACGCGTTCGAGGGCGGCCTCGGCCCGCTCGGCGCGGGCGCGGTGGCGCACTTCGCGGTGCTGCCGCATCTCGGCGTCGTACTTGGCGGCCTCCAGCTCGCTGTACAGCCGGGTCAGTTCCGGGTCGGTCAGGGTGTCGACGGTGTGCCGCCGGGCGGGCTCGGCAGGTGTGGGGTCGGTCATCGGGCGTCTCCGTCCTCGTCGTCGGCCGGGTCCCAGGTGGCAAGCGGGTCGCGGTCCGTGGTGGCCCAGGTGTAGGTGGGGCAGGGCCAGTTGTGGCCGCACTCGGTGCAGCCGCCCCACGAGCCCCCGTTGGAGTCGACGCCCTTGCGGTGCGCCTCGGCGATGCGGGCGAGTCGGTCGCGGGGGCTGTCGTCGAGGACGATCTCGGTGGCGCCTCCGTGGCCGTGTACGGCCTTGGCATGGCCGATGTGGTCCCAGTGGACGGTGGAGGGGCGTTCGCCGCGCCAGCGGACGGTGGTGGCTCCGTCGGGCCAGATGACGCCGTCGGCTACGCGGCCGGTGCCGGAGACGCCGGACACGTCGGTGTGGCGCTGAAGGTGGAACAGGCGGGGTTCGCTCATCGGGTGCTCCTGGGGTGGTGGGACCAGTGGCCGCAGGGGAGGCCGGCGGTGATGACGGTGAGGGCGACGAACGCGAGGACGGCGATCATCGGGCGCGCTCGCGGAGGGTGTTGCGGGTCCAGCCGATGACGGCGAGGAGAGCGCACAGGGTGAAGCTGGCGGCGCACCACCAGCCGAGGCCTTGGAGGGCGGCCCATGCCCAGCCGCTCACGGGGTGGCCTCGCCGTGGGCGGCCTGCTCGTGTGCCTCGGCCTGCTGACGGGCCGCCTGCTCGGTACGGCCCGCCCCATATGCGTCGTCGCAGGTGCAGCACCACCACGCCCATGGCCACTTGCGTGCGGTGCGCTGATGGCGCTTGCTGGCGAGGATGGCCCGCAGCGGGGTGAGGCTGGGCTCGACGCGGGTGTGGGCGCTCACGGGGTGGCCTCGTCGGCCATGCGGCGGAGGCGGGCGAGCGCGGCGTGGTCCTCGTCCTCGAACTCGTCGCCGCGGTTGGCCATCTGGTCGGAGGCGAGCTCCAGGGCGAAGGTGAGGAACTGGCGCTCGGCGGCGGTGAGCGGTGTCACGGCGTCCTCGATGCGGCGCAGCTGCTCGTGGATGCGGTCCCATTCGTTGATGTCGATCCCGTACACGGTGACGCGGGACTCGGCCGGCGGTGTGGCGTCCTGCCCCCCGACGGCGGGGTCCTCCGGCGCTCGGAACCGGCCGCAGCCGCAGAAGGCGAAGATGCACGCGGCGGAGTTCCCGTGCCAGTTCAGCGCGTGGTCGCAGTTGTCGCACGGCGTGGCGAGGGTGGGCACAGCGGCGGCGGGTTGTCCGGCGGCCTGGCGGGCCACGTCGACGACGGGCCGCCCGCAGGACGGGCACAGCTCCCAGTGGTCCACCTGGTCGACGGTGAGGGGTACGTCCGCGCCGACCGTGGGGGCGCAGCTCTGGCAGTAGACGCGGCCCTTGCCGTCGCCGTAGGCCATCGTCGGGAGCTTCTGTCTGGCGGCCTGGCGGGCGGCGTCCCTGATCCCGGCGACCACCTCCTCGACACGGTCGGGGTCGATGTAGCAGCCCCTGTCTCCGGTGCGGATTGCGATGAACGGGAGGTCGACGGGGACGGAGACCTCGACGAAGTCGCCGTCGTGGTCGCGGTACTCGAAGGTCATGGTGCTGCTCCTGTCGGTAGGGTCGGGGGTGACGCCCGCCCCGCTTGCCTCGGGGCGGGCGGTCGCGTGCTCAGGGGGTCGGCTGGAGCGCGTCAAGGAACGGCTCCCAGGTGTCACGCATCGACACCGCGCACTCAGCCAGGAACTCGCGGACGGCTGGCTCGTCCTCGTCCCGGACGCGGATGCCGACGGAGCAGAGCCAGGCCTTGCGCTGGAGCACGAAGAACAGCAGCAGCTCGTCCTCGGCGATGTCGTCGCGGAGCAACGGGTCCGGCTCGCGGCGGTAGGACTTCCAGTCCCAGCGGATGAGGAGGTTCTGGTCGCGGTCGCCGGTGTGGAAGAGGGTCTCGGTGAACTCGGCCCAGGAGGCGAACAGGGTGTGCTGCCCGTTCCTGAAGTAGTTGCCTTCCTGGCAGTAGTACGGGTGGTCGATCTCCCAGAGGTGGGCCATGTGGTGCTCCTTCGGGTTCGGGTGGGGCGGGCCGGCAGACGGCTACGAGGCGGTCAGCTCGTTGGCGTGGTAGGCCGCGGGCATCTGCGCCGGGTCCCCGTCGAGGAGCACGCCGTAGGAGCCGAACTGGTCCGGGCCGCTCTCGATCGTGCCGAGGGTGCCGACGGGGGCTGAGAACGCGCCTTCCCATCCGGCGGGGGCGTTGACGGTGGTGCGGACTCGCTGGCCAAGGGTGAAGGTCATGGCGGTGGGTCTCCTGTGTGTGTGGTGGTGGAACCGGATCAGCGGGCGTCCATCACGACGCGGGGTTGGCGGCTCGCCAGGCCTCCAGCACGCGCTTGGGGATCTGGCCGATGCGGGCGCACTCGATGCCGTTGGCGTCGGCCCAGGCGCGGACGGTGCGGGTGTCGTAGTTGCGGACGTACGCGGTGCGCTTCCTCTTCGCCTTCGACGGCGCCAGTTCGGATTCCCGGGCGGCGAGTTCGGCGAGGCGCTGCTCGAGCTGCTCGCGCTCGGTGGTGAGCGCGGTGAGTTCCTGGTCGGCGGCGTGGCGCTTGCGGAGGCCTGAGAGAGCGGCGCGGGCGCGGGCGGCCTGGTCTTGGACTGCGGGGTCGGTGTGCTGGTCGCCCCACGTGAGGAGCTTGCCGACGGGCAGTGGCGTGGTGTCTGCGGGGACGGCCCGCAGGCGGACGTCGGCGCCGGCCTTGACCGGAGCGTCGGCGGCGGTGGGTGCCGGGTGCAGGGCGGGTGTGGTGGTCATGGGTTCGGGGGTCCTTTCGTTGAGGAGTTCGCGGAGGGCAGCGACGGCTTCGGTTGCGGAGCTGGGGAGGTCCGGGAGCTGGTTGCGCTCGTTGCCGTTGAGGCCGCCGCGGATGCCGTAGCGGGCTGCGCCAGGGGTCTCGTAGGCGAGGGCGTCGTGGAGGCATTCGGCGCGGACGGGGCACCTGGAGCAGGCGGCGATGGCGGAGCGGATCTGGTGGGGCTGGCCGAACCACAGGTTCGTGTCCGCGCCGGCGCACGCTGCTCGTTCCTGCCAGTTGGCGAGGTACGGGGCAGCGGGGGAGAGGAGCTCCAGGGAGGTCATGAGGCGGTCCTCGCGGTGCAGTGGGTGTGGGTGGTGCGTCCGGGACGACGGGGGTCGGGGACGAGGCGCTCGTGGCAGCGCGTGCAGCGGAGGAAGCCGAGTGGCGGGGTGTGGTCGTGGTCTTGTTCTTGGTCGCCGTCGATCTGTTGGGTTCCGGACGCGCCAACTACCTGAGGTTTGAAGACCACCCCAGCCCCGTCATGGGAAGACTCTTGGGTACTACCTGGGTTGTTCGGGTCGCGGGGACCCGAACCAATCGGGTCGCGGGGGCCCGAACCCATACGGGTCGCGGGGACCCGAACTTCTCCCGGCTCCGAGCCCTCAAGTTCGGGTCGCGGTCCCCCGAACTGGTTCGGGTCGCGGGGACCCGAACTTTCGGCAGGCTCCTGCCACGGGGCCGGGGTCTTGCCGGCAGGCCGGCGGCTGCTCTTGAGCGACGACTCGGCGGCTCCCCAGTCGGGCGACGGGTCGTTCATGAGGACGTACAGAGTGGGCTTTCCTCGGCGCTGCTCGCCCTTCACGAAGACCACCCCGGCGGCGATTGCGGCGTTGAGGTAGCGGCGGGCGTCCTTCTCGCTGGCGCCTGCGGCTTTCGCGATGTCCTGGATACGGATCGGACCGTCGGGGAACCGGATCTCGCCGCTGGCGTTGGCCATGGCACGGAGGGCGTAGAGCAGGGTGAGGAAGCCGCGGCGAAGGGCCGTGGGCATCTCACGGGACCAGCGCCACGCCAGGGCGTTGCCGTAGGCGTTAGGCACGCTGCCGCTGGCGCGGGCGGCCTGCTCGTCAGTGCTCAACTGGGGCTCTCCGTGGTCGTGGTGCGGTGTACGGGGCGGGGGAGTCGGCCCGCCCCGTACTGGTTGCGGGGTGGGCTGCGTCAGCGGACGTATTCGTCGCGGCGCCGCTGCTCGCGGGCCCGCTCGTGCGCCCGGTACTCCTCCTCGGAGGGGTACTCGGCGAACGCGTCGCCGATGACCTGCTCGGGGTCACGCGGTCCTGGCCCGACCTCGTCGAGGGTTCCGTCCATGCGGCGGGCCCTCCACATCGCGCGCTTGGCCTCCAGGAGCGTGGCGGCCTCGCCGTCGGACCGGGCGACCTCGCAGCCGGTGACGCGGACCTTGACCTGGGGCTCCTTCTCCTCGCCGTCGGCGTGGCCGGTGTACGACTTGGACGTCAGCTCCACGATCGCGACGACGGTGGTCCCGGGCTTCTCGAACAGGCCGCGGCGCTGCTCGGTGGTGAGGCTGGCCTCGACGGACGCGGCGGCGCTGTCGAGCTTGACCTCGGGGGCCTGGTGGGGGCTGAGCTTCGGCATTACAGGGTGTCCTTCCGGTAGGCGTCGGCCGCGTCTGCGGCCTGCTGGGCGAGTGCTTCCTCGGCGCACGTCTTGTGCGCGGGGCTGCGCTTCGAGTCGCGGGTGTAGGCGGGCTTGCCGCAGTAGCGGCACGGCTTCGGTGTGTGGTGCCAGTGGGAGGAGTCCCGCCAGTCCAGGAGCGGCGGGCCGGGCTGGGTGCTCACGCGGCGGCCTTGCGGCGCCGGGAGTACAGGGCGTACCGCTGCGACGAGGACAGGCCGCCGGCGACGCCGTGTCGGCTGTCCTTGCCGAGCCCGTGCTCGGCGGCCAGGGTTGCGTTGAGGCAGCTGGTGACGACCGGGCACTGGTGACAGATCCGCTTGGCTGCCTCGATGCCGCTGATGTCACCGGTTGCGGGGAACATCAAGTCGGGGTCGATGTCCCGGCAGACGGCGAACGAACGCCAGTTGGGGATGAAGGGCAGGCTGGTCCCTCGGGTCTCGCTCATCGCACACCCCCGAAGATCGAAGCGAGCTGGGTGGCGAGGGCCTCGCGCATCGGCCGGTCCTCGACGTGGTCGGGGTGGACGCACCGCGTCGTGCCGCAGCCGGGCAGAACCTTGCCGACCGGGGCGCGCCCGTACTTCTGGCGGAAGGCATACCGTGCGGCGCTGATGGATGCGCCGTCGACGGTCCTGATGTGAAGGTCGGCGGTGGGCCACACCAGATGCCCGTCTGCCGTGGGCGTGGCGCGCCACTTGAACGTCTCCTCGAGCGGTTCGGCCGGCTGGCCCGGCTTGTGCCGCTCGAGGCCGAGCCCTTCCCGGATCACGCGGACCCGCCTGCCACTGACAGGGAGGGCACGCATGACCTTGCTCTGAGAGCAGCCGTTGAGGAGCATGCGGGCGATGTCCTCGTCCGTGGCGGGCGTGGTCGGCCGGTTCGGGTCCTTGACCTGCGCGGCTCCACCGATCTCGCGGACATGGGCGGGCGCGACACACCCCGGCAGGTCACACACCATGACCGTGTTGCCCTCGGGGGGCCGGCCGTGCTGGATCTCGAACGCGGCTCTGCGTGCGGTCCAGTGGCGGCCGTTCCAGCGGAAGGTGCCGCGTCCTGCCGTGATGTGCCCAGTCCACTTCACGTGGCCGTTGCTGAGCTCGATGGAGTGCGAGCGGAAGGCTTCCTCCAGTGACGCGGAGGCGTTCTTGCCGGGCCGGACCGTGGGCAGGCCGAGTGATGCGCGGGCGGCGGACACGCGCTTGGCATCGGTGTTCAGCTGCCGGGCAATGGCGCGGTCGGAGTGACCGGCGCGGAGCATGTCGGCGACGTCCTGGCGGATCTTCATCGGGCCACCGCCGGAATCTGCTCGGGCCACTGGACGCCCTCAAGGGCGCGCGTGTGGGTCGGCGGCAGCTCGGTGACTGGGTAGCCGAGCCAGTGCGCGCCGAGCGCGGCCATCGACACGGCGTCGGCCTTGTCGTACCGGGACACCCCGTCGCACTCGACACCGAAGTGCCGGCGGACCCCGTCGCGGACCTCGCCCTTGCCCGCGTTGCCGCGGCCGGTGGCGTAGATCGCGCGCTGCTGCGGCGGGCAGACGGCGTACGGCAGTTCGCGGCGCCACAGATCGTGGGTCACGAGCCACCACAGCCCCGCGAGCTCGTGGTGTCCGGCCTGGGCGCCGCGCCCGTAGGCCGGCCCCTCGACCACGACCAGGTCCGCGTTCCTGACGCGGTCGAGGATCTCCATCCGCAGCCACGACAGACGCACGTGCCCGTTCTGGCGGCTGCGGAGTCCTTCGGCCCAGTCGACCCCGGCAATGCCGGTGGAGGTGAGGGACAGGTCGAGGCCAATGACAAGGGGCCGGTGGATACCCGCGGCCGAGCGGGTGGTCAGCTCGGCCGCAGGGGTCTCGATGAGCGTCACAGGACGGCTCCGTTCTGGTGGTGCGGGATGAGGGGCCACTCGGGCGGGCAGTAGGCGGCCGGGTCGCTCTTGCGCAGGTATTTCTGGAGGCTGGCGGCCTGCTCGGCCGCCCATCCGACCTGCGCGGTGTGAAGCTCGGTGAGGGACATGGCGGCCAGGCGCGGGGTACGGGCGCCCTGCCGCCAGGCGACGCGGCACGCGGCGATCGCGTCGGCGTCGGCGGTGTGGGCCTCGCCGATCGGTACCTCGTAGTGCGCGCACAGGTCGGTCAGGCGCCGCTTGCCCTTGCGGCACCTGTCGATGGCCTTGTCGATGACGAACGGATCGACCACCGGTCCGGCGGGCAGCGGGGCGAGGCCGTAGCGGGCGGCCTCGCGGTCGAGCATGGTGAAGTCGAAGCGGGCGTTCATCGCGACGACCGGAACACCGCTCGCGACGACCTGGCCGAGTGCGGCGAGGAGTTCGGCGACGACCTCGGAAGCCGGGCGGCCCTTCGCGCGGGCGACGTCGGTGGTGATGCCGTGGACCTTGGCGGCCTCGTCGGGGATCTCGATCCCGGGGTCGGCGAGCCAGTTCGCGGAGACGGTGGGCTGTCCGCCGCCGCACTGGACGACGCAGGCGGTGACGATGCGGTCGTTCTCTGCGTCGACGCCGGTGGTCTCCAGGTCGAAGCCGCACATGCGGCCCAGGTGCCAGCTCACTGGCCACCGCCCGAGCGCTCGGCGTGAATCCGGCGGCCGAGGCTGCCGAGCGTCTCCATCTCACCGGTCTCGTTCTGCACCTGCCGGTTCATCATCTGGAGGTTGCTCAGCTCGTAGCCGATCTGCTGAAGACGGCCCTGTGAGGTCTTCTTGTCGAGGATCTCGTCGCGGTACGACTCCGCCGACCGGGCCGGGGCCTCGTTGCCGCGCTCCACGTGCGAGGCGTCCGGGTCCTTGTCGTGCGTCGGCGTCAGGCCGGCCGACAGAAGCAACACCCGCAGCGCCACGGACTGCGCCTTCGCGGTTCCCTTATCGGCCGAGTCGAGCGCTTCGCCCTGCGACTTCAACAGCATGGGCAGGGCATCGCCCTTCGGGCCCAGCACCATCCACGACACCGTGACGGTGCACTCACGCATCTTGTTGCCCTTGGACGTCGTGGTGTCGCGGTACGTCGCGTCCACCTCGACGGGGAAGACGTTGATGCCGTGCTTCAGCGTTACGGGCCCGAAGGTGTTGACGACCGTGTCGACGCCGCGGAAGTTGTAGCGGGTGCCCGCAGCGTTGTACTGCTCGCCCTTGGCGATGGCGCGGATCTCCTTGCGGACACGCAGCCACGCCAGGTGGACCGGCACCATCTCCGGGTCGCCGTCGCCCGGCTCGTACCCGGCCATCAGGTCGACGTACGTCTCCTGCTCCGGGTCCTGCTCGTACTCGTGCTGCTCGTCAGCGGCCAGGGTCCGGCCGGCGGCCGCGGCCGCGTTCTCGCGCAGGCCCATCAGATGCCCCCCTTGTACTTCGGTGCGATGTCGATGCGTTCGGTCGGGTTAGGGGTCACGCACGCCGCGTAGGCGTCGGGCCACCGTTCGGCAAGGAGTTCGAGGTCGACGCGCGGTGCAGCGTTCGACGGCTCCAGGGAGTAGGCGCGCTCGCCGCCGATGAGTGCGGCCTGGGCGCTGTCGAGGGCGGCGATCATGCGGGCCTTGGCGGCGGCCTTGGCCTTGCGCGCGGCAGACTCGGTGCGCTGGTGCTGGCCGTAGTCGAGGAGCGCGTCGAGGGCGTCGGCTTGGCGGTCGATGTCGACGGTTCCGGTGCGGGTGGGGTGCAGACGCCGGAACAGCCGGGTGAGAGCCTCGCCGTCGCCGACGGGCGGCGGAGGAACCTGCGCCTTGACGTGTTCGGCCCAGAAGCGGTCCATGGCCGTGGTGATGTCGGCCATCACGTCGGTGTAGGCGTCCCGCCGGATGGTGCCCTGGTGGTACTCGTTGCCGCCGATCAGGACGGCGTAATGCATGTGCTCGTAGCCGTTGACGGCGATCTGCCACAGCATTTGCGCCAGGACGTCGTCCGGGGCTCCGGCGTGCCACTGCGTCGACTTGAACGCCGAGCGGGTTTTGACCTCCAGGGCGCAGGGCGCCTGCTCGTCGGCGGAGAGCGGGCACTCGGTGACTCGACGGTCGAGGGTTGTCATCCAGTGCGGGTGGTTGACGTGGGAGACGAGACCGACGCGGCGGATGACGCTGCGGTTCTGCATGGCCCAGCGGCGTGCGACGGGCTCCTCGTTGACGTTGCCCCAGTAGGCGGCCTCGCCGGCGTCGTCGACGTCGTGGCCGAGCTTGTCGAAGTAGACCTTCAGCGGGGGGTTCTCATTGATGAGGCCGAGGATCGCGGGGACGTCGCTGGAGCCGATGCCGGAGCGGCGGGCGGTGAGCCAGTCGGCTCGGTCGGCGTCGGCGGAGAGGATGAGGCGGCCGGTGGGGGTGACCCGGCGGCCGGCGGCCGGGGCCTGAGCGGCCCCAGCCTGCGCGGTCGTTGTCATGCGGCCCTCCTCATGGCGGTGTTGGACGTGTAGGTGCGGCGGCCGGTCGTGGCGTCGTTCCACACGGTCAGCTCGCCCCGGGCGGCCAGCGCCCGCAGGTCCTTCCGCGCGGTGTTCCGGCCGGACGTCGGCCACGGCGAGCGGCGCAGCGTCGACTCGGCGCGGAGCGTCGTCCACGAGCCGCTGGTCTTGCGGATCTGGGCCAGGAGCCACTCGCGGCGGCTCTCCTGCTCGGGAGTCACGACGCCCTCCGGTCCTGCTGCGTCGGGACCGTGGCCTTGCGGGCGGGCCCGAACCGGGTCAGGTGCTCGGTCACCGTCGCCAGCTCGGCCGACAGGCGCAGCGCGGCGTTCTTGTCGATCGGGACCTGCGCGTAGTCCATGCGGGCCACGTCCTCGACGGCCTCGGCGGCCGCGTCGAGGACGCCCTCGGACCGCGGGGACTGCACCACGTGGGCCAGCTCGTCGAGCGCGGCGATCACTGCGTCGCGGGTGTCGTCGTCGCCCCATCCGGCAACGAGCTGCACGAGGGTGTCGAGGCGGATCCGGTCGGCGCGGAGAAACCCGGAGAGCCAGTCGGCGCGGGAGCGGAAGGAGAGCGGGGGGTTGGTCGACTCGTTCTCGTTGCTCACAGGGTGCTCCCGGCGGTCTCGATGGTGGCGGTGGTGCGGGGGGCGAGGGCTTCGAGGACGTGGTCGAGCGGGTCCACGAGGTGCCGCTGCTTGGCGAGTTCGCCGCGCGTGGGACTGGGCCGCTGTACGCGGAGCTCGGTCACCTGACCGCCGGTGAAGCCCGTCGGCCGGTCATCGTCCTCGTGCGTCCAGAACTGCACCCACACGCCGTCCTCGTTCCGCAACCAGTCCCACGACTGGCCGTCGGCAACGGCCTTGGCGATGTCGTCGCACACCGCGCGGGCAGCGTCGGGGGTGAGGTGCAGCTCCGGCTCGACGCTGTCGAACTCGGCGAGGAACAGCGGCAGCTCGAACAGTGAGTCACGGCTCGCCCGCAGCGCCTCGGCCGCGTCGGACAGCGCCTCGTTCGTGGTGTGGCGCTCCGCCTCCAGCTCGGCCACCCGGGCCCGCAGCGCGGCCAGCTCGGCGGCGGTCTCCGGGGACTGGAGCAGCTGCGCCGAACCCAGCGCGAACACCACCGTCGCGACCATGTCGCAGAACGAGTCGTTGCTCTCCAACAGCGCCGCATTCGCGGTCTTCAGCGCCAACAGCTCCGTCGGCGTAGGCGAATGCGTCATGCCGCACACTCCGGAGCCGTCGCCAGCATCTCCAGCAGCGCGACCGCCGCATCCGCCGACCGGCCGGGCTCATCACCCCACGCGTCGACGTGCGACTCCAGCGAGAACACGTCGCCGTAGTACGGGCCGCCGTCCAGCGACAAGGCCACGAAGCCGACCGCCATGTCCGCCAGCTGCGACGACGCATGCGGGTCACCCGTCGCCGAGCAGCGGATCGCCGCCACGATGCTCATCGGGCGCAGGAAGTGCGGCACGCACATCTCGCGGTCGCAGCTGTCCGGGACGTAGTCGCCCTGCCACAGGCCGTTCGCCTGAAGGATCCGCGCCGCGCCGAGGAGAACCGTGGGGACGGTCGTCGGCCGGGCCGTGGCGAAGACCACGGCGACCGTGCGCCGGTCTCCGGTAGGGAAGTTGGTAGGTAGGGTGATGCTCACGGGTTCCTCGATTCCTTGGGGTGTTGAGGGATTCCGGAGGGGTCGCGTACGGACCAGGCCCGGTCCGGGCGGCCCCGTTCTTCTTGGGTCAGGCAGAGGCGGCGAGCGCGGTGTCCTGCTCGGCCATCCAGGCGCGGACCCGGTCCCGGTCGAAGCGCCGGCCGCGGAACGCGGTGGGCTCCAGCGGGCAGCCGTTCTTCACCCACTCGTTGACGGTCCAGTTGCTGACCCCGTAGAGGGCCATGAGCTGTGCCGTGGTGAGGAGGGGGCTGATACCGGCGGGACGGAGGATCTCCGTGCGCTCAGCGAGGGTCTGAGTCGCCATGGGGGCTAGACCTTTCCACTGTGTCAGTTGAAACTGAGGGCATGTCGAAGAGGTCCTGGAGCGGTTCGCGCACCACGGTGGCAATGAGCCACGCGGTGCGGAGTCGGCAGTGTTCGGCCGCCGTCTCGCCGCGTCCGGTGATCTTCGAGACCGTCGCCAAGCTGATCCCTCGCCCCGTCGCGTCGGCCTTCTTCGTGGCCTTCGCGAGCTTCTCCCCGGTCAGTCCGCGGAGCTCCATTGCTCTGCGGATTGGCCTGCCGTGGTCTTTGCGGAGCAGGTGGGTCATGTACGCCTCGCGCTGGTCGGTGGGCCGGCTGCGGGTTTCCCGCTGCCGTTGACACATTTCTACTGTGTCAGTGTCAGTGAGGTCAAGCGTGTTGGCGTGAGTGTCAGTGAGTTTCGTGGCGCGGTGGCGCAGATCGAATGACTGTTCTAATGTGTCGGCATATGACATGCGCAACGGCGCGCGACGGGGAGGTCACGCGCTGCTGTGCGAATCCGCCATGCTTCTACTTTTACTTGCAAAAGTAGAAGATCCACGGGCATGGTTACCTCTGTGGAAACCCCTGCGGAGCGCGACGAGAACCTGGCGCAGCTGATCAAGCGAATCCGAGACACCTACAACGTCTCGGAATCGGAGATCGCGCGCCGTATCGGCGTTGCCCCCGCCACCGTCAACAGCTGGACCCTCGGCAAGCGCGGCGGCAAGCGCGGCCCCAACCCTGACAAGCTCCGGGGCCTGGCGCGCGAGTTCCCCAAGTTCACCGAAGCCGAGATTTTCGCGGCCGCGCGCCGCGAGGCCCCGGGCCCGCTCGACGACGAGGCTGAGAAGCGTCTCGTCAGCCTCTTTCGCGGCCTCACCGAGGAGCAGCAGCGCGCCAAGCTCATCGAGATGAGCGCCCTCAACGAGGCCAACAAGCAGTAGCCGGGAAGTCTCGAGCCCCGTACAACCGTCTGTCGCCTTCACGGGTCTAACCCAAATGGACTCCAACACTCCCAGTGAGAGTTGGGTGACTTACGGCACGTAGAGTGGTCGCATATTCACCTAAGAGGGAGTACGGTCGAAGCTCGGCCGCGCCCTCCCCCGAGGCCGACGTCCAATCGTCGCCTGCCTCTTGGGGGGACCCATGTGCATTCGCGTCCGCTACGAGCACTTCGACCCGGTAGCCGGACTCCGGCCATACGACGCGGCCGGCAACGTGGTCACCCTTCCCGACGCCCTTCCCCACCCGGTCACTCTGTTCGCCCTTCGGGCAGTCCTCGAAGAACTCGCCATCGAGCAGCCGGAATCCGGTGCAATCTGCTGGTGTGGGGAGGCGATCTACCTGCTTCCCCGCGTACCTACCCAGCGGAGGAGTGGCCAGGTGATCCGCCATGGCGCGTAGAGCGTTGAACAACCCCCGGCAGCTGCGAGAGAAGGGCTGCGGCTGCCCGTTGTGCAAGGAGAAGTACCCCGAGGAGAAGCATGGGGCCCGGAAGAGCCGGCGGGACTGCATCGGGTCGTGGCAGGCCCGGTACCGGGACCCGGACGGGAAGCAGTGCGGGCCGGTGTTCCCCACACAGAAGGAAGCCGTGGCGCACCTCGACAAGGTGCGCACGCAGGTCCGCGAAGGCACATACCAGGACCCGAAGCGTGGGGCCATCACCATCGACGAGTGGTGGGACGTCTGGTGGCCGACGGTCAAGGTCAAGTCGGTGACGACGAGGAACCGGAAGCTGTCGGCCTGGACAGTCCACGTTCAGCCGAAGTGGGGCAAGCGGAAGCTGAACACCATCACGTGGATCCAGGTGCAGGACTGGATCACGAACGAGGTCAAGGGCCACGCCACCCAGAAGAAGGTGTTGGAGCTGCTGCGCCACATGATGGTGGCCGCACTCCGCGACCGACGCATCACGGTCAACCCCACCCTCGACATCGAGGTGGGCGCGGCCCCGGCCAAGCACCCCGACGACATGATCCCGCCCACCGCTGCGCAGTGCGAACTGATCCGGCAGCACCTCACCGAGTACTACCAGCCGTTGGTAGTGTTCGCCGAGGAGACCGGCATGCGCTGGGGCGAGTACACGGGCCTGAGGGCCTGCAACGTCGACCTCGGCAGCGCCACGGTGAAGGTGAAGGAAGTTCTCATCGACGACCGTGGCAAGATCCGGAGGAAGCCGGCCCCGAAGAGCCGCGCCGGATTCCGTACCGTCCCGCTCACTCCGAAGGCCGTCGAAGCCGTCGAGCTGATGATGGAGACGTGGGATCCGGCCCTTACTGAGTCGCCCATCGAGGACGGCGAAGACCTCCACGAAGAGGAGCTGGTCTTCCGCGGCCCGCGCGGCGGAGCGCTGACCCGCCCGAACTTCCGACGGCACTGGATCCCTGCGATTCAGGCGGCCGGCCTGGCCAGAGAGGTGTTCAACCCGGAGACCCGGCGCAAGGAGGTCTGGCCCCGGGTGCACGACCTGCGGCACACCTTCGCCACCCGGCTGAAGGACGCCGGCGTCCCGGAGAAGGACGTCCAGGTCATCATGGGCCACGAGCGGGGCGGTCGAGTCACGTGGCTGTACCAGCACGCTGGCGCCGAGGTGGTCGAAGAGGTTCGTTCCGCGCTGGTCAGCGGGCGGCACCTGCGGTCGGTGTCCTGAGGTGCGGATGCCACACGATGCCACTTTGATGCCACAAGACCCCCTCACGGAAACCGATCGCCCCTCACGGAGGCTCACTCTCGGACTCCATCGAGGAGTTCACCACGCCTCACCTGGGCTCATTCAGCCTCACGGAGCCTCATGATCGCCTTACGGTTTCT